>QXXL01000011.1 GCA_009911505.1 Lachnospiraceae bacterium | reverse complement strand
TGCTTTAGAGCCCCTTAGCCCCTGAACACAGACCCAGCCGCATACCCTGCCCTCTGACTGACGGCCCCTTTGCCACCACCCCCTACAGTTCACTCTAACACCCACCCCTCGCACACATACAAATACTATTTAAAAATTGTAATATCAGAAATTTCTTGAAATTATCAACTAATATGGTATAATTATTTCATCATACAGCATGTACATAAAAAGCTGTAACCAAGGAAAGGGGCGGGATACCATGCGTATTACGATTACAGGAAGAAATATTGATTTAACCGATGGCTTGAAGAGCGCCATAGACAGCAAACTAGGCAAATTAGAAAAATACTTTACCTCTGATACAGATGTATTTGTTACATTAAGCGTAGAAAAAGAACGCCAAAAAATCGAAGTTACTATACCAGTAAAAGGAAATATCATCCGTTCCGAGCAGGTAAGCAACGATATGTATGTATCAATTGATTTGGTAGAAGAAGTCATTGAACGCCAGCTTAAAAAATACAAAAAGAAAATCATCAGCAAGCACCAAAATGCTTCCAGCTTTAAAAAAGAATTTATTGAAAAAGAATCCGATGCTGACGATGAAATCCGTATCATCCGTACCAAAAAGTTTGACATGAAGCCAATGTACCCAGAAGATGCCTGCGTACAGATGGAGTTATTAGGGCATGACTTTTTTGTATTTTGCAATGCGGAAACGGAACGTGTCAATGTTGTTTACAAAAGGAAAAGCAATACCTATGGTCTGATTGAGCCGGAATTTTAACTTCCGTCACATCTGCCGCACATATGGTGAAACGCCATATGTGCGGCAATTTTTTTCTGTAAATGTATATTTCTTTCTTTGGGGTGCATTCATGCATAATTCCCTGCCAGCAGTGCCATAAATAAAAGAAAACCCTACAGAAAGGAAATAAAAACAAACTATGGAAATGACTCTAAGATGGTATGGTTCGGATTTTGACACCGTAACCCTAAAACAAATCCGACAAATCCCTGGCGTAACAGGCGTCATCACCACATTATACAACACAAAGCCCGGCGAGGTATGGGACTTAGGCAGTATCCGCACGCTCAAATCAGAAGTACAGGCGTATGGCCTTCATATTTCAGGCATTGAAAGCGTCAATGTCCACGACGCCATCAAAACCGGAGCCCCCGAGCGTGAAAAATACATTGAAAATTATATAGAAACCTTAGAAAACCTGGGTAAAGAAGATATCCACCTGGTATGCTACAATTTTATGCCTGTCTTTGACTGGACAAGGACAGAACTTGCGCGGGTGCGCCCGGACGGTTCAACTGTTCTCGCATATACCAAAAAAGCTGTTGACTCTCTGGATCCGGAGAAAATGTTTGAATCCATATCGGGGGATATGAACGGCAGTGTTATGCCAGGATGGGAACCGGAACGGATGGAGCATGTAAAAGAGCTGTTTGCGCTTTATCAGGGGATTGACGGCGATAGGCTGTTTGCAAACTTAAAGTATTTCCTTGAACAGATCATGCCTGTCTGTGACAAATACAACATTAACATGGCTATCCACCCTGACGATCCTGCATGGAGCGTATTTGGCCTGCCTCGTATTATTACCTGTAAAGAGAATATCCTGCGCCTCATGCGTCTAGTAGATAATCCGCATAACGGCATTACCTTTTGTTCTGGTTCCTACGGTACAAACCTGCAAAACAATTTGCCGGGTATGATACGTGCCTTAAAAGGCCGAATTCATTTTGCCCATGTACGCAACTTAAAATTCCATTCTCCTGACGACTTTGAAGAAGCCGCGCACCTTTCTTCTGACGGAAATTTCGATATGTATGAAATAATGAAAGCCCTCTATGAAATAGGGTTTGACGGCCCAATACGCCCAGATCATGGCCGTATGATATGGGATGAAGTAGCCATGCCGGGCTATGGGCTTTATGACCGTGCACTGGGGGCTTGCTATTTAAACGGGCTTTGGGAAGCCATTGAGAAAAACGCTAAAAAAGGAGACCGGTAAGAATATGAGGTTAAACGAAGAAGGTTTAAAAAATAAGCAAAAATGGGAAGAGGCCGGATTTTGCCTGCCACTTTTTAACCGGAAGGAGGTATTGGCAGAAACAAGGGCAAACCCCTTTTGGATTCACTTTGGCGCCGGCAACCTCTTCCGCGCCTTCCAGGCCAATGCCGTACAAAACCTTTTAAACGAGGGAAAGCTGCGCAAAGGGCTGATTGTGGCAGAAGGGTTTGATTATGAAATCATAGAAAAAATAAACCATGCGCATGACAACTATTCGATCCTTGTTACATTAAAAGCAGATGGCAGTATTGAAAAAACAGTGGTAGGCAGCGTTATGGAATCTTTAACGCTGGATTCTAAAAATAAAGCGGATTTTGACAGGCTAAAAGAAATATTCTGCGCGGATTCCCTGCAAATGGCATCCTTTACAATTACAGAAAAAGGCTACAGTCTCACAAGCCCAAACGGCGAACCATTTCCGTTAGTTTTAGAGGACTTTAAAAACGGCCCTGCCCACCCAGCCAGTTATATCGGCAAGGTAACATCCCTTTTATACACGCGTTTCCAAAACGGGCAAAAACCGCTTGCCCTCGTCAGTATGGACAACTGCTCCCACAACGGGGACAGGCTATATGAAGCCGTATTGGCATTTGCCAGGCAATGGGTAGAAAATAAGGCAGCCGATGCAGGTTTTTTAGACTATGTAGCATCTAAGAAAAAAATCTCATTCCCATGTACCATGATCGACAAGATTACACCCCGTCCAGATTTATCTATTGAAAAAATTTTAAAAAAAGACGGCATAGAAGGGATGGAGCCTGTTGTCACTGCCAAAAACACCTACGCCGCCCCGTTTGTAAATGCAGAGGAGTGTGAATATCTGGTAATTGAGGATGCATTTCCAAATGGACGGGAGGATCTAACCGCCTGCGGATTTATGTTTACATCCAGGGAAACCGTAGATAAAGTGGAAAGGATGAAGGTCTGCACCTGCCTAAACCCGCTTCATACGGCGCTTGCCGTATTTGGATGCCTCTTGGGCTATACGTCAATCTACAAGGAGATGCAGGACAAAGATTTGCGTAAATTGCTTGAAGGGATTGGATACACAGAGGGGCTTCCGGTGGTTGTAAATCCTGGAGTACTTGATCCAAAGCAATTTATCGATACGGTTATAAATATTCGTTTCCCAAACCCATTTATGCCGGATACGCCACAGCGGATTGCAACTGATACATCCCAAAAGCTGGCTGTCCGTTTTGGGGAAACAATAAAAGCATATACTGCCCCTGGCATGAGAGGCGCAGAGGGGCTTTCTTATATCCCCTTTGTGTTTGCCGGATGGCTGCGGTATCTGATGGGAATAGATGACGAAGGGAATACGTTTACATTAAGCCCGGATCCTTTGCTAGAGGACATACGTCCATTTGTAAAAGATATACAGTTAGGGGGCAGGGCAGACATAAAACGTATAGAACCGCTTTTAAGGAATGCAAAAATATTTGGCGTCGATTTATATGAAGCTGGCCTTGCAGAGAAGGTGGAAAACTATTTTAATGAAATGTGCAAAGGAAAACATGCAGTCCGGAAAGCCTTACGAAATCTATAACCACGATACAATCCGCGAACCTACTGCCTAAAAAAATAATACAACACAGCAAAACACCCGGATTATAATAAATCCGGGTGTTTCGTTGTGTTATTTAAAAGATAATGGGGAACCGCAAATTGTGGTGGGTTATGTCGTATTTCATAGATTACCCAAATCTATGAAGGTATATATAAGTCAAAATATCGTAGATTACCCAAATCTATGAAGGTATATATAAGTCAAAATAACTCACACTATAAGTAGTATTGCAAAAGTAATATATATTATATATTCGCCATCTGGATTTGTCAATCATTTTCGACAAATTTAAGGCGGGCGGCTTTTTGCTTCCCCCCAAAAAAAGGACA
>QXXL01000184.1 GCA_009911505.1 Lachnospiraceae bacterium | reverse complement strand
TACGAAATGTTTAAGTCATCCTGCTCCATCAATGGCGGTGAGTATATGGGTATTGAATTATTCCTACATAACCAAATAGCATATGAGTCTGCGGTGAAGCTGATGGAAACGACCGGGAAAGCCGCCATTATCCATCCCACTGGTACAGGGAAATCTTTTATTGCGTTTAAACTGGCAGAAGATCATCCCAACAGCCGGATTTGCTGGCTCGCACCAAGCGAATACATCTACTGGACACAGCTTGAAAACCTTTCCCGCGTCCAAAATGGCGGGGAAAGGTTTCCTATGGATCATGTCCAGTTTTTGACGTATGCCCGGCTGATGAAGGAAAACGGCGCCCGTCTTAAAGCTTTAGAGCCAGACTATATCATTTTAGACGAGTTCCATCGGTGCGGCGCCACTGAATGGGGCAAAGGCGTACAAAGGCTGTTGGACATGTGCCCAAACGCTAAAATCCTCGGCTTGTCAGCAACAAATATCCGTTACTTAGACAACCGCAGGAATATGGCCGAAGAGCTGTTTGACGGGTGCGTTGCTTCAGAAATGACACTTGGCGAGGCGATTGTAAAAAACATCCTTCCTGCGCCAACGTATGTTATATCCCTTTTTTCCTTCCAGGAAGATTTAAGAAAGTGGGAACGCAAGGTAGCTGATTTAAATAATGAAGGTATTCGTAAAGCAAATGAGGAAATCCTGCAAAAGCTGAGGAGGGCAATCGGGCAATCACAGGGGCTTGACAAGGTATTTGCCCGCCATATGAAAGAAACAAACGGAAAATACATTGTATTTTGTTCCGGAAAAGAGCACATGGAAGAAATGAAAGCGCATGCCAAAGAATGGTTTTCCCTAGTGGATAAGCACCCACATATTTACACCATTTACTTTGACAGCACATCTTCCAAGACACAATTTGACGCGTTTAAAAATGACACAGATACCCATTTAAAGCTTTTGTTTTGTATTGACATGCTAAATGAGGGTGTCCATGTAGATGATATTGACGGTGTAATCCTTCTGCGTCCAACGGTTTCACCCATCTTATACCTACAGCAAATCGGCCGGGCACTTTCCGCCGGAAAGAGCAAAAAGCCAGTTATTTTTGATGTCGTCAACAATTTTGAGAGCTTAGGGTGCATGGATTCCCTTGCAGATGAAATACGGGCAGCTTCCCTATCCCTGCCCACGGCGCCGGATGCCAAACAGGGCTTTGGGGGCGGGTTTCAAATTTATGATGAAGTTAAAGACTGCCGGAAGCTGTTTTTCCAGTTAAAAAACAACTTAACGGCTGCCTGGGATATTTACTATGCAGCAGCAGCGGAATACAGCAGGACAAACAGAAGCTTAAAAGTCCCCAAATCCTACGCCACGCCAGACGGCCTGCCCCTTGGATCCTGGATTCAGACACAGCGGCGTATCCGAGCAGGGAAAATAAACGGCTGCCTGACAGAAGAACAAATAAAAAAGCTGGACGCACTGGGCATGGTATGGGAATTCCCGGCACAAGAAGGGTGGGAACGGGGCTATCAGGCCTTATCCGCATATTACCATGAACATGGGCACGCAAATGTCACAGCAGGCTATGTTACAAAAGACGGCTACCCGCTGGGCAAATGGGTCAGCAACCTGCGGCAGAAGAAAAAACGAAACGCCCTTACACCAAACCAAATTGAAAGCTTAGAAGCAGCTGGAATGATTTGGGACAAAAATGCCTTTTTATGGGAAAAGCACTACCGGGCGGCAAAACAGTATTACGAAGTACACCAGGATCTTAAAGTGCCCGCATCCTACCGCACGCCAGACGGTATTTGCCTGGGGAACTGGATACAGAACCTGAAACAGATATACTCCGGCAAAAAGAAAACGGCTGCCGCCCTTACAAAAGATCAAATCCAGCAAATGGAAGCTATTGGCATGGAGTGGGGAGATCGTTCAAAAGACGTCTGGCAGAAAAACTATATGCTTGCCGGGGAATATTACCGCCAGCACAAAAACCTTAATATCCCATCCGATTATTACATAGATGGCGTAAACCTCGGCAAATGGATTTATACCCAGCGTGCCAGGCGCAAAAACTCGCCGTCTAAAACTGCAGCTTTGACACAGGCACAAATAGATGCACTGGATGCGATTGGGATGGACTGGGACAAAGACGGCTGGGAAATCCGGTACCGGATTGCGGCGGATTATTACCGCATCAACGGCAATATCAAAATTGCCCAGGACTATGTAAGTAAAGAAGGCGTCTGGATTGGCAAATGGTTGTGCGAACAGAGAAAGCGCTACCGTATGCCATCACAAAAAACAGCCCTTTCTGCGGAGCAAATCCAAAAGCTCGAAAAGCTTGGCATGGACTGGCGGACGCCACAGGAAGCTGCGTGGGAAGACGCATACCAAAAAGCAAAACAATACTTTTTACAGGCCGGGAATTTAGAAGTACCCGGAGGATTTCAGACTACAGACGGGTTTCGGCTAGATCTATGGCTAAAACGCCAAAAATCTAAATACCAAAACAGTACCATAAACGCGACACAAAAAGAAAAATTAGAAGCACTCGGCATTCATTGGGAAAACCGTCTGCTTCCGGTTCATTGAATTTGTGAAAGGAATGGATGGAAAAATGAGTCAGGAATATATGGGTACGGCCATAAGCCAAAAAGAGCTGGGGCAAATTGACGTAAAGCGCAAAACCCTTTCCCACTATACATATGCTTTTGGAAAACGTACATTTGATATTGCAGGCAGTTTTTGTGCAATGGTGGTATTATCCCCCGTTTTCCTTTTGCTTTCCGCCGTCATTTTTTTTGCGGATCCGGGAAGCGTAATATACGGGCATGAACGACTTGGGAAAGGCGGCAAAAAAATTAAAATCTGGAAATTCCGCAGCATGTATAAAAACGCGGATGAAATATTTAATAACTTTACAAACGAACAGAAGGCTGAATTTTACCGTGATTTCAAGCTGGACAACGACCCGCGCATTACCCCGGTCGGTAATTTTTTACGCAGGAGCAGCTTAGATGAACTGCCACAGCTTTGGAATATTTTCTGGGGGGATTTAAGTTTTGTAGGGCCGCGCCCAATTGTAGAGGAGGAACTAGAAAAATACGGGGGAAAATCGGAACAGTTTTTGAGTGTAAAACCAGGGCTTACCGGCTATTGGCAGGCAAACGGGAGGAACCTGGTTGGGTATGAGAACGGCAGGCGTGAAATGGAGCTGTATTATGTGCAGAACCGATGTACGCGGCTGGATTTTAAAATATTATTTAAAACATTTGGAACCGTAATCCAGGGAAAGGGCGCGCAGTAATGGCGGATTATGCCCCGCTGCGGGTTCTGCAGATACTAAACCATATGGATTATGGCGGTATTGAAGCCGTGGTAATGAATTATTACCGCTTTATTGACCGGAGCAAAGTACAGTTTGATTTTGCAGTGTCCATCGATTCCAGTTTACCGCAAAGAGAAGAAATTGAGGGGCTCGGCGGGAGAGTTTATTTACTGCCAGGTATTTCACACCTGGGCAGATATATTTTTACATTAAAGGACATTATCAAAAAAAACCATTATGTAATAGTTCATTGCCATATGAATGCGTTAAGTGTATTTCCGCTTTTTTCGGCATATCTGGCAGGCGTTAAGGTAAGAATTTGCCACAACCATACGACAGCGCACCTGGGGGAAGGAATGCGGACAGCCGCCAAATATGCACTGCGGCCTTTTTGTAAATGGTTTGCAACAGATTATTTCGCCTGCGGGGAATATGCCGGTAGATGGATGTATGGGGATAAATGCTTTAATGCGGGAAAAGTGTATGTCATGCGCAATGCAATAGACATAGAAAAATTCGGGTTTGATCCCGCAGAAAGGGAACAGATAAGAAAAGAGCTGGGTCTGGCAGGCAAGTTTGTTATTGGGCACATCGGAAGGTTTATGTACCAGAAGAACCACGATTTTTTGGTAGATGTGTTTTATGAAGTCTACCAGAGAAGAAAAGATGCCGTACTGCTTTTGATAGGAGAAGGGGAACTTTTAGGACAAGTAACAGAAAAGGTAAAGGGTATGGGGATCGGGGACGCTGTGATTTTTTATGGAAGCTGCAGGAATACTGAAAAGCTATACCATGCAATGGATGTATTTTGCCTGCCAAGCTTTTACGAAGGTGTTCCGGTTGTAGCGATAGAAGCACAGGGAAACGGGCTTTTTGTACTTGCTTCGGATAAGGTTTCAAAAGAAATGGCAATTCTTGAGGGCTGTGAGATAATTCCGCTTAATCTTCCTGCTGGTGTATGGGCAGTAAGGGCATTAAAGCACAGTGATTGTCCGGCACAGAGAGGGGATGGGATTTTTAAATTAAAAAATGCCGGGTACTCGATTGAATCAGAAGCTAAAAATATACAATCGTATTATGAACAACGGTTTTAATCATTGAGGATATTAACGTGGCAAAAATCAGGATAAAAACAGACAGGGATAATAAACGGCTTATATTGGGGCTATGGGTTATGATCTGTATAGCTGCAAAATTTATTCAGCTAAAATTCCTACCCGAAAAATATTTTATTGACGGCGTTAGAATATTTCTAGAATCCACTTCCGGATACCGGAGCGGCGACAGGGGATATGATACGGCATCTAATTTTTTTTCTGTGGCAAATAAAATATTCCATATAAACAGCTATAACAGCTGGGCTGTCTTTTTAGGTATTATTGGAAGCGTTATATTAATTTATTTTATACAAGACAGCCTGCAGGAATTGTTTTTCTGGGATTTTGCAGTCCTTTCATGCAGCTTATTTTTGATGAATATTTATACTTTTAATGTAAGCAAAGAAATAATTCAAATACTGATTATGATCCCTCTTATCTCTGTATTAAACTCCGGATATAAGACAAAAACAAAAATTATAGTGTGCATGGCCTCGCTTTTGTTGATTGGATATTTTTTGCGCTCATATTTCATTTTAATTGCTGTTATTTTTGTAGTTATTTATAAGGTTTTCCTCAGCTCATTTTACCAGGAAAAGAAAAAATTCTGGCGCAACATTTGTTTTGTTTTTTGTATCGGTGTCATTGGGCTGTTCATTCTAAAAACCAGTTTTCCTGATTTGTATGACTCCTTATCCCAGGCCAGGATTAGCCTTAACCAAAACAGGATTGGCAGTGATGACGCAAACACTATGATAGTTAATGTTATAGAAGACGACGGCAGTATATTTACTTATACATTAAATATTATTATAAATATTTTTCGCTTATTGTTTCCGGTTACAGTAGCTGCCGAAGGAATGTCACAGCTTTTGTTCTTTATCTATCAGATCATATTAAGCGGTAAGCTGCTGGTATTGTTTTATAATATGTCAGAGGAAAACCTAAATGAAAGTACATTTATAGCCATATCCTTATTAATCGCATATTTTATAGTTGCTGCAATATTCGAGCCTGATTATGGTTCTGTTATAAAACATGAAATGGCTGTTTTTCCAATTATGTATATAGCATTGATTAGGAGAGGGGATCATGTCAAGACAGAATAAAAAGGTTGTTATTTTTCTTGTAAATTCAGGCGTTTATTCAGGCGCAGAACTTGTAAACTTAAAAATTATAAAAAGCCTGAGCTGGAAGTATAAGTTTTATTATGCATCTGAAAAAGGGATTATAGATACTTATTTGGAAAAAGAGGGAATTCAACATATTGTAATAGATAAAATAAATGCAAAAAACATCCGTAAAATAGAAAATACATATCAGCCAGATATATTTCATGCAACAGATTTTCGAGTCAGCGTTGCGTGTGCGCTTGCAAACCTGAAAGTTCCATTTATATCGCATTTGCACAATAACCCGTTATGGATAAAAAAACTCCACCCCTATACTTTTGCATATTTATTTGCAGCTAGGAAAGCGCCAATTATTTTAACTGTATCAAAATCCATTGAAAAAGAATATATTTTTGCAGATCTGATCTCCCGTAAAATATACTGTATATCAAATCCAGTCTGCTGTGGAGATGTAACCCAGCATAAACCGCAAACTCAAGAAAAAAAGTTTGATATCTGTTTTACCGGACGTCTGTCAGATCAAAAAAATCCCTTGTTTTATTTAAGTCTCGTAAAGCAGCTGCACAATAAACACCCTCAATTAAAAGCCATTATGGTAGGGGACGGGGAGCTTAGGGATATTGTAAGGCAATATATACAAAAAAATAACATGTCTGGTTATGTCACATTAACAGGGTTCCAAAAAAATCCTTACTTATGGATGGATCAATCAAAAATATTTTTGCTGCCCTCAAAGTATGAAGGCTTTGGTTTGGTATTTTTCGAAGCTTTAACATTAGGATTGCCCTGTGTTGCGTCAGATGTTGGCGGAATTTCGGACATTATAACGGAAAAGTGTGGTTTTTTATGCCACAGCAAGGCAGAATACATAAAAAGCCTGGAATTATTGCTGGAGAATGAAAACCTTTATCGAACATATTCTAAAGAAGCGCAAAAAAGGGCACAGCGGATGGAAAACCTATCCGAATATATGGAAAAAATTGATGCCTGTTATACAAAACTTCTTTTAGAAAAAAGCTGACAATTATCGAGGTTAAAAATGAAATTTACATTTGCCATATTAACTTATAATCAGGAAAGAATAATTGTAGAAACATTAGAAAGCATAAAATACCAAATTGAAAAATTTGGTGCGGGCTATACTTTCAGGCTTATTATAGTAGATGATAATTCAAAAGATAGAACTGCAAATGTAATTGAGTGTTGGATAAACAGTTACCGTAGCCTGTTTGAGTCAATAAATTTTATTAGAAATGGGAAAAATCAGGGTACTGTTGCTAATTATAACACTATAATGGACAAAATTGGGGATGAGAAATTTAAACTCATTGCAGGAGATGATTTAATCTCCTCCGTTAATTTACTACAGGAAAGTCTCCCCTTAAAAAATGACACCCTTTCTACATATGTCAAGCTAATCCTGGAAAATAACAGGATATACATACAGCCGAAATCGTTAATCCGGTATTTTTACAATTTAAAGCATAAACAAACAGCGTCGTTTCATTTACGATCTTTACGCAGAGGAGGGTATTTGCATACCCCGTCTACCATATATACAAAAGAATTATACCAAAAAGCGGAATGCGCTAAGATGAACCGCCAATTCAGATTGTTTGAAGACGATCCCACCTGGTACAGCATGATAAAAAACATACCTGGCTTAAAAATCGTTTTCCATAGTAAAGGGATTGTATTATACCGGATACATAACCACTCCGTCAGCAACACTAAAATAAGGACGGCTCTCAGTACTGAATTTGATCAGGAATTAAAAAAGCTATATTTAGCATACCAAAAAGATTCAAAAGGGGCAGAGCGCATGTTCCATTGGATCCGCTGCAAAACCATTTCATTGCCAAAAATATTTAGGATTGAGAAATACATTGACTTACTTTATTTCTGGTACCAATCGGCCATTGTAAAACAAAAGCCAGAGTTTCAGATGTTTGCAGAACATCTAAAAAGGCAGGCTGTGCAAGAACAGGTATTTTATAATCAGATAAAAAAGGCAGCAAACAAATTTTATGATCAAAATGGTTTCTAATGGGGTTAATATGCACGGAAAAAAACTAATCAATAACAGTATAATTAGCGTTGGATATAAAATAACAATACTTTTGTTAGGGCTCATTACCCGGAAAATTTTTCTTATCTATATTGGGGAGGAATTGCTGGGTTTAAACTCACTATACGCTAATTTACTTGATTTGCTTAATTTAGCAGATTTGGGCATTGGAGTTGCAGTCCAGTTTCAATTATATGAACCATTAGTAAAACAAGATTACACCAAGCTGTCTAAAATTATGGGTGCAGCCAAAAAAATATATAATACAATTGGAACCCTGATTTTAATATTGGGTATCGTATTGGCTTTTTTCATACAGCATTTAATCCGAAGTACGACGTACCCGCTCTGGTATGTCAGGGTATCGTTCCTAATCAGTGTTTCGGGTGTAGCATTTGGATATTTCTTTGTTCATAAACGGTTGTTTTTACAGGCAAATGAAGAGCTTGGCTTAGTGAATATCCTTGATTTACTAGCAAAAATTATAACCGTTATACTGTCTTTGATATCCACAGTATTATTTCGCAATTACTTTATATATCTGCTCTTAAACGCTGCATACGGAGGCCTGTCCAACCTAATCATTCATTTTATATTTAAAAAGCGCTATCCCCTAATTTTAACTGACACCCAACAGTGTTCCAATGAGGTAGGGCGTTTATTGGGAAACCTGAAAAATGTGGTACCTATGAAGCTATCAAATTATGTATATAATTCAACTGATAATGTTGTGGTTTCAAAGGTACTGGGGCTTACAACAGTCGCCCTGTATTCCAATTACATGACTATCATAAATGGAATCATGGGGATTGAGTACCTTATTGGAAATGCCGTTACTTCATCCATTGGGAAAATCATTGCAAAACGGCAAAATACGGATACTGTTTACCAAATTTATCTTACATTCCAATATATACAATTTTTGTTTACCAGTTTTTGCACGGTATCATTGGCTATGCTGTCCAAACCGTTTATTTCTCTTTGGATTGGCGAGCAGTTTCTAATTGAGGATGTCTGTTTTGCACTGCTGGTTGTTGATTTTTTTATCCATTCTATGTATCAGCCGGCATATGTCATGTATGGGGCAACAGGCAAATTTCAAGATGATAAATATATTACAATAGCAAGCGCCGTTATGAATATTGCCGTTTCGGTCGCACTTGTTGGCGCTATCGGCTTGCCAGGCGTTATACTTGGAACATTAATAACAGACATTTATATATGGGCCGTCCGCTCTTATCAAATGGTAAAAGGTTATTGGAACGAAAACCTTTGTGTGTATGTAATAAAAATGATCCTATACAGCGCTTTAACAGCAGCGGGGCTTATCATTTCACTAAAAATAGGTACATTCGTTTTTGTGGACAGCTTCTTTTTGGAGCTAATCATAAAAGCCGCTATTTGCTGTATTGTCCCTAACCTGATAAACATTTTAGCTACCTTTAAAAGCAGGGAATTGAAAAGCATCATAAAGTCTGCAAGCAATTATATACATAGGGGGAAAACTAGGAAGTGAAATTATCGGTTATCATAGTATCTTATAATGAAAAACAATATTTGACAGAATGCGTTGCCAGCTGCCTTCAGCAGTCCTTTGGTAAACCCTATGAAATTATTATAGGAGATGACGGCTCAAACGACGGAAGTATTGAGCTAATCAAAGAAATTGCTGAGAAAAACCCTAAAATAGTGAAATGGTTTGTAATGGATCGGGAAAATACCGTTTCTATTATTCCTTCCCTGCGCGTTTCTAAAGTATTAAAGCGGGCTTTTCAAATGGCTGCAGGCGAATACTTGATGGTGCTGTCAGGTGACGACCTAATTTGCAGCAAGTATAAATTTGCAAGGCAGGCTTTATTTCTAGATCAAAATCCACAATTTAGCTCCTGTTACACAGATTTCAAACGATTTTGGGATGACGGAACAGAAGAAACGGCCACCATGCGGTGCAGCATAGGGCGGGCTAACTTCTGGAGCCGGATGTATGTACATATTTCCTGTTTTATGTTTAAAAGAAATGCGCTTAACGGAATCCTAAACCGCTTTTGTGATGATACAGGCCTGCTTTTTACCATTTTAAAAACCGGCAAAGCAGGGCATATACCAGACATTATGTTAGCTTATCGGCAACGGGATAAAAGTATTATGCACAAGGCTGACAAGCTGGAGCTGCAATTATTGGAAATATCCCTATATCAGGATATCAGAAACCAGAAGGAATTTTATTTCAGCTCATTAGCAAGGTTTTCAGATTCTTTTCATTATGTGTACAAGCACAAAGACAAATTAAAAGACTACAAATATAAAAAATACTTGGATAGCGCCGAAAATGATAATTACGATTTCTTAGTGCAGTTAAAAGATTACAACAACTTAGGATTAAAGCAAAAATTAAAAATACATTTCCTAATGCTTGGTGGAAGATTGCTTAAATACTTATTTGCCTGCACCAGCAGGGCAGATATTTTATTCCATTGTATCCTAAAAATATAGAAGGGAGCAGTTAAACATGCAGGTGGTAAAGTACATGTTCCAGCCCCACGGCGACGAACGGGGGCAATTGGTGGCATTAGAAGAATACAAAGATATTCCATTTGAAATTAAGCGTGTCTATTATATGTATGATACGGCAAATGGAGTCCACAGGGGGTTCCATGCCCACAGATCCTTAGAGCAAATCCTGGTGTGTATTCACGGAAGCTGTAAGGTGTTATTAGATAACGGAAGAGAAAAAAAGGTCGTGCCCTTAGAAAAACCATATGAGGGCCTGTATATTTCCAATAATATGTGGCGCGAAATGTATGATTTTTCGCCCGATGCAGTCCTTTTGGTTTTTGCTTCCCAGCTATATGATGAATCAGATTATATTAGAAATTATGATGAATTTCTCAAGTTTACAGAAGAGGAGGAACAAAAGAATGGATAAGAAATTTATTCCATTTGCAGACTTTAAACCCATGCATGATGAAATACGCCCTGAATTGAATATGGCATACCACAGGGTATTGGATAACAGCAGTTTTATCCAGGGAGAAGAATGCCAGCAATTTGAACAAGAATTTGCAGCCTATTGCCAGACAAAGTATTGTGTAGGCGTAGCTTCTGGACTAGATGCTATTTACCTGATCTTAAAGGCTTTGGGCATAAGCACAGGTGATGAAGTCCTTGTACCTTCCAATACGTTTATTGCAACTGCATTAGCTGTGTCTTACACAGGGGCACAGCCTGTATTTGTGGAGCCTGAAATAGAAACCTATAATATAGACGTCAATCGGATTGAAGAAAATATCTCACCTAAAACAAAAGCCATTATCGCTGTCCATCTGCAAGGAAGGCCTGCCAATATGGATGCAATCCATAAAATTGCCAAAAAGTACAAGCTGTATCTTATTGAAGATGCTGCACAGGCGCACGGAGCGTCATATAAAGGGAAAAAAGCAGGCTCCCTTTCGGATGCGGCCGCATTTAGCTTTTATCCCGGAAAAAACCTGGGGGCGCTAGGCGACGGGGGCGCTGTCACAACTGGAGATAAAGGGCTCGCAGACAAAATCCGCATATTGGGGAATTATGGGTCAGATTATAAATACCACCACATTTATCAGGGGGCCAATAGCAGGCTGGATGAAATGCAGGCAGCATTTTTGCGCGTAAAACTGCGTTATTTAAATAAATGGAACCAGGAACGCAAGAAAATCGCAAAAAGGTATTTGCAAGAAATTAAAAATCCGCTTATCCACCTTCCATTACCGGATTCAGAAGAATATTCCCACGTTTATCATGTATTTGTTATACGCTGCAAATGGAGGGACGAATTAGAAGCATACTTAAAAAAGAACGGGGTTTACACAGTGAAGCACTATCCCATACCCATCCATTTACAAAGCGCCTATGCGAACTTACAATTAACAAACGGCAGCCTGCCAATAGCAGAAGAAATAAGCAATACCGTATTAAGCCTTCCAATGTATTACGGAATAAGCAAAGACAATATTGATACTGTAATCCGCCTGGTCAATGGGTTCCATATCAACCAGTGCAGCTAAGTATAAATGATTTCAACCCTGCACCCATAAATACGCAGTATTCCCAAAAAGGATTATTGGGCGAACGTATCGCACATGGTATTTCAGTGACAGGTTATGCAATTGTAAACGCACTCATAAAATAAGGAGGACGAAATGAACAAAATAAGTAAAACGGCAAAAATAGCATCAACAGCTATTATTTATGATGGAGTTGAAATAGAAGACGATGTCATCATACATGACTTTGTTGTTATTTATCCTAATACCATCATAAAAAAGGGGACAGAGATTTATGAAAATTGTGTACTGGGAAAATTACCGACATCCCCAGGGTCTACCAGCCGCAAGCTAAAAAAAGAATACTGCAAACTGATAATAGGCGAGAACTGTATCCTTTGCCCCAGTGTTGTTTTATATACAGGAACCCAGATAGGGCACAATAACTTATTTGGGGATTATTGTTCCATCCGGGAAGAATGCCGCATTGGATGTAATTGTATTATCAGCCGTAATGTAAGCATCAATTATAATACCAGTATAGGCAACAATACAAAAATTATGGACAATACTCATATTACAGGTAATATGAAAATAGGAAATCATGTTTTTATCAGTGTATTAGTTTCTACTACCAACGACAATACAATGGGGCGGGAAGAATATAATGAAGATCACGTATGCGGCCCTACTATAAAAGATAATGTTACAGTTGGCGCAGCTGCAAATATACTTCCTGGCATTATAATAGGAAACAATGCCATTGTAGGGGCAAGCGCACTGGTTACCAAAAATGTACCGGATAATAAAGTGGTTATGGGAATACCCGCAAAGGTAATACGGGATGTTGACACTAACTAGGGAGAATAATATGATTAAAACAAAGAAAACAATAGATATTACCTCATATTTAGACAAAAACCTGTCAATAAATGAACTAATGAAAAATTCGTTATTTTATACTTTTTTATTTGGCCTATGTGCACATATGTATGCGTTTACTAATCTGACTGTATCACATGACTCCTTAGGAGCCCTTCATGCATTTGACGCATGGAAAGTTTCACTTGGACGTTTTGGCGTTGTAATCTATAAATTCTTTACTGGCAGCTTTATTACTCTTCCATGGTCAGCAGGGATTATCTCTTTAACTTTTGTAGCCATCTCGGTTTTTCTGATTTGCAGAATATTTTGCCTTACTAAGCGGTGGAATGTGTTAGCCGTGTCAGGAATTTTAATAACCAATATGACAGTCACCTCATTAATCGCCACCTACATACATGATTTAGGAGCCGATAT
>QXXL01000183.1 GCA_009911505.1 Lachnospiraceae bacterium | reverse complement strand
CCCCCCCCCCCCAAACATATATTCCCCTCCGACAATAAACGCAATATAATTATACCTTATTTATTATTTATATTTTGTATAATTTCATCCTTATCACTTTATCAAAGCTATCTGTCTGTAACACTTGTAATAATTTTATTGATATTATTGAGGGATTTATGTGAAGGAAAATCTTTTATTAAAGTTTTAAAAACAGGGAGCTTAACCAGCATTTATATTTTAGCGGCATGTTTGGCCTATCTGGTTTTGGCATTATTAGCATGTAAGGTAATTGGCGAACCTTTAAATACCTCATCCTACAACAGTTTATCTAATATTACAAATGCTTCTATTCCTGTTACATCCCGCCTTTTTAATACATTTTACAATGTTATAAAAGCTTTATTTATAAAACCCCAGTCCTTATTCCGTTATCCAGCAGTTATATTTGCACATATACTTCTTATAGGGATTAGTATACGGAGCGGAATAAAAAAATGGCTGAATTTGAAGATAAAAGAAAAAATCCTTGCTACTGGAATGATACTGTCCATTCCTTTTGCAATGAATATTTCTGGGTTTTTAAATGGATTCTCACATGACCTTATGTTTTATGCAATCTATCTCTTTTATATTCCGGTTATCATACTAAACTCTAAAGAGTCCGTCATGGAAGCGGCATATAAAAGAAAAAAACGTATCTTTACTATACTTGGAATGATAGGAATTATTATTTTTAGCAACATACAATCTGCAAACGCGTTTTATGTAAAAAAAGATACTGAGCGGCAGGCTACGCTTTCACTTGTAACACAAGCACTTAGTGTAATTTCACAACAAAATGGCTATCAATATGGTAAAACACCCATTGCTTTTTTGGGTAACCCGCTCGACCAGGAAGAAATCCGGTTAAGCGAGGGAAACATGGAAGATCTTCCCGGCTTTGATTTGCGGGCACAAGTTACCTACTATGATACATGGAATGCATATATGAAAAACATTTTAAATTATAAGGTAAACATCTGCACATTAGAAGAAATTGAAGCTCTTGAGATGAAAAAAGAGGTTCAATCTATGCCATGCTTTCCCAATAAAGGAAGCGTAAAAACAATAAATGGGGTTATTGTAGCAAAATTTAGCGATTAACAGACAGGAAAAGTTATGGGACAAATTTTTTATAACTCACTCATTCAATACATCATGATGTATTATAAAAGCGCACTTGTATTTAGTATAACCATATGCTGCCTAAACGTATTAGCAGGTAAGCTATACGTTTTTTATGAAACCAAAAATACCCCTGTCCTATTCTTTTTTGCTATATATATTTATTCTGTGCTTGTCATCACTATCTTGTCCCGGAAAGGCACATACATTTCTGAAATCAATTTGATCCCGCTCGGAAATTTTTATAATTCTGAGTGGGAAAGGATGAGTTTTTATACAAATATCATATTGTTCTTCCCAATGCCCGTCTTTTTGTATTCCCTCTATCCAGCGCTCCGCAATTTTTATAAATGCATACTGCTTGGTTTTATAATCAGTACAGGGATTGAAATATCACAATTTATCCTCCATTGCGGCTGGTGCGATATAGACGACATAATCTCCAACATCCTGGGAATGACTTTGGGATGGCTTTGTTCCCATACGGCATACCAGGTAAAAAAACATTTTTCCAATGACAGCTAAATGAATTTACTGGATCTACAATTGTTTTTTACAAGAAAAAATGTTACTATACACTATACATAAGAGAGCGCCCTGTTTTTCCACAGGAGTGCATGGGAAAAAGGAGAATTTATATGACATTATACGATGAACTAGTTGCCAGGGGGCTAATCGCCCAGGTAACGGATGAAGCAGAAATCAAAGATTTGATCAACAACGGAAAAGCCGTATTTTACATCGGCTTCGATCCCACGGCGGACAGCCTGCACGTAGGCCACTTCATGGCTCTTTGCCTGATGAAGCGCCTGCAGATGGCAGGCAATAAACCGATTGCCTTAATCGGCGGCGGGACAGGCATGATAGGCGATCCTTCGGGACGCACTGATATGCGCCAAATGATGACCCCGGAAATAATACAGCACAATTGTGACTGCTTTAAACAGCAGATGAGCCGTTTTATTGACTTTTCCGACGACAAAGCCCTTATGGTCAACAATGCAGACTGGCTGCTTAACCTAAACTACGTTGATGTACTGCGGGAGGTAGGCGCGCACTTTTCTGTAAACCGGATGTTAACAGCCGAATGCTACAAGCAGCGCATGGAAAAAGGCTTAAGCTTCTTAGAATTCAACTATATGATCATGCAAAGCTACGATTTTTATGTCCTTTACCAAAAATACGGCTGCAATATGCAGTTCGGCGGCGACGACCAGTGGAGCAATATGCTCGGCGGTACAGAGCTAATCCGCCGGAAGTTAGGTAAAGACGCTTATGCTATGACCATTAACCTCCTGTTAAATTCCGAAGGCAAAAAAATGGGCAAAACCCAGTCTGGGGCAGTCTGGCTGGATGCAAATAAAACATCCCCGTACGAATTCTATCAGTACTGGCGCAACGTATCAGACGCAGACGTCTTAAAATGCATTAAGATGCTTACATTTTTACCTTTAGAAGAAATCAAAGCTATGGAATCCTGGGAAGGCAGCCAGTTAAACCGCGCAAAAGAGATCCTCGCCTATGAACTGACAAACCTGATTCACGGCGAGGAAGAAGCCAAAAAAGCTGAGGAAAGCGCAAGAGCGCTGTTTTCCGGTGGAAATGCGGCGGATATGCCAACGGCAACTATCACCCATACAGATCTGAGGGATGGGAGCATTGACATTTTAGGGCTGTTAGTAAGCGCCTCCTTAGCCGCTTCACGGGCAGAAGCCCGACGAAATGTAGAACAGGGCGGCGTTACCGTAAACGGCGAAAAAGTAACTGATACCCGCAAATCCTATACGCCCGGCGAAATTATGGCTGGGGATTTCGTTTTAAAACGC
Organism: Lachnospiraceae bacterium; assembly: GCA_009911505.1. GTDB lineage: Bacteria > Bacillota > Clostridia > Lachnospirales > Lachnospiraceae > Roseburia_B. The sequence continues at coordinate 14,594 of QXXL01000183.1, read as the reverse complement.
GGAAAAAAGAAATTCTGTAAAGTAATTTACCAGTAAAACTATGCTGGAACTGCCTTAAAGTAGCAGGTTAACTTTCTGCATTCTTTCGCAGTTCCAGCATCTGTTTATCCATCCGGCTAATCTCCGTCGAATAATTTTTTAGCGCAAGCTCTGCTGTTTTCATTTTTGCCGGGTTTTTCTTATAACAGATGTGATTATCTACACCCGCCCAAAAATCCATTGCTACCGTCCGTATCTGGATTTCCACACGCTGCATCTCTACGGTATCCTTATAGGTAAGAGGAACGTCAAAAATCAAATGCAGGCTTTGATAACCGCTTTTTTTAGGATTTTTTATGTAATCCTTTTCCTTAATCAATATCATATCTTTCTGCTGCTTTAATAAACCGGCAATATTATAAATGTCGTCGCGGTAAAGGCATACAACACGGATACCAATAATATCGTTTAATTTCTGGTAGGCATTTTCAAATGTAATCTTATAGCCCTTTTTCACCAGCTTTCTGGCAATACTTTCAGCGTCTTTGATACGGTGCTCAACCTTTTGGATCATAGAACGCCTATGCTGCTTTGACAATTCAAAATCAATCAATTTTAACTTAAATTTTATTTGCTGTATAATCCATTCCTTTTTTAAAAGGAATTCCGGATCTGATAATTTATTATTTAACATTTCTGTATACATAGATCCCTTCCTTAATATTTTGTTTCTTTTCTGTTTTATTCCGGGAAAAATTGACCCCATTATCATATATATGCAGGATTTTAAAAAATATGTGTTAAAAATTAATTTAACCTCGTTTCTATACTGCTTAAGCCCTTTTGCTAAGACATTTTGGGAACATGCTCGGGCAAACATTTCACAGCCATGCACTCCTGATGATGGTATTCAATGTCTGCCAGCTAAAGATTGCACCATAGCGTAAATAAGAAATCTCCTCTGCAGGCCAGCCAAAACCGTAGTCAGTCAGAGGGCAGAGTATGCGGCTTTAGCCCCTGAACACAGACCCAGACGCATACCTTGCCCTCTGACTGACGGCCCATTTGCCATCCACTCCCTATAGATTGCTCTTGTATGCCCTCAAAATAATACATCAAAAACTCTTGTATTTTCCTTCTCAAAAGGATACACTACAACTATAAAATGCAGCCCTAAAGAATAACAAAAAGGATAGGAAATAATATGGATATTTTTGGTATATTAACATTAATTGGAGGACTCGCATTATTTCTATACGGAATGAGTGTCATGGGAAGCGGCCTGGAAAAAGTTTCCGGTGGAAAGTTAGAGCTGCTTTTAGAACGCCTGACATCCAATTCCATATTTGCCGTGCTCTTAGGGGCCGGTGTCACCGCAGTCATCCAGTCGTCTTCTGCCACAACCGTCATGGTTGTAGGCTTTGTAAACTCTGGCATTATGAAACTCTCACAGGCAATCGGCATTATCATGGGCGCGAATATCGGTACTACCATCACTTCCTGGATTTTAAGCCTGACAGGCGTCGAAAGCGATGCCATACTAATCCGCCTGTTAAAACCTTCGTCGTTTTCCCCTGTGTTAGCATTAATCGGGATTATCCTGTTTATGTCTGGGAAAAACAGCAAAAAAAGGGATATCGGTGAAATTCTGCTGGGCTTTGCAGTCCTAATGTTTGGCATGGAATCAATGAGCGGGGCAGTTAAGCCATTGGCAGATGTGCCAGAATTTACAAACCTGCTCACTGTATTTAAAAATCCACTGCTGGGTGTTCTAACAGGCGCTGTGCTTACGGCAGTTATCCAGTCCTCTTCTGCTTCTGTCGGCATCCTGCAGGCGCTTTCGGCAACCGGGGCATTCTCATATGCCACCTGTATCCCGATCATTATGGGGCAGAATATCGGTACCTGTGTTACAGCTATGTTATCTGCGATTGGAGCAAATAAAAGCGCAAAGCGAACGGCATTTGTCCATCTGTATTTTAACCTGATCGGTGCAGTAGCCTTTATGGCGCTTTATTTCGGGCTGGATCTGTTTATCGATTTTTCATTTTCAGACGATACCATTAATGCCGCGGGGATTGCGCTAATCCACAGTATATTTAATATTGGGACAACCCTTTTGCTTTTGCCCTTTATCCGTGGGCTGGAAAAACTGGCGTATCTGACTATTCCACTTTCTAGTGAAGAAACGAAGCCGGCAGTAGATACGGAATTTTTGGTTTTAGACGACCGTTTCTTACAAACGCCTGGATTTGCCATTGAACAGTGCAGAAGCCTTGCAAGCAAAATGGCGGAACTATCGGAGGAATGTTTCCTGGAAGCTGTAGATGTACTGCTTGGAAACTATTCTGAGGAGTCTGCACAAGAAGTAATTGCACTTGAAAACCGGATCGATGTATATGAAGATAAAATTGGCGTATATCTTACGAAACTAAACAGCCAAAACCTAGCGTACCATGACAGCCAGAATGTTTCCACCCTGCTGCACTGTATTACGGATATCGAGCGTATTTCTGACCACGCAGTAAATATATTGGAATCTGCCAAGGAAATGAACAAACGCAAGCTGCATTTTTCCAAAAAGGCTGTAGAAGAAATTTATATCTACACGGAAGCGGTAAGGGATATCTTACGGCGTGCTTTCAGGGCATTTATAGATGGCGATGAACAGCAGGCCCTTACAGTTGAGCCGTTAGAAGAAGTAATTGACGAGCTAAATAAAAACATCAAAAAGCGCCATGTAAAACGCCTGCGGAAAGGAAAATGCACGATTGATCTTGGGCTGATTTTATCAGATATTGCTACGAATTATGAAAGGGTGGCCGATCACTGCTCCAATATTGCACTTTACTTAATTCAAGGGCAGGATACAGAATTAGAAGCGCATAGCTATGTAACCCATTTGCGGGAAAAAGACGATACTTCGTTTGAACTGCAAGTAGAATCGTTCACCGAAAAATACGGTTTAGGAAAAAATAAATAGGATGGAGGGGGGGGCAGCAATTCCATGCTGCCCCCCTCAGATACTCCCGTAATCTTACAAAAATGCATACTTACATATAAACAGCACTGCCAGTACATACATGAGCGGTGTAATTTTTTTGGCTTTCCCGCACACTACCTGTATTACTACATAGGAAATAACCCCTATTGCAATACCTTCAGAAATGCTATACACCATTGGCATTGCAATCATACAAAGATAAGCCGGAACCGCATCTGCAGCGTCATTAAAATCCACATCCAATATAGCCGACACCATCAAGAAGCCTACAAAAATCAACGCCGGAGCTGTCGCAAATCCCGGAATCGCCGTAAAAATCGGTGCAAAGAAAATCGCAAGCAAGAACAAACATCCCGTTACAACAGACGCTAACCCCGTCCTTGCCCCTTCCCCCACGCCTGCAGAGCTTTCTACAAACGTCGTTGTCGTAGAGGTTCCGAATATAGCCCCCACAGATGTCGCAACCGCATCTGCCAAAAGCGCAGGCTTAATCCGCGGCAGCTTGTCCTCTTTATCCAGCATACCAGCTTTTGACGAGACTCCGATTAAAGTCCCTATTGTATCAAACATATCCACAAACAAAAAGGATAGTAGGATCACAATAAAATTAAACATACTGACACCTGAAAAATCCGCCTGGAAGCACTGGCCAAACGTTAGCCCAATTGCCGAAAAATCCGTAAATGCCAAAGACGGATACAGGGAATAAAATCCGTTCTCCACATCAATGATGTAAATACCTGCCGCCTGTGCCAGCATCCCAAGCCCCCATGTTGCCACAATCCCAATTAAAATCGATCCTTTTACGCCTTTAATATATAATACAGATGTTACCAGCAAACCAATTAGTGCCAGCACCGCGCAAATTCCCTGCGTATGCCAGTTCCCGGCAAAATCCACATAAGATACCAGCGTAGAATCATTGTCCACTACAATATGTGCGCCCTGAAGGCCAATAAATGCAATAAATAGCCCAATCCCCGCGCTCACACCTTTCTTGAGCGTACTTGGAATTGCATCGAATATAGCTTCCCTTACATTTGTAAGCGACAATACAATGAAAATTAGCCCTTCCACAAATACTGCCATTAGGGCAACCTGCCAGGAATATCCCATTGCGCCGCAGACGGTAAAAGAAAAATAAGCATTTAGCCCCATCCCTGGTGCAAGCGCAAATGGGTAATTTGCCAAAAGTGCCATAGCCATCGTCCCCACAAACGACGCCAGGCAGGTTGCAATCAATACTGCGGTCGCATCCATATTGGAACCAAATTCATTGCCCAGAAGGCTGGGATTCACAGCCAGGATATAGGCCATGGTCATAAATGTGGTAATCCCTCCAATAACTTCGGTTTTTACTGTACTGTTATTCTGCTTTAATTTAAAAAATGCTTCAATCAAAATTCACTTTCCCCTTTTTGGTTTTTTAATTGCCTTCGTATGTAATGACGGATGCCACTTCGTATTTGCCTAGCTTGTCCCTGCCCTTTAAACCTGCAAGTTCCATTAGAAATATAATCTTTACGACTTCGCCGCCCAACTGCTCAATCAACTTCGTGCAGGCTTCGATGGTTCCCCCTGTCGCAATCAAATCGTCTACCAGCACTGCTTTCTGCCCAGGTACAATAGAATCCTTATGCATCTCAATCTCTGCACTGCCATATTCCAAATCGTATTTTGCTGAAATCGTCTCACAGGGAAGCTTTCCTTTTTTGCGGACCGGCACAAACGGCTTGCCAAGCGCGTATGCAATCGGCACCCCAAAAATAAACCCTCTTGACTCTGTACCCACTACTATGTCAAAATCAAGCCCCTCCAGCAGCCCAAGCATAGAGTCAATTGCAAGCTTTAAGCCCTTTGCATCCTGCAAAACGGTCGTCACATCGCGGAAAATAATTCCTTTTTCTGGAAAATCTGGAATATTACGCACATACTCCTCTATTTTTTTCATTGGTTGAACCTCCTTTAGCTTTAATAAGATATAATTTCATACCCGGTATCTGTCACGAGTACCTGTACTTCCCACTGTGCGGACGGCTTGCCATCTTCCGTATAAGCTGTCCAGCCATTCCGCTCGTCTATGTAAATCTCAACCCGCCCCATATTCACCATTGGTTCAATGGTAAACATCATGCCGGGTACCATTAACATCTCCGTACCGCGTTTGGTATTGTAGCCAACCCACGGATCTTCATGGAAGTCAACCCCTACTCCATGCCCGCCAATCTCCCTTACAATGGTGTACCCGTGGGCAAACGCATAGTCATGGACAGCCTGTCCTACATCGCCAAGGAACCCCCAAGGTTTGACTTCCTTTAGCCCTTCATAAACGCATTCCCTTGCAACTTCAACAAGTTTTTTCTTCTCGGGGCTAACCTCTCCGATGCAAAACATACGTGAGGAATCCGAATAAAACCCGTCTAATACCGTAGAAATGTCTACGTTTAAAATGTCCCCATCCTTTAGTACCACCTGCTCCGACGGAATCCCGTGGCAGACCTGGTTATTAACTGATGTACAAGCGCTTTTGGGGTATCCCTGGTAATTTAAAGTTGCCGGGTATCCTCCCATCTTTGTCGTTTTTTCAAACACCATTGTATTGATTTCTTCAGTATTTATACCTGCTTTAATATACCCTGAAATATAATCCAGCACTGCAATGTTAATCTTAGCGCTCTCTTTAATCTTTGCAATCTGCCCTGCTGTCTTAATCATTTTGCGATCCGGCACAATGTGCCCTGCTGCCGCAAATCCGGCTATTTTTTCATCAAATGCCTGATGGCATGCTTTATATTTCCTTCCGCTTCCGCACCAGCACGGATCGTTTCTCCCTATTTTCTTTGCCATAATTTCCCAGTCCCTTAATTTATTGTTATATTTCCAAAATTCAGCTTCTTCCAGAGCTTTTTGTTGATATCATAAGTATGCTCTTTTAACAATTCCTTATACAAACTTCCATTTATATTATATTCCCTATAATCAACACCCTGTTTATCCGCATAGGCCTGCTGCTGTTTTTGCGCCAACGCCATGCGCATAAACTGTTCATCGATTTCCTGCATCGAAACACCAAGGCGTTCCTGCCCTTCTTCCTCTAAATCACACCAAAAATCCATTTTCTGGTTATCCATAAATACTGTCTCTTCCTTTGTCAGCACCATTCCCTCTTCTTGGGCCATACTGCAAAAAATCACATCATGTACTGCCATGTTGAGTGCGGCATCCTTTCCAGCAACGCGGATAAACTGCCCGTTTGTATGTGCATTCCAATATTTATTGGTATTATTAAGGTCATATACCTTCGCCTGAGACTCAATTTCCTGCTCCTGGTACGCCAAGTAAACCGCCAGATCCCGAACCTGGTACTTTGTGCCGTCTACCGTATAAGCCCAGTCATCCATATGCTTTTCATATAGAATCCGATCTGACTTCTTTGCGCGCACTATTACGGCTAAAGCTACCGCCCCAAGTAAAAGAGCCATCCATACCACAAATTTACGGGTCTGCTGATCCAGTTTCTTTAAAGCCATACCATATCTCCTTCGTAATTATAATACCCTGCGTACCGCTACAATGGTACGGTATGTAGCTGAACTGGTCGTTATCCCCACCGCTGTACTCTGTGCATGTACAATCTGGCCGCCGCCCATATAAATTGCCACATGCCCGGAATAGCAAATCAAATCCCCAGGCTGTGCATTGGCATAACTAACTGCTTTTCCGCATCCCTGCAGTGCTGCCGAACTATGTGGCAGCCCAATGCCAAAGTGTGCAAACACACTCATTACAAACCCTGAGCAGTCTGCTCCATTCGTAAGGCTTGTTCCTCCCCACACGTATGGGTTGCCGACAAATTGACAGGCATAGGATACAACAGCGCTGCCGCTTACGCCCGTAGAATAGTCCGGGTTGGCACCGCCACCGCTGTCTGTCGCGCCGCTGCTATTATTGTTGCCTGAACTACCGCTTGTCCCACCGCTGCTGTTACCATTACCGCTATTATTTTGCGAAGCCTGCTTTGCACGTGCCCGTTCTGCCGCTTCTAAAGCTTCCCTCTGCCTGCGCTCTTCCTCCTCCCTTAGCCTGCGTTCCTCTTCCTGGATGATCTGGTTTTGTACAATAATAGTCTGTTTAAACTCATCCGCCGCTGCCTGTGCCGTCACAAGCTGGTTGTCATAATCCCCCATCTGCGCACGTTTCGTGGCTAAAACATTCTCTAAAGAATCCTGTTGCAGGGCGTATTCTTCCTGCATCGCCTCAAGCTCGGCCTTCTCTGTCTCCACAGAAGCCTTCAAATCTGCCACTTGCTGCACCGTAGCCTGATACTGTGTCAGAAGGTTCCTATCGTATTCATAAACATCCGATACATATTCTACCCGGTTTAAAAAATCCGACATATCCGCTGAGCCCAAAAGCGCCTCAATCATCGCTGTGTCGCCCTTCTCATACATAAACTGAATACGCTTTTTCATAGAAGCATACTGGCTGGCTTCGGTCTGCTCCGCTACGGCCAGATCTTCGGTCACCTGCACAAGCTGCGCATTCTTCGTATCCAGCTCCTCTTCCAAAATTCCAATATTCACCAGAAGGTTGACAAGCTCTTTATCCTTTTCGTCAATCTCACCCTGCAGCGCAGACTGCTGCTGTTCAATTGCTTCAATCTGCCTGTTTGCTTCCTCCAATTCCCGTTCCGCCTGTTCCTTTGCATCTTTAGCTTTTGACATTGTACTTGCGTTAACTGCCTGCAGATTTGCAAAAGCAAGCGAAGAAATCAGGACAAGCGCCAAAACCTGCTTTTTTCCGTTTAACTTCACACGCATCCTCCTCAATGGAAACTATGTTAATGGGCTGTCGGTATTATAACATTATAAACGCATAAACGCAAGAAAGCGCCAGGGGTTTTGCAATGTTTTTTGTGGAAAAATAGGGACGGCTGGCAAGCTACGCCAGCCACAATACAACCGCAATCACCCTACCGTTTTTATAATTAACAGCTTCTCCCCCGCCTTCACCACTGGCCCTGCCAAATGGTTCATTTCCATCAGATTCTCCACCGTCGTATGATTTTCCTTTGCGATCCCAAACAAGCGGTCGCCCTCCCTTGCAATATACCCTACAATCCCCGGCCTTTGCTGCAAAGCTGCCAAATCCAGCTCCGTCTCCTCAATCTGGGTAATCGTCTGCCGCTCCTGCTGCTCAAATGCCAGCAAATTCAAACTGATTACCGCTTTTACATCAATTGTGCGGCTGTCGCTTAAAACTGTCGTCACCTGCTCTATACCGCCGTCCATATGGATTTTTACCGGATTTTGGGCTTTTGGTACTTCAATCGTCTGGGAAAATGGGATGTATGCACGTTTTGATCCGACTGGCATTGCTTCATCCGGTGTTATGTAAAGGATTTCTACGGTTAACGTGCCTTCTGCCAGTACGCCATCATCAGTTATCGAGGTCTGCTCAATGGCCAGCTTTTCTTCATTGACACATATCTGCAATATATCTTCCTGTTCCGCATCCATTTCAATTTTGTCTGCCATCCGGCACTTTGCTTCGTTTTTTACCAATAGCTTTTCAAAATAAGCTGGCAAAAATGCCGGGTTAACCTGCCTGTCGAGGGCGTAGATATCTGATATCACCTCAATCTGCTGTTCCTTCCAGAGGCAAATAGACAAATTTACTACCATTTCAAGCATGATATTACGCTCTTCCCCATCTTCATCTGGCTGGATTTCCAAATTCACCTGTGCTAAATTTGCGTTAATCCGGTGGACAAGCGTTTCTTCACATGCATTGCAGTCCACGCTCCCCTGCACTGGAACAGTTGTTTCAAACCACTGCAGCCTCTCTTCTTCTTCTGCCCCGGAATACAGCACATAAATAAGCGCTTCTCCACCGACCTCAATTTCCCCGTTTTTCAAATGGCTGGCAATTCCCCTAAGCTCAACGCTGCTCCAAAGGATTTCGTCCATATTCGGTTTATTGGAAGAAAGGGCTATTTCTTTTCTTATCCGAAGGGTGTCTTTTTTATCCGTTATAAGCTCTAAAACATCCATCTGCTCCGTTTCGATCTCGCAATTGGTATTATCCCCAACCCCAGTCAGTACGGCAGTCTCTTCTGGTTTTTCCGCAACTGCGGTAAATTCTACCAGAGAACGGATGCCTAACTTCCTTGAGTTAATGACACTGACAGAAATATCCTCAATCCGCCCCTCTACTTTTACCGGATCCAATTCTTCCGTTCCATCAATACTCAAGCTCTCCTGAAAAGAAATTTCCCCATTTAGGCAATTTATCTTCCGGCTGTCTAAATCCGTCCGGTATAAAATATCAAATTCCAGTACTCCCTTAAACCATACATGGCCGTTGTTGACATGGATTTCATCTAAGTGGATTTTTCCCCGTTCTTTAATTACTTTTGTCAAATCCGGTTTAAAATCGGGCAAATTATAATCATCATCCAATGTCATCTGGCTAAATGCCCTGCCAACTTCCCTGTTTTTATGTAAAACCTGTCTCTCTAATTCCACAAAAAAATCCTCCGTTTTGAATTTGTACTATCCTATTCAAAACAGAGGAGATTTATTCCTTTTAACAAAGCTTCATTCGTATTTCCCTTGTAATAATATCCGTATAACTAAATGATAATAACTGCGGTGGGTTCTCTGCATTCGCATCCTCTACCAAAATCGTAAATACACTCGGATATGCATTCTGTATGACACCCTCCTGAATGTCAATTTTATTCCTTCCACGGTCCAGTTGAATCATTACCCGGCTTCCACACTGCTGGTGTACTGATGCACGTACTTTGTAAATGTCTTCCTGCTGCATTCTTATTCCTCCCTTTTCTGTGGCTGCTCATGCATGAATTGTCTGGTTAATTGTGTTCTCACCGTTTTAGTATAGCACAGCGCAAAACCAATGTCAAAAGAAAAAACCCTCTATCCCACCGTTATTTTCTTTGCTACAGCGCCCTATCCACACCTTATCTTATTTCAACAAATGGCATTTACGCGCCACCTTCACAATCATTTTCCCCTTCGGAAACCCCAACAGCTCTTCCCTCCTGACAGCCCCCGTCTTAAGCACCATCACACCATAAACTACCACCGCCAGGACAATCGACGGCACCAAGCAGGCCACATTGCTCTCCACGACTATCTGAAGCCCCATATAAGCCCCTTTCGCACAAAGCCCCATCACCCCGGCCGCAATCGCCGGCAACAAAAACATACGCACAAAATCCTCCTTCACGCCAATACAGCGCCGGACTGAAATGCTGTTTAATACACACATCACAAACGAATACACAATCAGGCAAATCACCAGCGCATACAAATCCAGCTCCGTAAACATCAAAAGCCCAACCAAAAGCGCCGTCTGCACCGCAAGCGCAATCCCTGCATTGCGCACCGGAAGGTTCACCTTCCCAATCCCCTGTAAAATCCCGTTGCTTAGCGTCGAAAGCGAATAAAACACCACCGTCACTGCAATCAACGCCAAAAGCCGCGCCGCCATATCAAGCGTATCCTTCTGGGGAAACAAAAGCTGCATAATCGGCTTTGCCAATACACCAAGCCCCACGGCGGAAGGAATAGCAATCAGCATCGTCGTAAGCATTGCGTTCTCCACCTTCCTGCGCGTTGCCGCACTGTCCCCCAGTGCACAGCTTGCCGAAATCGTTGGAATCATCGCTGAAGACAGAGACGACGCCAGAGCAATTGGAATATTGATAATTACCATAGCTTTTCCAGAAAACACCCCATACGATGTCGCCGTCTGTGCTACGGTAAGCTCCCTTACATAAATCATCACCTTAGAATATACAATTTGATTAAAAGAGGTGCTAAAATTATAGATAAACGTACTCAAAATAATCGGCGTTACCGTACCTAACATTCCTTTTAAAATATCCCCATAAGAATCGGTATACCGATGCCTGTCCCCGTAAATCCTATCATGCAGCCAGTCCCTGTTCAACCAGTACACAAGCAGCATAAATAAAAGCGCAATTAAAACACCGCTGCCTGTCCCAAGCGCACTTCCTGCGGCACCGTATATTGCCTGTTCGGTCTTATCAAATCCCGCCATGCCAATCAGCATATGGGCTGCAAAAATACTGATGACGGCATTTAAAATCTGCTCCACAATCTGGGAAACCGAGGTCTGCAGCATCGAGCCGTGCGCCTGAAAATATCCGCGCAATACACCTGCAAACCCGGATAAAAAGATAGTCGGCGCAAATACCCTGAGCACAATTGCCGCCTCTCCTTCCAGAAACAGCCCTGCCTCAAAGAATATAAATATACTTGCCGCCCCGCCAATCACGCTCACATAAAGCAACGCGCAGCGGAAAATCTTATGGGCATTACGGTACTCTTTAAGCGCCAGCTTCGATGCAATAATTTTCGACACGGCGGAAGGAATACTGTAAGAAGACAGCAAAAGTACAATCGTATAAATGTTATATGCAGAAGTGTAATACCCGTTGCCCTCATCTCCAATAATCGTCGTAAGCGGGCTTCTGTATAATATCCCAATAATCCGGCAGATAATCCCAGCTGCTGCAAGGATACCAGCCTGTTTCAGATAGTTATTCCCGTTAAATTTTTTCCCCATAAAAGACCTCGCATCTATTTTAAATATCAAAAGAAATGCATGGCAAACCCCCTGCCTGCTTTACCTAAAATTTTACACTATCCCACATAACTAGTCAAATTCTAACCACTAAATTTAAAAGATTCTTTATAAATCCTCAGCACATTCCGATAAAAAATATCACCAATTTCTTTCTCCCCAAATCCCCTCTTTTTCAGTTCCTGTTCCAAGAGCCCCATTTTAGAACAGTCTGACAGCTCCAGATTACAGTCAATCCCATCAAAATCAGACCCAAGCCCCACACACCCGGTACCACCTACGTTTACCATATGGCATATGTGGTCGGCAATCCGTCCAACACTGCTATAGTATATACCGTTTTCCGGTTTTTCCACCAAAAACAGGCCGTAATAATTTATACCTATTACACCGCCCCGTTCTGCTATTTTGCGCACCATATCATCGGTAAGGTTCCGTTTATGCCCGCATAATGCCGCAGCATTAGAATGGCTTGCTACAAACGGCCGCTTTGCATAACGGCACACATCATAAAATCCGGCTCTAGGCAAATGCGATACATCCGGTATAATCCCAAGCTCTTGCATTTTTTCCAGAAATAGTACCCCCTTTGAAGTCAGCCCTTCCTCTGTTGCCAGAGAATTGGGATAATTCCAGGTAAATGTCATCATCCGGACTCCATCCCGGTAAAATTCTTCCAGCGTGTTTTCATCCCCAAGGCATACTTCCCCCTCTTCCAGGGTCAAAACCGCCGAAATCCTGCCCTCTTTCTGATTTTTTAAAATATCCTCTACCGTCGTGGCCTGACGTATTTTATCCGGATATTTCGCAAGTTCCCCTTTAAATACCGCAATTTGCCTCTTGGCACATCTATACGGATCTCCCCCATTCTTTAAATCTACAAATACCGCGAAATTTTGCAGCAAATACCCTCCCTTTTTCATCCTGTTCAAATCTAACTGAAAATGATTAGAGAGCAGGTTTGCCTGCCCTCCATTTTTTCTGTCATAATAAATTGCCGATACTGTATCACAATGCAGATCTGCTACATACATACATAAAATCCTCCCACTACATTAAAGCCTGGGCAAGCGGCGTTTTGAAAACCTTCCCAGATATGAACCAATATCCATCGCCACCGCAAATAAAAAAATTTCCCGTACTATTTCCTTTCTAAAACCCTTTCCCTGCAGCAGATACATCATCAGCACCAGCAGCACGGCGACCCCTAAATAAACAAAGAAAGCTTTCCCCGCCTGAAACAAAGCCTTAGCTGCACCCAATTCCCGTACATCCAAAATCACCAAAACCACGGCTATCATCAATAACAGCGCCATAGTTACGCCAAAAATAACCATACCTGATATAAAAAATGCCGATTTAAAAAGTGCATTATCATTACTAAGCTTTAATCCTGTAATCACAACCAAAAAACCCACAGCACATCCCAATAATATCCAAGATACAATTTTTTGAAAATTTTCCCATTTTCTTTCGTCTGTTAACATCATTTCACCTCACCATACACTTCCTGCCGCAACCAGCCCCTTTGCCAAATCCTCCCTGTAATCAGGATCCTTGTGCGAAAGGCTGTTTACCACACATCCAAAACTGTTTTCATTGCCGGTTGCATGTATATATTTGTGGCTTCCGGCATACATTGCGATATGTCCCGGAAAATACAGCAAATCCCCCGGCCTTACCTGTTCTACTGGAATACTATGCACCGGATAGCCCGCCATTAACTGCGCATCACGGTAAATTAGTACGCCGCACATCATATAACACATCAACGTAAGCCCTGAGCAGTCAAGCCCTTCTGCGGATTTTCCCGCCCATCGGTACTGTGTTCCCAGATAACGCGCCGCATACACCAAAAGCTGTTTGCGAAACGGTATTTCCTGCCATCCACCACACTGTATCTGCCGCATAAAATATCTTCCTGGATCTTTACTATAAAAATAACCGTCGTTATCCCTTCGTTTTTCATAAGCAACTTGCGGCAAGTATCCTTCCCTCCCGTCAAAAAGCACTACCTTCTGGTATCCGGCTTTTTCTTCTGGCAATACACTAAGAAAACTCCCTCTGCTTAATGTACACAAAATCCTTCCCTGTACCTTCGGTTCTGCCAAAATATCTGCAAAAGCACGCCCCACAAAAACTACGTTTCCACACACATCCCTTTTACGCAGCCCATCCTCTGTACAAGCACAAAGATCCCCCTCTTTTAGGAAACCCTCATACCCATAATGTGTCACAACTCTGCACCATTCACCCTCCTTACCCAAAATCTTAACTGCCCAGCCCATCAATAGTTCGTCAATTGCTTTTTTCCTATCTGCACCGTACAACCAAACAGACGGCTTTGTTAAGATACCAAATTCCATTCCAATATATTCCCACTATGTGTTTACTGCCATTTTATGTAACAGCAGACCGCCTTTATTCATATAGTTCGTATTGCATAAGCTCATATTTTAATTTTGAACCCTCCATAATCCCTTCAGGCAGCAGTGCCCTTGCTACCAATTTTGGCTCTTCCTCTGTATCTGTTTTAACTAAATAGGCATAATCCCCGTCAATTTTTACCACTTTATAAAATACTGTCTCAAACACTCTACATCCTCCTATTATATTTCCCTGTCCCGCCCGGAATAGTATTCAAAAAACAAAAATATAAAATAATTATGGGAAGCCTTATTAAAAGGCTTCCCATAAATTAAACAAATGAGACATCGGGGACTCGAACCCCGGACAACTTGATTAAAAGTCAAGTGCTCTACCACCTGAGCTAATGTCCCACATTAAAATACTTTCAAGAATGCCCAGTTCCGGAATCGAACCAGAGACACGAGGATTTTCAGTCCTCTGCTCTACCAACTGAGCTAACTGGGCACTTAAGTTGCGGGGACAGGATTTGAACCTGTGACCTTCGGGTTATGAGCCCGACGAGCTTCCAGACTGCTCCACCCCGCGATATAATGTTGTAAAATTA
>QXXL01000182.1 GCA_009911505.1 Lachnospiraceae bacterium | reverse complement strand
GTGGATTCGAACCACCGAAGCAATTTGCAGCAGATTTACAGTCTGTCCCCTTTGGCCACTCGGGAATCTGCCCATTTATATAATCCATATAAATATATGGAAAGCCGATGATCGGACTCGAACCGATAACCTGCTGATTACAAATCAGCTGCTCTGCCAATTGAGCCACATCGGCAAACGTATTAGACGCCTACCAGTATGATAAATATA
>QXXL01000181.1 GCA_009911505.1 Lachnospiraceae bacterium | reverse complement strand
TGGGACCTATAGGGCTCGAACCTATGACCCTCTGCTTGTAAGGCAGATGCTCTCCCAGCTGAGCTAAGATCCCATATTCAAATTTTTCGATCCCCATCTCCAGACAGAAAAAGAAATCAAAACGACCCAAGCGGGACTCGAACCCGCGACCTCCGCCGTGACAGGGCGGCGCTCTAACCATCTGAGCCATTGGGCCTAAGTAAAGATGCTACCCTCAAAACTCCATACAGGACAATTAACACCCATCCTAACTGGTCAAGCCCTCGGCCGGTTAGTAGCAGTCAGC
>QXXL01000180.1 GCA_009911505.1 Lachnospiraceae bacterium | reverse complement strand
GTAAAAAACCGTGGGGAGCTGCCGCAGTACTTTGTAGAAAACAGCCACGATCCTATCATAAGCAGGGAGGTTTTTGAACAGACACAGCAGGAACTGGAACGCCGGATCAAAAAGTTTGGCATAACCAGAAATCCTCACAGGAGCACCCTTTTTACGGGTCTGATCCGCTGCGGGATGTGCGGCAAGAATTTCCGCCATAAGATTGCCAAC
>QXXL01000179.1 GCA_009911505.1 Lachnospiraceae bacterium | reverse complement strand
CAGCAGATACCAGAAAACATTTTAATCACCAAAACTGCAGAAATTTTAGGCGTAACAGGTTTTGACCGTGAAACACTCATGGAACAAATTAAAGAGATTCTAGTGCCAAAGCATTATTGTCTGGTTTATGTATTCCATGACTGGCGTACCAAAGAAGTAACCTGGCAGCATAAATCCCGCCGGGAAAGCTGGACGGATGAGATGAGACAAAAGGCACGGGAAAATGCCCGGCGGCAGGCGGAAAGGAGAAAGAAATGACTGGCGCAAGAATCGTCCACAAAATAGAAAGCAGGAACAGCCTGCACCCGGCCATGATGGATACTGCTAAACAGAAAAAGCGCGTGGCGGCTTATGCCTACGTTTCTACCGATTCTGATGAACAGCTATCCAGTTACGAAGCGCAGGTTGAGTTTTATACCCGGCATATCCAAAGCAATCCAGAATGGGAGTTTGTCAATGTATATACGGACGAAGGCATCTCCGGTACGAATACCAAAAAACGTGAGGGATTTAACCGGATGGTTGCGGATGCACTTGCTGGTAAGATCGACCTGATCCTTACCAAATCCATCAGCCGTTTCGCCCGCAATACAGTCGATACACTGACTACCGTCCGCAAGCTGAAAGAGAAAAATGTGGAAGTATATTTTGAAAAGAAAGACTTCTATACGGCAACATCCCCCGAAAATGCCGCAGTTACGGCACTTTCGAGGGTTTCTTGGTGTTTAGGTGGTGTTTAAAGATATGCAACATTGCCGAATTAAAGTAAATGTAATTTGAAAAGGAATAAAGTAAATTGAACTACTCGAAATAGCACTATTCATTTTCCCTTACGAGCAGGTTAGCCCCTGTACAGAAATCCAGTCCGAATGTCATTTCATTACCATTGCCAAAATCAATGATTATCTTGCCGTCTGATATCTTTTTGACCGTTCCACTACCATACTTGGCGTGGTGTACTTTGCATCCAATTGGAAATAGCCGTTTTCCCTCATAATCGGACATTATTTGTTTTTTACTGGTCTTCGTGATTTCTGTTCTGGTGTTTTCACATTCTTCCGGCAGAGACTCAGTGTAGTATGAGCAATGGGCAGCTCCACGGCATTTCCCAACAATCTGGCTGCAATATGCGTCTGGTTTCTGATAGTAAATGCATCTGCTGCGATGCCGCCTCTCATCTCCATCTTCCCTTGCATATCGCTCCACATGCCAAGGAGTGCCTGTCAGTCGATTTATACCAGCCATAAATAACCACCTTTTCTTATAAGTCGAATGTGTCCTCAATAATTTGGTTAACTTTTTGTGAATCCAAAGTACCGTTTTCATCGTAGGTCACAATCAGATTTTTGCTTTCTTCGATACCATTTTTCTTATAGAATGCTTTCTTTTCCTCCCAGCGTTTTCTGTATTTGGGATTATCCATCATTCCGCAGTGTTCCCAATACCACACTTCACCGGTATCATCATCTATAACCTTAAAATCAGGACGCTTTACTTTTCCTTCGAGGACAAGCTCTGGCTCATATACATATTCAAGATTGTTGTAATGAAGTGCATTGGCAATAATAACCTCTGATTTTGAGCGTACCAGTTCGCCGCGGACAGTTTTATGTACCAGTCTGTCTTCATAGAACTGATTGCCAGCCTGTACCACTTGCGGACGCATATCCATATCACCTTCATGAAATACATTGGCAAAAAGGTCTGTAAACCTTCTGGCAATGTCTGAATTTTCTTCAGATGCATATTTCAGAAGATGGTAGGCTTCCTGGTTGTAAAGGATAATAATTTTGTCAACCTGCCGCGTCAGGGATGTGTATAACATCTCCCGTGAAATAATTCTGCATGGCTCTGCCAGTACCAAGATGACAGTATTGAATTGACTGCCTTGCGATTTATGCACAGTCAATGCATAGGCAAGCTCCAAACAAGCAATCCCGGATTCTTCATTAAAATCCCTTGCTGTGTAGGAATATGAAAATCCATTCTGAGATGCAAATTCCACATGGAGGTAGTCAGTGGGCTTTTTTGATGAATAGGTTCCACAAGCAATGCCAATCTCACCGTTTGCCACATAGTTGCGGCTTTCATCTTTTGGCCAGGCATCCCTCTGGCTGTTAATGACATTTATGACTTTATCGCCATAAACAATATTTTCCGGGCCAAGGGCTTTCGGTATTCGTTTGCGTGAACCGTAATATTTTGATACCTGAAGAAGATGCTCTCGGTATTTCAGGTGGAGAAGTCTGTTGATATTCATGACGCCTTGTGGCATATTCCGAACGGGGGCGAGTATCTGCCATTTTTCGGCATATTTTGCACACCCCTTGTTAAAGAACATACCATAGTCGCCTCTTTTGCCGCCAAGGGATTCATCAAATCCGTCTTGATCGTCCACATCGCTCATACCGGTTTCATCTGCTATAATCTGGAGGAGCTTTTCTTCCAGATCTTCTTTCGTTGACCATGTAGCAAATGAAATATATTTGCTATTTCCTTTTTCGATTTCGGCTATCACATCATCATCTGGAAGTTCCTCAGTATTTGTAAATAGCCGGGAAAGCTCTACATCCAGACGTTCTTCATCAGAACTCTGACGGCGGTTTACCGTCAGTTCTCCGTAACATTTGCATACTCTTGGAAAGCTTCCTGCATCTAGGTTTAGTTTTAGAAGATTCACCAGATCTACAAACGGTCTTCCTGCTCCGATTGGCGGCAGTTGGTTGGGATCTCCGACAAAAATGATCCGCTTTGCAGCTTTCAGCGCTTCCATTAATGCGCCAAACATCTCTTCGGTCAGCATGGATGCTTCGTCAATAATGACTGTTTCCGGCACAGCTCTGTAATCATGTCTGGATAATTTGTAACGCATATCGTTCCAGTCAAAGCGTTTGCTTCGGACAAGAAACTGTGCTACATTCAGTGCTGTGAGTCCTTTGGCATCATCGCCCATACTCTCAAGCAGACGCACCGTTGCCTTCCCGGTCGGGGCAAGGAGCAATACGCCGCCAGCTTTGATGTCTGGCTGGTTGCAGAGAACGGAAAGGACGGTTGTTTTGCCTGTTCCGGCATCGCCAACCAGAACGCCGATTCTTGCTCCGGAAAGTTCTTCAAGGATTGCGGCTTTTTCACGTCTCGCACGTTCTTCGTCAGAATCCGGAGGAAGGCTGACTTTCTTTCCATGATCAAACTTATTATCCAGAAGGTTCCTCCAATTGGCATCCACTTCCAGTTTTTGGGCTTTGAGCCTTTTACTGACTCGTTTTTCTATAATGGAGTCAAATTCGTTCATACGCACAAGCTTATAATATTCTGTACCATCCTTCATCTCCCTGCGCAGGATTTCTTTTTGCAGGAATTTGTCAATTGCATTCAGGATGTCACTGGTAACTCTGCACTTGGGATCCAGAATCATATCTCGGATTTTATCAACCATCAAGTCGCAGGGCAGGATGGTATTTCCTGATTCTGCCTGTGCTTCAAGGACAGCTATGGCAATTGCGCGGATACGTCTCTGGTCGTTATCTGATGTTAGGTTTGTTGGTTTCGCAAGTGGGTATTTCTCCAATACAGAAGCAATGGGAAAAACAGCCCTGTCCACTTTTTTGACGGAAACTTTGATCCCTTCCTGCTTTAGCCTTGTTTGCTCGTAAATTATGTATGGATTTTCAATAATATCCCGGTCACTGCATTGTATGTCTCTTTTACGTCGTTCATTTTCGTAGAAAAGGATACATGCCTGGTCAATGGACAGAGAAAATCTGCTCAGAAGCCGGAAAAGCTCTTTCCGATCCTTTGGCATATTCTTCCATGTTTTCTGGATAATCGGAGTGATTGATTCTGCTATCAGAGAGCCTAAATATTTCTTTGGGTGTGCAATAACCGCATCCAACTGCTCCCAAATATCCTCATTGTCATCTATGCCTTCCTGCATCTGCTTCGCAATGATGATTCCCTGTGAAACCTCCAATGCACAGAGCATAGCGCCAAGCCCCGGAAAAGCCCCTCTGTCTTCCCAAACGATGGCAAGCTGTTTATTCAGCCAGGCAAGGACATTGGAATAGTCTTCATCAAGGCAGTTGTTGATAATGGAAAATGCCTTAATACAAGATTGAAAGACATCGATTACAGCATCATGACTTACATGCTCCGTTGCGTAGGAAAACTCATCAAAAGCATCTTCAGGGGCAAACACAGTGATGGATGCCATATCGAATTCAGGGTGGTCATTTGCGTATTCCATCATCCGCTGGTAAGGGATGACAAATCCGTCTTCATGGTTTTCACGGATAGAATGGCAGATCATCGTTTCCCAAATCATGGAGCGGAGTCCTCCGTCTGTCTCACGATTATGTTCAACCGCCGGAATGATTTTTTTTACATGGCCGATGCCAACTACAACACGCCGGGTATCTTCCACAAAAGGAACTTGCTTTGCATATGCAATGCAGAGCGATTTATTTTCTGTAATATCGCCGTAAAAATATTCGAATATTGCTTTTTGGTTATCTGCATCCTGCACCCACATGGTGTTGAATTTTAGAGCCGGTTCCCGTTCATGGCGGTAGTCAATATTGTAGCAGTCATAAATCTCGTTAATATTATCCCGCATAAGCCATGCAAAAGGGCGTGCAGGAAAGCTATATGGAGGATAGGTAACATCTGTAGGAAGGAAATGCCCATGTGTTTTCGGATTGCTTTTTTTGTATGGATGTACTGTTGTTCTTACCATCTCTTGTGGAGACATAAAACCGGCACCTTCCGCAATACAACTTAGTTCATTCGCATGGTCAGCCATGCATTGGCTGCAGATAGCAGCTTCTGCTGTATCGTTACGGTTCTCTGAAATGTTTTTTAAACGCAGACAGGCAGTATTGCTGCCTGGAGCTGCGCATACTGTTCCATCCCATCCATGGTCGTGCCAAGGGACACGAACCGATATATGCTGTGACATAATTGGCGCTCCTTTCTGTTTTGACATATGGCAGGATATATCAATTACTGAAACCTGTCATATTATATATCCTGCCGGGGATTGTGGTTAAAAAGTTTTGTAATTTCAACATCCAAGGCATTGTGTTTGAAAATATTTCTGCTGCGATGGGATTAGCCATTGTTTTTCTCCTCAGAATTATCATATGCATCTGGCAGTTTCCCTGCCTGTGCAGCGATTTTCTTTTCCTGTGATCTTACGCGCCTTTCCAGTTTTTTGATATCTTCAGATGGAGGCAGGTTTTCTGGTTTGATGCCGCGCTGCCCAAGCATATCGCGAACAGAACGGTTATTCTGGATATGTTCCCCGGTAATGGAGCATTCCCCTTGCAGGTCTTTTTCTTCCACATTGTAGTTTGTCATTTCCGTTGCGAGGTTCTTCGCAGCGATAGTGAGGGTAGGCAAAAAATCAGCCAGCGGGCGGCTGCCTTTTATGCCAAGGCGGTTTTTCATTTCCTGTGTCGTATAGCCGCCAAATAATGCCTGGTCGCCTTTGGAGCGGATGCGGCCAAACCCTGCGTCATCCACGCCGCGTTCATAAATATTCTGGGAAAGGCGTTTTTCAGATTCGCGCAGCCTGCCGCGGGCCTCTGTGCGCTCAATCAAAGCAATGCGTTCCTCAATAAGTTCCTGCTTCCTTGTCTGTATGGCAAAATAGCTTTGCGCAAAGGCAATTTCTTCTTTTTTAGGATCGCCGTTTTGTGCAATCAAATAACAGGCATAGCGGGTGAGCATGTAATCTTTTACTGGCCTCTGGCCACCCTTGCCGACAGTTATCATTTTCGTGACCTCACGAAAATGATCAGACACCGCAATTCCAGAAGTTTCACAGGACTCCATGGCACGGCAGACGGTTTTATCGAAGTTTTCCCAACGGCCATAACCCAGCAGGGGCATCAGTTCGCGGGCATACCAGAATTCTATGTCAGCGTTTTCGATATTGTGGATGATCAGATCGTATTGCTGGCGGATTTGTTCAATTTTCTTTTTATCCATTGTCAGTTTCCTCCTCCGGAATAAATTCCAGGATATCATCAACGCCGCATTCCAACACGTGGCAGATGCTTTCTATGCTCTCTAATGAAACATAACGGTTGCGCTTGAGCCGTGTAAGTATATTGCCAGAAAACCCGGCTTTACGCTGTAAGTCAGAGTTAGACAGATTCTTTTCTATCATTAAATGAAAGAGTTTTTTATAGTTAACAGCCATTACGTACCCCCATTCTTTGACTTTTATATTGTATCACGGAAAAGTGAGAAATGCAATGCGTTAGTGTATATTGATAGAGTATATTGAATAAAATTTGCGCAATGGGAGAATGATTGACATGATAAAAAGACCAGGGGCATTAGCTGGCTGGAAATAGCGCCAGTGTGTATTTTGCCCTTGGCCTTTTTGGATTTTCGTGGGAATTATTTTGATGCGTATCCTGCTTTTGTATCGCAGACTATGTCGGGTTCGGATTGTGCCGGAGATGCAAGTGAGATGTGGATGGAACCTTCTTCGTAAGCCACCTGGATGGCGTCCCCGATGTGAAAGCCGAGCGCCTCCAGCCATTTCCCCTCCATCTGTATCTTTGGCGTTTCGATGTACCCACCGCCAAAGTAATGGTTTTTGCCCTT
>QXXL01000178.1 GCA_009911505.1 Lachnospiraceae bacterium | reverse complement strand
CGTGAGGAATACTGTACTTTCATTTTCTTTGTCTGCATAAGCTGCCTCCTTTTCTTTTGGTACGGACATGTTAAATCTGGTTTGGGATAATAGCAAGCGAATCCTGCGCCATAAACTGCACAAACATCCCGGCAGATGATTGTCCAGTATTTTGGGGATTTTGGCTTGCTATTCTGTGCGGACAGAGCGAATATGTACCTACCAAAACGAAGGAGGGCATACATATGCAGATGGATATTAAATTCGAACTGAAGCCAAAACAACGTCCAAAGCTGGCGGAAGAGATCGCTACGGCACTGCACACAGTCCCATGCTACCAGAAAGCGCCAAGCCTGGCCTATAAAATCGGTGACTGCACATTGAAAAGGGACGGGACGCTCCGCATCCCAGACAGCGTGGACAGGGAAACGGTCAGCAGCCTTTTGGAATATCTGAAAGGAAAAGGCTTCACAGGCGAAGCGGAGCAGATGCAGGACAAGCTGACCGTCAGCCTCCCAAAAGAACTGTTCACACAGGGGGCATTGGAGAACCTTGCAAAGCTGGTGGAGAACAAGGGCGGATTGATGGCACGGGCCTTCCAGGCTGATGAAATCCGCCTTACGGTGACGGAGGATGCGGTCAGCTTTCCGTGGTTCCCATTCACGGCCAATCCGGACGAGACGGCGGCCTATACGGAATTCGTGGAGAAGCTGTGTGGGATGGCAAGGCGCGTGAAGCGGGTATCGGGCAAGCCGACAGAAACGGACAATGACAAATACGCGTTCCGCTGCTTCCTGCTCCGACTCGGTTTTATCGGGGATGAATATAAAGCCGCCCGGAAAATCCTGCTGAAGAACCTCACAGGCAATTCCGCTTTCCGGCATGGGAAATAAATACCATAGATTTTGGAAATGCCCTGCACCCATAAATTGGAGATGCAGGGCGTTTTCTGTGGTATCGCCTTGGCTGTCGGCTGATGGCTACTCGGTCTTTATCTGCAAGGTTTTGATGGCTTCTGGGCGGGTGAGCCTGCCGTCCAGGAACTCATAGGCAAGGTAGCCCGTCTGGTGCTGGAGGGTGAAACGCTCCGTCAGCGTCCGCACGGACAGCGGGAGGTGGTTCACGATCCAGTAATGGCTGAGATCCCCGAATGCAACGGGCAGTCTCCCAGGGGCGGCGGACGGCATGAATTCTGAGGTATGCACGGGTTTTCCAAAGATAGTGTCGCTGTTATGGTTCCACAGGTAGCTGCCGCCCGTGTCCTTTAACGTGCGGAGCGTGAGGGCAGTCTCGTCATTCATGATCCACACGCCGTTTTTGCGGTGTTCCGGCTTGATGGAGAGGTACAGCTTTGTCATATCGTCAAAGCTGATCTCAGTGGTTGTAAGGCCAACCTCTGCTCCGTCTGCGCTATGCAGGATGCCTGTCGGTATTCCCTCGCCGCTCCCGTTGATGAATGCGTTTTCTTCCGCCCTGCCGAAACTCTTGGCCAGATGCGCTGTGAGGTAGCCTTCCGCATCAAAGCCAATATCCTTTACATAGTTGCTGGTGAGCTTTGCGATGACCGCCAGCTTATTGCAGCGGAAGAGCTGCCTTGTAAGGCCGCCTGTGGCGTCCATGATGCTGACCTTGCCGTTTTCCGATACCCACTCGGCGAGGTCTTCACATACGGAAGTCCAGATGGAGCCTTCCGACTGCGGCGCGCTGATGCAGGTGGCAAGCTGGCGGAAGACGCTCTCCCTGCGCAGGACATCCTGGAACTTCTTATTGCTGTCAGCCGGGAGGACGAGCGTGTCATGCAGGGAATTCCCGCTCTGCATGATCTCACGAGGAGCCTGGCCGCCCCGCATGGCTTTGTCCCAGAACGCCCTTTTGTATTCCACTGTGCTGATCGTGTAGATGTCATATGCTGTCATAAAATCCCTCCTTGAAAATAATGTGTCTGTGAAATATGAATGTGTGCATCTGCCCAGATTTACCCGGTGGTTTTACACAGGCTTTCCCTGCGGACTTATGGTATTTCCTCGTAAGCCGTTTTACGGCGGTGGGGCGGAGGTACTGGCATTTCACACAGGCTTCCATCATGTTTTCTATGCTGCCGTAAAAATAGGAATGCCCGCGGTACTGTATACAGAAAAACTTATCCGTTGTAATATCCCTTGGGGCGAGCAGGAGTACGGCATCCTTCTTATCCTGCACGGCAATGTCCAAGACGAAGAAGCTGTCAAAGTCCACGTTGCCCCGGAGGTAACGTGCGATTTTCTTTGGAAGTTTCACCGCAGTCCCTCCCTTGCCCGGAGCAGCCGCTCCATCACGCTGTCCTGCGGCGTTGTGCCCTGGTATTCGGTGGAGCAGTTCTCCTTGACGATCTGGTAGAGCATCGCCCACATCTGGTTGGACTGCTTCATATAGTTCTGCGCCATGCTGACGAACGGCGAGGCGATGGCCTGCTGCGTGGTTGGGTGCTTCGCCAGGAAGCCGAATTCTGAGATGGCCTGCTCGCACTGTATCCAGCGCGACACGCTCATGGCGTACTGCTCGATGAGCTGTGTTTTCACCAGTTTTTCACAGCCGCGCTCTTTGAGCCACTCCCATGTTTCCGTGTAGATTTCTTCGGCGCAGAACTCCCCGCCGTTCTTCTGTTTCTCCCTCATGTAGTCTTTTGGCGCGGGCATCTCCACACACTCCAGTGTGGCGGTTTCCGGCGCGCCCATCACCATGAGCGGGCGCTTGTCCGGATTGCCCGCACCTATTTTTTCTGCCAGGGCTTTGGGCGGTCGCCCGCCTGTGCCCGGCATTGGCTCTCGTTTTCCCATATGCTGCTCCTTTCCGGGAAGATCCCTTGAAAACTTATTGGTTAATACCCCAAAAACTTATGCGGTTTTTGTGCGTGTGCCTGCCCGCCCGTCAGGCAGGAGGGCAGGCACAGAGGTGGAGGCCGCCCCTGCAGCTAAAAGATGCGGCAGCGGTTGCTGATTCCGCTCAGGCAGAGGCCGGCCTTGTGGTCATGCTCCTCTGTCCAGCGGGTGAGGCTACGGCGGATGATGTAATCCTCCATGTCCCTGTAATGCAGGAAATGCACGCTGTACATCGTGCCGATGATGCTCCATGCGGCAGGCTCTGGCTTTTTGCTGCACATGACCATTAGTGGTATGCATCCAGGCGTTGCCAGCAGGTCAAATGGCTGGTAGTGCCGGGTGCTGTTGTCGTAGTTTTCCAGGAAGCTCAAGTCCATCTGGTATTTTTGTTTCTCCATGTGTCCCCCTTCTTTCCTCTGCGGCAGGCCGCAGATAATAGCTTGGTGATATCCCTGTCGGGCTGGTTACATTTTTGGGTGGCAGTGCCCACAGCAATGGTGGCAGTGGGATGGCAGCCACAGTGGCGCTTCCATATGCGGGGAAAGCCTTGGAATGAAAGGCTTCCCGCCATATTGATGGTAGTGGTGGCAGTACAGAGCAGCTTTCTATATATTCTTAATAATCTTTGTACTTTGTATTTAATATCTATATTTACATACATACTTTTTTCTCCGGCTAAATAAATAGGAAGTTCTGCCACCACTGCCACCGGATTTTGGAAAACCTTATATTTTATAGGCTTTTGGGGAGTGTGGGCATTGCCATCCGCACTGCCACCATACTGCCACTGAAATACAGGTGGCGCCACCTATTTAAGGAAATCCGTATCATCACAGATGCAGCTCATTGCGTATTGCCGCATGGCATCTTCTGCCAGGGTATAGTCTTTATAGAATGTCCCCTGCCTGCGCTGGACGCTCATTTCTTTGAATGTAGTGCCGAGGTGGGCGGCAAGTTCCTCCCGGAACTCGCGGGCTGTCTTTGCATAGCCGTTATTGTTGTCCTGGCACCACGCCTTATAAACCTTGTATATTTTGCCAGTGGTGCAGGAGTCATTGATCCTGCCCTCCGGGCGTTCCGCCATGCATTCCCCGTAAAAAGAAATGACCGTGCTGTTGGAGCCGCGGTAGCTGTCCCTGGCTTGGGAGACGCTTTCTGGCTCCGAGAAACGGTAACCGTTTTTGATGACGCTGCGGAAAGCCATCACGGCCTTATGCGTGATGCCGCCGCGCTCCGCATACAGTTTTTCTGCGAGCAGCTTATCCTGACGTTCCGGCGGAACCGCATTGGGGCATTCCACCGCGAGGATGCGGTCGTACACCCACTGCCCGTCATCGCCGCCGAATTTCGGCAGGCGGTTCATGCAGAACCAAAGCAGGCCGCCGTAGGTGAACTCAAAGCTGTCATGGCCCTTGAATTCGGCGAAGAGGCTGTCGCCGCCCGTGCATTTCTTGAAAGCCTTCAGCTCCTGCACGGTCAGGGACCCCATGTCGGAGCTTCCGGCCAGGCGTTTCCCATAGATGCCCGCCGTGCCGAACCGCGCCTCGATCTCCGCCAGGTCGATGCCGATGAAGTTCTGCTTCCCCAGGATGCGCTCCGTCAGGCTCTTTAGCTGGGACTTGCCCGTGTCGCCCGGCCCGTACAGGAACAGCGCCTTTTTCATGCGCCACCCTTTCACGTTGGAGAACACGGCTCCCATGAATTCCAGGAGCAGTTTCTCTACGGCGCGGCATCCGCCCGACAGGGTGTCCATGTAGCTGTCAAAGACAGGCGTTGCGCAGGGCGCGGCGTGCCATTCGCACGGGATCTGTATGGTGGACAGCACATCCGGCGAATGCGGCAGGAGCGCCAGGTCGGACAGCCGGAGCAAGCCATTTTTAAAATTGATGATATCCTCGTCCGTATTCAGGTCATCGCTCGTGTGCGTGTCCAGGTCCGTGAGGAGCTGGCTGGAGGCCTCCGTGATAGTCCGCATGCTGACAAGCTCCTCATCGTACCCGGAGACATAGCTTTTTATGGTTCCCTTGAACATATCCATCCCATAGGGGCGGTAGCAGCCGCCCTCATACACAAAGATGAGCGTGCCGCCCCTGGCCGAGTCCTTCACCATGATATAATGCAGGTGTTCCCGCACATATTTTGCAAGGAGCGGCGCGCTTACGGAGGCATTGCCTGCGGGGCTGAACTTGATGAAATACGGCGCGGGCATGGCGGAGCGGTGGAAGGTGCCGTGGCAGGCTTCAATGCCTGCGGATATGGTCATCTCCCGGTAATCCTCCCGCCCCGTCCATTTGTCCCGCACCAATGCGGACTGGTTGAAGATCTCCTCGATGAGCGCCGGGTCGTCCCCGGTGCGGAAGGCTATCATGGCGCACAGGGCGCAGTCAGCGGCAGAGTCGTCCCCGCCGTATTCGCTGATATCCCCGCTGTCAAACAGCCGGGAGAACTTCGCGCCGTTCTTCTGTCTGCGCAGGGCTTCTATGATGCGGAAGGTATCTTCATCGCCATCACGCTTTGCGCTGTACTTTTTCCTCTGTTTCCTGCGCATATTTTTGTCCAGCGTGGTCAGGAGGGCCTGTGTGCATTCCTTCAGCGGCTCATCGTTGACGGCGTTCCCGGTATAGGCCGCAAAGCGGTTCGTGATGCCGCCCAGGTAAAGCTCCGTCTTGTTGTGGGGGTTTTTCATGTAGAACTGCCTGTCAAGGCACAGCCGTTCTTTGACCTCACCAGTCTTTTTGTCGGTTTCCTTTTTGATATAAGTAGGGCTCTGGGAGAGGTCATATTTCCCGTAAATATGCGTCCCGTCCCCGCTGACCGATATTTCCGCATAGCTGGCAAAGCGCCGGAGGAGTGTCTGGACATAAGGGTCTTCCAGCGCTTTATCGTCAACGTCCAGGAAAAAATAGCCGCCGGGGACCTTAAAGCCCACGCCTGCCGCCCTGCCGGGGAATCTCTCCATGGCCGCCACGGCTTCGTCATACGTCACCCATCTGCCGCTGAATTTTTCATCCGTGCCGCAGGCGCGCCCATTGGCGGCAAACGGCTTCTTGGTCATTTTACCATCCTTGTCTGCTGTCCACTCCCAAAGCATCCAGATACGCATCTCTTTCAGCTCCTGCATGGGGTCCGGCTTTTTGTCGGGCATCCTGCCACCTCCCTCCTTCCATCAGCGGCCCCGTCATTGGAACCACTGCTTTTCCGGCTCTTTCGTTAAATCCGCGCCCAATGTGCTAAGCTGCTCGCACAGCCTGTCGTAATTGATGAGTGCCTTGTTGCCTACAAAGATGGCGGGGAGTTTCCCGGCTTTCAGCATCAGGCGCAGCGCGTGTTCCGACAGCAGGCCGGTCCTTGCGACCTGGCGCACGGTCATCATTCTTGGTATGTTTTCAGTCATATACAGTTCTCTCCTTCCGTGAGATTGTGTATATTATTATATAACAGTTAGTGACCTATGTCAAGGAGAATACTCACAAAAAGTTATTAAATAAAACCGGACGATAGGAATTTATTTTACGAAATGTTGGAAAATGCTTGACTATACTCACAGATAGTGATAAGATTGAGAAAACGGAGGTGCATAAAAATGTTTGCAGAAAGGTTAAAAGAGATTCGGAACGGGGCGGGGATGACGCAGGTGCAGCTTGCGGAAGCCCTGGGGGTTTCCAAAGGCACGGTGGCCATGTGGGAAATTGGGAAACGAGAGCCGAATTACGAGACGCTGAACGCCTTGTCGGGAATCTTTGACAAGCGGATCGATTACATCCTCGGCTATTCCAATGACAATTCTTCTGCGCGGCTCAGCGAGGAGCAGATCGAGCAGCTTGGCGCATGGATGGTGGAGGATGACGCGCAGGAGGAATTCATGGACATCATGGCGTTGGATAATTACGGCAGGACGGCCATCCACGGGCTGGTAATGGCGGAAAAGGCAAGGTGCCTGGAACAGGGGACGCTCATCCCGACGGACAATGTGGAAGTGACGGTAAGGCTCAGGGAAAAGAGATGATGCACAAAGGGAGGGGAACCGGAATGGTTTTTCTCCTTATTTATTTGAAAAAGCTGTTGACTTTACGGGCATTCAGAGCAATGTATAGTAGTGGAAAACTAAGAAAGGGGGCGCACACATCATGCCAAGCGTAAAAAGGCGCGGGGATTCTTTCCGCATTATGGTATCCCTGGGGTACAGGATGGACGGGAGGCAGATCCGCAAGACGACCACATACACGCCGCCGGAGGGCGTCACGCCCGGAAAGGCGGAGAAGCTGGCCAAGGCTTTTGCCTACGAGTTTGAGAAGCAGTGCAGGGGAATGGTGAACTTCAATGAGAACATCCGCTTCTCTGAACTGGCAGACTGGTATTACGACCAGATAGCGGTGCATAAGCTGAAGCCGATGACGCTCTACTGCAACCGGAAGATCATAGACACTTATGTGCTGCCGTACATCGGGAATATGAAACTAAAGGACATCAACACCGCCCGGATCGATAAGCTGTTCAACGAACTGTACCGGGGCGGGCGGAAGCGCGAGACTTACCGCCTGCGGAACCCGGAACTGATACCGGAAGGGACGCGCAGGCCAATATCCAGGAAGTCCGGCGTGAACCTGAATACGGTCAAGAGCTGCGTGGACGGCATCCCGGTACTGAAAGACACGGCGCAGCGGCTGGCGGACGCTATCGGCAGGAAACTGAACGATGCATTCATCCGGGAAGAGGCAGGCGGCGGGCTGGACGTGGGCACCATCAAGCGCGTCCGCACGGCACTGTCACCAATCTTCTCCACGGCGGTGAAAAAGGAGCTGCTGCTGAAAAACCCGGTCACCCATGCCACAACGCCCGGCTCGGAGCCGAAAGAGAAGGAATTCCTGGACGCGGGGCAGTGCCGGGAGCTGCTCGGTTTCCTGCCTGAGATGACGAACCCGCAGCTTCCAAGGGCGATTGAACTGCTGCTCTACACAGGGCTGCGCGTGGGCGATCTGACCGCCCTGCACTGGGGTGAGGTTGATATGGAGAAGGCCACGGTAACCGTAAAATACAACCTTTATCGTCTGGATGGCGAATACCGGCTTTCCACGCCCAAGACAAAGAGCAGCGTAAGGGTAGTGGCCCTGCCGCCGCAGGCAGTGAAGCTCCTGCAGGAGCAGAGGGAATGGCAGGACAGGCGCAGGAAAGAGGTCGGGGATAAGTGGATAGACCGGGGAGCCGTTTTCACGGGGCAGTACGGGGAATACATGAGCAAGAATTACATCAACCTGCAGTTCAAGCGGCTTTTGAAAAAGCATGATTTCCCCGACATACACATCCACGACCTCCGCCATGCGAACGCCTCTCTGTTAATCAACATGGGCATACCCACAAAGGTAATTTCCGAGCATCTCGGCCACTGCGACACCCGGACAACGGAAAATATCTACGCCCATGTGTTTGCAGAGACGCTGGCGCAGACCTCGGACGCCATTAGCCAAGCATTGGCAAGGGCGGGAGAGGAAGAGATACAGCATCAGCCGTCATAGGCACAGAAAACACCAGGGTTCCTGCACAGGTACAGATTGGCGGGAACCTTGGTGTTTATTGGTTGTTTAAATCCCCAAAACGAGCCGGTACGAAGTGGGACGAAACACATCTTGGAGTGCCAAGAAACCGCATGAAACGGGGATTTCCCAACGATAGGAAACTCTATGAATGATTGGAAGTGGTGCTTGAGAAAGAAAATATCTACACGCTGGATGCCAAAGGTGAGGTCATGATTACGATTATGAGCAGCCTGGCGCAGGAGGAAAGCCGTTCTATCTCTGAGAATGTAACCTGGGGAAAACGCCGCAGCATGGAAGAAGGCAGGTTCTCCCTTGCGTATAAATACTTTCTCGGCTACAAAAAAGGTGATGACGGTATTTTAGAAATCGTGGAAGAAGAGGCTAAAATTGTCCAGGAAATCTACCAGCTATTCTTGGAAGGTAAAACCATCCGTGCAATTGCCGACCACCTTACCAAATGTGGGATACCAACGCCAAGAGGCAAAGAAAAATGGAGCGTCTCTACTATCACGAGCATCCTTACTAACGAAAAGTATAAAGGCGATGCCCTGCTCCAAAAAACCTATACTACCGATTTTCTAACCAAGAAAAGTAGAAAGAACAACGGCGAACTGCCGCAATACTATATCAAGGATTCCCATCCGGCAATCATAGACCCGGCAACCTTTGACCTGGTACAACAGGAAATTGAGCGGCGACGGCCTGACCGTCGGCAGTTGCACCGGAGCAGTCCATTTACAGCCAAAATCATATGCGGCGAATGCAGCGGCTACTATGGGCGGAAAGTTTGGCACAGCAACAGCAAACACCGCAAATATATCTGGCGCTGCAACCAGAAATATGGAGCAGAAACAGCGTGTTCTACTCCTAATCTGGATGAGTCTGCCATCAAAGCGGCATTTGTGGAAGCGTTCAACCAAATGCTGGGCGATAAAGAACAATATATTGCCCGGTTTGAGAAAATGCTACCATTACTGGCAGATACCACAAAGTTGGAAGCGCAGATGACGGAAGCTCAGACCAAACATGATGAGTTGATGGATAATCTCCGCCGCTATATGCAGGAAAATGCCCGTAAAATCCAAAATCAGGAAGAATACAACCACCGCTTTTCTGAACTGGATGCAGAATGTAAAAAGGCTGAGGAGGAAATAGAGGCTATACAAAAAGAGCTTCTGTCGCAATCCGGCAGGAAGGAGCAGATCAGACGCTGCTTGAATGATTTGCGGGGATGTGGGGATATCCTTGAAGAGTTTGACCTTGATTTATGGAATTCTATGGTTGAATCTGTCACAGTATGTACCGACAAAAAACTGGTATTCCTATTCCGGGATGGAACAGAAATTATGGTGCAGATGCTAAAAACAAAAAATGACTAAAACGATATAGCTGTACTTTAACAATGTACAGTTTAACTGTGAGCAACTTAATGAAAAAGCCTGCGGCGGTCTCCGTAGGCTTTTTATAATTAATGGCATATGTTCCCATTTATATGCAAACATTAAATAATAATTTCGTATGCAATACTTTGTTTGCTGCTTTTACAAAATGTTTTTATTGCTAATTCAATTTCAGATTTAGTACAACCGGATGGAATATGTATATATAAATCTTCTTTTGCTCGACTGCATGCAACATAATACATTCTTGTAAACTCGTCAGCAGGGGTTTCTTTAGTTAAGCATGGTGACGAATATAATGACGCTATGCTTATCCCATTACGACGAGTATTAGGCATTACGCTCACAACAACTTTATCCCATTCAAGTCCTTTTGCCTGATGAACGGTCATATATTTACTATTATCAGAAAAAACCTGCTTGAATAATTTATAAGAAGTATCCCAAGATAACCCATTTACAGCTTCTATGAGTTGCTCTCGATCGAACTCATCAAATACTGGAACTTCGAAATCTGTCCCTAAAATTGTTTGCCGGAAATCAATATATTCTGCTTTTTGGATTTCTGTATTGAAGCCTTTAATTACACTGCAAGTTTGATTATGATCATCAATGTTATTAAAAATGTTTTCTGACAACCTTTTTATTTGAAATAAAATTTTAGGCGTAAGCTTATATAAATCAATATCAACATACAATGTGAGCGACTGTATGATATCAATAAATGATCCATTAAGATAGCTTTCCCAAAGTCCTAAAATAAATCGAAAAGCTCTAACCCACGTCACATTGTTGTGTCCCACAATCTCCTCCCTGATTTGAATCGGAGAAGTATAGTACGAATTGTAAATTTTTTTCAATAAACTGGCTTGTGGCTCGTCAATGTCCTGCACATAATCAAATGCGTCTGCCCAAGTTCTGCTCAAAACTACTCCACCATTTTTAAGAACATCTTGAATCGTGCTTTGGATTTTATCTGTTGTTCCAATAAGAAAATGAATTTTTTTAGATTCAGATTGCTCCTTCGCGTCTGCAGTATCATATAATCGTTTGCTAATCTGAACAACATGTTGATCTGATTGTCTCAAAAAATTGCAAAAATTCACAATATTTTCAGTAGAACGCCTATTATCATTTATATTGTATTCCTTTAATTCACGTTCACCATCTATAGAAAAATTTTCAAAATCTGATGGATGTGCGCCTTGGAAACTATAAATTGACTGTGCAATATCACCCACTACTCCAACTACGGTAGATTTTTGTCCTATCAGTTTAATCAACAAGGTTTGGAGTGGATTGGTGTCCTGAAATTCATCAACAAATATAAATGGGAATTTTACTCGTATTGCATATAGAGCAGTTGGATTGCTTTCGAGGATTCTGTACCCAAAATAAAGAATTTCGTTGTGTGTTAATTTTCTCACTGTTGACCATACATATTTCTTAAGTGGCAAAATATGTTTCTCATTGATTTTTGATGATGCTTTAAATTTCATTTGGCGAGAAACTCCGTTAGCAAGTGAGGCAAGAAACACATCATTATCAACTTCGACTTCGCCCATAACTTTTTTGCTATAATTAAAATCGTCATTTGCAAATTCGTTGGAATTAGTCTTTTTGATAAATTCGTAAATTTCATCTTTGTCAATACCATGCAGAATCCCCAAGCCTTCAATTTGGGATGAGATAACCCCTTTATTGTTCACATCAATTCCGAAGTCAGATTTCATAATGGCTCTTAAGTCATCTTGAAAGGGTTTAATTATATTCTCAATAATAAAACCATGTATCGTATAAACTTCTATATAATCTGTAAAATTGTCCAGACGTCGTTTTATCTCATCGACGGCTGCATTCGTATACGTAATACATAAAACTCTTCTCGCACGGCTTTGGGCAATCAATGGATTTGTTGTTACAATGTTCTTAACATTTTCGACTAGAAAATACGTTTTGCCAGCACCTGGACCCGCATAAATTTTAGAATGACATGCTAACTGTTCAGCATTAAAAATATCACTTGAAGTTATTTTAATAGCCATTCTAATCCCTCCCGAATATATTTTGGAACAATTAGTTTAGAAGTTCCATCCTTATTAAACAATGATTCATCGGTTAATAGTTCTAGTGCGACATCTCCTTTTTTGCTCTTTGCGTAGTGAAGAAATATCTCAGCAAATATTAATCTTTCGTATTGTGTAGTAGCCTTGCGACTCGTATCCATTCTCGCATTATACGCATCAAAAAATTTCTTAATAGTTTTGCGGGAGCGTCCATCCATTTGTTCAATATTCTGTTCCCATTTTGACAAATCAAAACTATATTTCTCGGAAAAGTCTGCAACATTATCACTGACAGCTTTTTTGAAGATTGTTTTAATGACGTCTTCATTTTCTGCATTCGATAGAAAAAGTTCATCTTCAAAAGTTCTTCCACCTATTTCTTGCGTACAAATACGAAGATTATTGATTGGAAACTTATTTTTTAAATCAGTGATATGCGTTGGCATAGTATTTGTATAGTTAGAAAAACTTTGCAACTTTGGATCTACATCAAAGTCAATCCACTTAAAATCTCTATCAGTGAAACATAGTACTTTTTTCTTAACGGCATTTCCATTGAAAAGTTCAACAAAATATTGAAAATGCTTTCCTCCAATCTCGACAATCGAAATATGTTCATCTTCATATGGACAGTCACATATCTCCATAAATAATGGCATCAATAATTTCTCAGCAATACCTTCAACTAAAATCACCTTATCTGCAAAAAGCATATCAGATCTCGTAACATCAAGAAATTTTGTAAGATGCAACTTTGCGTCTTTTTTGTTAGTCTCTCCTTTTTCATCTATGAACTGTTCATATAGACTTTGTTGTCTACAATCCTCGGTTTCTCTTTCACGATCATACGAGAGCATGAACATATTATCTATTCCTGCAACAGCAGAAATATTACTTGAGTGGGTTGTAACAAAAATCTGCTGATTCAAGTCATCTGACTGGTCTAAGTCTCTCAAATATTTAAATAGTTTGTACTGCATCGCAGGATGAAGGTGCGCTTCCGGCTCTTCTAAACAAAGGATTCGAAAATCTCTTCCTTTTTGTATTTCCGTTAATTTGATGAGCATGAAGATATTTATTAAGTTATTATAGCCTAAACCATTATGCTGTAATGGTAGTGTATATCCCGATTTTGTGTCTTTGACTTCTGTAATGTAGGCATCCGCTAATGAAAAATTTGCTCGAATTGCTGATGAAATCGAAACGTTACCTTTTTTAAGACCGATAGCATTGTTTTCATTCTCAAATAAAGAAGAGAGCTTGGAGATGGACGGAGATAATAGTTGCTCTAATCCTCCAGATACATCATTTTTAAATTTATCTAATTCAGCCACATTCTCAGAATCTTTCGTAAAAGACACTATTTCACGTTTGGTTTCTTTCCGAACCTCTTCACTCGTGCGCTCCGCACCGATAAACCGAATTTCAAAAACTCCTGTTGCTGTTTTTGGATCAGCTTTAGTACTGCTGACTCCATTGGTATAGCACCAGGAATAATGACTATCGACAAAACGCCTTAATACCACCACATAGTCACTAAAATCCTTCACTTCCTCCCGCACTGCTTTTCTATATTCTTCTACAAACTTAGCATCTAAAGAATAAATAGCCTTCACTTGGGCTGATATATTATATTCAACAATACCATCTTTTTCTTTTCTATTTTCTTCAAATTCCTTTATGCCCAAGAAAGGTAGTAGTCTGATAATGCTTTCATCGGTAGTATCATCCTCACAGATTCTGTGCCTGATATTATATTCAATTACAATGCTTGGCGCTGTTTCCATATATAGTTCAGCATATCGTAAAATATTATTTTTATTAAAATCGTCTACTGAAACATCTGAAGGATTTCCTAATAGATTGATGGCATAAAGCAACCCTGTTTTCCCAGAATTATTGGGGCCAACGATAACATTCAGCCCTTTATGGAATTGCATTGTAAAGTCGTTAAAATTTCTATAGTTTTGAATATGGATCTTGTTTATGTACATAAGCTCCTCCTCGTACTCAACATTTGCGTAATTCTTAAGCATGAGATATTGAGTATATTCCGATACGTTTATCGTAGATATTTTATCACAAGATACAAGAGAAATGAATAAGTACTTGATATTTTTTATTGAAGTTATTACACGCCAGTCACCTTTGTTTTATCGGGCTACTTCTTCCATTAGACACTACCAGGGTAGAAGCAGCGGAGGAAGAAACCGTAGTAACGATAGTAGCTGTATGTCGGATTGACGCCAGTAGTGCTCACGTACAGGAGGCAGGCATAGTTAGACGACCTCGACGTACGCGACCAGTCGTACCCGCCTGAGCCGACGTTGCTAGCATAACCGCTGAAGATGGTGACATACCCGCTACGGACAAAAGTCAAAGCTGATTTTCCATTCCAACGACTAAATCCATAATTTCACTTAAAAATATGGACATGAGTGGTGACGTAGACTTTACCTGCGGCATCTGGGGCTACGACCCTGAGGATTGGCGGGAGGATTACCAGAACCGTATATATTCCGATAAAAAGAACAGCCGCATACTACAACTATGACCGGCTGTACTTTTTGCGTTACAATATTCTGGATCTATAGATTGATTGTTTGACTATGCGATGATATACGCTGGTGCAAATGGGCGCATTATGGTGCGGTGCAACATACTCGTATTATAATCGTGTAAAGCTATGGTGCGTGAAACTTACAGTGTATCAACGGTGACGTGTACACACAATTGAAGCACGCCCTCTTGAAGGAATCCGAAGCCTGCGATTTCTCCTTTTCCGCATATCCCATTGTACCCACATCTTGCTTGGCAACCCATGCCCCAGTTTCCTTATCATAAATCTCCACCGTGCAGTACAGGTTCCCGTCTATGCACTGGTGGCTTCTTTTCCAGCCGAACAGGCCAAATGTTTCATCAAGGATGCGCTGGTCTACCCTTGCATCCTTATAAAGCAGCAGGCTAACCCCGTTCTCTTTCACAATAGATGCCCTGCACTCAATTTCATTGGCTTTCAACAGCCGGATTACATAATTTTCCATAAAACCATTCCTTTCCTTTTTCTTTTTCATGGCGGCAGGGAAGATTCCCTTTCCTGCCACCATAATTGCTGTACAGCTTTCGCTGTTATTTCCCTTACGCCCCATACAAAAAGAAGCAGGAAAAGCCCCATGCCCTCCCCGCTTTTCAACGCCCTATGCCGCCTTAATCTGGAATCTGCGTGAGGACGTCACCTTTATATAATTCTCATAGATTTCCGGCTGTTCCTGTTTGATCCGCTTCGTGTCAAGCCTCGTAGTGTCTACATTGCTCCATGATACCTTGTAATGCCCGTTTGACGCCAGCTCGCTGTCCTGCATGAACAGTTTTATTTCCTGTTCAATCTGTTTCTGCTCTGACTGCAGCTCCCAAATCTGCGCAAGGATCTCCTCCCTGCGTGCCAGCCTGTCGTCAAAGCCCACAAGTTTAACTGCGCTTGCCTTTTTGGCGGTATGGAAATACTGCTCTAAGACAGAATCGCATACTTCGGAGCCGTCCGGGTCAGGGATTCTGTTTGCCATGACATGGTTATTCCAGAATTGCCCCTCAGCCTTAATTAACTGCTGTATCAGGGCATCCTCCCACATCAGCTTACGATAAACAAATTCATGCCCCAAAATGACTGCCGCGATATACCAGGTGCGTTTTCCCGTAACCGCCATATAATGGTAACACTGCATGGCATAATGGAGCGGGATCCTGCCATCCGCCCATTTATCGGCATTGTAGGCACTGGCTGTTTTACATTCCAATCCTGCGTCCCCGCCAACTACCATGCGGTCAACATCCGCAATCATATACGGATGCTTTTTACTGCGGTACATATAATTGGAACGCCGCACCTTAAACCCGGTAGCCTCCATAAAACGCCCCGCCACATACTGCTCCAAATCATTCCCGATTCGGATCGCTTCGTTGTCCTTTTCCTCCACCTCATCCGTAGTCTTATCCCAGAACACCTTCATAGGGCTGCTGTATGGGTTCAGGCCACAGATTGCCCCCGCATCTGAACCTCCAATCCCAGTCTTACGGAGCTTCAGCCATTCTTCATGCGCCATCCCCGCTGTCGGTATCTTCTCATACATAATTTCCCTCCATTCCCGTGCGTTTCCCCGCACTCCATGCAAAAATGGGGACAGCAAAAAGCCGTTGCCAGCCCTGCTATCCCCGGTTTCAGAACACAAACTCAGGCAGCGCACACCAGCTGGTATGCCCTGTCGATTAATGGGTTCCCTTCCATAGTCTTTAAGAACAGGTTTTCCTGATACGTTGCCGTTTCCCGCAGCGGCTTCGCATGGGTCGCAAAATCAGACACCGCATTCACAAAACGATAGCCGTTCTTCCCCACGCCTGCCAGATCTGGGGCAAGGTAATAGCGGTTCTTTAAGTCCATGCGCAGCTTCTTCACATTCCGTTCCGTGGTTTCGGTGGCGTCCGCGGCAATCGGGAGCAGCAGCTTAATGTACTCCTCCACCGCCGCGTCACTCACCTTCTTCCTGTCCAGTTTCTTTGACGCTTTGGAAAGCTCGTTCATATAGTTCTCCGCCATGAATAGTGTCATCCGCGCGTCCTCCATCTTCGCCCCAATATCGCCCGTATGGTTTGCGCACCAGATCCGGCTTGCATTGTCCAGCGCAAAGTTAAGCGTGTTCTGGCAAACTATGCGGACGGGCGTCATTGCCACTTTGATAGAACCGAAGCCGTCATGGGAATTGCTGAACACCAGGTACGGCATAACCTTATCTTCCACTAAACGGTATTGTTTGGAGAGCTTTGCCAGGATCCAGACTTTCCTCCCCTCTTTCAGAGATCCCGCCGTTTCATACTGCACGCCTTTCCCGAGAAGTTCGTCCGTGAATGCAAACGCATCCCGGTTCTGCACAATCTGGTAACGCCCAGAAACAACACCCAAAACTTTATGGTCGGAACTGCGGATATTGGCGTAGTAATCACTTACTACATTCCCGTTCCCAGTGTAGATTTTTTCCTGTATGACATCCCAGTTCAATCCTGCCAGTTCCAATGCGTCTTCTGATGTGGGCGCATCCTCCACCTTTGTCCCTAATCCGTGCCAGGGGGCTTTTCGGACATAAAACATACTTTCCACTTCTGCTGCCATAATACGTCACTCCTTCCTTTTTTCATTTGCATATTCAACAGCGATTCCAATAATTCCTGCAACTGCCACAAACACGGTGGCGACTTCTTTTGCCATCCGGCAGTTCCTTTCCCATCTGGCGTTATCCTGTACCGCCATGTCACCGCCGGAAGCCTGCATTTCAAATTCCATAAGACCCTCCTTCCCTTACCAGCCAAGGACAGCAGCCACCGACAGCAGCCCTTGTAGCACAATCTTGATAATAGAAATGATCTGTTCCAAATACATAGATTCTTCCTCCTTCCTTCATGGGTATGGTTTATCCCGGAAAATTTTGTTTTACGGCATCTGCCAGCCTGATCCCAAAACTTCTGATAATGTCAGGCTCTATGGCTTTGCCACAAAGAAATAATATATTTCTTTTTTACAGAAACAACCGGATAAGGCATGAAATAAACTACCACAACACAAAAAGGAGGATACATGAAATGTTAGAAGAATATCCAGACCTTCTTACCCCGCAGGAAGCTATGGAAATTTTGAGGGATTGGGAAGAATTTATTTTATAGGCTGCTGAATAATGGAACTATTCCAGCAAAGCACATTGGTGGAAAAATATGGAGGGTTGTTAAGAAAGAATTGATTCTTTATATTTCTGCAAACTAAAAAAGAAGTCTTGTAAAATGTGTAAATTGCAAGACTTCTTTTTACTATTTTTCTTAATAAATTCTGTATGTCAGCACTATAAAGTTTATATACAATCCAGGTTCTTAATACTCATCCTTTTTTAACTTTTTTTGCATATTCAGAAGCTTTTTTACTATCGCTAAAGACTTTATAATCTTTAGATTTGCTTCTATCCTTATCAAACGATGAACCTGCCGGGAAACTGTTTTGTTGTCCCGTATTTTTATTCACAGAATATTTCATGCCCATTTCAAATTCTCCTCCTTTCTGGGTGTGGTTTATCCCAAAAATTCTATTTCATGGCATTTACCTGCCTGCGCTAAACACATACGAATTTATCAAAATCTATGGTTTTGCCACAAAATACTCTTTATTAACAGCCAAATAGCATGAAATGAATTGCATTTTTTCAAAGGAATTAATGTAACCTTTATGCATTACGGTCCTATCGTAAAATCCGAAGAAACGCGAAACGTCTTTCCACAATAATGACATTTCGGTCGACCAGAACCACTAACATTATTTTGCTTGCCACAATAATAACATTTTACCAAGCGAC
Organism: Lachnospiraceae bacterium; assembly: GCA_009911505.1. GTDB lineage: Bacteria > Bacillota > Clostridia > Lachnospirales > Lachnospiraceae > Roseburia_B. The sequence goes on along the minus strand of QXXL01000178.1, from coordinate 6,849 downwards.
TTAATACACGAGCCATAAACAAGCCTCCTTTCTATCATCAATAGTTGATTTATCCTGAATTCCCGATAAAAAGTGGTTCTGTATCTGCCAAAAATATCGAAACATTTATTAGTAATAATCAAATGAAATTTTTTATGCAGAGCCACTTTGTTACTTCTACATAAAATACTCAGAAAACACTTATTTTTATGCAGTTTTGCAGTGTAAACCCACTTCAATCCAAGAACTCAGGTTTATCGTATATCTTCTTAAACTTATTTTTGATATATGCTGACAAATTCTTAAAATTCTTTCTAAATACAATTCATTTCATAAAACACTAAAACTTCCTTATTTAGCTTGCTAAACATTATTTATAGGTAAATACAGCACCCTCAATCATCTGAGAACATTCTCCTGATAATATTCACAGCTACAAGCAAAACTACAATACAGGCACATATCCTTGCAAATGTTGAAAAAACTGCATAGCCTGTAATCACCTTCAAAAGCAAAGCGGCAATCGCTATTATAAATAAGGAAATTATTACTTTAGACCAAATCCCACTCCCCACGATTACCCGCTTTATAATCCAAATACCTATAATCACACCTAAAAATACATACAAAAATGTCATATATTCCACTCTCTGCCCATTTCTTTAACAACAGTTCCTCTGCATTTTTAACATAAATTTCGGTTAAACCTCCAGCTATGCGGACCTCCATTTTTCTTACGAGGGCATTTTCCTGGTGCAGGACGCCCACCGCCCTTTGCTAATTTTACTTTTGCCCCACAGTAAGAACACATATATTCAACAATATGCGTAGCTTTCGTATTCATAATATAATCCCCTTTCCTGCTATATATCCTAAACTTTTTATGGTTTTAGATAAATCAGCCTCATTCTTACAATTTGCTTTTAAATCTATTGCATTGCGCAAATCCTAGCCTAATCCCATTAGGCAAGAAGACATTTCTTTTCCGCCTGCGTGTCAAATTTCCACATCCACTGTGCCGGATTCACTGGCTCAATTGCCGAATTTGTTGGATTGTACCAATTTCTGTATAAAGAGCAACACTTATAATTCTTATTACATACTGACATACTCATTATTTCTCACCTGCCCTACCAAACATCCTGTCCTGCTTTAAATTTAATCTACCGCGTTTTCTGCATTTACCGTTCCATCCTGATCCTTTGATTTGTTTAACAAGGAATCATATTTTTTGATCTTCTCTTCTTAATTTAATTTCACAGATATATGAATATCGAGAACTTTCTCCTTACTATGTTATCACTATTCCCATATATGATCTACGTTTTCCCCAAATACGTCATATAAAATTTGCACCGCATCAAAGTTAAATTGATCAGCGGATTTCCTTAGCCATCTTTTTGCCAGTTCATAATCTTTATTATTCAAGTAATAACAGCCGATACGGTATTGTGCCTCGGCATGTCCTTGTTCTGCAGCTTTAAAAAACCATTTGAGTGCTTCTTGTAGATCTTTCTTCACATCATAAAAATAATAACCGACTTCATGTTGTGCCTCGGCATGCCCCTGTTCTGCAGCCTTTAAAAACCATTTGAGTGCTTCTTGTAAATTTTCCTCCACAACTTCCCCATTATAAAAATACCAACCGACATGGTATTGTGCATCAGCATGTCCTTGTTCTGCTGCTTTAAAAAACCATTTGAGTGCTTCTCGTAAATCTTTCTCCACAACTTCTCCATTATAAAAGCAACAACCGACACGGTATTGTGCATGAGTATGTCCACGTTGTCCAACAGCATGTTCTTGCTTTGCAGCCTTTAAAAACCATTTGAATGCCTTTTCTGGATTTTTTTCCATATATTTCCCCTCATATAAAAAATCTCCAACGGTAGATTGAGCATTTGCAGATCCTTGCTCTGCCGCTTTGAGCATCCATCCGAGTGCTTCTTGTATATTTTTTTCCACACCTACTCCAACAAGATAGCAAACTGCAAGCATATATTGCGCTTCGGCATGGCCTTGCTCTGCTGCTTTAAGCATCCATCTCAATGCCTTTTGCATATTTTTTTCCACACCTACTCCACTAAAATAGCAATTTGCGAGCATATATTGCGCTTCGGCATGGCCTTGTTCTGCTGCTTTGAGCATCCATCCGAGTGCTTCTTGTAAATCTTCCTTCACACCTTCTCCACTAAAATAGCATTCTGCGAGCATATATTGCGCTTCGGCATAGCCTTGTTCTGCTGCTTTGAGCATCCATCCGAGTGGCTCTTGTAAATCTTCCTTCACACCTTCTCCACTAAAATAGCATTCTGCGAGCATATATTGCGCTTCGGCACATCCTTGCTCTGCTGATTTAAGCATCCATCTCAATGCCTTTTGCATATTTTTTTCCACACCTACTCCACAATCATAGCAATTTGCGAGCATATATTGCGCTTCGGCATGGCCTTGTTCTGCTGCCTTGAGCATCCATCCGAGTGCTTCTTGTAAATCTTCCTTCACACCTTCTCCACTAAAATAGCATTCTGCGAGCATATATTGCGCTTCCGCATGGCCTTGTTCTGCTGCCTTGAGCATCCATCCGAGTGCTTCTTGTAAATCTTCCTTCACACCTTCTCCACTAAAATAGCATTCTGCGAGCATATATTGCGCTTCGGCACATCCTTGCTCTGCTGATTCTAAAAGTTTTCTAAATTCATTCATATGTATTCTGCCTTCCATGTTCTAAATATTGAAAATTAATGATATAAATATATCCTCTTAAGTTTATCCATATCTTGTACCTCTATACCTCTATACTTCTATACTTCTATACCTCATAAAAAACTATTGTCATATTTATTATACGATTATAATTATCATCTTGCAAGTATTTTTTGAATTATAATTACGATAACTTGAAATAATTTAGCAACAGTCCAAAAACATTTTCCGGAGGTATCCCTATGGTTGATATTTTAGACCGCATAACTGAACAACGGCTTCTCCGTAATTGGACGGAATATGAACTGGCACAGCGTTCCACACTCCCCCAGTCTACCATTTCCTCCTGGTATCGGAAAAATATGCTGCCATCCCTTGCTTCACTGGAAAAAATATGCCATGCCTTCGACATGACAATGGCGCAATTTCTGGCAGAAAACGCAAATCTGACTGAAATCACGCCAGAACAGGAAAACCTGCTTAAGAAATGGGAATTGCTTTCCCCAAAACAAAAATCTTCTTTCCTTGCCCTGATGGATTCTATTACCCCTAACGGCTAATCCTTTTCATCTCAGCATTTTTTCCCTATCTTCTGCGCCCTGCAGATATGCCAGGCGCAGCACTATACTTTCCAGTTCTCCCTTTGCGGCAAATAATTTTCCGTGGAGTAACAGGCATTCCTCCCCTGCCCTTCGCATAATTTCCTCTGCCTTTCCCTCTAACTCCATAACCTCATAATACAAATCTCTGCACTGCCGGTCTAATTCCATCGCTTTCACCATAAACCCATCCTGATATTTCAGCCAATAATAGTCTTCCATAAACTCCTTATCCAAAATTTATTCCTCCTTTTCCTCACCCTCCTGTGTAAGCACAGCAGTCACCTTCGCCCTCACCCCCTGATGCATCATATCCCTGACAATTTCATAAATATGCGCCCGGATGCAGTTTTCCAACCATGCCTTTTCCTCTGGCAGTTTTGGGATGCATTCCCTGTAAATTTCTTCCACATACCCCTGCAGAACCCCATGGTCCGCATACAAATATTCCATCCAGTAAAGGACGTATTCTATATGGTCAAAAACGAATTCCCTCACAGCCTGCCCTACTTCCTGGTAATCATCCCGGAATTTATCCATATAACTCTGTTCTTCCCTATCCGCAACACCAAATATTGCATTTGAAGAATATTCTTCCGACTCCCAACATGCGATGGATGACATATCTGCCCGCAGCAAGTCACGGACAAATGGCGTCAATGCTTTCATTGCCTTTTTCGGCCTCGTATCCATAATCCAGCCTGCAAGGTTTGAAGTTTTCCAAAATCCATACTGGCACAGCGGCAGGTCTACGCCGTTATGGCCACGGTATGCCTTGCAAAGTTTCACAAACAGTTTTGCATATAACTGATAGCGTTTATAATTTTTTCCATTATCCTGTACAGTCTGATATTCTTTATAACTCCAAAGGCTCTTGAAAGAAACATTTAGATTTTCTTTTGTGGCAAGCCTTCCCGTATGCCGGGTCATAAGCTGAAACAAAAACAGCGGCATAATCATGTGGCACTCATCTATCTGCTCTGCCATACAAATAAAATGATGCAGGTTATTGTATAATTCAATAGAATTCTTTTCGCTTCTTTCCATAAATTTCTGATATAGCCGTACCGCCTGTTTTGTTTTTTCTCTATAAACCGTTTCGTTTACATCATATTGCGCATTGATTTTAAGAGGTTTCATGCAGGATGCCCAGACTTCTTTCCATTTGAATGACATTGCCTGCTGCAACCTGTCATCTGCCGCCAGCCTTTCATAATTCTCTTTTAAACTTTGAAATTCTTCTTCCTCTTCCCCCTCCTGAAATGTCCTAAAATAATTCAGCAATACACCAGTGTCAGCCAACACCAGTAAAATCATCTGCCGGAATAAACTGTTCTTTTTATCTGCCTCCAGCCGTGTGGATAATTCATATAATAAGGCTGCCTTATTATGTGTAGGGATTTGATTTTCCCTGCATATTGAAAAAAATTCTTCTTTTACTTCCTGTAAGCTTTGGTTTATCTGTATCATGCCGTCTCCTTTATCAAATTATGAATGACTGCTTCCATACTTTATATCTTAGCATTAATTTACGGTTCTTTCATAGATGAATTAGTTCCGAATTATACCCTTGAAAAAGAACTAATTCCTCATGTTTTTCTTTCGACCAAAACATATTCTATTTGCTTTCTTATTAAGAATGTGGTGTCAAAAGAGCCAAATTTTCATTATAGACCCTTCAACACACGAATCAATTCAACATAAAGAAATCCGTAGGACAGCTTTCACACTATCCTACGGATTTCTACATATCTGTTTACCAACAATTTATAATTCTCGTAAGGCTTCCTTCCATGCCATTTTTCAAATTTGGTGTCAAACTGGTGTCAGATTCTTGCCCAAAAACGCTGAAAGCCTTGGCTTTACGGTGATAAGGAAGTATTCACAACAACATATCATCAACGCTGACAAACAGGGTGCATATAGGTAGGTATGACAGATTACGTTATACCTACTTATTTTTGTTGCAGTTTCTATTTATTTCAGCTAAAATCAATACACAAGATTGTTAGTGAAAGAGAGTGAAGTTATGGAAGAAAAGAACAATAATGAATATAATGCAGAAATGGCAATAAATGAGTATTTGTCATTACTTCAAATAAAATATGATTGCGAAACAGTATATAGTTTAGTTAAGTCTTTACAGCAAGATGGAATAACTGGTTTTGGAATTATCCCTTATTTTACATTAACGGCAGCTACCATATTAGAAATGCTTTCGTCAAATGAAATAAAACTCGAAATACCATACTCTGCACGAATAAAAGATATTCGCATGAAATTGAAAATTTTTGAAGACGGATACAGCAAATCTAAAAGAATGTTATTGGCGATAGATTATCTCCAAAATGAGATTTTTAAAAACCGGCTTACTTTTTCTTTTATGAAAAGCTGGAATATTCATTATAATCTGGGCATTTACACAAATAAGGATAAAATAGTAATTGGAAATACACAATATAATTACTATTTGTTACAAGATAATCGTTTCTTAAAAAAGAGTCTTAATGAAATTGCTACTGCTTATAAGATTTCTCCTAATAATTTTAACTTAGATGAGCATGTAGGAAAGGAATGTTATCAATATGCTTATACATGCGCACAATTTATAAATTCCATTCGTTATGGACTGGAAAGCTTTGACACACTGATAACTATAAATTCAAACAAAAATATTGTCGATTTTTATTATGCAGATTATAATACAAATCGAAAGTCTGCTCTTTTACCACAAGGGGAAAATGGGAAAGCTATTTTTCTTTATTTACTTCATACCTTATCCACAATGAATTTTCTTCTATACGTTTTAAACGATTACGAAAAAGATGATTATGGTTGGTGGCTCAAAATAAATTATATTGTCTATTATTACAGCATACATAAATTAACTGATTTACATGAGCATTTTGTGCAAAACAAATTGATGACACAAAATATTTCTGATTATTTAAATGAAATTGATGTTAAAAACGCTAAATTTATGAACAGTACTTTTAGAAATTGTATGATGCACCCAAGTTTAGCAGATAAAAATGGAAATAGTATTATTTCTTCATCTAAGTTAGATAGACAGAAACCTTTTTTTGGATTAGTAGAAACTTGTTTTGACGGAATGGGCTATAAAGACCTTAAAGATTCTGTTATATTAGAAATGAAACGAATATCAAATATATTATCGCAATGGCTCGAAATACAATCTTTAAGTATAAAGCCACTTTAGTGCCAGTTACGCAATAGAACGCCGTTTTTGAAGGCAGACATATAAAACCCTTGCCCCGTCATTTCAACGCTCACAAAGCCGCATAAATCAAGGACAAAATGACCCCTACTGCGTAACAATCCCCATAATAAATTGAGGGCGAAAGCAGTCTGCTGATTTCGCCCTCTTGACTGCCCAACAGCAAAGACAGGAAAAGCTGTCAAGGGCGCATAGCGCGAAGTTTACCCTTGACAGCTTTTCCTGTCTTTGCTACTTCCTATCGGTCGAAGCGGGAGTGTAAAATAAAGTGTGTAAGTTAGAAATACAGCAAATCTAACTGCGCACTTTATTTTTCTGTATAAGGTG
>QXXL01000177.1 GCA_009911505.1 Lachnospiraceae bacterium | reverse complement strand
CACCTTATACAGAAAAATAAAGTGCGCAGTTAGATTTGCTGTATTTCTAACTTACACACTTTATTTTACACTCCCCACTAGGTTCCATTTTCCTTTATAATAAAACATCAGAAAAGCCCATAAAATCAAGGTTTTATCAGTTTTTCACGCATCCGGTATTCCGTTTCCACTTCCTTGCCAGTTCTTGTATCTATTAGGCAGTCCGTAATTCTGTCAATTAAAATATCAACTTCTATCTTATATGCATATTCTTTGTTCTGCGATATTTTATCTCATTTTCCTCCAAAATGCCGCTAAAAACCCTGTATTGTCTGCGCCAGCCGTTCCATTTCCGCTTTTTTCTGCTGGCTTTCCTGTTCCCCAAATAACGACTCAAAGGTGTATTTTTGATCTGCCATTACAATTAATTGATATCCAATGACTTCCAGCCACCGTCCTCCATAATGGATTTCTTTTACATATACATCTTTTATCTTATTTTTTGGAATAAAAAATTCTTTTTTATCCTTTCTAATATATATGATACTGCCCAGATCCTCAATAAATACCTCATAATAAAGTTTTCTGAAAAGCAGCCGACTATTTGTAACTGCATCATATAAAACAATTCCTGAAATAAGAATTCCAGTATTTAAGGAATCATTATTAATCAATATAATACCTGATAAGCTGATTCCCATACAGCACAGGAAAATCAAAAATTTTTTTATACGCCAATATTTTATGCTTCTCAGTGTGGTCTTCATTCTTATCATTCTGCTTCTCCTCCGTTTTATGCCGAGTTATTTTACTATATCATATTTTCCTCCAAAATGCCACTAAACCCCTGTATTGTTCACAGAAATCCAAGGGAACTTATACAACTCCCCAGCAAAATTATAAACAATCCGCACTTCCTGCGTCCTTACCCCGTCAACTTTGTTAGGCTCGCCAATCCCTATGACTCTTAACGAGGAACTCATCCTGTTCCTTCACCTGTTGGCGGAGTTGGATGAGTTCCCCGTTAAGAGTCATAGCGCTTAGTGGTGTCTGTGAGCCAGCCCGAAGGCCAAGATTACCAAGGCGGCTAGCTCTCATCCAGCCATACATGGTATTCTTGGGAACTCCTAGAGCGTGTCCCCAAAATCATTCCCGTCATCTGCATCCCCCACTTAGCGCGATATTTGCGCCAAATTCGGTCAACGTAGCCCGCTACGACTCCCTCATTTGACACAAATCTCCCACTAAGTGTGGAATACATCTGTCGAAAAGCATTTTTCAAACACGCTCTAGCACTCGGATTTTAAATCCGGCCTGTTTTTCGATTTCAAATCGACTATGCTCTGCAAGGCTGCATTTCAAATCGAACCTTTAAAAGACGAGATTCGTTGTTTAGCGGCTCCGCCTTGTTTATGTAACGTCTGATAAAAAGCAAGATGGCAGCAGGCGGCATGACTGTATTTTCTCCAACTTGTTGGCGAATATTGGCGGCGCATCCTGCTGCCAGTCTGCATACTTTCCCGGTATCTGCATATAATATATACGTAAAATACGTGTAATTTTTATATTTCCCTCTTGGCAATACGTAAAATACGTGTTATTATATAATTGTAAGGAGGAAACATACATGAGATTCAGAGAAGCCGACCAGATGCTAAAGGATGATGGATGGTACGTGTCAGACATAAGCGGCTCACATTACCAATACAAACATCCAACAAAGCCCGGAAAAGTAAGCGTCCCGAATCATCCCGGTGACATCCCGAGGAGTATTGTTAAATCCATACGAAATCAGGCGGGACTGAAATAAGCCCCTGCCCCTTAAAATAAATCACGGAAAGGAGCATTGATTTATGAATTATGTGTACCCGGCTGTTTTCTATGAGGAAGAGGGAAAAATAGCAGTCATTTTCCCCGATTTGGGAAACCTCGCAACTTTTGGGGATAATGTGGCAGACGCTATGCGCATGGCTCAGGATGCCTGCGGCCTGCATCTGTTTACTGCCCTACGTGACGGCGATCCCATCCCGGCTCCCAGTCCATTAAGTGAAATCAATCCTGCCCCCATCCTGAAAGATTTTGAAATGGAATCCGCTGCGGATAGTGCTTTT
>QXXL01000176.1 GCA_009911505.1 Lachnospiraceae bacterium | reverse complement strand
TGGCTGAATACTCTTTGTGAGGAAAAAAGCATCAACTTTTCAAAAGTATTGCAGGATGCCTTATTGACAAAAGTACAGTCGCTATGACGGGCAGCAGTCCAAAACAGAATATGCTTTACCTGATAAGAACACCGCCCCGACACTCGCCAAAAGTACAAAGGGCGGTTTTCTCTGTCTATTCATGTTTTTAAAGCCTATTTTCGCCTTTTATCCTCTTACCCTTAATTTCTGCCCTTGCGCCATTTCAAGCCGAATTTGCCCCTCTGCAAGTCCTACTACAAGGCATTTGAAACTATCTCCGCTTGAATCTCTCCGCTATCTCTATGCGCTGTTCCTCTGAAAGCTATTTTGTAGGATTTATCTTTATCAATGCAACCGGGATATGTGCGCACAAGCTGCCATCCTGATTCTCTGCCACTATCTCGCATTCCTCCGGGTGTTCTGCTGCCAGCTTCTTAATGCGGCTCTTATACCGCCCCTGGCAGAAAGTGACCGTTGCCCTCTCGCTGTCCTTTACGAACTCAATCACATTCTCCACATTGCCGGTGATTTCCGGCAGCAGGATTTCCCCCACCATCAGGCCGAGCGCATCCGCTATCCGTTTCGCTGCGTTCTCGGATGCAAAGCCCTCTTTTACAAC
>QXXL01000175.1 GCA_009911505.1 Lachnospiraceae bacterium | reverse complement strand
CCTGCTGCATACCGTTTCTTCTGTCAGGCTCTTTTCCTCCATGACTTCCACAATTCTTTTACCGTTCAATCTCATACCGTGCCTATCCTTTCCCGGCTCATAGTGCCGTTACAATAACCATTCTCTTTTTTTGTGTCGCTTTTCGCACGATTTACGCCGCAAAACTCCAACATTTTCCAACATGGCAGCAGGCCCATAATGCCCGGAGACACTAAGTTTTGCAGAGGGCAGCAGGATTATAAAGCATATTCTTTAGGGATATTTAGGGGTAAATGTTTAAGTTTTATCAGGTTCTATATGCCGGGAAATAACAGGTTTTAACAGGTTCTATATTCCCCATACCGTAAGTTTTCATAAGCCTGATAAAGAGAAAATGTCAAGTTTTGACAAGTTCTATACCCCGTATATGTTAGGTTCTTATACCCCCGAAAAAGTGAGGTTTTATGAGGTTCTATAAGCTGAAAATTAAGGTCTTTTTAGGTCTGTCATATCTGACAATATACAATCCTGCTGCCCTCCGCTCCCTTTTAGGGTGTAAGAAATGTGAGGATACAAGCTCTTTTTATGGTGTCGGAAATGTCGCATTACATTTTTATGATTGCCGGAACTGCCGATTGTGCGCCGCCCCTTTTAGGGACTCTAAAATCTCTGGATACTTTTAGGGACTGAAAAAATGAAAGATACTTTCATGTGATTTTCTTCCTTTCTTTGTTTTTCGTTTATAGACCGTCTTTTTCTGTCTTGATTTAATTTTATCGAAATGATATGATATATTCAAATATTTTATATACATACTTTTTTTGAATTTTTATATCAGAAAGGAATATAATAGACATGGAAAATTACTTAATTATACTCAAAAGGAATATATCAAGTTTAATGGAAATCATAAACCAGAAGTAACCCAAGAGGAATTGGGGAAAGTCACTGGATTAAGCCAACCCAATATAAGCAAATTATTATCTGAAAAAAATAAAAGTTGCTTTTCCCTTGCCCAACTAATAGCTATAGCAGATTATTTTGAGGTATCACTTGATTCACTAATTGGCAGAAATCTTGATAATGTGAAACGTTTGACATTGACATACCAGACGGAGTCGAATTCCCTCTTAATTGAAAACAAAAAGCACCCGATACCAATTAAGGCATTGAGCGTCACTACAAAAGCCCTCATGGCAGCAGTCATAAAGGGGCTTTATCCATTCTATACTCTTTCGCAATACAATTCTAAGGCAAAAGCAATTAAGCACTTTTCCAATTTGGTACTTTTTTGGTACTTCTCTTGCATTTACCGCATACCTGTGCTATAGTAACAAAGGCTGAAATGCTAATAAATCAGGCACTTTCAGACTATTAATACTGGTGAGTTCGAGACCTTCCTCACCTAAAACAAAACTAAAGGAGAAAAAGAATATGAGAGACAAGAAAGTACTGTTAACCACTCAGGCAGCGATGATTGCCGCCCTGTATGTTGTATTAACCCTGCTTGCGAATGCATTGGGCTTAGCCAATTATGCCGTACAGGTACGTTTTTCGGAAGCGCTGACTATCCTGCCGTTTTTTACCCCTGCAGCGATACCCGGCCTTACCGCAGGTTGTATCCTAAGCAATCTTTTGACGGGATGTATGCCGCTTGATATTATTTTTGGCAGCCTTGCAACCTTTCTTGGTGCAGTAGGGACATATATGCTCCGCAAGCATATGTGGGCGGCCCCGATTCCACCGATTGCAGCCAATACCATAATAGTCCCGTTTATTCTGGCATATGTATACCAGTTTGAAGGCTCTGTCCCGTATTTTATGTTAACGGTGGGGATAGGTGAAATTATTTCCTGTGGGATTTTAGGGATGATTCTGTTTGGTGTGCTAAATAGATATAAGAATGTATTGTTTGCAAAACAACTTCATAATAAAATTTAAAGAAAAAAGCACAGGTAAAATCAATGCCTGTGCTTTTTGGTTATTATTGTTATAAGCTTATAGACGTTTTTTAAGCATATCCGGATGCGTTGCAAAATCCAGCGCTGTCTCTGCTGTAATGCGTTTTGCTTTGTACAAATTCAGTAGGCTTGTATCCATAGAAACCATATCCGCGCTTGCAGAAGAGTAGATAATACCATCTAACTGCGGGATTTTATTATCCCGTATCATATTCCGGATGGCTGGTGTAACTGTCATAATCTCAAATGCCGGAACCATCGTCCCATTAACAGACGGCACTAGCTGCTGTGAAACAACCGCTTGCAGTACCATAGAAAGCTGAACGGCAATCTGGTGCTGCTGGTTTGGTGGAAATACGTCTATGATACGGTCTATTGTGTTTGCGGCGCCAATCGTGTGCAGTGTTGAGAATATTAAATGCCCGGTCTCGGCGGCTGTCATGGCAACCTGGATTGTTTCGTAGTCGCGCATTTCCCCAAGAAGGATGACGTTGGGGCTTTGCCGTAGCGCCGCACGCAATGCAGTAACATAGCTTTCTGTGTCAACGTTGATTTCGCGCTGGCTGACGATGCTGCGGTTGTGCCGGTGTAAAAATTCTAAAGGATCTTCCAGCGTAATGATATGCTTGTCATAGTGCTGGTTGATGTGGTCAATAATACAGGCAAGTGAAGTGGATTTTCCGCTGCCTGCTGCCCCGGTAATGAGTACCAGGCCTTTGGGGAACTTGGCAAAATCAATGATTTTATCTGGAATACCAAGCTGTCCAGGGTCGGGCAGGGTAAATGTAATAATCCTGATTACGATGGAAAGCGTACTCCTCTGTTTGTAGGCGCTGACACGGAACCGTGAAAGCCCGGGTATTGCAAAGGAAAAATCATCGTCCCCGCATTTGTTTAGTGTATCTAGAGGACGGTTGCCAGCCATTTCATATATCTGGGAAATAACAGATGCGGTATCATCTGGCAGCAGCCGATCTTCACCGATTTTAACGATGGAACCCTGCAGACGCATGGAAACAGGAAGCCCTGCTACGATAAATACGTCTGAAGCCCCTCCCTGAACCGCTTTTTCCAGTAATTTAATTGCATTTAAATCCATAAATACAGCCTCCTTATAATATGCACGTTCAATGAACTTTTATTATTGTATGAGTTTGATTGTATTGTCGCCTTCCCAGGTATCTGTATGGACAACCTGCCAGGAAAGTATTTTGTAAAAAGAATCAGCGTCTTCCATTTTCACCTGTTGGGGATAACGTACGGCAAGCTTGACTAGCAGCGCTTGGGTGTCATTGATATCAAGCTGGTATGTGAGTGTGAATTGCCCGTCTGCATTTTCAGCTTTGGCAAATGGGCTTGTTTGTTCGGAAACTATCCTGTAAAATTCATTGTCGTCTGCTGTGGCGGCATAAGCGTCTGCAAATATGCGGTCAGCTTGTGCCAGAAGTGTTTCAGCTTCGTTTGAGACGTTGTAATATTCTTCTATATGTGCCTGCATGTTCTGTCCGGCGCGCATATCACGAGAAGCCGAAGAGAGTGAAAGGGCAGCAAATGTAACCATGCACAGGACAATAAAAATCATGATTAGTGATATTGTACCAAGGTTTGTAACTGGTAAGCTTTTCTTTTTCATAGGCGGATACCTCGTATCAACAAATTAGGGCTGGATGGGTGCATGCAGCTTTAGGTCCAGGGTATAAATAGCGGCATTATTGTCTGTTGTATCCCAGACTGCAATTCCAAAAGGGATGATCCCATTGTTTTCATCTTGTTGTGTAACCTGTATAGAATAAACAGCATTGTGGGTTTCGCAGTGGTTCCAGCCTTCGTCAAAATAAATGGCGGCTTGCGCCGTATCCGCCACCGTATAAGGGTATGCCCCTAACATGCAGCCAGGAAAAGGCTCGTTTTCCGATTGGGCGTACTTTAATAATTCAGCAACATTGCTTGCCTGGTTTATTGCCATATTTAGCGCAGTTGTATCGCCGCTCATCTTGCGGGAAGCTGCGAACATCCGCAGGCAGATGGCGCTTGCCAGAGAAAAAAACAGGATTGCAATGATAAGCTCCATTAAGAACATACGGGAGTGGCTGTTTGAGGAATGGTTCATAGCGTACTCCTTTCTGAAGTGATAAGCGACTGCGTATTCCCGTCCGGATCGACAGAAGAAAAACGGAACAAGCCTTCCCCAATTACATCCATGGTAAAATTGTTTATTTCCATAATCGGCTTGCCGTCTTTTAGATGTGCTTCCACGTCGTTTCGGATAAACAATTCTTTTAACTGACCCTCATGCTCATAAATATAGGTAGTATAGAGGACATCGTTAAGGTTGGTTTGTAAGGCAAGGCAGTCCTGCCCTTCTAAAGATTGGATAGAGACGCCGCCGTCTTTGTCATTTTGGTGGATTTTCTCATTTACATAATAAAGAGATATACGCGACATGTAGTTGGCATCTGCATCCGCAGTCTGTTTGCTGTATATATTGGCAGCAAGCAGCAGCACAGCAAGCGAGGATGCTGCAAAGACAAAAAATACCGCTATAGGAAAAATAAGATCGATTGTATGTCCTTGCTGGTTACGCAGTTTCAATGGGAACCCTCCTTATCGGACCGTTTTTTTATAATAGTCACATCTGGCATAATGTTTGTGCCCATAGGCTGGTAGTCAATAAAATATTTTTCTTCGTTATAAGCCAGGCCGTAGTTCTCTTTTAGGTAGGCAAGGCTGGGCGGATAAGAGCCTTCTAAAGTATAGCAATAAGTGATTCCGCGCGCTACGGCAGTTTGAAGCGTTTGGATTTCTTCGGTATCGTTTCTGGTGGAAACAGAAGATACGGAAAACCAAAATATCAGGATGACAGCCGAAAAAACAGCGGCCGAAATCAGAATATTCCGGGTGGATGAATGTTTTTTATAAAAACGGTGAGTCATGATTGCACCTCCATTGTAGCAGCGGGATAAATTTTATAGCCCAGCCATAATCCCCATTAGCGGCAGCATAACGGAAAGCAGTATTACGCCGACTATTACAGAGAGGATAATGACAAGTGTTGGTTCAATAGCTGCAATCAGCCCTGAAATACGGGCATCAATATCTTCTTCGTACTGCGCCGCAATTTTGCCCATGACCTCGTCTAGTACACCTGTACGGGAAGCAATTGTTGCCATCCGTGCATAAGTTCCGGAAAAAATACCGTTTTCTAATAGGGTTTCACACAGGTCGCCGCCTTGCGAAATGGATGCACGGCATTTGTCTAGCTTGCTGCGGAAGGATGCCTGTTCTGTCAATTCTGCTGTTAATTCCAGGCAGTCTTCCGGCGTTAAGCCGCTGCTTAAGGTTAAAGCCATACCATTTGAAAAACGGTATGCCGAAATTTTCTGGGAGAGCTCCCGGCTGTTAGAAAACTTATCCAAAAGGGAGCGGAAGATCTTCTGCCCTTTGGAGGACTTAAGCAGGAATATAACGGCAGCCACAACCACTACAAGTATCCCAATAAAAATAATGGCATGTGCATTGATGAATGTGCCAATATGTAAAATCACGCGGGAAAACCCGGTCATCTGTGTGCCAAGCTGTTCAAAGACCTGATTGAAAACAGGCATAACCTTTGTAATCAGCACGAGGATTACAAGTATCATCATAGCAAGCATAATGAGGGGGTAAGTAACGGCGTTTTTTAGCGTCTGCGCCAGGCTGGCTTCTTTTTCGTAATAACGCCCCAAGGAATCCATAACATCGTCTAGCTTCCCGGTCTGCTCGCCGATCTGAACCATATTTAGCAAATAAGAAGGAAAAACATTTGTGTCCGCCATAGATTCGTGCAGCGAACCGGTTTGCAGTAGTGTTTCCTGCATCTGCGTAAGCAGCTGCTTTTCATCTTCGTGCTGTGCGTCTTCTAACATAATAGTGATTCCTTCGATGGAAGAAATGCCTGATTTCAAAATGATTGCCATTTGCGAGCAAAAAGAAGCGGCCTCCATGTTTGAAAAAGGCGTAAAATTTGTCTTGCCCATACAAGCTCCTTTCCGGATCCCTGTGGAACAGCTGCCACAGGATCATTTTAATAGGAATATTTTACAACATAGTTGGAACCGTCGCCGACATATTGCCCAACAGCCTTACGGTCATTATTTGCAGCTAAGGTAGGATCCATCAATGTCCAGGAAGAACCGTCAAATTGAATAATCTTGTCTACCCAGCCGGTTTCTGTGATGTAGGTACTGATCCAGGCGTGGTATGCTTCGCCGGAATAACCCACCTCCAGTTTGGTAGGAATGCCCTGGGAACGCAGCATTGTACTCATAACCGCGGCATAGTCAAAACAAATGCCTTTTTTAGAAGAAAGTGTCTCGTCAACCACAGGCAGATATCCGTAGCTGACGGATTCAGCTTTTTGTTGGTCGTAGGAAATTTCTTTTATTATGTAATGGTAGATATTTTCAATTGCTTCAAGATCGGAGTGCGCGTCCTTTGCGAGCTCGCTTCCTTTTGCGACCGTTTTGCTTTGTGGGTTAAAATTAACATATTGGTTTGGGTAAAGGAACGGCCCAAATTCATTTGAAATGGTAACGTTTAAATCGGTAGAATATGCGACTGCGTACATGTCGCCGCCTGCATTTTCAAGGATTTGAACCTGATAAGCGCCGCTGCCTGAGGTAAGCGGGAAGGTTTCATATTCCCCTGTGCCAGATAAAAGGTAAACATATTCGGTCTGATCGGGGCCGGTAATGCGCAGCTTTACTTTTGTATTGCTTCCGGTATAGCGTATCATAACATAGCCTTCTGCTGTATGAGAAGCATCTATGGAGGAAAAATCGTTTTCATAGACTTCGCTGCCCGAAGCTTCTGGTACCAGTACCCGGGGGGTACTATCGCGTAAAGGCGCATCCTGCGCGGATTTGGATGGTTTATCTGAGCCGGAACCTGAATTGTCATCAGAAGTACGGGAACTTGCAGCGGGACTTTCCTGGGTACGCGGAATATCCGGAGGTTCACTCCCGGAGCATCCGGTGATAAGGAAGCTAAAAAGGGACAGAAAACAAATCGTTAGTACTTTGGGTGTATGTTTCATGCCGGGAATCTCCTCCTTATGTTTAGTCCGGTGTGCTATGCTGGTAAGAGTATAGCATAAAAAAAAGGAAAGGGCAATAAATTTTGTGGGAAGGTTTGGCAATAGAAATTTCGGGAGAAACCTTGACAACCCTTTTGAATATGCTCTATTATTTTTATATTATTAGTACTATGGCGGACGGTAGGGAGCGGTTGGCAAAGGGGCCGTCAGTCAGAGGGCAGGTATGCAATGACGTAATTAGGAGAGCATGGCTATGGAAAGTTCGCTGTAGTACAAAAACCATACAAAAGAAAGGGTATGTTAGAAATGAAAAAGGTAATTAGGATACTGGCGCTTACGTTAATTTTGTGTTTAACCCCGGTGGATGCACTGCCTGTATTGGCTTTTGGGATGGGCGGGCCTGCCCGGATAACTGTTGTTTTTTCGGGGAACGGCGGAAACGGGGCAATGGATAACCTTACCGTGCAGGAAGGCGCTGCAGCTGGGCTGCCTAAAAATGCGTTTTCCAGAGCAGGGTTTACGTTTATAGGATGGAATACCCAGGCAGACGGAAATGGGCAGGGTTTTACAGAGGCGGCGGATGCCGCGCAGCTTGCCAGTGGGGCAAATAATGGGCAATCTATCGTATTGTATGCCCAGTGGAAGCTAAATAAGCCTAAGATTAAGAAGCTTGTAAAATCAACGCCAGTGGCATTTAAAGTGGCATATACGAAAAACCCTGGCGCTGCCGGATATGAAATTCAATATTCTGCTAATAAGAATTTCAAAAAAGCTAAGACGGCAGCTGCGAAGAAGGGCAGCGCTAAAAAAGAGATTACAGATATTGTGCCTGGCAAGACTTATAATGTAAGGATGCGGGGGTTTTATGACAATCATGGAGTGAAAAGCTACAGTGACTGGAGCAATCTTAAAAAGATTAAAATTAAAAAAGCAAGTACAATTACCAATACAAAATGCGAAGCGGCAATCGAAGCAGATGTGGTATTAACTGGTTCTGGGACGGGATACCATGCAAAGCTTGTAGTTGCAACGCCGCTTTCTGCGGTATCGTTTGGCATCCAGTACGATTCGTACGCGGTGGCGCCCTATACGGGGAAGGCAATGGCTTTGGTAGAGAATGTAGCATCTAACAATGCCGGGGGCCAGGTATATACCCGCCCAGGAAATAAACAGCTTAAGCTTGGGAAAACATACCATATGATGCTGACAGTAAATAAGGATGGAACAGGTTCTGTATACCTTGACTATAAAAAGATAGGGGGCTTTTCCAATAAGGGCCTTGCAAACCAGTTTTTGTACCTGCGCGTGGAAGGCTCGGCCAGATTAAACGGCGATCGCGTAAACGCCAAGTTTAAGAATATCAGGTGTAAGACAGGCGGGAAGTACGATCCGGGTAAGATTTGGACGACATCTAATTTTGACACCTGCCCTACAATTAAAAGCAAGGTGAAAAAAGACGGTTCTATTTCTATCAATGGGCATTTATCCGGGCTGCCAGCTGGTGGCGACTGGGATAACCAGTATGGCATTGTATCAGGAATCCGTCAGTTTATACAATAAAAATTAGGAGGAATGGCAATATGGGCAGATTAGACGGTAAAGTAGCAGTTATTACAGGGGGTAATTCTGGAATTGGCGCTTGTGCGGCAGAATTGTTTGCGAAAGAAGGGGCAAAGGTAGTTATTTCTGCCAGAAGGACGGAGCAGCTAGAAGCCGTGGCAAACAAAATTAAAGCCGCAGGCGGACAGGTGCTGGCGGTAACATGCGATATCTCCAGGCAGGAGCAGTGTAAGGCGGTTGTGGAAAAAGCCGTGGAGGCATTTGGGGCGGTTGATATTCTTGTTAATAATGCAGGCGTTGTAGATGCAGGGCTAGAGGCTGTTGAGAAAGTTACAGACCAGACAATTGATACTTTGATTGATATTAATACAAAGGGGACGCTTTATATGACAAGGGAAGCTGCAAAGGAGATGCTTGCCCAAAAAAGCGGCTCGATTGTTAATGTATCCAGCGTTGCAGGCTATACTGGCGGAGGGGGCGTCGCTTATGTGGCAAGCAAGGCGGCAATGATCGGCATGACCAAAAACATAGCAATGCGCTGTGCATCTGCGAATGTACGCTGCAATGCCCTTTGCCCAGGCAGTGTTGTGACGCCAATGACGGCAGGGATGAAGAAAGAAAATTTAGATCCGGACATGATAGGTGCGATGGCTAAGCATGCGGATTTGTCTTTGCCGGCTTGTATGCCGCAAGAGGTGGCAAATGCGATTTTGTTCCTTGCAAGCGAGGAATCCTCTGCTATTACAGGGCAGGTTATTGTAATTGACCATGGCGCGGATTTATAAGGGGATTTGTTGAAATTGTTTTGGGAGGTGGCAAAAGGGCATAAGAGTAGATTTCTGAATTTTACTCCTTGACATCCTAACTGGGCTTGTAATATAATATACGGTGCACTATTGTGTTGACACAGCTTTGCTGTGTCTGTTGGTGCAGCAAAGATTTTTGCAAACAAAACTGCTTGTATAAATGAAAATGAGAGGTGAAACGTCAATGGAGAAAAACAGAATACGTCCGGTGCAGGCTGGAAAAGGTTTACGTATGAGTTACTCACGGCAGAAGGAAGTCCTGGAGATACCAAATCTGATTGAAGTCCAGAAAGACTCTTACCAATGGTTTTTAAGTGACGGGTTAAAGGAAGTATTTGCAGACATTTCGCCGATAGCGGATTACAGTGGACATTTGAGCCTGGAATTTACGGATTTTACATTGTGCAGGGATGACGTGAAATATTCGATCCCAGAATGTAAAGAAAGGGATGCCACCTATGCAGCGCCCTTAAAAGTAAAGGTCAGGCTTTACAACAAAGAAATGGATGAAATCAATGAACATGAGATCTTCATGGGCGATCTTCCTCTTATGACAGAGACAGGGACGTTTGTGATCAATGGCGCAGAGCGTGTTATCGTCAGCCAGCTGGTACGTTCCCCAGGCATTTATTATGCAGTTTCACACGATAAAGTTGGTAAAAAATTATATTCCTGCACCGTAATCCCGAACCGTGGGGCATGGCTGGAGTATGAAACGGATTCCAATGACGTTTTTTATGTACGAGTAGACAGGACAAGGAAAGTACCGATCACGGTGCTGATCCGTGCGCTTGGTATTGGCAGCAACCAGGAGATCGTAGATCTATTTGGCGAAGAACCTAAGATTATGGCCAGCTTCGGAAAGGACGTAGCGACAAATTACGAAGAAGGCTTATTGGAATTATATAAAAAGATCAGGCCAGGCGAGCCGCTGACTGTTGAGAGCGCGGAGAGCCTGATTTCTGCTATGTTTTTTGACCCGAGACGTTATGATTTGGCTAAGGTGGGGCGTTATAAATTTAACAAAAAGCTGGCGCTTAAAAACCGGATTGGCGGGCAGGTGCTGGCTGAAGATGTTATTGATATGACGACAGGTGAAATCATTGCCCAACAGGGCACGGAGGTTAGCCGTGATTTGGCGGATCGTATCCAGAATGCGGCTATCCCGTACGTTTGGATTCAGGCAGAGGCTAGGAATGTCAAGATCCTTTCTAATATGATGGTCGATTTGCGCAATTATGTTGATGTCGAGCCGAGGGAGGTTGGCATTACTGAGCTGGTATATTATCCGGTTTTAGCGCAGATTTTGGAAGAATACAGTGATCTAGAGGACATTAAGGGGGCGATCCGCAAAAATGTCCACGATCTGATCCCTAAGCATATTACAAAAGACGATATTTTCGCTTCTATTAATTATAATATGCATTTGGAATACGGGATAGGGCATGATGATGATATTGACCATTTAGGCAACCGCCGTATCCGTGCTGTTGGGGAGCTTTTGCAGAACCAGTACCGGATCGGGCTGTCGAGGCTGGAGCGTGTGGTGCGTGAACGTATGACGACGCAGGATCTCGAAGGGATTTCTCCGCAGAGCCTGATTAATATTAAGCCGGTAACGGCGGCTGTGAAGGAGTTTTTTGGTTCTTCACAGCTTTCGCAGTTTATGGATCAGAACAACCCGTTGGGTGAGCTGACGCATAAAAGGCGTCTGTCTGCTCTTGGGCCGGGCGGTCTTTCACGTGACCGTGCTGGGTTTGAGGTGCGTGACGTGCACTATTCCCATTACGGCAGGATGTGCCCGATTGAGACGCCAGAAGGTCCGAACATCGGGCTTATCAACTCGCTGGCATGCTATGCGCGGATTAATGAGTACGGCTTTGTCGAGGCGCCATACCGAAAAATTGACAAGTCTGATCCGAAGAATCCGCGTGTGACAGATGAAGTCATTTATATGACGGCGGACGAAGAAGACAATTTCCATGTGGCGCAGGCAAACGAAGCGCTTGATGCCGAGGGGCATTTTGTGCGCAACTCTGTTTCTGGGCGTTATCTGGATGAAACGCAGGAATACGAAAAGACGATGTTTGACTATATGGACGTTTCACCAAAGATGGTATTTTCTGTGGCTACGGCTTTGATTCCGTTTTTGCAGAACGATGATGCAAACCGGGCGCTGATGGGATCAAACATGCAGCGGCAGGCAGTGCCGCTTTTGTCTACGGAAGCCCCGGTTGTCGGGACAGGTATGGAAACGAAGGCGGCGGTCGATTCTGGTGTCTGCATGGTGGCAGTGAAGCCAGGGACGGTGGAAAGCGCTGTTTCCAATGAGATTGTCATTAAAAATGACGACGGCAGCAGGAAGGTTTACCGCCTGACTAAGTTCTCAAGGAGCAACCAGTCGAACTGCTACAACCAGAGGCCAATTGTGTTTAAGGGCGCGCATGTGGAAGCGGGCGAGGTAATTGCGGACGGCCCGTCTACCTCAAACGGGGAGCTTGCACTAGGCAAAAACCCCCTGATTGGCTTTATGACCTGGGAAGGCTACAATTACGAGGATGCCGTATTGCTTAGTGAACGCCTGGTACAGGACGATGTATATACGTCTGTCCATATTGAGGAGTATGAGGCGGAAGCGAGGGATACCAAGCTTGGGCCGGAAGAGATTACCAGGGATGTGCCGGGCGTCGGCGACGATGCGCTTAAGGATCTGGATGAACGCGGAATTATCCGGATTGGGGCAGAGGTACGCGCTGGGGATATCCTGGTCGGCAAGGTGACGCCGAAGGGCGAAACAGAGCTGACTGCTGAAGAGCGCCTTTTACGTGCGATTTTCGGGGAAAAGGCACGGGAAGTAAGGGATACATCTTTAAAGGTGCCGCATGGGGAATACGGGATTATTGTGGACGCCAAGGTATTTACCAGGGATAACGGCGATGAGCTTTCCCCCGGCGTTAATCAGGCAGTGCGGATTTATATAGCACAGAAGAGGAAGATTTCGGTCGGCGATAAGATGGCGGGGCGCCATGGGAACAAGGGTGTTGTTTCGCGTGTGCTCCCAGTCGAGGATATGCCGTTTTTACCGAACGGGCGTCCGTTAGATATTGTATTAAACCCGCTGGGCGTGCCATCCCGTATGAATATCGGGCAGGTTCTTGAGATCCATTTGAGCCTGGCGGCAAGGGCCCTGGGATTTAATATTGAGACTCCCGTATTTGATGGGGCAAAAGAAGACGATATTATGGATACCTTAGATCTTGCCAATGATTATGTCAATCTGGAATGGGAAGAGTTTGAGGCAAAATATAAAGAACAATTACTGCCAGAAGTGATGCAGTACCTGTCAGACAACAGGGAACACAGGAACGTCTGGAAGGGTGTGCCGCTGTCGCGCGACGGCAAGGTTAGGCTGCGCGACGGCAGGACAGGCGAGTATTTTGACAGCCCTGTTACAATTGGGCACATGCATTACCTGAAGCTGCACCATTTGGTAGACGACAAAATCCATGCGCGCTCCACAGGCCCTTATTCCTTAGTTACGCAGCAGCCGCTTGGTGGAAAAGCCCAGTTTGGCGGGCAGCGTTTTGGGGAAATGGAGGTCTGGGCGCTTGAGGCATATGGCGCATCCTATACACTACAGGAGATCCTGACCGTTAAATCCGATGATGTGGTGGGGCGTGTTAAGACGTATGAAGCGATTATTAAGGGCGACAATATTCCAGAACCGGGTATTCCGGAATCCTTTAAGGTATTGCTCAAAGAGCTGCAGTCGCTTGGCCTGGATGTTATGGTATTGGACGATGAGATGAACGAAGTAGAGCTCATGGAGACGAGCGAATATGGCAATACCGACTTAAATGCGATTATTGCCGGAGATAAGGATTTTGCATTTGAGGACAGCGAGTCCTTCGGCAAGATGGGATTCACGAAGCAGGAATTTGACGATGAGAACGAGGAATTGGTCGATGTGGAGGAAGATATCGAGCTTGACGAGGATGAGGAGGATGATTTCGACGACTTAGATTATGAGGACGATGGGATTCTTGAGGATGAATAAAAGGGATTAGAAGGGAGCGTCAGAAATGCCAGAGATAACAAAAAAAGAGACCTACCAGCCAATCGCATTTGATGCAATCAAAATCGGCTTAGCTTCCCCCGAAAAGATCAGGGAGTGGTCCAGAGGGGAAGTTAAAAAACCGGAAACCATCAATTACAGGACGTTAAAGCCTGAAAAGGACGGCCTGTTCTGCGAGAAGATTTTCGGGCCGAGCAAGGACTGGGAGTGCCACTGCGGCAAGTACAAAAAGATCCGCTACAAAGGCGTCGTCTGCGACCGCTGCGGAGTGGAAATTACAAAAGCAAGTGTCAGAAGGGAGCGGATGGGGCATATTGAGCTTGCCGCACCGGTTTCCCATATCTGGTACTTTAAAGGCATTCCAAGCCGTATGGGCCTGATCCTTGACCTTTCTCCAAGAACCTTAGAGAAAGTCCTTTACTTTGCCTCATATATCGTATTGGAGTCCGGCAATACCAACCTGACTTATAAGCAGGTTTTGTCCGAAGCAGAATACCAGGAAGCCAGGGAGCAGTACGGGAATGCGTTCCGTGTCGGCATGGGTGCGGAATCTATTTTGGAGCTGCTGGAATCCATTGATTTGGAAAAGGATGCTGTTGAGCTGAAAGCGGAGCTTAAGGATGCCAGCGGGCAGAAGCGCGCACGCATCATAAAACGCCTGGAAGTCGTGGAAGCTTTCCGGGAGTCCGGCAACCGTCCGGAGTGGATGATTATGACTGTAATTCCGGTGATTCCGCCCGATCTGCGCCCAATGGTGCAGCTAGACGGCGGCAGGTTCGCAACGTCCGATTTAAACGATTTGTATCGCCGGATTATAAACCGCAACAACCGTCTTCGCAGGCTTTTGGAGCTTGGCGCGCCGGACATCATTGTCCGTAATGAAAAGCGTATGCTGCAGGAAGCTGTAGACGCGCTGATTGACAACGGGCGCAGGGGCAGGCCGGTTACAGGCCCCGGCAACCGGGCGTTAAAGTCACTGTCTGATATGCTAAAAGGAAAGAGCGGGCGTTTCCGCCAGAACCTGCTTGGGAAACGTGTAGACTATTCTGGACGTTCGGTTATTGTCGTAGGGCCGGAGCTAAAAATTTACCAGTGCGGGCTTCCCAAGGAAATGGCCATTGAGCTGTTTAAGCCGTTTGTAATGAAAGAGCTTGTGTCAAACGGCACAGCGCACAATATTAAGAGCGCAAAGAAGATGGTCGAGCGATTGCAGCCCGAGGTATGGGATGTCCTTGAAGAGGTCATAAAAGAACACCCTGTTATGCTAAACAGGGCTCCTACGCTGCACAGGCTTGGCATACAGGCGTTTGAGCCCATCTTGGTAGAGGGTAAGGCAATTAAGCTTCATCCGCTTGTTTGTACGGCATACAACGCGGATTTTGACGGCGACCAGATGGCAGTGCATTTGCCGCTTTCCGTGGAAGCACAGGCGGAATGCCGTTTTATGCTGCTTTCCCCAAACAACCTCTTAAAGCCTTCAGACGGCGGCCCCGTGGCTGTCCCATCACAGGATATGGTACTCGGCATTTATTATCTGACACAGGAGAGGCCGGGGGTTTTAGGAGAAGGAAAGCATTTTAAAAATGTAAACGAAGCCATTTTAGCATATGAAAATAAAGCGCTGACGCTGCATTCCCATATAAGCGTCCGCATGAGCCGTAAGCTTGCAGACGGTACGGTGCAGACCGGGATTATCGAATCCTCGCTGGGGCGGTTTATTTTCAATGAAATTATTCCGCAGGATCTCGGGTTTGTAGACCGCAGCATCCCGGAAAACGCCTTAAAATTGGAAGTCGATTTCCATGTAGGCAAAAAACAGTTAAAGCAAATACTGGAAAAGGTCATCAACGTACACGGTGCGACAAAAACAGCAGAAGTGCTTGATGATATCAAATCCATTGGTTATAAATATTCAACCAGGGCTGCCATGACGGTATCTATTTCAGATATGACCGTACCGCCGCAGAAGCCCCAAATGATTGAGGAAGCGCAGAATACAGTAGATAAGATTATGCGCCAGTACAAGAGGGGGCTAATCACTGATGAAGAACGCTACAAAGAAGTCATCCAGACTTGGAAGGAGACGGATGACGAGCTGACAGAAGCGCTGTTAAGTGGTTTGGATCGGTACAACAACATCCATATGATGGCAGACTCCGGTGCGCGTGGTTCGGATAAACAGATCAAGCAGCTTGCTGGTATGCGAGGCCTAATGGCAGATACTACGGGGCGTACGATTGAGCTGCCGATTAAGTCTAATTTCCGTGAAGGCCTTGATGTACTTGAATATTTTATGTCTGCACATGGCGCAAGGAAAGGGCTTTCGGATACAGCGCTTAGAACCGCCGATTCCGGTTATCTGACCAGGCGTCTGGTTGACGTGTCCCAGGAGCTTATTGTCCATGAGTCCGACTGTGTCACCGATCCGGCAAAAGAGATACCGGGCATGTGGGTAACTGCCTTCATGGACGGCCGCGAAGAAATCGAAAGCTTACAAGAACGTATTACCGGGCGTTTTTCCTGTAATACCATCTGCGATAAAGACGGCAATGTTATTGTAAAAGCCAACCATATGATTACGCCGCGCCGTGCCGCAAAAGTCATGGCAGAGGGCGTAGATGAGAATGGACAGCCAATTGAAAAAGTCAAGATCCGTACCATTTTAACCTGCCGCTCCCATGTCGGGATTTGTGCAAAATGCTATGGTGCAAACATGGCGACTGGCCAGGCTGTACAGGTAGGTGAAGCCGTAGGCATCATTGCAGCCCAGTCTATTGGCGAACCGGGCACACAGCTTACTATGCGTACCTTCCACACAGGGGGTGTTGCTGGTGACGATATCACACAGGGCCTTCCCCGTGTCGAGGAAATTTTTGAAGCCAGAAAGCCGAAAGGCCTTGCAATTATTACGGAATTTGCAGGGGTTGCAGAATTGCGCGATACGAAAAAGAAACGTGAAGTCATTGTCACAAACCATGAAACAGGTGAGACAAAGACTTACCTAATCCCATACGGCTCCCGAATCAAAATTATGGACGGGGCAATACTAGAAGCCGGGGATGAGCTGACAGAAGGTTCCGTGAACCCGCATGATATTTTAAAGATCAAAGGCGTACGGGCCGTACAGGATTATATGCTGCAGGAAGTGCAGCGCGTTTACCGTCTGCAGGGTGTGGAAATTAACGATAAGCATATAGAAGTCATAGTACGGCAGATGCTAAAAAAGATCCGCATCGAAACAAATGGGGACTCCGAATTTTTACCGGGCACGCTGGTAGATATCCTGGATTTCGATGATGTTAATGAAAAGCTTGTAGAAGAAGGGCTAGAGCCAGCAGAAGGCAAACAGGTATTGCTCGGTATAACAAAAGCATCCCTTGCCACCAATTCATTCTTGTCAGCCGCATCGTTCCAGGAGACGACGAAGGTCTTGACAGAAGCAGCAATTAAGGGTAAAGTGGATCCGTTGATTGGATTAAAAGAAAATGTCATTATCGGTAAGCTGATTCCGGCAGGGACCGGCATGAAAAGGTATGGGGATTTGAAGCTGGATTCCGATCTGATGGATGAAGAATTCATAGAAATTGAAGAAGAGACAGAAGAATTTGCTGTTGAGGAGATTATGGAATAAGAAAGGGAAGCCGCTGCTTGATCGAAGATCAGGCAGCGGCTGCTTGTGGTTTTGTGGGATATCTCCCCCGCTCTTTTGAGTGGGGTACGGTATAAATATCAAAACAAGGAGGAAGAAAGATGATGAAAAAACTGTTTCAACAAACGCTGGCGATTACACTTGCTATGGGGATCCTGGCGTCAGGTATGCCGCCAGAGACAGCTTTGGCCAAGGAGGGGAAAGAAAAGCCGGTTTTAACGATTGCCTGCCTGTCTGATTTGCACAACCAGATGTCGTTGATTGAGGGCCCCGCAGAGAATGTAAGGCTCAGGGGCGTAGTAAAAAATACTCTCGAAACTATAAAAAAGGAAGAGGATATAGATATGATGATCCTCTGCGGCGACAACACCAGTGATTCAAAAGGCATTCCCAAGGAGAACTGGGAGAAGGTGCGCGAGCTTATCACTGCGTCGGCTAAGGATGTATTTCCGGATCCGGGCCATACCCCGATTCTTTGGGTAACTGGCAACCATGAATATGAGATTACAAGGGAATACAATGCAGGGGACTATTATACATATCCGATGAAAGATGACGTTGGGGAGCTGCCGGAAGAGGACAGCTTCTATGAAATGACATATGATGATGAATTTAACCTTCTGGCAGCTTATTATTATGAGCTGTATGGGTTCGATTTCCTTTGCCTAAATACGGGGAATTTTACATACACCTACCCGGACGGGGCTGGGGAAGGCGACAAGGAGTATTGTAATTACCGTTATTCGCTGGAATCCGTAGAGTGGATCGGCCAGAAGCTGGAAGAGATTTATCAAAACGATCCGAACCGGGAGAAGACAGTGTTTTTTGTGTCCCATGTCCCGTTTAATGATTCCAACAGCATCAATAAAGGAAAGGGGCTGGACGAAAGCGACGCGGCAACAGTACTTTTGAAAAAGACACTGGCCAAATACCCGAACCTGATTCAGCTTTACGGGCATGATCACGGCGGCAATGCCGCATTTATCCGCGAAGAAACTGCCCAGCGTGTAACACAGTATGATATAGAGGGCAATAAGATTACGGACGAGGTATATTCCCCGCTCTGGCAGGTTGAAAAGGTAAACGGCGGGTATACAGTCCAAAATGAGAAAGACGGCAAATACCTGGGGTATGCAGACAACAACCTAATGTTAAGTGATGAGCTTAAGATTTGCCAGATAGAACAGGCCGAAGGCGGATATTATATTACGACCGATAATACACAACGGCCTTATGTATACTTTAGCCCCACATCCAGAACCTTTTCGGCAAACAAGGACGCGTGTGTGTTAAAGCTGCTTGAGCATACAGGCGGGGAGGATGGCAGGCATTCTTTTACAGAGGCAGACGGGGTAATTGGGGACGGGCTTTATGCATTTGCAAAGACAGACGGAAGCCATGTTTACTTGATGACCGATCAGTCGAACGGCTCTCATGGGATTGACCTTAGAATGCTGTCTGCTATGGCAGGGGAAGATGATGCAGGCAATTTATTTTACCAGGAAATAATACAGAAAAGCCCGGGCTTTACCAGCAGTTTTGTAGGATCTATGCGGTATTATGCCAATGATATCAACTATCCGTCCAGCCCGGATGATTCTGATATTGTGCAGGCCTTAATGGTTTATGTTTATAAGGATCGGATTGAGCTGCATATGAAAAACTATGGCAAGTATGATTATTATGATGTTTCGCATGTGTTTAAGACGCAGCCCATTTTAATTAAGAAAGAGCCTGAACCGTATTATATTTACCGGAAGGTAAAGAACAATTATGCATATACGGTAGATTTGGAAGCGCTGCTAAAACAGTTAGAAGCGTTGCCATTAGAGGGCTATACGGCGGAATCTGTGCGTGCGTTTACAGAGCAGCTTGGTGTTGTAAAGCATGCGCTTAAATATCCTGAAGGGCTTACGCAAAGCATGGTAGATTATTATATCAGGAGGTTAAATTCTGTTAAGGCGGGGCTTACTTTGGCGGCTCAGATAACACAGCCGCAAAACCCTGCGCCGCCAGCTGTACAGCCACAGGTTAAGGCGCCAAAGCTTTCTAAGCTGGTATTAAAAGCATCAGCAAAAAAGAACGGCAAAGTGACGTTAAGCTGGAGAAAACGGGGAGGGGAGAATGGCTTTGAGCTTCAGATGAAAAAAAACAAGGGCAAATTTAAGCGGCTTGCAAGGATTACAAATAAGCCGGGCGCGAAAACGGCGGCTGTGAAAAAGACAACGAAGAAGCTTGCAAAAGGAACCTATAAGTTTAAAGTGAGGTCTTATGCGGCGTACCAGGACGCTGCAGGCACAAAGAAAACTGTGTACAGCCCTTATTCTAAAATAGTTACAGTTAAAATAAAAAAATAAAAAGGCTTGGTATTAGCAATCTTATCTGCATAAAACCGGCCAGCGTTACCCGTTATCAGTCCTGTCTGGTACAGGAATCGTTTTTTTACTGGGATGGCATGAATAACAGCAATTTTATATATAAGGATGTGGGCGGGCTGATGGATATGGAGCCTGTCTGGGAAATGCCCCAAATCTTTTTCATGACAAACGGAACATCCTATGTTAAAATAAATACATCATATATAACTGCGATTGAAGCAGAGGATGGAGGTTCTATGAAACGAAAGCGAAGAAACCAAACATTGTTAAAGGCTTTTAGCCTGATCCTGTCATTCACCCTTTTCCTTACCGGAATTGGCATTACCCTATCAGGAGACGATACGGTCAAAGCAGCTGATATCATTTCTATTACAGATGCAGAGAGCCTTGCGAAAATCGGCCGCGATCCCAATTATCCGATGGATGGCGATTACAGGCTTGCTGCAGACATTGACCTTAGCGGTATCGCAAGTTTTACACCGATTGGCGGGGCATCCGGCCCGGAGTATGCGCTTGTAAGCGGCGACCGCGTATTTTCCGGCACGTTTGACGGCGCAGGCCATGTTATTGACGGGCTGACCATTCAATACAACGGGAGTGGAAACGGCCAAAAGACAAATGCGTCTGGGCTGTTTGCTATGATCGGCAGCGATTCGCCTTCTGATTATGCCGAAGTAAAAAACATTATTTTTACAAACGTTTCTATTACACATACCCTTGGGCTTGGAGATACCGTCGGCACGCTTGCAGGGGATGTTAATGGCTATGTCAAAATAAGCAATATTGCAGTCTTAAGCGGAAGCATTGAGATCAGATATACAAACGACGGAGATCTGATTGGTGTCGGCGGCATTGTAGGGCAGACGCGGACGAATAGCAGCGCTGTGCAGATGTCGCATTTGTATAATGCTGCTTCCGTTACGGTAGATTCCCAAAATTTACCCCCATGGGAGCGGTGTGGAGGCATTATCGGGCGTATCCACCAGCAAGGTACTATTGGTTCGCTGTCTTCCTGCGTCAACGTTGGGGCAGTAACTTTTGGAGGGGCAAACGGCTATGCGATAAACGGCTACAGTTCTTCTATAGATGCAGCGGCAAATACGGCAAATATTTCAAATTGCTACTATATAGAAGGCAAAGGGAAAGATTTTGGCTCATCAAAAGGCGTTTCTGAAGAACAGCTTTCCAGCCAGGCTACCGTAAACGCGTTAGGCGAAGAATATTGGACTCTCTCAAACGGCAAATTGATTCCCATTATCAGCGAAGGGAAGGTCGTTACGCCTATTCCTTCACCACAGTTTGCACAGGGTGATTCGGCCTCTTCGGTCACACAAAATTTTACGCTCCCGCTTTCCTTTACTTCAGAAGATGGAGAAGAAACCATTTCCTGGACAAGTGCAAATCCTGGTGTTATTTCCATTAACAGCCAGACAGGGGAAGCTAGTGTGCAGGGCGTGCTTTCCGATACCAGTGTTACATTAACGGCTGTGACCTCCGTTTCCGGGCGGACCAAAACTATTACGGTAACAGTGCGTTCCCAGTTAAAGCTTTCAATAGATAAAGAATACGCCAAGCCAGGCGTTGCAATGACAGCATCTGTCCAAAACGCCCCTGCGGGCACGGCATTTACCTATTCTTGGAAGTCAGGTAAATCTACTGTAAGCAGCACGGCTTCCTATACGCCCAAAACATCTGATTTAAACAAATTGTTAACCGTAAGCGCATCTTTAAACGGCTCTCCTGTCGGTGAGCTTAAGATTTATTGCAGCAAGCTTCCGGTTGTCTATATTGACACGGCAGACGGGCATGGCATTACCAGCAAAACAGATTATAAAGCAGCGCATATGCGCGTGCAGGGAAACGACATATTTAACAGCCAGACAACCACACTTTACGATGGCGATACTGAAATCCGTGGACGAGGGAACAGTACCTGGAATACCAGCTTTAACAAGCTTCCTTATAAGTTAAAGCTTGGCAGCAAGACAGATCTGTTTGGCTTTGGGAACAGCAAGCATTGGGCGCTTTTGGCGAATTATATGGACGAATCCCTGATCCGCAACACAACCTCATATGATCTGGCCGGGAAAATGGGCATTTCGCCCCATTTAAAATCTACGCATGTCGAGCTGGTGTTAAACGGTGTTTATGCTGGGAACTACCAGCTTGTGGGCAATGTCCGTATTGATTCAGGACGGGTTGAGATATTTGACTGGGAGGATCTTCCCGGTGATGTCGCCAAAGCAATCGGCAAAAAAGAAGGCATTTTGGGCGATGCACGCGACGCTTTTGAAGATTACTTAAACGAGAACATGCAGTGGATTACCAGCGGCAGCATAACCTACCAGAATAAAACCTACAAGGTCTCCGATTATTTTACAGATTTCCCCACAAATGAAGACGGCAGCCTGAATGTTTCCGGAGGATTTTTGTTTGAGCTGGATGAGTATTACGACGAGGTTTCTAAATTCCGTACCGATAAAGGGCTTCCTATGATGTTTAAAAGCCCGGAATTTATTCAGACAAACAATACCCTGATGCAGTCTGCAAAAGACTTTATCCAGGCAGTAGAAGACAGTGTATGGTCTTCCGATTTTTATACCGTCTATGACGGGGGGCGCAAGCATTATACGGATCTGGTTGATCTGGATTCCCTTGTCAATTACCTGATTATAAATGAGTTTTACTGGAATACAGAAACAATGAAAAAGAGTACCTTCATGTACAAGGATTTAGACAGTAAGCTTGTAATCGGGCCCCTGTGGGATATGGACTGGACCTCCAACAGCAGGGTGAGCGCGGGGGAAACAAACAGGCCCTATGATTGGATGATTAAAAGCTGCGGTGCAGCGACAGAAACCCAGCGGAACTCCTGGTACCTTGCACTGGCCAAGGATCCATACTTTGTCCAGAGGATGTATGAGTGCTACACTAAAAACAGGCAGAATTTTGAGGATATTGTAAAGAGGGATGGCATTATTGATCAGGATATCGAATATCTGAGGGAATCTGGAGAAGCAAATTATAATGCAGGGTACATGATGAACCGTTATCCATTTGTAGATGAGGCAGAACGTCTCCGGACATTTTTGAAAACCCGTCTGGGATGGATGGATCAGCAGTTTGCATCCTTACAAACTCTGATTGGCTCTTTAGGCTTGTATAAAGCTTCTGGCCAGGTTAGTGTAACAGCGGATACAAGTGGTAGCGCATCGACCGTTTATACCGCTTCCATTACAAACAGCTCCGCAAAGAAAGCTGGTTTTTATATTAATGGCATCCTGGCGGGCACGGCGGATGTATCTGGCTCCAAAGCAGTCCTTACAGCATCGGACGAATACCTCCGGAAAGAAAACGGGGCGGTAAATATCGTACAGGTAAGAGCCATGGACGCATCTGGTGCATTGCTCCAAAGCGGAAGCATTAATAATTATACTTCGTTTACAAAAGATATAACGGCAGATGCGCTGACAGGTACCGTTACAATCCGCGGGAATGCACGGGTTGGCTCTGCCTTAAAAGCAGAGGTGACGGACTCTAATTATACAGGGGCCCTTTCCTATCAGTGGTTTGCAGACGGCAGCGCCATCACAGGGGCTAATGCTGACAGCTATGTTTTAACAGAAAAGGAAGAGGGTAAACGCATAACGGTAGAAGTGACTTGCTCCATAGAAAACGGGAAGCTGATAAGTAAAGCGACAGAACCAGTTGTGAAGCCTGATGTAAAAAATGACCACATCCTTATCCACCAGGTTTACGGGGGAGGGAAAAATGATGGTACCCCGGTATCGCACAGCTTTATTGAATTGTATAACCCGACAGATAGCGCAATCAGCCTGGAGGGTTATTCACTGGGCTACCTTTCCGGAGGGAAAAACGGCCCGGCGGCAGAAGAAGTAAGGCTGCAGCTTTCAGGCAAGGAAATCCCGGCCCGTACCTCTTACCTGATCCGTTGTGAAGCGCAGGATGATTCTACGCCGGAGCTTATCACACTGCGTATTGAAGAGTTTGATCAGGAATGGACACAAAGCATTGACAACAAGCGCTACCGTCTGGTTTTGTATGCAGGGGATCAAATTATTGACGGCGTATCCGTCAACGAAGGCGATGTTGAAGGGCTGGCGCTTGCGGATGGAACAATCAGCAAACAAAAGGCAATCCGCAGAAAGGCATTTGCCGATACAGACAATAATATGGCGGATTTTGAAGTAGTCAGCTATCAGGGCGCAGACGCTGCAACGGTAGAGGCGAACCGTCCCAGAAGCCTTGCGGACGGTGAATGGGGAGCCAAAGAACCCCCGGATCCGAACGATGTTGAGCTTTATGGTACACTATCAATCCGTGGGAATGCGATTTTAGGTGCAATACTGTATGCAGACGAAGCCACCAACAACACCGGGGAGCTTTCTTACCAGTGGAATGCCGGCAATTCGCCAATTCCTGGAGCAAACGGGCAATTTTATACGGTCGGCAGCCCCTGCTTAGGCAAACAGATTTCTGTAACTATAACCAGCAGCAAAGAAACTGGAAGCATGACGGCTACTATGGACAGCAGTGTTCGGGAAATAGAAGCACAAAATAGCCATCTGATTATCCATCAGGTTTATGGAGGCGGAGGAAAGGGAGGCACGCCCATATCCCATAGTTTTATTGAGCTTTATAATCCAACTCCAAGGGATATCAGTTTAGAAGGCTATAGTATTGAATATGAGTCGAATGGAAATACGGCAAAGCTTTTACTTTCCGGAACGATCCCTTCCGGAACGTCTTACCTGATACAGGGCGCGCAGGAAGAGGATGGGGGAAGCGTTTTCACCCTGCCTGTCCCCGACTGCACCTGGGATATGGAAATTGCTAATAAGCGTTACCGGATTGTGCTTAAAAACGGCGATACACAGGTTGATGCCGTGTCGGTCAATGAAGCTTCGGCCGAAGGCGCGCCGCTTGTTAATCCGGAAGGCGATGAAATTATTTCTAAGAATAAGTCTATCCGCAGGATTAGTTTTATTGATACGGATGACAACGCCATGGATTTTGAGGTGTTGAATTATAGTAAGCTCCCGCTAGAGCTTGTGTCAAAGGTGGTTCCACGGTGTACTGCAGACGGTGCATGGGGCCTTACAATAAAACCAATAAAGCCGGATGAAGAGCTGGTAAAAAGATTAACGGGTGCAATTGCAGAAGCAGAGGGAAAGGATAAAGGCAAGTATACTGAAGATTCGTATGCTAAGCTGGCAAGTGAACTTGCTAGTGCGAAGGATATACTGGGAAGGCAGGATGTAACATCAGAAGAGCTGCAGGAGGCGCTAGTTAATTTACAGCAGGCTATTGCGGGGCTTATAGAAAGGCCGGTTAATCCGCCGGCAGGTAATTCAGATCAAAACCAGACCCAGAACCCAGGAGGGTCAACGGAACCAGTACCGGAGAAAAAGCTGCCGGAAAAAGGAAGTAAAGTCCGCGTAGGGAAGGCATGGTACCAGGTTACAAAATCGGCGGAGTCAGGCGGTACGGTTTCTTATTTGAAACCGGCTGCAAAAAATTACCAGAATATTAAAGTTCCGGCAACGGTAGAGATTGAAGGGGTTGCCTTTAAAGTTACAGCGATTTCTGCTAAGGCTATGAAGGGGAATAAAAAACTGGCATCTGTCACGGTGGGTAAGAATGTTGCGTCTATTGGGGTATCGGCTTTTGAAGGCTGCGGTAAGCTAAAGAAGATTACTGTAAAGTCTGCGGTGCTTAAAAAGGTCGGCAAGAATGCGCTTAAGGGCGTTAATAATAGATGTAAAATTAAAGTGCCGAAGAAGATGTTAAAGAAGTATAAGGATTTGTGGAAGAAGAAAGGGCAAAAGCCGGGGGTTACTGTTGTAAAGTAATGGTTTTTGTTGGGGTTAAGCCCCAGATGGCGGAAGGGCGCTGTCTGGGGCTTGTTTTTTGATGGGGTGAAGGGGGCGATGCGGGGAGTGGGGCATTATTTACGCCAGATAGCATGTGGGAAGTTTTTTGCATGTGTTTGTTGTGGTAGTGTAAATTTTTTTAGAAAAATGGAAATAGTACTGGACAAATTGGATATGTTGTGATATTATAATTGAGCATGTTTGAGGAAGTATGTGATGACGGCGTGTGGCTCAGCTTGGTAGAGCGCTACGTTCGGGACGTAGAAGTCGCAGGTTCAAATCCTGTCACGCCGATTTTTAAGAGGAAAATGAAAGTAGCTTAGACACTATGGTTTGCGGTGTTTGAGCTATTTTTTGTTTGCATTTTATGGCCAGTGGGCGGTTGGCTATACTTTGGCGAAAGGTAAGGTTATGGATGGCCAGCAGGGGTTGGTGGGGAATAGCTGGATGTAATGGGAAAGGATGGCGGGTATAAAGTAAATCGGCGTATTGTAAAAAGGGCTATCGGGAATTGATGCAGAGCTACAATATATGGTTATGGATCTATATATTGTGCTTTTGCTGTTATTCCCGATAGCCTTTTGTGCTTTCATTTCTAATTGCGTTTCATAAAGTTGCATACTCTGCGAAAATGTTAAATGGGGGAATAGATATATGGAGGGCTGTCTTAGGCTGGCGGAATGCTGGCTGGATATGGAAGCAAAGGAGCGGGAAAGGCTTGTCTGGCAATGCCCAAATATTGTTGTGCTTTGTATAGATTCTTATGGCAGGCAGCAGCAGAAGGGGCGTTTTTATCATCAGTATATGGCCGGGCCTGTTTGTTTTTCCAGCTTGATTGCAGCTTTCAAGCAGATGGATGACTTTTATGATGAAATTGCATTCCCATACCCGTCTGTGCGAATGCGGAGTTTTTTTGTAGACCGCAATGCGGTGGGGCAGGTACTTACAGAAGGGCAAAAACAAATGGAATATAAGCGAAAGGACAGGGTCAAAATGGAGACATTTCATGATGTGGCAGGCCACAGGGGGGATGACGCTACATTTGTCATCCGCGTACAGTACAGGCAGCATGCAAGCTGGCAGGGGGAAGTTACCTGGATAGACGGGCAGAAAAAAGAGTATTTCAGGAGTGCGTTGGAATTGGTTAGGCTGATTGACGGGGCGCTTTGTGAAAAAGGTGAGGCCGCTGGCAGGTGAAGGGTGAAGGATGCAGGTAAAAAGGGGGCGCCAATAAAGGCATATGGAAGAGAAGAAGGAAGTTTATTTTAATCTACTGGGTTCGTTTTCGTATAT
Source organism: Lachnospiraceae bacterium (assembly GCA_009911505.1). GTDB lineage: Bacteria > Bacillota > Clostridia > Lachnospirales > Lachnospiraceae > Roseburia_B. Next base: position 3,300 of record QXXL01000175.1, on the reverse strand, counting down.
CCCTCAGGATATTTTCGGTTCTTTTGAAGGAGAGGGTGTGGCAGTTTCTAAAAAAGCCGGAAAAAAGACACTGTCGGTTTTACAATACCTAATTGTAAATTATGCAAGGCATATATCGTCGGAAGAGCTGATAGACATATTCTGGGCTGAGCATAAGAGCTGTGATCCGGCAAATGCATTGCGCAATATGCTTTATAAAATCCGGAGCCTTTTAAAGGAATTGTTTCCAAAGCATGATTATATACTACAGACGCTTCCGGGCTGTTATGCCTGGGATGCAGAAATCTGCATTAAACTGGACACGGAGGAATTTGAACATGCGTGTTTAAAAGCGAGGGAACGCTCTGGTAAGGATAGTATGGAGTTTCTCAGGCAGGCAGTTTTTTTGTATAAAGGGGATTTTTTGTCTGGAAATGATGACGAGTGGGCCAGGGCATTGAGGCAATACTATAAGACGCTGTATTTAGATGCATGTAAAGCATTGCTGCCGCTATTGGAAGAAGAGGAACAGTGGATGGAGCTGATTAACCTTTGCGGCCAGGCATATCAGATTGATTTTAGTATAGAAGAATTTACGGCCTGCCAAATGCGGGCATACATTGCCCTGGGGCAGCCAGAGCAGGCGGTTGAGCGGTATGAAGCTTTTAAGGGCAGGATGTTAACTGAATTTGGGATCCCCCCTACCGAGCAGATTGAGCAGATCCGGGCGCTGGTGTCTGGTTTGAGCATGGGTAATGGCGGAGATGAGCAGGAAATTTTTAAAATGGTGTGCGAGGGCAGTGGCTCAAAACAGGCGTTTTTTTGTAGTTTTGGGGTTTTTAGGAGCATCGTTGCACTTGAGCGGCGCCATTTGGCCAGATCAGGCTCCCGGTCGACACTGGTAATTGTTAGCTTGGGCAGGAGCCGTGTCCCCACGACAGATGTAAGGCGGTTAGAACGTATCCTCCAGGATGGGCTGCGGATTGGGGATCCAGTTGCAAGGCTTACGGCAGGTTCTTATATATTGATGCTGACGGGTACGGATACACAGGGGGCACAGAGTGTAATAAACAGGATTGATTGCACATTTCACAAGGTTTACCGGCATTCCAATGCAAGGCTTTCATTCCGGACGTCTATATTAAGCCCGGATAAAGAAGAAGTAAAGATGTGATCCATGTTTTGTAAAAAATAACAGCCTGCTAACAGCAGCTTGCTATAGTAATCTTGCAGATGAGAAAAAGGACGGTGACAACATGAAGGTTCCAGGGAAAATGATTCCATGCCAAAGCCGTGAAGCCGTAGTGGCGGTAACGTCTTATAACAATGGCATTATGGACGGATATCTGCAGCATCCGCGGCTTGAGGGCAAAGAAAAGCTTTACAGCCTTTCACAGATGATCCTTTTGTTGAATAGCCTTTTGGATCTGGAAGATTGTCCCGGGAACCCATTGCCGCTTGTTTTCCCAGTAAGTGGGGACATTGACGTCATCGCGCTCTTCCGTATCCAAATCCTCTTCCGGGAGGGCCATACTTGGCAGGGGAGACTGATTTGGCAGGACGAAGGGCAGGAAGCGGTGTTTCAAAGCGGCATTGAACTGATTCAATTGCTGGATGAGATTTTGGCAGAATAAAGGGATAACAGGCATGTTTCAAATATACAAAATAGGACGATGGGAGGAATACCGTTGAAATTGTCGAATAATAAAAGGTTTTCAGGAAAAAAGAAAAATGGGTACATCCGGCGGCTGATAGCAATAGCGCTTGTCATTGCTTTTGCTACGTGTTCATTTAGCGGGGATTTAAGGGCCAGCAGCGAAGGCGTCAGGCAGGACGGGGCGTCTGCAGAAGAAGGCCTACAGCAGGATGGCATCGATGCGGCGGAAGAAGGCTTACAGCAGGATGGCATGGATACGGCGGCGGAAGAAGGCCTGCAGCAAGACACCGTGCAGGCGGCTTCAGAAGAAAACATACATCAGGATAGCGAAGATACAGAAACGGAGCCTGCGGATTTGCAAGATCCGGTATCCTTGGAAGGGGATATGGCGGCAAGGGAACCAGAAACAGAAGCTGGCAAAGAATTGCCGGATGTTTTGGAGCTGGAAGTAAAGGAAGAGCCTGTTTTGGAGCAGCCAGATGCCGCACAGGCATGGGAAACCGTGGAAGCTGCACCGTACGAAGAAGACTTTGGCGGGTTGATGAGCTTAAAAGAGCTGGAAGAACTGCCAGAGGATGAAGTGGGCGCTACGATGTGGGAAGGGGATATGGCGGCAGCTAATGCCCCTGGAGCTGTGCAAAAGGCCAGGAAGGCAGCTCGTGCGGCAGAGACGCCGGATGCCGGGGCGCAGGCGTTTACCTATGATATCCGTTATGTAAACCAGAATGACAGATATGATGTGGTAATGACTTCGGACGATAATTTAAAATATCAGATTACATATCATACACAGCAGCAATATGAGCCTGGAGAGGTTATGCTTAGGATTCCGGCAAAGCTGGTAGATAAAAGGGGGACAGTAGGGGGAGCCATAACGCTTGGTGAAGATAATGTAAGCGATATAGCAACTCCTATGCTGGCATCTGTGGGCAAGGATTTTCTGGATCACCCGGCTTATGATGCGGATGGATGCATTGCAGGCTCCATAAAAGTCTCCGGAACATCCTTCAATTGTTATCTAGACGGAGAAGATTTGGTCTTTTTTAATTATAAGACGTTAGCAAAAGGCACGAACGGTGCATGGCAGGTGCTGTACAGGGATATCAGGCTAATGGATATTACGGACGGGGCCGGGTGGACGCTTAAGCCTTTAGTGTCTATAAGGAAAAGGACGGTTCAAATTGTGCCGCCTGAGGAACCAGATAAGCCAGGGACAGAATCAATAAGCTGGAGTGACTGGGTATCCTTGGAAGGGGGCGCCAGCCTGACGGGGCGTATTGATTCTTCTGTGTCTATTACAAATGTAACTAAGATGCCTTTTGCGGCGCAAGGGCGCAGCTATACCCCAGAGTTATATACAAAAAATCAGGTTGAGCAGTATATTACAGGAAGCCTGCCGGATGATATGGAAGTGAATGACTACCGTTTTGTTGTTTGGGATGTTAACGTAAGCGGAAAAGCAAACCAGATGTGGAGACTTTTTTTTACAGATACAAGCAGCCCGAAGGGCGATGGCCAGGCAGATGGAAGTGAAGGGCAGCACAACAGGGGGATCGTAGTAGGGTATAAAGATAATTCTGCGACCCTTAGGGGCTCTGATAAGCTGCCCATAAACGGTGCTGTGATATCTTCTTCGGCAGATACTAGTACTCCATCCGGCCAGT
>QXXL01000174.1 GCA_009911505.1 Lachnospiraceae bacterium | reverse complement strand
GGAATTGAAAGGATTGATACAGAAAGGTGGGAAAGGCTACCGCATAAAACACGCCCAGATACTCTTAAAACTGGATCAAAAGCCCAGTAATGCAGGCTGGACATATGAGCGTATGAAGCAAGCCTGCGGAACCAGCAACGGAACGATAGCAGGCATTGCAAAACGCTTTGTCACAGAAGGCATGGAGGCGGCGCTTGGCCGGA
>QXXL01000173.1 GCA_009911505.1 Lachnospiraceae bacterium | reverse complement strand
TTTGTTAGAGTTTTATCATGATATCTTGTGACATTTACGAAATTAGGAGGTTTGTCAACAGCTCGATTTTGTCTCGAGGTGGGGACGGGGGCTTGTCGAGGGCCGCCTTATCAGCCTTGGGTGGGCGGCCCTTGCGGGCCCCCGTCCCTCCCGGTTCGCCGGGCCCCGCCTTTTCTTCCTTGGGCTTGCGGCCCCGCCTGCCCTTGGACTTTTCCTCCGGGGCGGTCTTTTTTTCTTCCGTAGTCTTGCCCTTTTTGGCGGGCCCCTTATCCTCGGCGGCCTTATCTTCCGGGGCCGGGGTGGGCGGCTGTTCCGGTTCAACCTTGTCTTTGGTAGCCACCTTTTCCGGGGCGGCCTGTTCGGGAGTGTTCTCCGGGGTCGGGGGCTCCAGCGTGGGAGCGTCCTGGGTGGGTGGTTCCCCGCCAGTCTGCTCGGGAGCGTTCTCCGGGGCCGGGGGCTCCGGCGCGGGAACATCCTGGGCAGGAGCACCCTCCAGACCAGCATCGAACAAGCTGGGCTGGGGATTTTCTTCCGGGCTCACGTTCAATTTTTCGTCTGCCATGTGCAAACCTCCTTTTTTATGGAATTAAAAAAGCCAAGCCCCTCGGCTCGGCCAGCAGAAAAATATTCCCCCTTTCCATTTGAATTTTAATAGAGCACCACTCCTTTCCGTTTCGAGCCATAGAAAAACGCCGCTTTTGTTTCCAAAATAGCGGCGTTTTAATGTAGGTTGGCTCTGTTTTTGAGTTTCATATTATTATACCCTTGTCAAATACGGTTTATTATATGCCGTATGCATACAATCTTCCTCAATCTCATCAATCGCAACTTCTAAATGGTTATTGACAATCCTTGATAAATCATCTATACCTATTTCTCCATACAGGTGTTTCAAACGTTTTATATTCTTTTTGCTTATAACGGCTACCCTCTCACATAATTTCATTGAATACTTTTACCCTCCAATTCCTTTAATGGACAATCCATATCTATCCTAATCATGCATATATTCTTTTTATTCAGGATGCAGTAATCTTCTATATTCAGATACTTACTTACATCTTTCCTGTAAATACAATGGTTACAATTTTCTGATTTCCTGTCCACATAGATATCCATTACATATACTCCTGTTATTCATTCTCAATATTTTCTGTCAATGTCTCGCTTGCATAAAACTTCACTTTCTTATGATCTGGCACAATACACGGTTCCCCGGTTTTCGGATTCCTTGCTTCCCTTCCTTTGACTGTCTTCATTTTAAAATGACCGATTCCGTAGAAATTCACCTTCTTACCTTCTTGCAGATAATCCAGTAATGTATCCCAGAATAATTCCACCATTTTCATTGCATCCTTTTTATAAAAGCCGCCTTTCTCTGCTATCTTATAGGCAAATTCTCTCTTGTTTACTGTTTCCATACTGTTTTTCTCCTTCCTATGCTCGTACAGGTATTCCCTGGCTTCTCAAATATTGAATTGCCAGATTTAATAAGCTGCCATTGTTGATTGTATTATCTAAAGTATCATCCCAAACATGGGGCTTATGGCTTACCGATAAACCTCCGTGTAATCCTGTATTCGCCCATTCTGCTACCTGATACCCGGTTGCATTTACATAATCATCCATAGAATTGTAATCAATATATACGCTTGCTTTTACGCCGCCTTTATAGGGACGAGCATCTACTTTTACCGCTGAACGGAGGAACGCTTCTGTCCTCCTGTAGCTATTTGGTGTCCATCCTGTGTAATAATCGTTCAGGAAATGATTCAAGGTTTCGTATACCCTTTCTGCTAACTGGTCTACCATTTTTGTCATGGCTGGCAATAATGCTTTTTGCAGGTCATTCATGTTGCTTATTCTTCTTGCCATGCTTTGTACTCCTTTCTTTTTGATGTACTATGAAATCGCTGTTTTAAGTTATGTTGTTTTGTGGTGTGATAATGGATTGATAGTGAATGTAAGATACGCCTGTGGTGCTCTGTACGGCTTATATAGGCATTTTGAAGCTGCAGATGGTATAATATTGAACACAAAAATAAGCATACATACTTGTATTTCTACAAAGATATACGCTTATGCAAACATTCAAATATTCTTTTTTTTCATACCGAAGCAACTCTATTTTATTTGTCCTAAAATTGGGCTAAATTCTCACTCCATTCCTTGTAAATCCTTATAAATTCAACACTTTTTGCTTCATGTTAGTCTAGTGCCGTGGCAGACGAATAGTATTTTTATCATCTTTGCATTTCTCCTTATATCTTGATTTTCCTTGATTTTATTGGGTTTGCGGATACATACAGTAAATGGCATTTTTGCATTTCACCGTTTATATCCGCAAATCATAGCCTGCAAAAGTTGTAAAATAAGTTGTAAATGACTCTGCCGTACAACTCACTATTTATCATTGGTTACATACCCTTCGCATCTCATCCTGGACATCTTCAAAGCCAAGATGTGTGTAGGTATTCAGTGTGACGCTGATATCCGAATGGCCCATGATGTACTGCAGCGTCTTAGGGTTCATCCCACTTTTAGCCATCTTGGAGCAGAATGTGTGCCTGCATACATGAGGGGTGACCTTCGGCATCTGAATTTTATAAATCTTATTATATTTTTCACAGATATGCTGGAAATATTTCTCCCAGTGAAGGGCAACCATAGGCATGCCATTCTTATCCAGATAAAGAAATCCCGTACGCCCATCAATCATCGGTTCTATTTTCGGTTTTTTCCTCTCTGCGAGAATCCGCCGAAAGCAATCGTACACTTCATCTGTCATTGGAACCAGCCGCGTTCCGCTGGATGTTTTTGTTTCCTCAATCACATATTCCATATTGCGTTTCCGCTGAAGCTGGTGGTCTATACAGATTTTTCGATTCTCAAAGTCAAGGTCCGCTATCGTCAGCCCCACAAATTCAGATATCCTAAGCCCCGTATTCAGCAGGATGTATATGCCGTCATAATATCTGCAGAAATGCGCGTCATTTTTCACAAACTCTAAAAACTGCCTTTCCTGTTTCCTTGTAATGGCTTCCCTTGTCACACTGTCATTGACCACGACTGTCGCTAATTGGAAATCAAAGGGATTCTTTCTAATCAAATCATCCTCTAACGCCATCTGGAAGGCAGGCCTTACAATCCCCCGTACGGTTCGGATTGTGCTGTAGCCCCGCCCGTCTTCCTGCAGCTTAATCAGCCAGGCCTTTGCATCGGACAGCTTCACTTTGTCAATCCTTTTCTGTCCAAACTCCTCTTTTGCAATCAGGTTGATGGCAAACTTATAATTTGCTGCTGTATTATGGCGGACGCCTGTCTTCAATGACACATATTTCTTCGTCAAATCCAATACTGTCAGATTCCCTCCCTCCGGCACAGTCTGCCGGAACTTGTCTGCATCTATCAGCTTTTCCTTTTCCCTTAATGACAGATCATGTTGTTTCCCTGCCGGTGTTTTATCATTCCGGTCAAGCCTCCAGCTATATACATATTTTGTCTTTCCCGCCGCATCCAGGAATTTAAACATATATCTGCCGTCTGCACGCTGGCTCTCGCCATTCCTGAGAATCCGGTTCCTGCTGTCCCTCCTCTTCTCACTCAAAATCTCACGCTCCTTCCATTTCATACAAATCGAAAGAGCCTTGATACGGTTAAGTTTATCATACCATATCACAGGCTCTTTTTCCATGATATTTTCAGACTGCTGATGCCGCATCAATGTATTGCTCAAACAGCCGCCGCTTAATCTGGATACGGTTCCCATTCATAAGGATGTAATCTGCCGTTGGATTTTCAGCCGTTAGCTGCCTCATCTTCTTCTCGCCAATGCGGAAATACCTTGCCGCTTCTTCAATTGTCAGCGTGTACTTTTCCCATACCGGAACCTCTAAAGCCTTGTCCATTTTCATTGCCTCCTTCCTTGTAGATAATATATCATCTGTACGCCATAATTACCTTGTTACAGTAAACAATCGACCTTACATACTCCCATTAAAATGTCCAATCAATATTCTCCCTCCCCTTCTGCGTCTATAATATCTATAAGATCTCCAAAAATCAGCTCTCTTAACTGTCGCTCATTAACATGATAATACTTCCCATCCGTATGCCACCTGCAGCTCTGTTTATGCTCACTTCCCTCAACATACGCCAAATTGTAGTAGCTCAATTCTTTCCCCAAACAATTTACCGAAACAGCCTCCTTCCCTAAATAATCGGCAATCATCTGGCACATATAGGACGGCTTGAAACTGACATATCCCTGATTCTGTTGGAATCCTATGCATTTCTCCATATACTTGATTTTCTTTTTATACTTATTTTCGTTCCCTGCCATTTCATAACCGTTTCCATCATTGCTTATTATCTCTGCCAATGTCGGCAACAGTTCCATATGGCTTTTTTTGGCGGCAATCTCATTAACCTTTTGCTGCAGTTCCTGTCCGCAGCAAATAATACAATCCTTCATGACTTCATCTGCCCTCCTCAATAATCTTCCATCAAGTCCAACCGTCTTCATGTAATTCGTCATCTGATTATTTAATGTAAACTGTACAGCCATAGTCTCCGCTATCCGATTCATACTTGTCCCATCTGACAACATCTGCTCTCTCGCATGCTGTTTATAATATGAAAAATCTTCTCTACAGTTTGAAACAGCCATATCATAATTCTCCTCTATGTATCTAATAAATGACCTCACAAATATGGCAAACCCATGCTGCTCATCCATTTCAGAAATCTTCTGCCATAAATCGTCCGGCAGCTTCTCCTGCATATCCACCAGATAACAGCGGTTCATCGTAGACACATTTCGGATAATTGTTTCACTGGTAACTACGGTATGTACACAGTTGTTCCTTTTACTCATTGATTTTTCATCAAGCATCACTTTTCCGGCATTACACGATTCTTGGATAATCTCTGACACAATTTGCAGCTGCCTTGATATAACTCTGTCTGATGCGCTTGTATTAAAATCATCTATAACAATCGTTACATCTGAAGTATTTTGAATCGCTTTACGCAATTCTTTCCGATCAGAGCTAAGCGCCCATACGACGTCTTTATGCCGCAAATATCCACACATCTTCTTTGCCAGGGCAGTCTTCCCGATGGCTGTTGCTCCAGCCAGAAAGGTAATAAAATTATGCTGTATTCCTGCTGCTATCAAAACTCTTTGCATTGGACCATGCACTGCCGCCAAAGCCAATGCTGCGACAACCTTATTCCCACTTCCAAGTATGAAGGCTATCTTTACGGCTGCCCTATACTCCTGCTCTTTTGATATTCCCTCGCTTTGATCTTCGAGCCAGTGAAAATTTTTTTCATACCATCCAAATGGAAATTTTTCTCTCATTTCTATTGGGACATTTGCTATCTGTGTCTGTATTATTTCCAGAAATACTTTTGTCCCATCCCGCATGTTGTATATCTGAACTTCTATAGGCCGTTCCTTTATAAATTTTCCATTAAGGATATCTGATTCTTTAAACTCCTGCTCCTTTCCCACACTGATATTATTACTGTCTCGATATTGCAGCGTAACGGTATTCTGTTCATTGTCTGTTCCATAGTCATTATACTTTGTGCGTCTTTCTACATGAGGAACTGCATTGGATACTTTTTTTCTTACTTTTCCTCCCTCCAGTGAAATGCAGGCATTCCCTTCCTGCCAGCAGAAATTTTCTGGCATATCATCATTTATGCTTTCCATCGTTACCACCTCCATTTGTTCAATTGTCAATGTTCCTAAAGTCAATTAGGACTGCCATCTGTTGTCCTCTATTTGATTTAAGAAAATTATAGCATTTTATCGTAACCTCTTCGCAAAAAAAAGCAGAAGTTTTTACTTCTGCTCAAAGTACCGGTTTTACTACGTTTCTTCCTTTAAAGGCTATACCTCCAATTGAATATCAGGTTCTGAAACTGATGAAAAATTACATAAAATAACCCATTTTTCAATTATTTTTTTTTCGCTTTTCAGTTTTTCTATTTCTTTCTTTGCATGTTTTCTTAAATCGCTGATTTTATTGATATTGCTCTCCTTTTCGTTCCAAAGATATTCTGAAAGATTAATCTCTTCTTGAAAACTTGAACTAATTTGTTCGTCATAAGTCTTCTTTTGTTTATCATTACAAAAAAGAATCTCTCTATCCTTCAACTTCCCACGCCATATTTCCTCGTCCTTACCATCATCCTCTTTTTTATCATAAAACACCTCATCTAAAAATAATCTCTCATATGTATCAAAAACCAATTCATGATGTTCAATCTTCCGTATTACATCCCTACGCCATTTATGAATTTCTTTTTCATCCTTTCCATTCTGCCACTGTCCATAAAATTCAAAATAATCCTTAATAACACGCTCGGCAAGTTCTATTCTTTCTAACACATTGCCAACGTTTGATAATTTCCGTAAAATAAGTTTTAATCTATAATGTGGTTTCATCATATCATGCATATCAATTATTGTATTGCTTTCTTGTAAACATTCATAAATAACTTCCGTTTCCTTTTTTATAAGTTTCCATTTAAGCAAATCCTCCAAAACATAAAACTGAATAAATCTATAACGCTTATCAACTGCTTTATTCTTCTTGCATCCTATTTTATAATTTATTAGATAGAAAAAATAGTAATACTTTTCCAAAAAACTTTCCTGGGTGTACATTCCCTTATATTTTTCTCTATAATCCATATATTTTTTTAATAAACTAAAGTCCTGCGATAGCTGAATAAGCTTTTCTTCATTTTCCACGTTCTCTTTTCCAAACCAGCTTTCATTAATCTTTTTTAGCGTTTTTTCCTTAACCCACAGATTCTTTACTTTCTCTGCATCATGTTCGCTATAATAGTCACACATAGCAGCTATGATCGGGGATAAATAGGGCGCAAATTTTATCTGCCTCGCATCATCATATCCATGCTCCATTTTTATCTTTTCTCCACAATCATATTCCCTGTTCAGTTTCTGACCTATTTCAGCTAAATGTTTTCTTATCTTTTGCTTATCTTCAATTTTAATGCAAGTACTTTTTTCAATTTGACATCTGCGTGATCTTAAATAGTCAAGTTCTGACTTGTATAATGTTTTTTCAAAAACCAGATAGCATATTGTATTTTTTTCTTCTCTACTTACCGTAATTTTCTGTTTTCCATTATCATATTCTTGTAATATCCTCTGAGCTACAATCCATGTTTCTTCCTCAACATCTTTAATATTGATATCATCTGATAAATATTCATTTAATAGTAAAATACAAATCGCCGAATAGTTTAACAGTTCTTCCAATCCCTTGATAACATACACTTTCTTTCTAATACCAAAGAAATCTGCAAAATCAGATTCCATAAATTTTCCTTTCCATCTTGTATAGTTTCCGGATGTTATAAGTTTATATTCGCAATTTTTATTTCCAACGTATAAATTTGCAGGGCTTATCTTGGGTACTGACTGTGCATAAGAATATATCATAAGTTTACATACATAATCACATGATGCGCTAATTACATCTAAAGGATAGTAATTCTTCTTCTTTTTTATAAGAGAACCTTCTAATTCTACTTTTACTTCATTCTGATATGAAATAAAATTTTCTTCATTTATATAATCAATATAAATCTTGTTATTTTCTTCATCATCTTCTCTTTCATTGTAGTACCTTTCATATCTCATATTCAATTCATAATCCGCTTCCATACGCGCCATATCAAATTCCTCATATTTTTTCATCTTTTCATCCCTTTCTTCTTTTAAAAAATTTCATCTTTTGTTTTCCCTTCCCCATTCATTATACGCTTTCTTTAAAGGAAAAAACAATTTTCCTATCCATTTTCCACCAAATTCACATACTTTTTTCCTCAAAGCCACCTATATTTGGTGGCTTTTATTTTATAATCCATTTTTTTTGATAATCCTACGTATCTTCTCCTTCATCTCCGCAAACTCCTTTTTGCTCTGATGCCATTTTCTCCCCGTCATGTAACTGACCGCATTGATTGCATAATGGATATGCCAGTTATCCGTCGATGTATGTATTCCATAAAAAACCTGATGTTCCTCAAACAGCATGTCGGCTATTGCATCCGCTGCCCGCTGAATAACAACTGCATTCCGCATATCCTCTGGAAAGGAAACGATCAACTGGTACATACGCCTTTTGGCGGCTTTTCCAAATGCCTTCTGAACCGCAATCATCTGATCTGCAGCTTTGGATGCCTTTGATGATACCCCTCTGCCCCTGCATTTCAGCGGTTTTTCCTTTCCTGCATTTTTTCCTTCTGCCGCAAAATATTTTATTGCATTTTCCATATCAGAATCAGATTCATAATGCTCGTTCGATATTTTAATTACAACATCTTCCATATTGCATCAACCTTCCTTTCCAAAATCTTATCTTCGGATGGATAATTTTGTGTAAGATAGTTTAAAATTTCCTGCACTGCTACTACTAATCGCACTTTTTCAAGGATTAGAGATTTTCCCTTTTCATTATGGCACAACATCATTCTTATATAATCAGAACGTTTTATGCCACACTTTTCAGCTACTTTATCAATTTTTTTAACTTCTTCTACCGTACAACGTGCTTGAATCATACATGTTTTATTTTCTTTCATAACATTTTCCTTCTTTCTTTAATATTTACATCTAATAGTAAATAACAGGATACGCATTTCTCCTTTTCTAAATCCCTCTCCTTTCTTTTTGCAGCCTTTGCTATCTCCTGCCTTTCCTTCGTCAAACGAAGGATATTTTTGTATTACATTTCTGCTGCAGTATTTTTAATCTACTGTATAGATGTTATTTAAAATTATTTATTTCTAACAATTAAATAAGAAAAATAAATGTTGTTATTTAACATCAAATAACATTCGGAAAGGAGCGTCTGTCATGAACAAAGATTTACTTACCATTGAAGATATCTGCCAAGAACTTGGCATTGGAAGAAGCACAGCTTACAAGCTTCTAAAAAAGAAAAAAATCAAGAGCTGCAAAATCGGCTCCCGACTTATCGTAAGAAGGGAAGAACTCAAACGATATATAAAAGAACATACATCCTGAAGTTAAGGGTAAAACAGGAAGGATATCTGGATTTCTTCCTCCATACAGATATCCTTCCCACAGCTTCCAATTATCACCAGAAAAAGAACCTTTCGTCTATTCTCTTTCCACATTTTCTGCATTTACAGAATCTTTTCGTCTTCCGCATGATTCTGGCCACCCAACCTAATTTTCTGTGGCAATATGGGCATACTTCCATAAACCATCTTGGTTGTGGCACAACTTTTTTTACCAATATCATTCCTCCATTCATTGATATTTTATTTTACAAGTCCGATAAACACCTAATTAAGCCGTATCATACCAATAAAAACCGCACATTTCAAGACTATACTGTTTCAATTCCGTCCAGCTGTCAAGGGCGTAGCGTGCAATTTTTACAGAATCCGCCTTGTCAGACTTAACTTTTCGGAGAGAATTATCTCCGAAGTCTTTAATGAGTTTCGGATTGACCGCACTTACAAAGAGGTCTGCTTGTGAGAGTTCATGTGCAAGTGGTTCGTAATAACGCCCTGTATGTTCCATTACAATGCGGGATTCTCCGTCAATGGATTTAATGAGTTTGATCAAAGAACGGATGCCGCTGGATGTATGCCGTACTTCAAATGGTTTGGAAACGATTTCTCCATAGGGGCGAAGGATAGCCACCATGCTTTTTCCTTTGGATACATCAATGCCTACTGCGTTCATGTTCATAAATTTGTCACTCCTTAAGATTATTACAATAGGCCAGAACCAGTTTTACTCATTGCCTATTCTATCTACTGTGGTGTGACACGAACGTACCAAATGGCAGTTCAACCTGCATAAAACGAACGCTGCAAATGAGGAGCTGGCTATCAGTCTTGAAAACGGACGCGAAGTCCAAGAAAGGAAGCCGACAGACCAATTGCCCCATCATTATAACAGCTTAAGCAACAAGATGGGTAATTCCTTACTGGCTGTAAGGGGTATTAACCATAAATACATTGTAGTAGAAAGAAGGTGAAAGATTTGTTTGAAAAAGAACCAGATTTACTGACACGCAAGCAGTGCCAGGACTTACTTCACATTGGAAAATCTAAAATGTTAGAACTGATCCACGATGGCTGGATTCCAGCAAGAAAAATTGCTGGGGGATTTCGGATTGAAAAATCAGACTTGATTGATTTTATAGAAAATTCCATGTATTGGAACTAAGATACGGGTGTGTCATAAAATCTGTGTAAATAAGTTGTCTGAAAATTCCCTTTGGACTGCTTAATTGCTTTGCTCAAAATGCTGGAAGCTAGTCAAGGCAAGGGGTTCAGCCTTTACGGGCTTTTGGCATTTTGATAAAATTCATTATGGCAGTCCAGAAGACTTACACACATAATCTGACACTCTCTTAGATTTTTTACTGAGAAATGGTTCGTCAAGAAAATTTTCCCAATTACGCAAATCTGCCATTTTTCTCAAAAGGAAAATCTGCAGGATAGGCACTGTCTTCTGGCGCTGTCCTGCGAATTTTCCAATATATAGTTTACTGGTTGGAATTTCCTTTTTTCACAAGTTCTTTTCGCAATGCTTCCACTTCATCCTGTGAATAGCTGGATACCATTGTCACAATTTCTTCGGTAGAATAGTCCTTTTGTATCATACGGATCACAACCTTTGCCATTTCCTGTCTATTTTTTTCTTTATAATCCTGTGCCGCCTGTATCAATGCCTGCTGCTTTTCCTCCTCAAATATCTGTGCCACCTGTGCCATCTCAATCACCCTCCTTATTCTGCCTGCTGTTTCCCTGTCAATAAGTTTGTCTGTAAATGCCAGTATGCCTGCCAGAGTGAATAACTGCTGCCCCCTGTCCCGGATCTTTGTTGCCAGTTCCACCGTTTCGCGGATTTTAAATTGCTTTTCTTCCTTCGTCTGATAAGACAGCTGGAGTATGATGAACTCCATCAACTCCTCATCATCCAGCATTTCATTCTTGAATTTACCGCTGCGGCTTTCCCGCATTTTATGAAGCCCGCCCTGCTTTAAAATCATGCATCCGGCTTGATTATGGCGTCTTATATCATGCCGCTTTTTGCCGCCGCCATGCCCCGCAGGAATCCTTGTATGAAGAAATCCTTTGCGGCTTCCACAAGCCGGTCTGTGACCTCATCCCCAATCTCCTCATATGCCTCTGGCTCTATATGCGCTGACACCAGTGTGCTTATGTTTTCCAGCCTGGCGTTCAGCAGGTCGATCACCCTGGCTGAAAACTCATTGTTTATGACCTGCGCAAGACTGCCCATGTCCCACCTCCGTTATGCCGCGATTGTTATCTGTCCGTCTGCAGTACAGTAATGGTAGACATGCCCGGACAGGAATTCTTCTTCTGGCACTGCCTCCTCATTCACCTCACACACCGCCGCTGCCAGTTCCTCGGGGGCTGTGTCCGTCTCCCCGGCCGGGACGAGGATTGTCTCATGTATGGACGAGGGCAGGATGAAGAAATCCTGCCCGATTATCCCTGCCGCCTTTCTCAGCGCCCCGCTGTTTAATATCTGGACTGCCCCGTCAAGTTTGTTCCGGTTCGTCAGTACATACATGGGGGAGGCCTGCTTCCGGGTGGTTTCAGGGATGCATGCCTGTATGTCTGCAAAGATATCCGCCATTGAAAATATGTATGCATTATCAGCCCCTGCCATATTCTCCATAGCCTGCTCATATAAGTCCTGTTCCGACACTTTCCAGAGCCCCATACACTTATCTGTTATCTGTACGATCCCGGCTCCCTGGCTGCCCATGCAGGGGAACGCCACGCAGTAGACAAGGGACAGGTCAAGGAATTCCCTGTGCGGTATCCCTTTTAAGCGTTCCATATTCTTTTCCGTGTTGACCAGACGCCCATGAAGTAGATGCCTTACACGGGAATAATCTGTGAATGCGGACAGGTCAAAGCTGTGTCCCACCCTGCCCCTGTGGTAAATCCGGATGATCTCATCCGTGATGTCTTCAAGGCTCCTCCTGCCTTCTGAATACCCGGGATAAAAGTCTTCCAGGTAAATACATGGGGCAATATTGGAACCCTGTCCCCGTATGGCAAGGCCGGTCAGGCAGAGGCCGTTGTTTTTTTCAGTATTATGTACCATAACCTCCACCTCCCCCAGCCTGTCCTTTAATAAAGCTGCAATCTCTTTCGTAAATTTATCACTGACCATGCTGTGTCCCTCCTGTCTTATGCGGCTTTTGACGCTGTTTTAGCCAGCGCCGCCATAATCTTTTGGTACAGTTCCCCGGATATGTCAGACGGATTCTCTATCTTATATCTTTCCTGCACCGTTTCCATCCCAACGCCTGTCCGCCTCAGCTCCCCTTCCAGGGAGCGTATCTGGACATCTGATAATACGCCGCCTAAAGAAACTGCCCCACCGGTTTTCGTATTTCTTTTTCCAGTATCCGTATTTTTTGTCTGTCTGCCGGCTGTTTTTGACTGCCTGCCGGATTTTTCTCTGAGTTCGTATACAATCTGTCCATTCCGGGAATCATTCGCTATCGTAAGCCCGGTGATTTCCCGTTCCCTGCTGTATGAGATGGAGCGCACGGAAAAACGGTCGCTGCAGCACAGCCTGTCCCCGTTCTTCCTGATTGCGGCACCTGCAGCTGGAACCCATATGAATGGCGCGGTATAAAGCTCACGCCCTATTCCCCATGTTTGCACGTCACGTTTGATACAAAAATAATAAGGCGTTTGCCCCGATTTATAGGGGTAGACGCCTTGTTTGATGGTTGGGCATGGTAAGTGAATGGGGATTTGAGGAAAGAGATTTACTGAGTGAATATTGGCTTTATGGGAGTGATTTTACACGATGCACCCATCTAGCTTATGACTATAACGTATTTTGGAAGTGATTTTACACGTTTATACACGATTAGAAATTCGCATATTTTCTCACAATTCTAAGTGTGCGTGGCAATAGCGGGAATCCGCAATCTGCGTATCTTTCTATACGCCAGTAACACTAATATTTGTTCCCAGCAAAAATCCAGTAACACCGTAATAACCAAGATTTATTCAAAGATCGGCACCGCACGGGCCACCCTCAGCGGAGGGGGAAACCGTAGAAACGATTGTTGTTGTTTGACGGATTGACGTTCGTAGGGTTTGAGTTGAGATAATAGGCGTTGGTCGTTGAGCTAGAAGTACGCGACCGCATACTAGCCTCGTTGCCGACGTTACCCAACTGACCGTTATTCAGCCACAATGCCCCGCTACGGACAAAAGCGGAAAAATCCTGTAATACAGGCGAAGAAGTTGACTGAGTTTGGCAGCAACCGTAGTTCGTGCCAAAAATGCAATTCTTTCAGACTCCTTTCGTAGACGCAGAAAGAGCAACTTCACGATCTCTGATGATTGAGGGCATTCGTCAGTCGGAGCATTATCTCTATAGACTACTTCAGCCCCCATGGATATATCGCATCCACAGCTCCATTCTAGCATATATAATACCATCCTAATCGCCGCCACCAATATAGTACAGTTACCATTGGCTTTTGTCCGTAGCGGTTGGGTTAATGTCAGCGCAGGGTATATGGATAGTTCAGACTGGGATTTGGGAGACTACTGGTCGCGTACGGCTGGTTCGGCTACCAACGCTTACTATCTAAATTTCTACCCTGGTATAGGTTCCAGTTCCGATGTCGATCCGTCAACTAGCAGTAGTCGCTTTAGCGGGTTCCCCCTCCGCTGTCTCTACCTAGGTGATAACTAATGTAGGAAAGAGGAGATTTGTCAGTAACTACTGTATTTCCCCATCACAAACCAAGGCGTAGCCTCAGTCATCTATGCCTTATAATTATGAAGTAGTCAGTTCATCTATGGTATTCTGAGTATCAATCGCTAAAACAGTTCCATCCCTAGATACGCCTCATCCCGCTCATCCTGCGTGATTCCGAGATAACGCTTCGTAATCTCATAGCTGCTATGGTTATAGATGTCTACAATTACCGCCAGAGATACATCTCCGCTCTTTACTGCGTGGTATCCCCAAGTCTTTCTTAACGAGTGGCAGGCAATTTTCCCCATAATCCCCAGTTCTACTACGGCGGCATGGATAATCCGCCAAGCCTGTACTCGGCTGATAGCCTTTGGTTCTTTACGGTTATTAGCAAAGACATACTCGCCCCGGCGGTGGAGGTAACACTGCTTCAATGCGCCCAGAACTTGTGGGTTTAAGGCGATGGTACGCTCTTTCTTCGTCTTTTTCTCTATAATAGTGATATGGGTGCGGAATGCCCGCCTTTCCTCATCGTATACATCCGACCATTTGAGCCGGAGTAGGTCGCTGATCCGTAGCACGGTATATGTTCCCATCAGCACCAGCGTATAGTTACGCAGTTGCCCTTTGCATAAGAAATAATCTGCTAATTTCTTTAACTCACTTTTATCCCGGATTGGTTCTGTTGCTGCCATAATTAAAGCCCCCTTGTCGTGTAAGATACGGCTAAATATAGCGTATCGCCACGCATAAGGAGGCTGATGTAACACTTTATAGATATTGATACAATTTTAACATCAAATCAGCCTGTATTCAAGAGCGAGTTTGCTAAAATGAAGAAAATTGTACACAATATCATAACAAACGGTACTCTTATGGCATATCAGCGGCTTGTGGAGCGTACAAGATGTAACACTCTCTATAAAGTGTTACATCTTATATTTTAGCGGTTCATGAGCCGCGATTTTTTGCTGTCAATAAGTCTAAAACCGTGATTTTATTACATGCGAGGAGGTAATTATCGTGAAAAACAAAAAGAAAATTGGGCTTTCTATTGCTGGTGCTTTAGCCGCTGTCACCATTGTATCGGTAGCCATACATTTTCACTATACAAGAAATAGTAAAACTGTAAATGTTGGCTCTGCTGAGATTGAAGAAAATATGATCGAAAACATTGATATTGATAATGCGGACAATATCAGTATTGAAGGCGGTGGCAGCGATACCAGCACCAACATCACAAACATTATCAATAACTATTACTATAATAGCGATGATAAGACTGCGCCTGAAGATGAGGCGGCTGATGAGGATTCTGATATTGGTTTTGAGACGGAAACCCATGTCCGTCTGGCAGATGATGAGGATAGAACTTGGTATAAGTCAGTGAGTGCAAAGGTTGGGGATAAGGTAGAGTTCCGAATTGAGTATAGGAATACCAGCGACAAACAACAAGATGGCGTCGCTATTAGGGATGTCTTGTTTACTAATAATTTGATCTACGTTGATGGCTCAACCGTCTTAAAAAACTCTAACCACCCAGACGGTGCTTATATTCTTAACGATGCACTCGTAGAAAATGGCATACGTATCGGTAATTATGGCTCGGGTGCCAACGCCCTTATTTACTTTACCGCTGAGGTCGTGGATGAAGACTTAGAGGTAGGAACAAATACTTTAGCAAACTGGGGACAGGCTGGCGTAGGTCAAATAACTATACAAGATCATGCGGACGTGATTGTAAACATACCAAAGACATAAAGCGATTTAGACAAAATATACAATTCCATGTTTTGTAAAACCGCTTATAATTGCACAAATTGACTAATCATAGTAAAATCGGAAGACTACCCGCCTGGGGATAAGTACATTGACAAAAAGGAGGATAAGAAGCAATGAGAAAAATTGGTTCAATCTGGAGCGACATATGCAGCCAGAAGATTCACGCAACTTATAAACCTATGCCGCAAAGAATGGAGGTGGTAATATGCGGAAAAGAATTACAGTAGCGTTGTTCGTAGCCGCTTGCCTATTGATCGGTGGATGTGGTAGCAGCAGTGACCCAAACAGTATGGCGAACAACATTCCTGACGAAACCGAGAGTTCTGAAGAGGAAGCATTGTCTGGTATAGATGACGTTGAATTAGAGGGCTATGTTGACATTGAAGAGATGGAGGAATCCGAAGAGGAAAAAGCTGATTCCGATACCTCAGCAGAGGCGAAAGGGATTGTCGCGATGCTGTACAATGCGGGCACTTTCCAAATCGTCACAATTAATCCGGAGAACGGAGAGCAATCTGTTTTTGCTAATTTCTATTTGGGAGGAGATTCACCAGATTTTATCTCCGCTTCTAAAAGAGTTAGTGCGCACACTGGTAGTTTCTATGGGAATAGGAGGGATTGGTTCTCAAATGACTATACCAAAATGATTTACACTCAGTATGATATTTTGGACACCGGCGTTATTACCAAGTCGCACGCTGGTTGGATAGATCGTGACGGTGAATTCTTTGATGTCACAGCAGCAGTCGGGATGGAACATGAAGCTGATTTTTCGAGCCCCGGCTCGGAGTTACAGTCAGCATGCGGTTTCAAAGATAACATGTTTGTTTTTCGTGAGGAGGATACATATTATCAAGTCCCAATAGATAATTTATCTAGTGATCAAGTATCCGAAATTGACGGAGACGAGTGGCGCTATGGAAAATTATTGTACAACCTCGATATACCCTCTACTGGACTGGAATATCCATACGTAACAAGCTGGATTGACGCTGACAGGTATATTGCGGATGACTTTTTGTGTGAATATACGGTAAATAGTGTCATTGTGCAGACCGGGACGGACGAGACTACGGAATACATCCCTGAGTCCGAGCGCAATAACTGGAGTGGCGTATTGAGTCCAGATGGCGACACTGTTGCCTTCCTCTCGATTTCCGGACAATATGATGGTACTTCTCCAGAAATTTACACAGTTCCGCTTACTGGTGGGGAACCAAGTAAGGTCTTAGTAAGTTCGACAAGCGACTTGCTATTTGATTTTACTACGGTTTCGCACAAAGATATTGGTATGGGGCTTTCGGAAACCGGTAAATCGGAATCGGAGCGGTTTCGATGTTATTTATTAGGTTGGGAATAATAGATAAAGTTACATCATAGAAAGAAGGTGATTGTATGTGGTTAGTTGCGATTTTTATAGTTTGCATTGTGGCAACTATAGTATTTCATGGCATCAAGTCACAAAAAGAGTACAAAAAAGAATATGCTTCAGAAATTCAGCGACGCAAAGAAAGGCCGCCAGTAACGCCACTTAGACATAACGAGAATCTTGATTCACCTCAGCGCAGGAAAGAATTAATAAAATGGAATCGAGACAACCTAAGTCGTCTTGTTGAGGGGCCATGCAACGAAAACCCGGCTCTACGTGCATTGCGACTGAGCCTTTTAACACCAGAACAGCTTGCGACGATCCCGTTTAGGCAGCGCATACGTATCAGGAACAAAGCTCGACACGGCGGTCCCAGCACTCCAGACATTGGTGGCAGTTGTCCGATTTGCGGTGGATCAATGTCGCATCGCGACCCTTGCTGCAGTGAATGCACCGAGCGTTACAGGACGGACTTGGCGAATGGCTGGGAGAAAACGATACCACGTGACATTAAAGGCACTGAGCCTGCGGACCGAAGTCGCTTGTGGATACTCCAGCAATGCGTTGCAATTGATTTGTCAGATGGAGTAACAACAGAGCTGACGGCGAGGGCGGAAATGAAAGAAGTTATCGAAGTGGCACGTCAGGAGATTGCGGAAAAAGAAAGACGAGAGTCGGAAAGAAAAGCTAACATTCAGCGACGTAGAGATCAACAATTGGAGTTGAGCGGTATTGTCAAACGCCTTTCGTAATCAAAGTTTTTCAGCTGTCTTTATCCTCAATTTCGAGTAGAGTCAAAGCACAGCTGCTTTGCCTACTCAAACAATGCTAAGCCCTGGTTCTCAATGGAGGACCAGGGCAAAATTTATGGGAGAATTATTCCGCCACCGTTATTATTTCCGCCGCCATTCCCATTGTTATGTTGACGCATTTGTCGTTCAAAGTCACGGATTTGCGAACCAGTCATATCACCATTCTGGCCGTTACGAGGAATGACAATGCCGTTATCGTTTTCCGCAAAACCACTAGGGACTGGCGCCGAATCACTATGCTGCACACGAAGTTGATACGGAATTTCCGAACGACCATCAAGAGCGCGAATACGGTTCAACTTGTCAGCAGTCTCTTGGCTCAAGTTAACTGTACCAGCATTGGCCGCATTGAGCGTAGCCTCGGCAACGTTGGCTATTTCTGCGCGGTCATTGGCGCCTGTGTGAACGTTATTAGTCCCAATAGTACCATTCTCAACTCCACGAACAATACGGTCAAGTTCACCCTGACTTGCACCTGCCATGCGGCGAACACTACCGCCGTCAACCGTACTGGCACTTGAGTTACTGCTCGCACTACCTGCAGGTGGAGCATAATCCATGTTCGCAATCGCATCCATGTCACGAGCAACATCGCCCTTGGGGGTGAGATTGGGATTATTCATAACTTCACGCGCTTGGGCAATCAAGTTGTTGCGGCTATCCCCAGTAATGGTGCCATCTTGTAGCCCTTGAATGGCAGTGCGCCGATACATGTCATCCGTATTCATGAGCTGTTCGGCACCAATGTCGCGAGACTTTTCTTGGAGATAATTCTTATTGGCGAGGAATGTATTCCCGCCTTTATCTTGGGTCGATATAATATCGCTTGCATTATACGAATAACTACCGCTTGCAAGCTTATTAAGATTTTTAAACGTACTTGGATTTTTTGCCTTATACTCCCCGCCCGCAGCATTGCGAACAGCGCTTGCAGCCCACTGAATACCCTTGTTAGAAGTTTGACCAGCCAACGCTGCAGCACGTACACCACCATTCAGGACACTGTCCACATACTGACGACCGGCATCACTAGCATTGAGATTCTGCATAGCAGCGGTAAATCTCGCCCGAGCATCGACATTTTCATGATTCTCTCTAAGATCATTTAGTGCCGACTCTAGCTGAGATGCGGCCGAGCTTTCTTCTGCAAACGTGCCATCATTCTCCCAGGTATCAGTGTAATCCTTAGCAAGTTCTGCTACGTGTCTTTGAGTAAATGCGCTTGTACGATCGCGATTAGCCAAATTCTGCGCAAGCGCAACTCCTTGTAACCGATTCCGTTTACGATTATACGACTCTTTTGCCATTTTGGATAACTTACCGTTGCCTTGGCGCAATCTGTTATTAATGCGGTTCCCTAAGCCCCTATTGTTATTCATGCGCTTCAACTGATGCTCAGCATTATATCCACCCATACGTGCCTGCAAGTCTTTGTAGCCTTCGGACTTTCTGATTGCGCCAGTAGAAACTTTGCCAAGCCCACGTCCGAAGTTCGATAGTTTCGCCCCAAGATTGCCCATTGCTGCGAACGAGCTTTTGACGACAGAAGGTACGAAGAAGAATGCTATACTCTGGAGCAGCATCGCCACGAGCGTAAACATGAACCCTGATTCGCTATTGACGTTTGCCAGCATAAGCCTTGACGCAAACTGCCCGCCACCCATCAACGCTCCACAAATCGGATAAACCAGTAGCAAGCCTATAAACATCTTCCACCACCGGCTAAAAATACTCTTCGTGTTTGGTAAAGCATAACAAATTACAGCTATCGGTGCAAGTGCAACGAGTATGATGATTCCAGCCTGCCGCGCCCCGAGCAACAGAAAGAAGAAGAATACGCCAATTACGGCCGCAAGTATGACAAGTAGCAATGGCCAAATCCAGGTGCGCCAATTCACAAGGGCGAATATACCACCAGCAGCTGCTACCGTACCAATGCCGAGCGCTCCAAATGTGTTGCCGATTATTGTTCCAAGCGACCCGTCTCCAAAATCGCCTCCTGGCACGGGCGCAATGTCGACCAACAATCGCCTAACGTCATATCCGACGATATTTGATATGTCTACCGCTACTTCACACAGGAAGAAGGACAAATTCGATAGTACCGCTACCATGATTAAGGTCGGCAACATTTTCTTGACTCCGTAATTACTTACGCCAAAACCAGTAATCTGCGACAGGATAATGACGGTTAGCACGATTGCGAAGACGATATTAGCCAGATTCCGGAAATTATCCCATGCTTTCCAAGTCCCATGCTCGTCTTCTGACTTCATATAACTCGAGTCGATAGTTAAAAAGTTGCTTTCTAAGTATTCATACATCCCCGTCGTCGCATCGCCGACCACACTCAATGTCGGGCAGATTACCCATCCTAGAGGTGAGGTCGCTTCATAACAGACACTAGAGCCATCATCATCTGCATCATCTGCATCATCAGTGGTGTTCTCTGGTGGCAGCTCTTCGACCGTACCTACTTTCATATACTTAGATACAGCGGTTTTGGCGCTGTTGGCCGATGGATTAATGTTGTTAAACTGACTAGCGAGCGCTTTACAGTCGCCGACTACGCCTGGGAAGTTTACGCTCTTCGCGGACCCCGGTGAGAGCAACCCGTCCCCACCAAATTTAGTTCTATACTTTGTTTTGCTACTAGCAGAACCATTTTTATAAGCACTGATGGAAGCAATATAGGGCTGTGAAGTATCCCAGTAATCAGTGGCCTTTAACTCATTAAAATTGGGGTCATCCGTAGCTACCGTAATACCACCACAGGCAAACCCGCCGTTTCCGTCACCATTAAAAAGATAACGTCCATAGAGAATGTATTTCGCATCCGCATTGGCGTTCAAAAAATCCGTCGCATTAGTTGCGCCGTCAAGATAAGTCGTGGCAAGATTGCTCAGAAGTTTAGACTGCGCATTATCTTTCGGTTTTAATTGTGTAGACGACGTTACGGGAGATACAGTGTGAGTAAATTTTTCACTATTACTGTGTAGCCAGGCGTGATACCTATCGTCCCCATGAATTCCCCACTCATCAAATGGCGTACCGTCATCTGTACCTAGTACCGGCTCATATGACATTATCGTTTCACCAAATGCATTTTCGAATTCTCCGCCGGGGTATACTTCTGTATACATGACGAGTGGCCGGCAGATATATTGAGGTTGCGACCAATCTATTGACCATTGTTTCATCGATTCTAGCGTATGACTAACATCTATACCACTGGTTGCCCCCTCGAGCCTAACTGGTCCATCTTCGTTGAACACAACTTCAATCACACCGTGAGTACGCCGATCTTGACGCTCACCATTCACGTCATCAAAATACCCTTGCGGCCAAGAAAACACCCCATCCATTGTTGCATTGCCAGTCGAGTTGACGATACCATAGTTACATCTAATTTTTTGTTCTCCGGTCGAGGACTTTTCGTAGACGCCGTTAAAAATTTTGCCAAATCCAAGCATTGCTTCCGTAATATTGCCGGTGCCTAGCGTTTTTGTAAGGGCATCCTTACAAGTAATCATACCGTTAGCATCACCTAACCACTGACCGATGTAGACTTTTGAATATTCCGCTTCATTAATAATAGAATCGTATTTATTACCAATTGCTGTATCCTGTAAGAAACCACTGCTGCTAATACAATCATACGCTGCTAATGCATAAAGTGCTTTTTTTACATTAGCCTCGCTGGAGAATGACGAGGCAGCCGAGGCTGCTGGTGAGAAAACTGTGGTGAGCAATAGCGCCGAGATGCTTAAACTAACAAAAATCTTTTTTCGCATCACTGTTTTTATCATCGAATCTCCTTAAGTTTAGCATTATAGATATGCTCTATTCCGCCGTCGGTGACAGTAAAGTAATCTCCGCCTCCGTCAACTGTCTTATTCTCATCACCTAAAGACATACAGCTCTCTTCATCGCTCTTGCTAAGCAAATTACAGACCTGGCTCTCGCTATTAGATAAGTCTTGGATATGCAAAAACGGCGAGTCGTCGAACATCAATACGTCCTGACCATTATACGTCTTAACTACTTGTGCACTATTCATATCAAATAGCTGTAATTCCTCACCGCGGATGATTAAGATTGGGGATTTTGCAAAATCAGCACGATACGCCACGTACAAACTCGGCGATAATTCATAATAATCGTCGATATCACAATCAGATACTGTGGCGCCGTCGATGGTTTTTATCGTGTATTTTGATTTTTTACATGGCTCGATTATATATTCGCCAGCATTGGAGATGGTGGTGACAGTGGTCTCTGGTTGCATGAGATTTGTTACCTGATTGTTTTGGATTTTGATGTATTTTGTGGTATCGTCGACCCGTTCAATCAGGTTATCATCCTGTAGGGAAATTGTCCCATGCGTAGTGTAGATTGTTTCACTATTCGCCAGATTAATAATTTGGGATGACTCCCCCCAGATGCGGACGACAGCGTACGTGGTACCGTCAAAGACCGTCGTGTATGCCGAGCAGTACCCGTCACAGCTATAGACTTTCATCCCGTCAAAGTTAGCAATATAACCATCGCTATAGGTTGAGCTTTGCTCGCCACCATCGTCGGTTTGGCTGCTGCTACCACCATCATCAGTCGCTGTGCCCTGTTTGTTATCCGTAACGTGACTTTCTTCCATCACTAAAAGATAGTCGTTACCTATATATTGTCCAATTGTATTTTCTGGGCTAAGTTTTTGCATTTCTACGTTATGAGCGTCACCGTCAACTATCCAGAGATTATTTTCCGTATCGTAATACGTTGCGCTATTATCACCGTCAAAGGAAAAAACTGTTTCTCCGGAACGATTAATAATAAGAGTCTTGGATACGTTCCCGACTGATCCGGTTTTCACTACGGCATATTCACCATAAAAACGCTCTGCAGATAGAAATCTGGCGTTAATCACCTCTGAACCGTCTTCAGGACTAATGTATCCGTAGTTATTATCCGCCTCGATAGGAATTGGTGCGGTTTCGTCAAAAATAATTGCGGGACTGATTTTGCCGACAATTGATGCAGGTTCGTCAGTTTGACTATTGGATAGTAATAATACTGCGGTTATGATGCCGACGAGCGCGACCGCCACTAAGATAATAGCTCCAATGATTAGCGGTTTTTTACTTTTACTAGCCTGATTGATCCACACATCCCCCTTCCCCGTCCCCACAGTCTGTATCGGATGCAGGGGATCAGTTGGCAAGGGTGCGGTTGCTGGCGTTGCGGTAGGAAGGTCGGAAGATGAGAAGATGGCGTTGTTGGCAATATGAGAAGCAGTAGGAACTACATCCCCTGGGGATGTAGTTGGGTCAGGATTCGTATTCTGACCCAGAGATGCATTGTCTTTATCGGTATCCATATGTATATATCTATATTACCATAAGGCTTATGCCTCGTCGAGACTGTTTTTACCGGCGCTGCTTTTTAGCACGTTTTGGGGCAATGGCATCTAGGCCGCCCTCCTGGTACTGGCGTATGACGCAGACGATAGTGTTTATGCTGTAGCCCGTTGCGGTGCTGATTTCTGGCATACTTTTCCCATTTGCCCGCAGCCATAGCATCTTCAGCCGTACCGCGGTCTGCTTGTCGGCTGCAGTTTTTCGTGCGGCTTCAATTTCGGCCTTCTGCTCTGGCGTGAACTTATGCCTGTGCGCAATGAATGGCTGCTTTTTTCGGCGCTCCATGCGGAATATAGACGCCGTCCCGCCTTTCAGGTATTCCCGTTTCAGCCAGTAAATATTGCTTGTGCTATAACCCGTTGTCGCTGCTGCATCTTCAAAAGTCCTGCCTTCGGCCAGCTGCAATAATGCCTCCAAACGGCGGATGGTCTTTGGGTTCGTGGCTGTCTTACGGGCATTGTCCAATTCGGCAGCCTGTTCTGGGGTAAAGACAGGCTGGCCGTCCGTTTTTCGCCTGGAAGCCTTGGTAAGCCTTTCCACTATGGCCTCTAGCCCGTTTTCCCGGTATTCCTGCAGCAACCGTATTACCGTTGTCTGCCCGAATCCAGTTGAGACGCTGATCTCCGCGTAGGTTTTCCCCTGGACATAAAGATAAACTGCTTCCAGATGGCGGCGCATCCACTTATCCGCAGCTGCGTCATAAGCAGATTTTACTTCGGAAACCTGCTCCGGCGTGAACTGGCGTTTCCCAGCGCGCATGGCCAGCACGGCCTCTATGCCGCCCGCCCTGTATCTGCGGACAATCCCTTCCGCTGCCGATATGGAAATCCCGGTCTGTTCGCAGATATCCCCGTATGTACATCCGTGCGCACGGAGGTACAGGATCCCCAGACGGAAGGCCTGCTGGGGATCCTGTACCGCTTGGTGGGCTGATTCAAGCTCAGCAATCTGTTTGTCAGTGAATTCGTATCTTTTCATTATGATTATTATACCAGTATGAAGATGCTTTGGCCTCAATATGGAAAATTGGCAGATGTTCCGCCTTTTCTTTCCTTTTGTTCTCAACCACCCAGGTAGAGGCAGCGGAGGGGCTGCCCGGTTCGGCGCCGAAAGCCCCCGCCAACCGCAGCGAGGGCCGTGATTTTTATAAGTGTTACTGGGACGAAAGATAATACGCGGAATGCGGATTCAGACCACCGCCACACACATTTTGGATTGTGAGAAAACTGCTGCCACATATATAGTCTGCGCCAGCGATGCTTCAGCAGCTATTTTTCGAATCTAACCTCAATCTGGATGCTCAGGGTATCAAAAAATGCTCGGTATTTGTTTTGTACATTTTTTCGTAGACCAGTTCTTACCAGCGTAACTGTATCATCTGTCTTTATACTCTCATATTTCAATGGTACTCCCCATGGGGTATTGTGGCGTTCTAAAATTGGGCTGTCTTCAATTAACGCAATCCGGAAAGGGTGTGCGGCTTTCAGAATGACGGCATCCTTAAATCTTGCTGATGCGCCTGGAATATCAAATACGGCGGTGATCTTCTGTTCTTGATCCGCCTTTTCCGGCATGGTGCAGGACATAGCGGCTTCTTCCAGTGCACCTTTCCCCATATCATGCAATACCCCAAGTTTTACCGTATAGACGCCGTCACCTTCAACGAAAAATACCCTGCCAAAATGCCGTTTGTCAATCACAGTCAAGATGCCGTCATCATCAGGTGTTATACTCCGGCCAAGCATTGATAATGCATCTGCCCTTTCTATCATTGGCGGAAGTGATTTGCCGGATCCTCTGTTTCCGTAGATAATGTTTTTGAGTTCATGTTGTTTCATATTGGTGTTCCTCCTCGTTTGGTTTTTTGTTGAAGGCTGCTGTCTGGCAGCGGATATATGCTGCCAGACAGATTGCCCTCCTATAATCTATAGGGACATTTTTTTTGCGAAACGAATGCTGGTTTATCTAAAATCTTTCAAAATTTCCGTAAGTTTTTCAATGATCTTGCCTTTTTGGTAATGAACCTTGCCTTTTGTAAGCCCAAGCTCCGCCGCTGCGTCATCCTCCGACTTTTCTTCAAAATAGAGCAGGGTAATTATGTCTCTCGAAACTTCTTCCAGACTGTCAATTGCCGCATACAAAGCCTGATACACTTCTTTCCGTATTACATAATCTTCAAGGGAAAAAGAATCGGCTGGCATAAAGCCAAACTCTTCTGTTGCCTTGTCAAGTGAAGTAGGATGGCCATAGTATTGTTTTCTATTGGGATTTTTGCTGCCGTCTTTCTTGTCGTCATCCCTATATTCTGGAAGTCTAAGCCGCCAATATTGGACATTATTTTGGTAAACTTTTTTGACTTCTGGATTCTTCAATCCACCTGACCAGTACAGTTTATTGAAAATTGCTCTTGCTTCTTCGTATGCATCGTGCTCGAACATATTAGACTCCTTTCTGCGATCCGCAGGAGCCATATGTTCTGTCTGATGATCCGTAGAAAACAAAAGTAGCAAGGGGGATGACTAAAAAGCATCCCCACCGCCATGCTAATGCCCCTGCGGATCATTTATTGATTTATGTTAATAGTTACCTATTTGGCCAAATTTGCCAGCATTTTGTCCTCACAGCCGCTGGCAGGCTGTCATCTGAATCTGTTTTGTTTACTGCTGTTTGGTTCATCACCACCTCTGTTTTGATTTAAGCTGAGCTCTTTGCTTGGGTATAATTTTACAGCAAAAGATTTTTACTATCCATGAAAGTGAAGAACGGCGATAAGTAGCGAATTTTTGCGAAAAATATTGGCAAAAACGACTATTTTTCAACGGATTATCGTTGCAATTTTAGCAAAAATACACATATCTATTGACAGAACAGAACATGTGTGCTACAATATAGAAAATAGGCATTGTAGCTTAGGCACATTAAAAATATCGTGTCTTCTATTATCCTCTAGATAATTGTGCAATTCGCTGATACTCCTTTTGGAGGACGGGCGATAGCGCAATTATCAAAGATTCCCAGAGAACAGGAGGGTAATAGTATGAGAATCATGGAATACAGACTTGACATGCCGGAAGATGGTTATGTGATTTCAAACACCGATGACGCATGGGACGCAATGCCTCAACGGGGAAGTTTTATAGCGGCTCCATTGCGTGTTATTCCTAAGCCATCTAAGGTAGATGCACATTTGGACGATTGTGTCGAAGTGGTCGATTTGGGAGAAGATACAGATCCTGAGTTTTACAAACGCGAAACGTATCTAAAGGCACTGCATGGAGATTTGCCGGGATGGAGGCTGATCGGAGTGCAGGTCAGTGATGTGGGAGTTTATTTTAGAATAGCACATGAACTTAACGAATATGGCGATTGGGAAGAATTATGCATTAAACCAAGCACGAAACATACCTGCTTCGATATCGAAGCGCCATCATATAATGGCAGTATTAACTGCTATACAATCGTGATTGGATATGATAAGGCATATTTTGATGATGGGAAGCCTTATTTCTTGAGAGTAACAGAGTATCATTCTGATTATAAACGGGATCTCATTTTTCAGCATTACAGCGAATTACGAAAACTGAATGCTGCCATCGATGCTCATCGTATGTATGTTACCGTCAGAGAATACCGATAATGAGTAGACATGATTTTTCCCAGGCTGCGAAAAATACTTCGCAGCCTATTTTATATCTTACAAAAATATGTTATGATGACAGTGATTTTTGGTGAGGTGATTAAGATGGCTAAGAAATCTGGCACCCATAGTGCTGAAGATAAAGCGCTCCGCGAAATATTAAAGGGTATTCGAACCGTCGATGACAGAGATAACGAGGAGTGTTCCAAGAATATTACGAGTTCTTTAGGATGTAACCGCAAATTATCCGCAACTGAAGTAAATGCCCTTTTCATTAAGGCGGCTAAGGAGAAATTTGGTGCATATGAAGCTAGAAGGGATATTGTGTTAATGGCCTTGGGTTTACTAAAAGATTATGATTACCATAAGGTAGAAACCATTACCGAGCGCCGCGATCAATACTTGAGGGAATCCAATTACTTAGATGGTGAGTATCCATATCCTGACATAAATAATGAGAAAAAGAAATACCAAAGACGCCTTGAGACAGCAGAGGATAAATGGCTATTAGAACTTGCAACATTTCTAAACAGTCAAGATATAGAAGAGTATCTAAAGGATATTGATGGCTACATAGATAATGGAAAGCCCATTCTTCCTGCCCTAAGTTGCGCGACAAGACGAAGGTTATGCGGTAGAACTCTAACGGCCATCATAAAAAATCCTTTTTGGGATAAACAAGTCCGCGCAACAAATTGTAAAAAGAAAGTTAATGAGAATAATGAATGTGTGGCCGTGATTAATTTGACAAAACCTATTGGGATGGCTTCTTTATCTTTCTTTATATTACTTTGCGCAGTGCTTTCTTGGGGCATGGTTAATTCCATACGAAGCTACCAGCTACAGGCAGCAAAAAATAACAGTGCCGTGGTTGCAGCGGCACCTTTGAAGTGTGACCATACGAATGTCCCCATCGGCAAAGAAGATTTGCCCGATATTGGCGACTAAATAAGTTTTATGGGTAGCTGGATTTTATATTTAGAAAGGGTTCTTGTACATGGGCAAGTTTGACAAAAGAATGTTAGCCATAGCAATAGCCGTGGGGCTTTTCATAAGTTTGGGGCTGCATCCACAGACGGCATTTGCTTGGGGTGACAACAGTGAAGATGGAAAAGGTCGTCCCAGTTATACAGTTGAAGAAATTAATGATGGCGCTATCGGTGCCACTCCGCAATCTGATGGCGAAGATTACAAAAATAGCCCTAATTATCCAGGCCAAATTATTTTCAACACAATTTCTGATGGCGTGATTGGCGACGAAAAGAATTTTGTTGGCACACGTGAATGCACAGTTTTGTCGGACGGTCGTGCTGATGGCGCCACTAAAGATACCAAATGGAATGGCAACGATATTGATGTCGAAGACGGCAAAACCTATGTTATCCGTCTCTATGTCCACAACAGCAGTCCGAATGGCGAAGATGCTGTTGCTGAAGATACCCGTGTATCTTTTAGTATCCCTAATGAATATGATATGGAAAATAAGCGTATCCAAGTAAATGGTATTATTTACTCTTCAAATGCATCTCCGAGTACATATTGGGATTATGTCAACTTCAACAGCGACACGCCTTTTCGGCTTGAATATATTTATGGATCGGCCCTTCTGAACAACAACAAGACGCAAGATGAGGCTGCAGCAGGTGGTTACCTTGATAACGCAGGCTGGAAATTAAGTGATGATATAGTCAAAGCTGCCAGCGTTGACGGTGTTTTGATTGGTTCTGATAGTCTTGATGGGCGCGTACCCGGCGGCTTCCAATTTGCCAGTTATATAACAATAATGGTAAAAGCTGTATTTAGTCCCGAGTTTACTGTAGCGGCGCAGGCACGGATGGCTGACAATGACGACAAGACCTGGCTTGACTCGGTCGATGCTAAGATTGGTGATAAGGTAGAGTTCCGCATTGGCTACGAAAACACTAGCAGCAAGAGTCAAAATGGCGTTGCCATCAAAGACATTCTTCCTTCTAATTTGAGGTATGTTACGGGCTCGAGCGTTATCAAAAACTCCAACCATCCAAAGGGTGCTAAAATCGTCCAGGATTCTATCGTAACGAATGGTATCCGGATTGGTGATTATGGCAAAGCTGCAAATGCTTACACCTACTTCACAGCTGAAGTCGTGGACGAGGATTTGGATCAGGGCTTGAACATATTAACGAACTGGGCGCAAGCCGGCGTAGGAGATGTAACCATACAGGATTCTGTGGAGATAAGGGTTCAGAACGACGGAAAGTATCATATGGTTCTAACTGTTTATGGCGTGCTAATCACAATCTGTCTGCTTATGATTGCCATGACGATTTGGAAAATTATAAAACGCAATAACTTGGAACGAGCCAGACGGTAAGGTAGATAACCAATAACTTCATAATACACGAAGACGCTTCTCAGGGGGCGTCTTTTTTATATGCCCAAAACTCTTTCTAAAAATAATTTCTGATTTTTCTTAAAATCCGCATTCAGCATGTCAAAAATTGTCCCTATTTATGACAGGTGGATAAATATCATGTTTGGCATCGGCTTGCTTTCTGCCAGCGCCGGCATGATATTCCTCATCAAAAAACATCACGAGGAGGTGAATCTATGAACCATGAGCAAAGTCTCAGCCCAATTATTGAGAAACTTGAAAGTTTATTTTCAAGTTTTAACGACTATTTCTATAATGGCAGGCTTCAGAAACCAGTCATCACAATCAACTCAAATGGCAGACGAGTGAACTGGATGGGATGGTGTACGTCATGGAAAGCGTGGAGCGATGACACTGGCCGGCCAGAGACGGTAGCAAACGGTAACAGCAGCGGCTATTACGAGATTAACATCAGCGCAGAGTACTTGGACAGACCGTTTGAAGAAACCTGCGGCACACTACTCCATGAGATGGCGCATCTCTATAATGCACAGTGTGACATCCAGGATACCTGCCGTAGCGGGCTTTACCACAATAAGCAGTTCAAGCGGGCAGCGGAAGAACACGGGCTGGTTGTATCAAAAGATGTAACTTATGGGTTTAACACCACGCGCTTAAATGATGAAGCGACCATCTTTGTTACATCCCTGAAAGACATGGACTTTCATCTGCACCGGAAGAAGATGCGGAAAGCCAGCATGACCGGGCAGAAAAGTTCCACGAGGAAGTACATTTGCCCACGATGTGGCTTAATCATTCGTGCCACGCGAGAAGCCCATGTACTTTGTATGGCTTGCGGAGTTGAGCTTGAACAAAGAGCTAAATAGCCACACTTTCATCTAAAAACAAACTGGCACAGGATGGTATGACTGCACTGTGCCAGCACCATCAAAAATATCATGAGGAGGACTTTCTATGAAATCACCAAATGTTGAATTTGTAACTGAAGCATTTTCCGGGGACGTGGTTGACACTCTCCCCACCAGGCGTGGCATCGGAGGACTGCTCGCTCCCAAATCCACAAAGCTGATGTTAGAAAATGCCATGTTGGAAGCCAGCCAAAACAGGTGTAGAGCTTTACTCGCCAAGAACGCGCTCGAAGATACCGGTGCGATGGCGCTGGCGGTCGGCCGCCTGTCCCAAATGGCTCCAGCCGGCAGAGAATACTACCATAAGATTCTCAGGGCTTATGCTGAGACGACTGCCCAGCAGATAGAGAAATGGGGGCGGTATTAATGGCAGAGATTATTATTTTGCTGGTACTGAGCATTTGTCTGGCGCTATTGATTCTCTTCCTGATTCTCTGCTACAGCGATTACAGGCACCTTAAGCAGGAGAATAATCATTTTAACCGCATGATAAAAGAGCAGTTTGAGATGAACTCCAATAGCCTGAACGCCTATGAAGCTATGATTCGGGAGGCTTGCCGTTCATGGGCG
>QXXL01000172.1 GCA_009911505.1 Lachnospiraceae bacterium | reverse complement strand
GAATATGATGAGGAATAGGCTATTGTCAACACATTATTGACAAAATCACAACAGCGTTTTTTGTTACACCTTAATTGCCATTTGACCCCTGTTAAGGGGTGTCCAGTCGCTCTAAAAACTTTTATTTCTTATGTTTGGGGTCAGGGCTGCTTTGAGGTTCAATGGGCGTCAAAGCAGCCAACCAAAGAAAGGACGATTTTTATGGAAGAAATTATCACTAACACGGAGGATAGAACACATCCTAGCAAAAAGTACAAAACCATTTTGGCAGACCCGCCCTGGAGCCTGCATCAAAAAGGCCGACGGGGAGCCGCCATGCATTATGAACTGATGCCGCTGGAACGCATTAAAGCGATGCCCGTAGCGGACTTAGCAGAGGAAAATGCACATTTGTATTTGTGGACACCTAACAACATAATCCCCGAAGCGCTTCAGGTCGTAAAAGCATGGGGGTTCACGTATCGTAGTATGCTGGTCTGGGGAAAACCCAAACTTGGACTGGGAGTATACGTCCGCACGGCCCATGAATCGCTGATTTTTGCCACGCGCGGAAAAGCACCTGTTAAGTTTCACGCCCAACCTTCATTCATGTTCTGCGCCCAGCAAGACCACAGCCATAAACCAGAAGAACAGTTTGCTATAATCGAACGTTTGTCCGATGGGCCCTACCTTGAGCTTTTCGCCCGCCGCCGACAACCGGGCTGGGATGTATGGGGAAATGAGATTGATAGCGATATCGTCATTCCTGGATATCCTGTACCAAAATACAGTACAAAAGTTACTGGCACAGAAAATGCGGAGGAGGTGTGATGATTATTGGAACCTCCAAGGAACCTCATCACCCGGATACTGGAAGCCGCTTTTATGCTGGCGCTGGCCGCCTTCCTCATCAAAACCGCAGTCGGATGGATTCTGGAGATTTGGCCAGTGCTGCTCACCATCGCCCTCATCGTCACTGCCATTATCATCGGTTTCCGTATTTGGAGGCACAAACACAATGATTTGGGAAAATGGTAAAAAGCACAAGAAAAACAGGAAGGAGTGGGCATTCTTGAAGCATCAAATAGAAAATCTCTGCTGGAGAGAAATGTTCTGGCAGCGTCCATATAAGGTTGAGAACATATGGGAAATGCTCTCCCACCTTGCGGCATTATCACCACGAGGAGCCGTAATCTGGGAGGTACGGAGCAAAAACGGAAAAGTCAGCTATCTCCTCGGAGCTGCCGCAAGGTACATTAAAAACATTGAAGAGGCGATTAAGGCGCATGGCGATATCCAGTTCCATGAAATAGGCGAAGAAAAACGTATCCCGGTCACTGTTGCCCGGCAGCTGAAGATTAGCCATCCGACACTTTCCCTCAAAACCGACATCACGGAGGCGGTGATCCGGGCTGGGCTGGCGACACTCACAGAAGATAAAAGCAGCGCAGAAATGGTGGTACAAATCGTGCTGGGGAGGGCTTATGCCCCTTCCCCAGTGCCAGCCAACCTCGCCGACCCAAACGCCACCTGGCTGCAGATTCTGCTTGGAGATGTACAAAAAGCCTCTGCTGAGAGCCGGAAAACTGTACGGGAAAAAGCCGAGCAGCACACTTTCCAAGCCATCATCCGTATCGGTATATCTGGAGAAAATATGGGTTTCCGGTTACGCAGTATCATTAGCGCATTCAAAGTGTTGGAAACAGCGGGTGTACGCATTCGGGAAGAACCTATAAAGCCTGCGGATATCAACACCGCCCATGTACCGTGGCATTTTCCTCTGCAGCTGTCAGTAAAGGAGTTAGCCAATTTTCTACTTCTCCCTGCCGGAGAGGAAGAATTACCCGGAACTCCGGGACTGCATCCAAAACTTACCTTGCCGCCTCGCTGGTACCGTAGCCCGACCAACCAGAAGACTGACCGTAGTTTTGCTGTCGGTATGGATGCCGTAAACCCGAAGCGGCTGAGTATTTCTCCGAGGGATAGTTTGGAGCATTGCCATCTGATTGGTCCAACTGGCAGCGGCAAAAGCACTGCAATGTTACACCTGATTCTGGCAGATATTGCCGCTGGGCGCAGCGTCCTCGTGCTAGATCCTAAAGCCGACCTTGTAAACGATGTTTTGATGCGAATCCCAGAAGAGCGTACCAAAGATGTGGTGATTATTGACCCGTCGGATCCCTGCCCATGCGGGTTCAACCCACTGGCGTTTAAGGATTATGGCAACTCCTCACTGATTGCTGACGCAGTTTTGTCTGTTCTCAAAGAAATTTTTAGTGATTGTTGGGGAATTTATACGCAGGATGTATTAACTGCATCTTTACTTACATTGGTAGGAACAGACAACGGTACACTTTTATGGCTACTACCACTACTGACGGATGAGAATTTCCGGCGCAGAATCACCGGCAAAGTAAGAGACCGCATGGCTTTACGTCCATTCTGGGAACAGTTCGAGGCTCTCAGGGATACGGAGAAAAGGCAGCAAATAAGTCCTGTCCTCAACAAGCTCAGACAGCTAACTTTGCGGCCAGGGCTGAGAAATATACTGGGGCAGGCAAACCCAAAGTTTTCCCTAACAGACTTGTTTTATAAGCGAAAGATTGTACTGATTCCCCTTAACAAAGGATTAACTGGCGGAGAATCGGCACGGCTCCTCGGCAGCTTGATTGTCGGGCTAACTTGGACGCTGGCACTGTCACGGGCTGGCATTCCAGCAGAAAAACGCCATATCGTAGAAATCTATATCGATGAGCTACAGGACTACCTCAGTCTGCCAACGGATCTTTCTGATGCTTTAGCACAAGCGAGAGGCTTAGGCGTCGGACTGACACTGGCGCACCAGTACCGCGACCAGTTACCAATAAACATCCGCTCTGGGATTGATGCGAACGCCAGGAACAAAATCGTCTTCGGGCTGAACAGTCGGGACGCCAAGGATATGGCGGCAATGGCGCCGGAACTGACCGCAGAAGATTTTATGGCTCTGCCCCGCTACCAGATTTATGCCTCGTTCCAATCGAACGGCAGGAACACTGGCTGGATACAGGGTAAGACTTTACCGCCGCCGTCCACCTTGCGTGATGCCGCCGACCTTAAGGCGAGGAGTCAGGCCGCCTACGGTGTCCCAGCCGAACAGGTTGAAGAGGAATACCTCAGTATATTTACAATTAACAATACCGCCGCCGAGGAAAATCCCGGCGACACTAACATTGGAAGGAAGAAACGAGCATGACGAACCGACTGACGAATGGGGAGCAGAAACCACAAGCGGAAACGCCCGAAACCCCGGACTTTTCCCGCTACAAGGTATGCGATTCCTACTCCGTACCGGCTACGGACTCCCCCACTGCTGGCGGCACCCCTGATGCTGACTGTCAATCACCCCAGCGTGTATCCAGGAAGCAGCTACAGGAACTGGACAGCCGTCTGGGGGAGCGCGACCGAGAGCTGCTCGGTGCGGTGCAGAAATACCGTTATCTGATGACTGGGCAAATCCAGCGGCTCCTGTTCACCGATGCTGCTAATTCCTCTGCCGGGCTTCGGGCGGCCAGCCGCAGCCTCAGGAAATTGAGCGGGTTTGGACTGGTCGGCAGCCTCTCCCGGCGGATTGGCGGAGTAAGGGCGGGATCGAGTTCCCTCATCTGGTATCTGACCCATGCTGGCGAACGTCTGCTCCGGCTTCATGATGAACGGGCATATCCGGCACGCAGGCACTTCGAACCATCTGCGTATTTCTTGGCTCACACTTTAGCTGTCGCAGAAACGGCGCTCCAACTGATAGAGACCTGCAGAAAACATGAGCCGGAAATCCTCTCCCTACAGTTGGAGCCAGAATGCTGGCGGGCATACAGCAATGCCGGAGTGTCATGCTCCCTCAAACCGGATTTATATGCGGCAACCATGAGCGAAGAATATGAAGACCGTTATTTTATCGAGGTTGACCTTGATACGGAATCACCTGCCAAAATTATTGAGAAATGTCAGAAGTACCATGCATATTATCGTTCAGGATTGGAACAGGAAGAGTCAGAGATGTTCCCGCTGACCGTTTGGATTGTGCCAAGTGTGACCCGGAAAGGAAAACTCATCCGGCAGTTAAAGGGAGTGTTTGATAAGCAGGCAAAATTATTCGCCGTAATTACCAGCAACGAATTGGAACATCTCATTTTGGAGGGAGGTGATAGGGAAATGTTGTGTTAAATGAAAACCATAGGCGGATCTCGGGCTTTTGGCACAGCTAAGGGGCAGGATGGACAGCAAGGAAAAATGTATTTCCCTAAATGAATATTTTACCAGTTATAAAAATAAAAGGAGACACTATGGAACTAACGATAGGCCAGGCTTTAGAAATGCTCGGCAGAACTGCTTCTGTCAATGAACGGATACGGATCCTCTTAAAAAATTGTGCAGCAGATGAAACGTATGATGTTAATGACATTCGGGGTTTTCTCTTTGATATATATTACGAAGATCCCATAACGGCTGATGTAAAGATTGTGCTTAACTGTACGGAGGATCTAACAAGAATCATTGAGCAGATTGCAAAACAGTCTGAGGAAAATAAGCACTTAGCAGATTTCCTTGATGCGGACAAAATTCTTGCAGATTTAGCGGAACTGAATCGAGATATAAAAAGACAAAATAGACAATAAGAGAAAGAGGTTTTACCTGGGAGTTCAGTCTTTGTCGGCCTTAGCTGCGCCAAGAGTCTGGCATCTGCCATTACGGCTATCATAAATTCTGGATCTCTACAGACAGCCTGGACGTCTGGCACAGTTAAGCGGCAGAACATAACTTGATGTAGCGGCAACATTTACCAGATGCGATTTATGAACCATTAATCTAAGGAGCAATATGGATACAGCTAAGAACCAGATAACGCCAGCCATAAAGGAGCAGATCCTGAAGGTGCGTGATACGGGGGAAACCAATATGTTCGACTGCAATGCAGTCATGGCTATTGCAAACCGCGAAGGCTTGCTTGAGCTTGCAGACTATCTATTGGATAAAGCGAACCGGAAAGCGTATGGCCGCTTTATCATGACTGGTAAAACAGAAGAAAAGTGATGAACCATT
>QXXL01000171.1 GCA_009911505.1 Lachnospiraceae bacterium | reverse complement strand
GATAACAAATTTGAGAAAGGAAAAATGCCCATGACAATACATAAGGATATCAGGTTCTTCGACATGTTCGCCGGGATTGGAGGATTCCGCGCCGGACTGGAAAGGGCTGGCGGGTTTACCTGCATCGGCCACTGCGAGATTGACAAACACGCTGACCGGGCATACCGCGCCGTACATAATGTAAAGACAAGTGAGGTTTTTTATGAAGACGCAAGACAAATTGATACAAAAGAAGTGCCGGAGTTCGACCTCCTCTGCGGAGGATTCCCCTGCCAAGCATTTTCTGTTGCTGGCAAGAGACGAGGCTTTGAC
>QXXL01000170.1 GCA_009911505.1 Lachnospiraceae bacterium | reverse complement strand
ATATTCCTCGATAGCTCAGTCGGTAGAGCACGCGGCTGTTAACCGCGCTGTCGTAGGTTCAAGTCCTACTCGGGGAGTTTTTTTAATGAAATATACGGCTCCATGGTCAAGCGGTTAAGACATCGCCCTTTCACGGCGGTAACACGGGTTCGATTCCCGTTGGAGTCATCTACTTTAGGGATTGAAGTGTGCCGATGTGGCTCAATTGGCAGAGCAGCTGATTTGTAATCAGCAGGTTATCGGTTCGAGTCCGATCATCGGCTTTTATGTGGACCTTTAGCTCAGTTGGTTAGAGCAACCGGCTCATAACCGGTCGGTCCTGGGTTCGAGTCCCCGAAGGTCCATTTTTGTTTATAAAGAATTTTGGCCCAATGGCTCAGATGGTTAGAGCGCCGCCCTGTCACGGCGGAGGTCGCGGGTTCGAGTCCCGCTTGGGTCGTTTGTATGGGATCTTAGCTCAGCTGGGAGAGCATCTGCCTTACAAGCAGAGGGTCATAGGTTCGAGTCCTATAGGTCCCATATGTGCCGGCGTGGCGGAACTGGCAGACGCGCAGGACTTAAAATCCTGTGGTGGCAACATCGTACCGGTTCGATTCCGGTCGCCGGCATTGTGTCACTTTAAAATTTGATAATATGTGTGTGTAGCTCAGCTGGATAGAGCACTTGGCTACGGACCAAGGTGTCGGGGGTTCGAATCCTCTCACGCACGTGGTTAATCCCTTGAAGACTTAAGGTTTTCAAGGGATTTTTTTGTAAAGAAACTTAAGGCTCCAGTGAAAAAAGCAAAGAAAAACAGGGAATGGAGGCATGAGTATATGACATTATTGATGCGTGATCGGTAAAATTATAAAAAAGTTTTTACCACTATACAACAAATAGGTTTTATGATATGATACATCTGGTAATAGAAACTATATAAAATAGTAAAAAATATAATAAAATATAGATTGCAACCCTGGAGGTAACAGATGTATAAAATTATTATTGATAGCTGTGGAGAACTGACAGAAGATTTAAAATTAGATGGGCATTATCAGAATGTTGCTTTGGAAATGGAAGTAAACGGCCACCGGATTGTAGATGACGAAACATTTAACCAATTGGATTTTCTGGCAAAAGTCAGAGAAAGCCCAACTGGCCCCAAGTCCTCATGTCCTTCCCCAGAAGCTTATATGAAGGCATTTGAAGGGGAAGCGGCAAATGTTTATGTCGTAACTTTGTCAAAAGAGCTAAGCGGATCATATAACAGTGCGGAGCTTGCAAAAAAACTATTTGAAGATGATCATGGAAAAGATTATAAGAAGATCCATATATTTAACTCTTGTTCTGCTTCGGTAGGAGAAACATTGATCGGTATGAAAGCCCAGGAGTGTGAAGAAGCGGGTATGTCTTTTGAAGAAACTGTTCAAGCTGTTGAGCACTATATTAGCAGCCAGCGTACATTTTTTGTCCTGGAAACATTGGAAACGTTGCGAAAGAACGGCAGGCTGAGCAATCTAAAAGCGTTTGTTGCAAATGCTTTAAATATAAAGCCAGTTATGGGTTCTACCCCGGAGGGGCAGATTTGCCAGCTTGGGCAGGCGCGTGGTATGCAGAGGGCGTTAAAGAAGATGGTGGAAGAAGTTTTTGCGGCTATAAAACACAGCGAAAGCCGTATCCTTGCCATTTCCCATTGTAATTGCCCGTCGCGTGCTGAGCTAGTAAAAGCAGAGATAGAAAAGGTTGCAAAGTTTAAACAGATTATTGTAGTGGATACGGCGGGGATTAGCAGTATGTATGCTAATGACGGTGGTATTATTATAGCGGTATAGTGTTTTATGTGCTTTCTTTTGCTGTCCATTTTCCACAGTTCGCCGTAGTCTTAGAGCGTGTCCCTAAAATCATTCTTATCATCTTGGTATATCACACTCTGTGGGTTCTAGAGCGTGTTTGAAAAATGCTCTAAATGGGGCGTTCACTTGGCAGAGGGCAATTTTCAAACACGTTTTAGTATCTCTTTAACAGCATACGGTATATTTATGCCATTAGATTGAAAAAGCGGCTTTGAAAGTATCTTTTAGACATGCTATAATTGCATAAGGATTATTTATAAATATAGATTGGAATTAAAATATGGACTATCAGGATATCATTCATATTATTGAAGGTAAAAGGAGATTTGGAAATCTACCAGGTGTGGAAGCCAGCAGGAAATTACTGGCTGCTGTAGGAAATCCCCAAAAAGGGCTTGTATTTATCCATATTGCAGGGACAAATGGAAAAGGTTCTACTGCTGCTTTTTTACATGAGATTTTAAAACAGTCAGGTATAAAAACAGGATTATTTACATCACCTCATTTGATTGAATTTGAAGAACGCATCCGGATTAACGGGGAAAAAATACCTAAGTGGGAGACAGCCAGGCTGGGGCAGTTTCTGTTGGATACAGATGCAGGTATACAGCCTACGATGTTTGACTATAGCCTGGCTATGGCCCTGTTGTATTTTAAAGAACAGGGCTGCCAGATTGCGGTATTGGAAACAGGGCTGGGGGGACGGCTGGATGGTACAAACGCGGTTGGCGTGCCTGTAGTTAGTATTATCACTAAAATTGGGTACGATCATACTGCGGTTTTAGGGGATACACTGGTACAAATCGCTGCGGAAAAGGCCGGAATATTGAAAG
Organism: Lachnospiraceae bacterium; assembly: GCA_009911505.1. Taxonomy (GTDB): domain Bacteria; phylum Bacillota; class Clostridia; order Lachnospirales; family Lachnospiraceae; genus Roseburia_B. The sequence goes on along the minus strand of QXXL01000170.1, from coordinate 6,257 downwards.
AAGGGACAAAGGCAGTTTTTGAAGGCCAGGAAGAGGAAGTGATGGCAGTGTTAAAACAGCGCTGCTATAGCTTGCATATTCCTTTTTGTGTGGTAGATAAAGCAAAGGTTATTCCGGCGGAATCCGGATTTATTTATGCAGGGGAACGCTATCATATGAAGATGCACGGCAGTTTCCAGCGTGAAAATGCTATGGCAGCTGTACTGGCTGCAAGGGAATTAATGGCGCTTGGATATCCGGTTACGGAAGAAGCGCTTCACCGTGGGATAGCAGGCATGGCCTGGGAAGGCAGGATGGAAATTATGTTTGAAAATCCATATCTTATGATTGACGGTGCGCATAATGAGGATGGTGTGGCGGCACTTGTAACAAGCCTTTGTGAACAGTTCCCAGGTGAAAAATTCCATTTTATTATGGGGGTTTTGGCAGATAAGGATTATCGGAAGATGGTAGGGCAGGTGTTGCCCTTAGCAGTGAAGGTGACTGCTGTTACACAAAAGAACGGGCGGGCGCTTGCGGGGGAAGAATTGGCGGCATATATCAGTGCATGCGGCGTTCCATCGGAAAGCTGTACAAATGTGCAGGAAGCTTTAAAGCCATTTTTAAATGTGGGTAACAGGATTGGTATAAGGGTGCGGACGATTGCATTTGGGTCGCTTTATTTTATTGGGGAGATCAGAAAATGTATGTCTAAGGCAGGGGTTATTACAGCCTCTTTTTAGTTCTACAGCGAACTATAGGGAGTGATGGCAAAAGATCCGCTTTAGCTAATAGCATAAGGCAAATTTACACGGTTGGGGTGGCGTGGATTCATTGACAGGGGGAGTACGGTATGTTACAGTTGTTTTATTAAAGTGAAAAAGGGGGAAATTATGAAGTATTTAGGTAAAGCTACAAGAAGCATATGTATATTTGCCGTATTGGCATCCGGTCTATCGGGATGCAAAAACAGCGGCCCGTTAGATCCTAAAAATCCGGTTTCATTAACTATCTGGCATTATTATAACGGCTCTCAGCAGTCGGCTTTTGATGCCCTGGTAAAAGAATTTAACGACACTACGGGCAAGGAAAAGGGGATCTATATAGAAGGCTTTAGCCAGGGCTCTGTTTCCGATCTGGAAACTGCCGTAAGGGCTGCTATTAACGGGGATGTAGGGGCGGATACAATGCCTGATATCTTTTCTTCTTATGCGGACACGGCGTATGAAGTTGAACAGTCCGGCGCACTTGCGAATTTGTCGGAATATCTGAGTGAAGAAGAGCTGGAACAGTATGTGGATTCTTACATAGAAGAAGGCTGTATAGCTTCTGATGGTACACTTCGGATTTTCCCCACAGCAAAATCAACAGAAATTATGATGTTAAACAAAACAGACTGGGAGCCTTTTGCAAATGAGACAGGGGCGTCATTAGACGATTTAAAGACGATAGAAGGAATTGCTGTTACGGCAAAAGCTTATTATGAATGGACAGACGCACAGACGCCGGATGTAGTAGGGGATGGTAAGGCTTTTTATGGCCGGGATGCAGTGGCAAATTATTTTATTATTGGAATGCAGCAGTTAGGCGTGGAAATGTTCCAGGTACAAAATGGTAAAATGACATTAAATGTACCAAAGGAAGAGTTGCGCCGTTTGTGGGAAAATTATTATGTCCCGATGGTAAAGGGCTATTTTGGGGCTTATGGTTCTTTTAGATCCGATGATGTCAAAACAGGGGATTTGCTGGCGTATACGGGTTCTACTACTTCCGCTATGTATTTTCCAGATCAGGTAGAAAAGGATGATAACAGCTACAATATAGACTATATTGTTTTAGAAGCGCCTGTATTTGAAGGCGGGGAACGTTATGCTGTGCAGCAGGGGGCAGGCATGGTGGTCAGCAAGTCGGATGAACAGCATGAATATGCCGCTGTAGAATTTTTGAAATGGTTTACCCAGGCGGACAAAAACCTGCAGTTTGGGTGTGTGTCAGGCTATCTTCCAGTATTAAAGGAAGCGGGCAGCATAGAAAAATTAGATCAGGTCATTGCAGAAAAGCAGCTCGAGGTGGCGCCAAAGACATATGATTGTTTGGCTACTGTATTTGGGGAAATGGAGAACAGCTCCCTATATACAAATAAGAGCTTTAGCAACGGTTCAGCAGCAAGGAAGGTGCTTGAGTACCACCTTTCAGATCAGGCCGCACAAGATTGGGAAAGTGTGGCGAAGGCAGTAAAGGAAGGTCAGGATTTGGAAGAAGCGTCTGCTGCTTTTGTATCAGAAGAAGCTTTTGAAGAATGGTATGCATCATTTTGTGATGCACTAAATACCGCAGTTGGTGAGCAGGGATAAGAATGAAAAGCAAACGTCAGAGAAGGAAAAAAACAACCATATTCAGGATGTTTCTGATTCCTTTAATTGCTATTATGCTGGTACAGAGTGTTATTACTATTGGTACTCTGGTTACAAAGCGGATCGCTGGGACACTTCAGGAATATTCGGGCAGCATGATGAGCCGTTTAGTGGAAAACAGGAAGGTCATTCTGCAAAATGATATGAATCAGCGCTGGGCGGCTGTTTATGAGCAGGAAACAGCTATAACGTCGGCCTTGCAGCAGTTTTTGGACAGGGAAGGCATCGAACTGGATGTCTTTTTAGTTTCGGACGGGCAAAAAAGCAGTTTTTTAGAACAAATTTTTCCTGATTGTATTGAGGTTCTTGAGAATAGTTCCACAACAGGGATTTTTTTCCTGTTTACAGGAGGGGAATGGAAGGGGGCATGTGAACATGACGGATTTTTTGTCCGTGATTCCGATCCTTCAGCAAACCCTGCCAATTTTTCGGATTTGCTTTTAGAACGAGGGAGCAAGGGTTTGTCAAGGCAGTGGAATATACCTCTTGATACCAGCTGGACGACGAAATTCCATATGGCCGGGGAAGGGCAGGACAGTACTGAATACTCTTTTTATGAGCCGTGGAGGGCGGGGAGGGAATATGCAGATGCAGATACAAAGGATCTGGGTTATTGGTCCTTGCCGTACTCTTTGGAAAAAGGGGCTGCTGGCTCTTATGAAATGATTACATATTCCCTCCCACTCCGGCATGAAGGGGTTGTGTACGGAGTGCTTGGCGTGGAGGTTTCCGCCAAGGTCCTGCGCAGCTATCTGCCTGCCGGGGAGTTAAATGAAACCAGCCAGTCTGGGTATATGCTGGCGGTAAGAGAAGACGATGGCAGTTACAAGCCCCTGCTTGGCGAGGGGCTTCTTTCTAATGCAGTACAATCTGCAGGGGATGCATTTTTTTTAAAAGAAACGGCGTACAGCAGCCTTTCTAAAGTCCAGTCCATTGAACAGAACGGGCAGGGGATTTATGCTGTTGTCTGCCCGCTTAAGCTCTACAGCAATAATGTGCCTTATGCTCATACGGATTGGGCGCTCTTAGGGCTTAATACAGAAGAAGATCTATTTGGGATGAGCCGTCGCCTTTACCTTTGGATGGTTGCAGCGGTTCTTTGCGGCCTTGTATTTGGTGTGTTTGGCATTTATTTTCTGGTACGCTACTTAACAAAGCCGGTTGGCCGGTTAATGCAGTGTATTAGCCGCGGAAGCGCAGGGCTTTTGGATTATAGCCCTTCTAATATTTTTGAAATAGACGCCTTGTATGACGTGGTACGGGATTTGACGAACAGGCAGAAAGAAGCGGAAAATATCCTTTTGGAGGAAAAAGAGCGGTACCGGGTTGCATTGGAATCATCCAAAGATATCTTTTTTTCTTATGATCTGGAAAGCCATGTGCTAGATTTGGTCAACCATAAGACAATGAGTGGGGAGTGGCAGTGTGAGGCACATTGGAATGGTTTTATTAATCCGGAATGTATTTATGATGCAGACCGTGCGGCTGCTATGGCTGCTATACAAAGGCACGATGATAAGCTGTTTGTGGAGTTCCGTTTGAGATGGCCGGAAGATACGGAGTTTATGTGGATTGCGCTTACAGGAAACGCCGTATATGATACGGACGGCAGAAAACGCAAGCTTGTGGGGAGTATTCGCAATATCCAGGAACAGAAAGAAAAGGAAGCTAAGCAGCTGCGTGAAAATGAAATAGACAATGTGACAGGGCTTTATATTTTTCATGCCGGAATGAAGCATGTAAGCGAGAGCCGTAGTGATTTGCCGGAAGGTGTTATGGTAAACCTGTTTTTTGGCGGGCTCAAAGAATCCGGCGCTAAATGCGGTATTGTTTTTTCAGATATGATATTAGAGGAGATTGGGGGCCTGGTAATAAGCTATTGTGAAAAATCCTACAGTAAAACGGGACGGCAGCCGGTGGCGCTGCGCTTAAACAGCGATGAACTTGTCCTGTGGCTGGGCGGCTATACAAAGAAACAGGCAGGGGATTTAGTAAGTGGGCTGTCTGAAGATATAACGTCACGCTTCGGTGCAGATCTTTTTTGTGTAGATACTTATGCGGGCCTGGTTTGCGCGGAAGCAGGCCAGGATACGCAGGAACTGATTTGCATGGCTAAGCTGGCGCGTGGGATTGCGGTTTCCCATGAAAAAGGGACAGATATTTTTTACCGGGATATTCCGGAAGATAAACGCATGTCGTTACCTGCGCTGCAGGGGCGTGACGTCCATTCCACAGGCTACGGTGAGGAGATTGGGCTGGTGTCTGTCGCGTTGAACCTGTTTGGCAAAGGGGGGAGTTTTTCTGCCCAGATGATGCTAATGATCCGTAAAATAGGCAGGTTTTATCATGCCAAAGGTGTACTGATATCCATACTTCGGCCGGATTTTAATTCTAATTATTTAAATTGCCAGTGGCATAGGGACGGGAATGTTTCCACAGAAAATGTAAGAAGGTATAAAGAAGAAGAAAAGGAAGCGTTTTACCAGTGGCTGGGACAAAAGGAAGTGCATTCTGTCACAGTAGAGGACAGCAAAAAGGATGTAATCCAACGCTTCCTTTGTGTAGCAGACGGGGATTTTGGCGTTGTGCTGCCGATGTATGACAGTGGGAACTATATGGGGAATATCTGTATTTTGGGCATTTCACCAGAAATCCTAAATAACCTGGAAGATTACCAGGATCTTGCGGAGCTGGGCAGGGTCGTGGAAAGCCAGTTAAACCAGCAGCAGTACGATATCGCCAGCAGGGCAAAATCAGAATTTTTATCCCGTATGAGCCATGAGATCCGTACGCCAATGAACGGCATTATAGGCATGGCGGCAATTGCCTTACAGCAGGATCAGAGCCAGGAGCGTGTGATGGACTGCCTGCAAAAGATACAATCTTCTTCCAATTACCTGCTGGGGCTGATTAACGATATTTTGGATATGTCCAAAATCGAAAGCGGCAAGATGAAGCTAGAGCCGTACAATTTCAATATACATGAAATGTTAGATACGGTTGGGGAGCTAATCATGCCGCAGGCGGCGGCAAAGCAGATTGATTTTGTCAGAGACATCCAGATGGGGCACAGCTGGTTTTTTGCAGACCAGATGCGGATCAGCCAGGTACTTATCAATTTGCTTGGAAATGCGGTGAAATTTACGCCTGTCAGGGGAAAAGTAATCCTTTCTGTTAAGGAGCTTGAGGGCTCCAATGAACGGGTACAGGTTTCTTTTGCGGTGTCTGATACAGGTATTGGAATTGAAAAAGAAGACCAGGATCGGGTATTCCGATCATTTGAACAGGCTTCTGTGAATCCGTCTAAACAGCAGGGGACGGGCTTAGGGCTTTCGATTAGCAGCCGCCTGGTGCAGCTTATGGGAAGTAATATTCAGATTGAAAGTGAGCTGGGGGAAGGTAGTACGTTCCGGTTTTTGATTATGATGAACCTTGGGGAAGATTTGCAGATGGAAATTGCGGAACAAGAGGCTTCGTTTGACGGCTGCCGTGTGCTTGTGGTGGAGGATAATGAGCTGAATGCAGAGATTGCGCAGTGCCTTTTGGAAGAGCGCGGTTTTGAAGTGGATTGTGTGTATAACGGCGCCAAGGCAGTTGAACGGATAAAAAGTACGCCGCCAGGGACATATGATGTGATTTTGATGGATATTATGATGCCAGTGATGGATGGGCTTGAAGCAACGCGCGAAATCCGGGGGATGGGGCGTGAAGACTGCCATACCATCCCGATTGTGGCTATGTCAGCCAATGCATTTGATGACGATTTAAAAAAATCGGTGGAATGCGGGATGAACGGCCATTTGTCAAAGCCTGTGGATGTGGAGAAGCTGTATCAGACGCTTAGTGAGGTTATTGCAAAGAAAT
>QXXL01000169.1 GCA_009911505.1 Lachnospiraceae bacterium | reverse complement strand
GCTTAAGAGCCCCTAACCCCCATCACAAGGCCCCAGTCTCATACCCTGCCCTCTGCCTGACTACGGTTTTGGCTGGCTTACAGAGAATTTCTTATTTACACTGAATAGGTATAGGGGTATCCTGTGGGATTTTCTTGTTTTTGCCATATGGGGTAATCTTTAGCTGGCAGGCATGGAATATCGTAGTCAGGAGCGCATGGCCGTGAAAATTCGTTGTAGCCAGCTTTTTTTATGATGAAAAACCCTTCAATAATTCGTAGGGAACGTTTAAATGCCCTGTCCCTGTCCCTAAATGGATATGCGGTTTGTTGCTGCCGTGGAAATCCGAACCTCCTGAAATTGCCAGCCCATATTCTTCCGCCAGCCTTCGGATATACCGTTCATCCCCTGGCTGGTAAGTGGAATAAAGGGCTTCTATTCCGTCAAGCTTGCAGGAAAGGCAGTCGGTAATCAGTTCCCGCAGCCTTTCGTCGCTCATATGGTAAAGCACAGGGTGTGCAAGCACAGCTTTCCCATTTGCATGATGGATCAATTCTATGCCTTCTTGCGGGGAGATTTTTTCCCTTGGTACGTGGCAGCGGCAGCCGTCGCCAATGTATTTTTCAAAAGCCTCCGAAATGGACTTAATATATCCGCGTTCAAGCAGGAAACGTGCCACATGTGCCCGGGTTAAAACGGCGTCCGGAAACATTTCGCGTAAAGCTTTTTCGGAAATGGCAAAGCCTTCTTCGTTTAACTTCTGGTACATTTTTTGGTTGCGGTTGTCCCGGTTGTCCCGGAAATGGGCTAAGTGTTCAAGCAGGCGCGGGTTTGTTTCATCCAGATACAAGCCGACCATGTGTATTTCCTTGCCCTTATAGTCGCAGGAAAGCTCTACGCCTGGAATTAGTTCTATGGAGGCTGCGTTCGCGGCAGCTTTGGCTTCTGCGATGCCGTCTACGGTGTCATGATCGGTTAGGGCAAAGGCGCAAAGCCCGGCTTTTTTTACGGCGGCTACTAATTCTGTGGGGGTTAAAGTACCGTCGGAAGCGGTAGAATGAACATGTAAATCTATATTTTGAGTATTCATGGTATTTTGTCTCCTTTTTGTTTTTGAATATTATAGCCGAAAACAGATCGGATTACAATAGCAGGGAAAGAGATGTAAACAAAGAAAGGAAGTGGTCTTGTTGGCAAAAAAAGATCAGTTAAGTAAATTTATTAGTTTGCTGCTGCGCCACCATCCGGAAGCGGCAGGCATTACCTTAGATGAACATGGCTGGGCAGACGTAAACGAGCTGTTGGAAGGGATTACCCGTACCGGGAGGAAGATAGATATGGGTATCCTTAAAGAGATAGTGGCGTCAGATAATAAAAAACGGTACAGCTTCAATGAAGGCAAGACACTGATACGGGCAAACCAGGGGCATAGCATCCCGGTAGATGTGGAATTAAAAGAACGAAAGCCGCCTGAGTTATTATACCATGGGACAGCGGCCAGGTTTCTTGACGGAATCCGTGCCGAAGGGTTAAAACCAATGGGCAGATTGCATGTCCATCTGTCAAAAGATACAGAAACTGCGGTAAAAGTAGGCAAACGGCATGGATTGCCTGTTGTGCTGACCGTCTACAGCGGAAAAATGTATCAGGACGGCCAGACTTTTTATTTATCCGAAAATGGCGTATGGCTTACAAAGGGCGTTAGTATAAAATATTTGGGTTTCTCTGATACTAACTAATGCTGGCAAAGGATGGCAAAGTAT
>QXXL01000168.1 GCA_009911505.1 Lachnospiraceae bacterium | reverse complement strand
ACTCCCTCATTTGGTACAAATCTCCCACTAAGTGTGGAATACATCTGTCGAAAAGCATTTTTCAAACACGCTCTAGCCCTGATGCATTTGTAAAAAGGAAAAACCAAAATCTCTTGTAAAATACAATATAGTATCATATAATATTACGAGTGCAATAAGCCGGACCCCATCATACATATCCGGCGAAGGAAAAGGGGCTAAACATGAAACATTTAAAACAATTATTAGGGCGTTTACCATATCAGCATATACAAGGAACCCTGGAGCGTGAGATCTCAGACGTTATTTATGACTCCCGCAAAGTGGTAAAAGACGCCCTGTTTGTATGTATTAAAGGGACTGCCGCAGATGGGCATACTTTTGCAAAAGGGGCGGTAGAGTCAGGCGCTAAAGCATTGATTGTTTCTGAATTGGTAGATGTGCCGGAGGAAATAACGGTAATCCTGGTAGAAGATACACGGTACGCGCTTGCTCTGGTTTCTGCTGCTTATTTTGATTATCCGGCAGAGCAGCTTAGGGTAATTGGCATTACTGGTACAAAAGGCAAAACTACGACTACCTATATGATTAAATCTATTTTAGAAGGCGCGGGGCATCGTGTGGGGTTGATTGGTACAATTGAAACTATCATTTCTGAGGAAACGGTACCGTCCGCCAATACGACGCCGGAATCTTACCTGATTCAGCGTTATTTCCGCAAGATGCTGGACTCCGGCTGCGACTGCTGTGTCATGGAGGTTTCTTCACAGGGGCTTATGATGCATCGGACGGCCGGGTTTGTTTTTGAAATGGGTATTTTTACGAATTTAGAGCCGGATCATATTGGGCCGAATGAACATGCATCCTTTGAAGAATATATGGAATGCAAAAGCCTTCTGTTTTCCCAGTGCAGGATTGGGATATTAAATGCAGACGACAGGCATTATAAGGATATGATAAAGCGCCATACCTGTGAGGTTGAAACCTTTGGGTTTGGTGGGGCGGCATCGCTTCGTGCGGACGGTGTTAGGCTTGTAAAGGGGCCTGGCTGCTTAGGGGTGGCATACCATGTGTCCGGGCTTATGGATTTCGATGTGCAGATTGATGTGCCGGGGAGGTTTAGCGTGTATAATTCACTGGCTGCAATTGCGGTTTGCAGACATTTCGGGGCAGATGCGGGTGTGATGGAAAAGGCGCTTAAATCAGCAAAGACAAAGGGACGGATTGAATTGGTAAAGGTTTCAGATGATTTTACACTGATGATTGATTATGCGCACAATGCCATGAGCTTAAAGAGCCTGCTGTCTACATTGCGGGAATATGAGCCGGGGCGCCTTGTGTGCCTGTTTGGCTGCGGGGGGAACCGTTCCCGGGCAAGGCGGTTTGAAATGGGGGAGGTTTCGGGTGAAATGGCGGATCTTACCATTATTACATCGGATAACCCTCGTTTTGAAGAGCCGCAGGCAATTATTGACGATATTAAAATTGGGATTGGCAAAACAAATGGGCAGTATGTGGAGATTGCAGACCGCAAGGAGGCAATCCGGTATGCGGTTGCGCACGGAAGGCCTGGGGATGTCATTGTGCTTGCCGGGAAAGGGCATGAGGATTACCAGGAGATAAAAGGGATAAAATATCCAATGGATGAGCGTGATCTGATAACCCAGGTTCTCAAGGAGCTTAAGGCGGAAGGGTAAGCAGGTGGTAAGATGGCATATTTTGCCAATATTATAATTGACATATCCCACGAAAAATTAGACCACACTTTCCAGTACCGGATACCTAGGGGGATTTTAGAAAAGGTATATCCCGGCGTCCAGGTAGTGGTTCCGTTTGGGAAGGCAAACCGCATGATCCGCGGGTTTGTTGTAGAAGTGACGGATCAGGCGGCGTTTGAAGTAAACCGGATCAAAGAGGTGGATTCGGTGTTTACGGACGGTGTGGCGGTAGAGGGGCAGCTGATCGCCCTTGCGGCGTGGATCCGGAAAAATTATGGCGGTACGATGAATCAGGCGCTAAAGACAGTAATCCCCATTAAACGCAAGGCAAAGGCAAAGCAGAAGCGTACGGTTTGCCTGGCTGTCCAAGAAGAAGAGGCACGCCGTTTTCTTGCAGAATTTGAAAAAAAGCATAATACGGCAAGGGCTAGGCTGCTTGCGGAACTGCTAAAGCACCCAAAGCTGTCATATGAGGTAGTAACGCAAAAGCTAAATGTGCCGGCAACGGTTATACGGGCGCTTAAAGAACGGCGGATTTTAGATGTGCAAAGCGATACTAAATACCGTGACCCGGTGGCCCATCTTAAAGGGCAGGAATACCATACTGTGTTAAATGGGGCTCAGCAGGCAGTAGTGGATACGGTGCGTGCGGATATGGAGGAGGGGCTCCGGCGTACATATCTGCTGCACGGTGTGACAGGCAGCGGCAAGACAGAGGTTTACATGGAGCTGATTGCCAGTGTTATAGCTTCCGGGAAACAGGCGATTGTACTGATACCGGAGATTGCACTGACCTATCAAACCGTGATGCGCTTTTACGGGCGGTTTGGCGGGCGGGTTTCCATCTTAAATTCCAAGCTTTCCATTGGAGAGCGCTACGATCAGTTTGTACGTGCAAAGAACGGGGAAATAGATATTATGATAGGGCCAAGGTCCGCATTGTTTACCCCGTTTTTAAGACTTGGCCTTATTATTATAGATGAAGAGCACGAGGGCAGCTACAAAAGTGAAACACTGCCCAAATACCATGCCAGGGAAACAGCAATTGCACGTGCACGCTTAGCGGATGCTTCCGTTGTACTTGGATCGGCTACGCCTTCCATAGACAGCTATTACAGGGCCTTAAATGGCGAATACTGTCTGTTGGAGCTAAAGCAGCGTGCGAAAGAGCAGCCTCTCCCAGTGTGCCACATTGCTGATTTGCGGGAAGAACTAAAAAAAGGAAACCGTTCGGTGTTAAGCGCAAGGCTGCAGCATTTGATAGAAGGGCGCCTTTTGGCAAAGCAGCAGATCCTGCTGTTTTTAAACCGCAGAGGGCTTTCAGGTTTTGTATCCTGCCGTGCTTGCGGGCATGTTATTAAATGCCCTCATTGCGACGTATCCCTTAGCCTGCACAGGCAGGGGGCAGCAGGCACAGCTTATGGCGCCCTGCCTGTGCAGGGGCTGCTGAAATGCCATTACTGTGGGTATGGGGAGTCTGCGCCAACAGAATGCCCCGTCTGCGGATCAAAATACATCAGCGGCTTTAAGGCAGGGACACAGCGGATGGAGGAAATTGTCAAACAGAGGTTCCCTTCAGCAAGGGTACTGCGGATGGATTTGGATACGACGAAAAACAAGGGCGGCTATGAGAAAATTTTATCTGCGTTTGCTAACCATGAAGCGGATATTTTAATAGGCACGCAGATGATTGTTAAGGGACATGATTTTCCGGATGTTACGCTGGTAGGCATCTTGGCGGCGGATTTGTCTATGTATGCGGCGGATTATAGGGCAGCCGAGCGTACCTTCCAGCTTCTGACACAGGCGGCAGGCAGGGCAGGCAGGGGGGATAAGCTAGGGGAGGTTGTTATACAGACTTATAATCCTGACCATTACAGTATCCGTACAGCGCGCATGCAGGACTATAATGCTTTCTACCACGAGGAAATTGCGGTGCGCAAGCTGCTTTCATACCCTCCGGTATCCCATATGGCGCTTATTTTATTTGCGGCAAAAAACGGGCAGGCCGCAAAGCAGGCCGCGGATTATGTGGCCGGATGGCTGAAACGCGAGCCACCTGCGGGGCTTCGCATGATAGGTCCTGCGGAAGCGTCGGTTGCAAAAGTCAATGACATTTTCCGCCAGGTTATATATTTAAAGCATATAGATTACGGGCAGCTTGTCTTGTTAAAGGATAAAATTGAGCGGCTTGTGGAAGAAAAAATAGACAAAAAGCAGATAAATATTTCATTTGATTTCGATCCCATGAACGGGATGTGACAGTTTAAGGAGGAATTATGGCACTTCGTACAATAAGGATGTTAGGAGATCCAGTTTTAAATAAAGTTTGCAGGGAGGTAAAAGAGGTTACACCTAAAATTTCTACATTGATTTCTGATATGCTCGAAACCATGTACGATGCAAATGGGGTCGGCCTGGCCGCCCCTCAGGTGGGGGTTTTAAAGAGAGTGGTTACAATTGATGTCGGAGATGGGCCGCTTATTATGATAAACCCCCAAATCCTTGCTTCGGACGGCACACAGACTGCTGGGGAAGGCTGCTTAAGCCTGCCCGGCAAAGCAGGGCAGGTTACAAGGCCAAACCACGTGGTTGCACGGGCCTATAACGAACAGATGCAGGAGTTTGAAATTGATGCAACAGAGCTTTTAGCCCGTGCTATCTGCCATGAGATCGATCATTTGGAAGGGCATATGTATACGGAATTTGTAGAAGGGGATATTTATGAAGTAGAAGACGAGGGCGAGGAGGAGTAAGCATGCGGGTAGTTTTTATGGGGACGCCGGATTTTGCGGTCAAAACCCTTCAGGCTGTGATGGACGCAGGCCATGAGGTTGTGCTTGTGGTGACGCAGCCGGATAAGCCAAAGGGCAGGGGGAAAGCCCTGTCGCAGTCTCCGGTCAAGGAGTGCGCGCTTTCACACGGGCTTTCGGTTTACCAGCCAAAGCGGGTGCGGGAAGCAGAGTGTGTGGCATATATTGGAGGTTTTTGTCCAGATATGGTTGTTGTGGCGGCATTTGGCCAGATTCTTCCAAAAGGGCTATTGGAATTGCCCCGGTTTGGCTGTGTGAATGTACATGCTTCCCTGCTGCCCCAATACCGGGGGGCTGCGCCAATCCAGTGGTCAGTGATTAATGGGGACAGGGTATCCGGCATTACAACGATGCGCATGGACGAGGGGCTTGATACAGGCGATATTATCGAGCAGGAAACGGTAACGCTTACAGAGGATGAAACGGGGGGAAGCCTTTTTTCGCGTCTTGCCGAAAAAGGGGCACAGCTTCTAGTGCATACAATGCAGCTGATAGAAGAGGGCAAAGCAGTTTATACTCCGCAGGATGCGGCACAGGCGACCCATGTGGGAATGATCACAAAACAGATGGGCTGCATTGACTGGAAGCAGTCGGCAGAGGCATTGGAGAGGCTGATCCGGGGGTTAGATCCCTGGCCAAGCGCTTATACCAGTATTGGGGGCAAGACGCTTAAAATCTGGCGTGCCGTAGCGGAATGCGGCGGCTCAAGGGAAAATGCGGGAAAAGTAGTATTTGTGGGGAAGGATGCCTGTAAGATCCAGACCGGGGACGGGGTTTTGCGTTTGATGGAGGTTCAGCTAGAAGGGAAAAAAAGAATGGGGATAGAAGCGTTTTTACGGGGGTATGATGTAAGAGAAGGGATGCTTTTGGGGTAATTAAAACCATTTGCCACTAAACAAAAATTAAAAAAGGAGAAAACAGTTATGGGATTTGGATATTACGGATGGTGGGACCCTACTTATTACCTGGTAATTATCGGCGTATTGATTTCTCTGTTTGCGTCAGCGAGGGTGAAAGCGACATTTAGCAAATACGCTCACTGCCGCAGCATGGCAGGTATTACGGGTGCACAGGCAGCGGAACGGATTTTGCACATGGCGGGTATATACGATGTGACGATCCGCCATATACCTGGCAATTTATCCGATCATTACGATCCGGGGAATAAAACGTTGAATTTGTCGGATAGTGTATACAGGTCTGATTCGGTAGCGGCAGTCGGTGTGGCGGCGCATGAGTGCGGGCACGCAATTCAGCACCAGAAGCATTACGCCCCACTTTCTATCCGCGGGGCGATTGTCCCGGTAGCCAATCTGGGATCTACGCTGGCCTGGCCGCTTATCTTGATGGGGATGTTTTTTTCTCAGGGCACAGGGACCATGCTGATCCAGGCCGGGATCCTCTGTTTTTCGTTTGCAGTTATATTTCAGCTTGTTACGCTTCCGGTGGAGTTCAATGCCTCAAGGCGCGCACTTTCCATTCTGGGCAGTACAGGGATGTTAAATTCTGATGAGCTGGGAAAAACGAGAAAGGTGCTCGGCGCGGCAGCATTGACGTATGTAGCAGGGGCAGCGGCGTCTATTTTGCAGCTTTTACGCCTGTTTTTACTGTTTGGAGGAAGAAATGACGACTGATGGGGTGAATTTACGTGAGCTAGTGCTTGACATATTGCTTTCCGTTACAAAGGGGGAAGCTTATAGCCATATTGCGCTGGCTGCGGTACTGGATAAATACCAGTATTTGACAAAGCAGGAGAGGGGCTTTATTACCAGGCTGACAGAAGGCGTGTTAGAGCGTATGATTGAACTGGACTATATGATAGATCAGTTTTCTAATCTGAAAACGTCTAAAATGAAGCCGGTGGTCCGCTGCATATTGAGGATGGGCGTGTACCAGTTAAAGTATATGGATACTGTGCCAGATTCTGCAGCATGTAATGAAGCGGTAAAGCTGGCTGCAAAAAAAGGGTTAAATGGGTTAAAAGGATTTGTAAACGGAGTGCTGCGGAATATTGGCAGGAACTTAGATAAAATTTGTTATCCGGATGAGGGGGACCAGCCTATACATGCTTTATCTGTCCAGTATTCTATGCCGGAATGGATCTTAAGCCAGTGGATTAAAGATTACGGAATTCAAAAGGCTAAATCCGTAGCAGCTTCTTTTATGTGTGAAAGCAGGACTGCTATACGCATAAACCCGATGAAGTGTTCCACAGAACAGCTAAACGATGCGCTTAACCGCCAGGGGATTGCTGCAGAGCGTATCTATTTGGAAGGATATCCAGATTTTGACTATGCGATGTATATTTCCGGTTATGACTATCTGGCATCCATCCCGGAATTTAACGCAGGCTGGTTTATGGTACAGGATGTAAGCTCTATGCTTGCAGCCCATACCGCCGCACCAAGGCCGGGCAGCTACGTTATAGACGTATGCGCCGCGCCCGGTGCAAAGAGCCTGCATGCCGCAGAACTGATGCGGGGGCAGGGGATTGTAGAAGCGAGGGATTTGACGGAATATAAGGTAAGCTTAATCGAAGAAAATATTGCAAGGTGCGGTTTTTCCAATATCCGCGCTATCCGGCATGACGCGCGCATTCTGGATGAAGCAGCTGTTGCAAAGGCAGACGTTGTTTTAGCTGACCTGCCCTGCTCGGGGCTTGGCGTGCTGAAAAAAAAACCGGAAATCCGCTACCGCATGACAGAGGCCGCCCAGCGTGGGCTTGCGGCGTTGCAACAGGAAATTTTAAGCGTATCTTGCCGGTATGTCAAGCCTGGCGGCGTGCTTTTATATTCTACCTGTACCATAAACCGCATGGAAAACGAAGAAAATACCAGGCGTTTTCTAGAGGGGCATGAGAGGTTTTCGCTTGTGGGTGAGCGGCAGTTTTTCCCTGATGAAGGGGAGATGGATGGGTTTTATATTGCAAAGTTTGTATTGGGATGACAGGTGGCGCTGGCCAGGGAGTATCTTTAAATGAACAACAAAAAACCAGATATTAAATCAATGGACTTGACAGAGCTGACAGAGTTTATAACTGCAGCAGGGCAAAAGCCGTTCCGGGGCAGGCAGCTTTACCAGTGGATGCACCAGAAATGTGCAACATCTATAGATGAAATGACAAATCTCCCCAAAGCATTCCGGGATGAATTAAAAGAGGGCTGTACATATACGGTATTAAAGCAGGCAAACGTACAGGCTTCCACACAGGACGGGACACGGAAATACCTTTTTTTGCTGGAGGACGGCAATATGGTAGAAAGCGTATTTATGCGCTATAAAACAGGCAATTCTGTTTGTATTTCTTCGCAGGCGGGCTGCCGTATGGGCTGTAAATTTTGTGCGTCAGCAATAGATGGGCTGTCGCGGAACCTTACCCCTTCTGAAATGCTTGAGCAGGTATACCAGATTTCGAGGGATACTGGTGAACGGGTTTCTAATGTGGTTGTGATGGGGACAGGCGAACCGCTCGATAATTATGACAACCTTTTACAGTTTTTGACGCTTTTGTGTAATGAGGACGGGATTCATATGAGCCAGCGGAATGTGACGGTGTCTACTTGCGGCCTGGTGCCCCAAATTTTGGAGCTGGCGCATAAAAAGCTGCAGATTACGCTTGCTATTTCCCTGCATGCGGCAAGCCAGCAAAAAAGGTGCAGCCTAATGCCGGTTGCAAACCGTTACGGGATAGAGGATCTAATGGCTGCCTGTCGGTATTATTTTGAAATGACAGGGAGACGGATTACATTTGAATACAGCCTGTTTGCAGGGGTAAATGACAGCAAGGAGGATGCCACGATGCTTTGTGGACTTTTGTCCGGCATGAACTGCCATGTCAATTTAATTCCGGTCAATCCCGTTAAGGGGCGTGAATTTGTGCCGCCGGGAAAAGAAGGGCTGCTTTCCATAAAAAAGCACCTGGAGCAAAAAGGGATCCCAGTGACAGTCAGGAGGACATTGGGCAGTGATATTGATGCGGCATGCGGGCAATTAAGGAAAAAATATATGGAAATAGCCGAAAAATCTCCTTTATCTTGACAAATCCCGCATTTTCTTGTATGCTTGCATACGTGATGAAAAAATAGGAACCTAATTCAGTGAATGAGGAGGAACGTGTTTATGAAGTTGAAAAAAGCATTATGCGCTGCATTGACGGCAGCTATGGCAGTAACCGCTTTTGCAGGCTGCGGCTCCGAGCCCGGGCCATCCAGCCAGGAGGGCGCAGGGGACAGCGCTGCGGGTACAGAAGCAGGAACAGAAGCAGCCGGCGATACGGCGGGCGGTACTATTAAAATCGGCGGCATCGGGCCGTTAACAGGAGGCGCAGCCGTTTACGGGATTGCTGTAAAGAACGGCGCAGAGCTTGCTGTAAAAGAAATTAACGAAGCCGGGGGCATTAACGGTGCGCAGGTGGAGCTCAATTACCAGGACGATGAGCATGATGCAGAGAAAGCGGTCAATGCTTACAATACTTTAAAAGACTGGGGCGCACAGGCGGTCCTTGGAGCAGTTACTTCAGCGCCGTGCGTAGCTGTCGGCGGGGTTGCCCAGGAAGACAATATTTTCATGCTGACACCGTCAGGAACGGCTGTTGACTGTGTAAAATACGACAATGCGTTCCGTGTCTGCTTCTCCGATCCTATGCAGGGTGTGGAATCCGCAAAATATATTGGCGAGCATGGGTTAGCGGCAAAGGTTGCAGCGATTTATGACAGCTCCGATGTATATTCAACTGGAATTTACCAGGCGTTTGCACAGGAAGCGGAGAACCAGAATTTTGAAATCGTAGCGGCGGAAGCATTTACCGCAGAGAGCAAATCTGATTTTTCGGTACAGCTCCAGAAAGCAAAAGATGCCGGGGCTGAGCTGGTATTTTTGCCATTCTATTACTCAGAGGCTTCCCTGGTGTTAAAACAGGCGGCAGGCATGGATTACAAACCAATCTTCTTTGGATGTGACGGTATGGACGGTATCTTAGCGGTTCAGGGTTTTGACGCGGCGCTTGCTGACAACCTGATTTTCTTAAGCCCGTTTACACCGACTTCAGACGATCCGGCAATCCAGAAGTTTGTAACGGATTACCAGGAAGTGTATGGAGAGACGCCAAACCAGTTTGCGGCGGATGCATACGACGGAATGTATGCCATCAAAGCGGCTATGGAAGACGGAAGCGTAACACCAGATATGTCCCCGTCTGATATATGCGAGGCAATGAAGGCATCCATGGTAAATATTACAATGGACGGCGTAACAGCAAAGAACCTCACCTGGGAGGCAAGCGGAGAGCCGAGCAAGGAGCCTATGGTTGTTAAAATCGCCAACGGTGATTATGCAGTCGTAGATGATGATGCGGATACAGGCAGCGCAGATACAGAAACAGGCGCAGACGAAGCTGCGGAAAATGTGGAAGGCACAGAGACAGCGGCAGAGTAAGATGAGCGGGGGGTTATCTTTACAAAGATAACCCTTCTCTTTTCATATTTTATACCGGATGGGGGATTTGTATGAGCTTTATATCTTATTTAATTAACGGCATCAGCCTTGGAAGTGTGTATGCGATTATTGCACTTGGTTATACGATGGTATATGGGATTGCCAAAATGTTAAACTTCGCGCATGGGGATGTGATTATGATCGGCGCCTATGTTGTGATGGCGTCGGTGAGCGGGGCGGGGCTTCCGCCATTTGCTGCGCTTTTGGTTTCCATTGTGTTTTGTACTGTGCTTGGGATTGTTATTGAAAGCGTGGCTTACCGTCCGCTGTTAAACGCGGCTTCTTCTTTGGCTGTTTTAATTACGGCTATTGGCGTAAGTTATCTTTTACAAAACGTTGCCCTTTTGATTTTTGGGGCAAATACAATTTCTTTTGCTTCTATTGTCCCGGTTCCGGCGCTTGTACTTGCAGGGGGCGCACTGACGGTTACGGGCGAGGCGATTGTAACGATTGCATGCTGTATCGTTATTATGGTAGCGCTTACGCTCTTTATTAAAAAATCCAAAGCCGGGCAGGCAATGCTTGCTGTTTCGGAGGACAAAGGGGCTGCGCAGCTTATGGGCATCAATGTAAATGGTACAATCGCACTTACATTTGCTATCGGCTCCGCATTAGCGGCGGTAGCGGGGGTACTTTTATGCTCGGCTTATCCAACGCTTACGCCATATACCGGGGCGATGCCTGGCATAAAAGCATTTGTGGCAGCCGTTTTCGGTGGGATCGGCTCGATCCCCGGTGCGTTAATTGGCGGTATCCTGCTAGGCGTAATTGAAATCTTCGGGAAGGCTTATATTTCCTCCCAGATGGCGGATGCTATTGTATTTGGCGTACTGATTGTCATACTGCTTGTAAAGCCCGCGGGCATACTTGGAAAAAACATTCAGGAGAAAGTGTAGGTGGCGGCATGAAGAAACTTAATAAAACGACAAGGAGCAACCTTATTACATACGGCATGGTCATTGCCATGTTTCTTATCATGCAGGCCATGGTTTCTGCAGGGCGCATTTCAAGCCTTTTGCAAGGGCTTTTGGTGCCGCTTTGCGCATATATAATCCTTGCAGTATCGTTAAACCTGACGGTTGGTATTTTAGGCGAGCTTAGCCTTGGGCATGCGGGTTTTATGTGCGTAGGCGCGTTTACCAGCGCTTTTTTTTCCAAATGTATGGCAGAAGCGCTCCCTGTAGCGGGCGTACGGTATTTGCTGGCGCTTTTAATCGGTGCGGCGGCGGCTGGCGTATGCGGTATTTTGATTGGGATCCCGGTCCTTCGGTTAAAAGGGGATTATCTGGCGATTGTAACGCTTGCGTTTGGGGAAATTATTAAAAATATTGTGAACATCCTGTTTATCGGAAAGGATGAAAACGGCTTTCATTTTTCCACGAAGGACACCTTTTCCCTGGGCATGTCCATAGACGGAGAAGTGATTGTAAACGGCCCGCAGGGGATTACCGGCACGCCAAAGGACTCGACATTTGCAATTGGCATGGTGTTAATTCTCATTACGTTGTTTATTGTGTTGAACCTAATCCATTCAAGGAGCGGCCGTGCAATAATGGCCATCCGTGACAACCGTATTGCAGCCGAATCTATCGGGATTAATATTACAAAGTACAAGCTGATGGCATTTTCTGTCTCCGCTGCATTAGCAGGCGTGGCAGGCGTTATTTATGCGCATAATCTGGCGACTTTGACGGCACAGCCCAAAAACTTCGGCTACAATATGTCTATTATGATCCTGGTATTTGTGGTGCTTGGCGGGATTGGGAATATCCGTGGTTCTGTAATTGCGGCAATTGTATTAACACTTCTGCCGGAGCTTTTACGCGGATTAAGCGATTACCGTATGTTGATTTACGCGGTGGTGCTGATTGCGATGATGCTCTTTAACTGGAGCCCAAAGGCAATCGCATGGCGGGAACAGTACGCCGCCAAATTCAGGCGCAAAAAGCAAAAGGAGGTTTAAGCATATGGCTTTATTAGATGTAAAAAACTTGGGGATCTCCTTTGGCGGCCTGCGGGCGGTTAATGAGTTCCATTTGGAAATTGAAAAAGGGTGCCTCTATGGGCTGATTGGTCCAAATGGCGCTGGTAAAACTACTGTGTTTAATCTTCTGACTGGAGTGTATAAGCCGAATGAAGGAGTGATCCTTTTAGATGGTGAAAATTTAGTCGGCAAAAGGACAATAGATATTAACAAGGCAGGCGTAGCGCGTACGTTCCAGAACATCCGCCTGTTTAAGGAACTGTCTGTACTTGACAATGTAAAGGCGGGGCTTCATAACCATTACAAATATTCTACGTTAGAAGGCATTTTCCGCCTGCCGCGGTATTTTAAAGTAGAAAAGGCTATGGACGGGCGCGCGATGGAATTATTGTCTGTGTTTGGCCTGGACAAGGAAGCGGCAACACTTGCCGCAAACCTGCCTTATGGCAAACAGAGGAAGCTTGAAATTACAAGGGCGCTTGCGACGGAGCCAAAGCTCCTTCTTTTAGATGAGCCTGCGGCGGGGATGAACCCAAATGAAACAAAAGAGCTGATGGAAACCATCCGTTTTGTACGGGATGAATTTGACATGACGATCCTTTTGATTGAGCATGACATGAAGTTAGTAAGCGGTATCTGTGAAAAACTGACTGTGTTAAACTTCGGGCAGGTATTGGCCGAGGGGAACGCATCCGATGTACTCAACAACCCGGAAGTCATCAAAGCGTATTTAGGCGAATAGGGGGTAGTGGATATGGCAATGCTTGAGATAAAGGATATTGAGGTATATTATGGCATGATCCAGGCAATTAAAGGGATTTCTTTTGAGGTAAACGAAGGGGAGGTCATTGCCTTAATCGGCGCAAATGGCGCTGGTAAAACGACAATCCTGCACACGGTAACAGGGCTTTTGTCGCCAAAGAGAGGTACGGTTTGGTTTGAAGGGAAGGATATTACAAAAGTCCCTGCGCACAAAATCGTATCGCTTGGGATGGCGCATGTACCAGAGGGGCGGCGTGTGTTCGCAGAGCTTTCCGTGTATGAAAACTTGAAAATGGGCGCGTATACTAGGAAAGACAAGGCGGAGGTTGACGAGACGCTTGCGATGGTTTACAAGCGGTTTCCACGGCTCGAAGAGCGCAAAAACCAGCTTGCAGGGACGTTAAGCGGAGGCGAGCAGCAGATGCTTGCAATGGGGCGGGCCTTGATGTCGCATCCCAAAATTATTCTAATGGACGAACCGTCTATGGGGCTTTCACCTATTTTAGTTAACCAGATTTTTGATATTATTGAGGAAGTCAGCAAAAGCGGCACGACAGTGCTCCTCGTTGAGCAAAATGCGAAAAAGGCGTTATCAATTGCAGATCGGGCGTATGTGCTTGAAACTGGTAAAATTGTCTTGGACGGGGATGCAAAGGCACTTATGGATGATGATTCGATTAAAAAGGCATATCTTGGGGAATAGATAGATTAAGCAGGAGGTATGGTATGGAGCATGTAGTGGTTACTATTGCAAGGCAGTATGGCAGCGGCGGGCGTACTGTCGGGAAGATGCTGGCAAAGGATATGGGGATTGCGTATTATAGCAGCAATTTATTAAAAATGGCATCGGAAGAAAGCGGTATCAGCGAGCAGATGTTTGCGCAGTTAGATGAGAAGCTAAAAAACAGCCCGTTTCTGCGGATGTCTACCGATATATATACTGGGGATCTGATTCCGCCGGAAAGCAGTGATTTTGTATCTGCGAAGAATTTGTTTAATTACCAGGCTAAGGTGATAAAGCGGGTGGCAAAGGCAGGAAGCTGTGTGGTTATTGGACGGGCAGCGGATTTTGTTCTTAAGGATTACCCGAATGTTGTTAGTGTGTTCGTGCATGGGTCAAAGGAGTTTAACCTGGCACGCGCTATGGAACAAAACAGCATGACGGAAGCTGAGATGGAGAAATTTATTGCGAAGACGGATAGGTACCGTGCAGAATTTTATAAGCATTATACGGGACGCGATTGGACGGATGCGAGGAATTATGACCTTTGTTTAAATAGCAGTAAGCTTGGGTTTGAAAAATGCGTTGAGGAGATTAAGGCGTATATACGTGTGAGGTTTTAAAGCAGATTTATTATGTAAATAAAAGGTGTTTTTTAGGAGTGAGATATTGTGGCCAGATGGCGTTTTAAAATGTCAGTTTTGAAGCTGTTAAGATTGTTCTAAAGGAGAAATCTTTTTTGTATTATGCTTAAGATGAAAAGTCCGATATTGGTAATAGAAAATAAGGAGGTTTTTTCATGAGGCTTAAAGACAAGGTTGCTGTGATCACTGGAGGTAGCCGGGGTATCGGGTATGCGACGGCAGACAGGTTTTTGGAGGAGGGGGCTGTGGTGGTTTTAGCCGCAAGCTCTAAGGGGAATGCTGATAAGGCGGCGGGCGAATTGCAGGAGAAATATCCGGATGCTGTGGTGGCGGGTATAAGCCCGGATTTGGCGAGTTTTGATTCTGTACATGCTGTATTTGGCGAGGTTGCCGCAAAATACGGAAGGATTGATATCTTGGTAAATAATGCGGGCATTTCCGAGAGCACGCCATTTGCCGGATATACGGAAAAAACGTTTGATAAGGTGATGGATTTGAATTTAAAGGGGGTTTTTAACGCTTCCCATGCTGCCTGCGAATATATGGAGAAGCAAGGCAGCGGCGTAATTTTAACGTCGTCTTCTGTGGTCAGTATCTGTGGGCAGCCAAGTGGGTTTGCATATCCTTCGTCAAAGTTTGCGGTAAATGGTATGACCCTTTCTCTGGCGCGTGAACTTGGGCCAAAGGGCATCCGTGTTAATGCGGTTGCACCGGGGATTACGGAGACGGATATGATGAAGGCTGTTCCAAAGGAGGTTATTGATCCGATGATTAAGCAGATTCCGCTGCGCCGTTTGGGTATGCCAAGGGATATTGCGAATGCGTTTGTGTTTTTGGCTTCAGAAGAAGCTTCTTATATTACGGGTGTAGTGTTAAGCGTAGATGGTATGGCGAGGGTATAATCAGATTAGAGCGTGTTTTGCCACCTTTGGTTTTAAAAGGTGGCATGTTTTTTCTTTTGTTTAGGTGGATGTGGTTACTACAAATTATGGGGAGTGGATGGCAAAGGGGCCCTCTGCCTGTCTACGGTTTTGGCTGGCCTACAGGGGATTTCTTTTTTATGCCGGATAGGTATAGAGGTATCTTGTGGGGGGCTTATTTTTGCAGGTATCCAATAATGTAGTCAGGATCGGTTTGTTTGTGCGATTGTGCCGTTCAAATTTCTAGACGATACCGCCGCATCGCAGTATATTTAACTGGGAGATTTGGAAATAGGCAGTGGGTTTTTGGGGTTGGGTTCCATATGGGAGGGTTTATGGTAGGCTGTGGCAGAAAATGATGTAGGGCAATGCAGTTGCATTTTAAATGAAGGAATTCTATAATAGAAAATGGACAGCAGGTGCAGGCGGGATACAATAGCAGATTTGGAAGATGAAGTAATTGTGGATTTGAGATGCAGGGGGAGTTTTTATTTTGCCCGAAATGTGGAAGGAGATTTTGATATGGGTACATTGGTGATTTATTTTTCGCAGACAGGGACAACCAGAGCAGCTGCAGAAAAAATTGCAGGGATAAAAAGAGATGGTTTGGTAGAAATCAGGCCCAAAAGGCCCTATGAGATGCCTTATTTAAAGACGGTTTTGACTATGCTGGATGCACTGGATTTAAACGGCAAGCATGTGGCTGTATTTACCACAAGCGGCGCAACAAAGCCGCTAAAGCTTGTAATAAAGCTGAAAAAATCCTATCCTCAGGCTAAGTGGCATAAGGCGCTAAATGCAAATGAAGTGACAGAGGATGAAATCAAGAACTGGATGTAGGGTGTACAGCTTCTGGTGGATGCCTTATTTGAATATTTGAGAGAGGTTAGGGAATTATGGTGAAACAAATTGTAAGGGATGTTTTTTTTCTGGGGCAGAAATCAGAACTGGCGACGAGAGATGGCCTGCAGGTGGGAAGAGATCTGCAGGATACATTGAATGCTAACCGGGAGCATTGTGTGGGTATGGCTGCCAATATGATTGGCGTGAAGAAGAATATCATTATTGTAAATATGGGAATTATCGATATTGTAATGTTTAATCCGGTGCTGGTTGCCAAAAGAGGGCTTTATGAGACAAAGGAGGGTTGTTTGTCTCTTGATGGGATCCGCAAAATAGACCGTTATAAGGAAATCGAAGTGGAGTATTTTAATTTTAATTGGATAAAGCAGAAAATAAAACTGAAAGACTGGCCTGCACAAATTGTACAGCATGAAATGGATCATCTTTCCGGGAGGGTGATATAATTATATATCTGCCGAAAAGCATTTTTCAAACACGCTCTAGTACTCCATCCGGACTTCAATTTCTGTCCGGATGGAGTACTAGCATGATTGCTAAACAAGTCCTGTAACATGGATGTTTTCTGGTAATCCTACTAAAAAAACAGGGCATTTAAAATATAAAATATATATAAAACCGAAAGGAAACCTATGAGAAAACTAGCCTTAAGTGATGAAATATTACTGAATATCGAGAAACCCGCACGCTATATCGGCGGGGAGGTGAACAGTGTCATGAAGGACAAGGAAAACGTAGATATCCGCTTTGTTATGTGCTTTCCCGACGTGTACGAAATCGGAATGTCGCACTTGGGGATTCAGATATTATACGATATGTTCAACAAAAGAAATGACGTGTACTGTGAGCGGGTCTATTCTCCATGGCCGGATATGCACCGGATTTTAAAACAGCGGGAGATCCCGCTGTTTGCTTTAGAAACCCAGGACGAAATCCGTAAATTTGATTTCCTGGGAATTACCATCCAGTATGAGATGTGCTACACCAATATTTTACAGATTCTGGATTTGTCCCAAATCCCGTTGTTTGCAAAGGAACGAGGCAAGGACATGCCGTTTGTCATTGGAGGAGGCCCGTGTACCTATAACCCAGAGCCGCTTGCAGATTTTTTTGATTTGTTTTATATCGGAGAAGGGGAAACCAGCTACGATGCCTTGTTTGAAATTTATAAGGTATGGAAGGCGTCTGGCGCGCCGCGCCGCGAATTCCTCAGGCAGGCGGCAAATGTGCCCGGGATTTATGTGCCGTCGCTTTATGATGTTTCCTATAAAGAGGATGGTACAATAGCTTCTTTTGTTCCGGCAGAAGATGGTATCCCTTCCCGGATAGAAAAGCAGGTAGCAGTGGAACTGACGGATGCTACATATCCGACCAAACCTGTCGTACCATTTATCAAGGCGGCGCAGGACCGCGTAGTGCTTGAGATTCAGAGAGGCTGTATCCGTGGCTGCAGATTCTGCCAGGCAGGCATGATTTACCGGCCGACCAGGGAAAAAGACGTAAATACCTTAAAACGGCAGGCGTATGAGCTGTTAAAAAATACCGGATATGAGGAGATATCCTTAAATTCCTTAAGCTCCTCGGATTATTCCAAGTTAAAGGAGCTTGTAGATTATCTGATTGAGGAATGCAGTGAAAGGCACGTTAATATTTCCCTGCCTTCGTTAAGGATCGATGAATTTTCCCTTGATGTTATGGGGAAGGTACAAGATATTAAAAAGAGCAGCTTAACGTTTGCCCCTGAAGCCGGTTCACAGCGGCTTCGGGACGTCATTAATAAAGGGCTGACAAAAGAGGTAATCTTAGAAGGGGCAGGCAAGGCATTTGAAGGTGGATGGCAGAAGGTTAAGCTCTACTTTATGCTGGGCTTGCCAACAGAAACGGCGGCGGATCAGGAAGCAATTGCAGAGCTTGCCAACGAGATTGCCGTCCGGTATTATGAGATACCAAAAGAAAAGCGGCATGGAAAGTGCCAGATTACCATTAGTACGTCTTTTTTTGTGCCCAAGCCCTTTACTCCGTTTCAGTGGGCCCCTATGCACCAAAAGGAGTATTACCTTGAGAGTGCTAAAACGGTGAACGAAGCAGTAAAAAATCAACTAAACCGCAAAAGCATCCGTTACAACTGGCATGAAGCTGACGTTACCGTCTTAGAAGGCGTGCTGGCAAGGGGCGACAGGAAGCTTGGCGCAGTGGTTTTGCACGCGTATGAAAAAGGGTGCCTGTTTGATGCATGGAGTGATTTCTACGATCACGCCAAATGGATGGAAAGCTTTCGTCAAGCCGGGGTAGATCCGGATTTTTATACCTTAAGGGAGAGGGGTTTCGATGAAGTGTTCCCGTGGGATTTTATAGATGCTGGAGTAACAAAAGCGTTTTTAAAAAAAGAATACCAAAATGCGCAAAAAGGGGCCGTAAGCCCGAATTGCCGGGTAAAATGCAATGGATGCGGCGCAGGGAAATATCAGGGAGGTGTGTGCGTTGAGAATCCGGATTAAATTCCGTAAATACGGTGTTATGAAGTTTATTGGGCATTTGGATATGATGCGTTATTTCCAGAAATGCATACGGAGGGCAGGTATTGATATTGCCTATTCCGAAGGCTTTAGCCCGCATCAGATTATGTCCTTTGCAGCGCCGCTTGGCGTGGGGGCTACCAGTGACGGGGAATACTTAGATATTGAGGTTTTATCCACAAAAAGCTCAGGGCAGTCTTTACAGGCATTAAATGAGACTATGGCAGAGGGCGTAGAGGTTGTTTCTTACCGCAGGTTAAAGGGCTCAGACAAAAAAGCAATGTCTATTGTGGCGGCTGCGGATTATGAGCTTTATGTAAAAGAAGGATATGAAGTGCCTGATGTGGATTATGAAGCTGCCGTAAAAGAGTTTTATGAGAAGCCGGATGAAATCCTTATTACAAAGCAGACGAAAAATGGGGAAAAGGCAATGGACTTAAAAAAGCTTATATATGAGTTTAAGGTCTTAAGAAAAGAGGGTAAACCAGTATTTTACCTTAAAGTCTGCACAGGAAGCACGGATAACGTAAAGCCTCAGATTGTGCTGGAAGCATTTTTCAGGTTCCTAGGGGCAGAGTACAATCCGCCTGCCATCCAGATCCACCGCAAAGATGTGTATGGAATGGAGCAGGGGAAGATAGTTTCCTTAGGGGAAATGGGGGAGGACATTGGGTAACAAGGTTGTTATTACAAAGGAAAGCATCCAGGGGAAGGAATTTTTTATTACGGCTGTGATGGAAGGGAGCCGGATGGCGGAGGTGTTGTGCGATCCGGCCTGCGGCGGTTCCTTGCTGGGCGATATCTATGTCGCAAAAATAAAGCACATAGCAAAGCCTGCCCAAGCGGCGTTTGTAGAACTGGTACCAGGGCAGATGGCATTTCTGCCGCTTGAGGATATACACGATCCTTTGATGGTAAAACAAAGCCGTGCAGGAAAGCTGACCGAGGAGGATGAGATTGTTGTACAGGTGGTAAAAGAAGCTGTTAAAACAAAGGAACCAACTGTTTCTCCAGCCATAAGCCTTGCCGGGCAGGGGCTTGTATTTACGCTTGGGAATAAGCTTCTGGCAGTTTCCAAGAAGCTAAGCAAAAAGAAACGGGAAGCTTTAAAGGAATTGTTTGCAGATAAGAAAGAAAGCTGGTATGGGCTGATTGTAAGGACAAATGCGGCAAATGTCCCAAAAGAATGGCTTTTAGAGGAATTTAAAAGGCTTTATGCGGCATTTTTAGCCATTACCAGGCAGTATAAATACCGTACCTGTTATAGCTGCCTTTACCGTGCGCCTTTGGGGTATATTGCAGGGGTCAGGGACAGCTTAAAATTTCAGCCAGAGCAGGTAGTAACGGATGATGAAGAGGTTTATGAAGGGCTAAAGCAGGAGTTTGGGGAGTATACGTCCTTGCAGGAAGGCCAAATAGTATTACATAAGGATCCGGCAATTTCTCTGTCTGCGCTTTATGGCCTTAAGGGAAAGCTTGCGGGTGCATTAGAGGCACGCGTGTGGTTAAAGTCAGGTGCATACCTGGTTATTGAGCCCACGGAGGCGCTTACGGTAATTGATGTAAACAGCGGAAGGTGTGTGAAGGGAAAGCAGAAGGGGTATTACCTTAAGGTAAACCTGGAAGCTGCAGAAGAGATTGCAAGGCAGCTTAGGCTGAGGAATATATCAGGGATTTGCGTGGTAGATTTTATTAATATGGAGCGAAAAGAAGAGAGGGAGGAGCTTGTGCGCGTGTTAAAATACCATCTGGCAAAAGATCCAGTTCCGGCAGCGTTTGTGGATTTTACTGGGCTTGGGCTAATTGAGATTACTAGAAAAAAGGTGAGAAAGCCTCTCTGGGAGCAAATACGGTGAGATAGGAGCCAGTTAAGGGACAGGCAGGGTTATAGCCCTGCCTGCCTTTTTCTATTCTTCAATGGAATAATTGGGGGCTTCCTTGGTGATATGGATATCATGTGGGTGGCTTTCCTTTAAGGATGCTGCAGAAATCTTGACGAACTGCGCCTTCTCATGCAGCTCTAGGATATTCGGGCAGCCGCAGTACCCCATTCCAGAACGTATCCCTCCAATTAACTGGAAAATGGTATCCTCTACGCTTCCTTTATAAGCTACACGCCCTTCTACCCCTTCTGGAACCAGCTTTTTGGAATCTTCCTGGAAATAACGGTCTTTGCTGCCGTTTTCCATGGCCGCAATTGAACCCATACCGCGGTAAACCTTGTATTTCCTGCCTTGGTATAGCTCAAATGTCCCGGGCGCTTCATCGCATCCGGCAAACATGCTGCCCATCATACATACATCGGCGCCTGCTGCCAATGCCTTTGTCATATCTCCTGAATATTTAATGCCGCCGTCTGCGATCACTGGGATGCCAGAAGATTTTGCAGCCTCATAACAGTCCATGATTGCCGTCATTTGCGGTACGCCAATCCCTGCGACAACGCGGGTGGTACAGATGGAACCTGGGCCAATGCCTACCTTCACTGCGTCTACACCGGCGTCAATTAATGCCCTGGCAGCATCTGCCGTTGCGATATTGCCTGCAATCACCTGAAGCTGGGGGTATTTTGCTTTGACACGCTTTATGGCTTCGATAATATTCTTAGAGTGCCCATGTGCGGAATCCAGCACGACTACATCTACATGTGCGGAAACTAGCGCGTCAATACGCTCCATCATATCATGGGTAATGCCGACCCCTGCGCCGCAAAGCAGCCGTCCCTGCTTGTCCTTTGCTGAAAGGGGGTAACGGATCTGTTTTTCAATATCTTTAATTGTAATTAAACCCTTTAGATTATATTCATTGTCCACCAGAGGAAGCTTTTCCTTCCTTGCTTTTGCTAAAATCTGTTTTGCGTCCTCTAACGAAATCCCGGTAGGGGCGGTGATTAAGTTTTCAGATGTCATGGAGACACGGATATTTTTGGAAAAATCCGTTTCAAATTTTAAGTCGCGGTTTGTAATGATCCCGACTAGCTTTTTGCTTCCCTTTTCAACAATCGGCACACCGGAAATACGGAATTTGCGCATCAGATCTTCCGCATCCCGCAGCGTATGCTCTGGAGTCAGCGAGAATGGGTCGGTGATAACGCCGTTTTCTGAACGCTTTACCTTATCAACTTCATCTGCCTGGCCTTCAATTGACATATTTTTATGGATAATACCGATACCGCCCTGCCTTGCCATTGCAATTGCCATCCTGTGTTCTGTAACAGTGTCCATGCTGGCGCTCATCATGGGGATATTTAACGTTATTGTGTTCGTAAGGCGTGTTGTCAAATCAATCATATTTGGTGTCACTTCGGAATATTGCGGGACTAATAACACATCATCAAATGTAATTCCTTCGCCAATTATTTTACCCATCTTAAGATCCTCCTTTTCTTAAGAAAAATTGTATAAAGTATGAACAAGGTATTAATTTCAAAATTCTAACAAAAATGCAGCTATGTGTCAATCAAAAAAGCAAATATTTTGTAGTTTACCATTTATTTAACAGAATCCTTTTGAAAAAACAACTTGAATACATATTGCGTTAATGGTATGATAGTCAGGTAATCACAGTCCGGATAGTGGAAGAGAGGGAAAAAATGGACAGGAATATCCGCATGGCATTATCAGTGGCTATATACATACTGGGCCTTGCAGTTTCTGTTTACGTTGGCGGATGGATCATGCTGCTAAAGCCAGTAAAAGAAACGATAGCAGCCTATACCCTTGGCACGTTAACCCTGACGCAGCTTTTGATTTCTGTTATCAAGTGTATATCCTCCATGACAGTTTCGGGGTTAATCTGGTGCATAGGTTATATTGCGAGCAACCATATATTTGACAGCCGTGATGAATGACGTGGATGGCGTGAGTTTGAAGTACGTTCAGATTTGCGCCATTTTTATAATTTGGAAGGAGCAGGCGACATGAAGCATGCAGTATTTTTTGATATTGACGGTACATTATTAGACGAACATATGCAGATACCCAAAAGCGCTATAACGGCTATCCGCAAGCTAAGGGACAACGGGGATTTTGCATTTCTATGCAGTGGGAGGACCAGGGTCAATATATACACAAAGGAGCTTTTAGAGGATATCGGGTTTGACGGCATTATTGCCGGATGCGGTACGCATATTGAATATCATGGCAGTGACGTTTTTGAAAAAACGATCCCGCAGGAAGAAATGAAACGCCTGCTTGCCCTGTTTCGGCAGTGGAATATCCCGGTTGTATTGGAGAGCAGGAAATACCTGTTTGCCGATATGGAGGATTTCAGCGACGATCCATATATTTTAAATTTAAAACAGGAATTGGGAGGCTTATTTTGCCCGCTTGCGGAGTATGCATATGTCAACAAATTTACCGCGAACTGGAAAAAGGGGGCAAAAGAACAGATAATAAAGGAACTGTCTTGCGATTATGAGCTGCTGTTCCATGAAAAGCAATATGTAGAAGGGATGCCAAAAGGGTTTTCCAAAGCGACGGGAATCCAGTGGATTTGCAGCTATCTGGGAATTGATCATAAAAATACCTATGCATTTGGGGACAGCGTCAATGATCTTGAAATGCTTACTTACGTCGCGAACGGAATCGCAATGGGCAATGCGACAGACGATGCCAAGCAAGCGGCTGATTATGTAACGGCGCCACTAAATGAGGACGGCATTTACAAGGGGCTAAAGCATTTTTCACTGATTTAAGGCGGCAGGGGATGGATATATGGCAAACATGATGGACTATTTATTGTGGAGGGGAGATCTTTTGTTCGGGGAAGCAGGGTTTAACGAGGTAGACAACCTGATCTTTTCGGAACTGGTTTATGTAGATTTCGGAGGTATTGTACCAAAACAGGGTGAGGGCGGAAGCATTTTGTTAAAAGATGCTTCCGCAGCATTTTTTATGCGGCATACAGATGAAGAAATACAAGCAAAAGTGTCAAGCACAAAGGCAGCGGCTTTTTTAATGCGGGAAATGGCAAAGACAAAACGCTTTAAAAATGTTAAACTTTCCAACTATGTGGATCAGGTTGATTTTAATGAGCAGTCCCAGTTTTGCGCAGTTACAGCGGAGCTTGACGACGGGAGCCTGTTTGTTGCTTACAGCGGGACGGATAATACCATTGTTGGATGGCGGGAAAATTTTAATATGAGTTTTTTATCCGAAACGCCGGGGCAGCTTAAAGCTGTGGAATACCTAAATTCCGTAGTACAGCCCTGCAAAAGGCACATCCGGCTTGGCGGCCATTCCAAAGGGGGCAACCTTGCGGTTTATGCGGCCGTTTATGGCAAGCAATCCATAAAAGGCCAGATCCTGGCAGTTTACAGCAACGACGGGCCTGGTTTTACGGATACTATGATCGAAAGTGGGGCGTACCGCCATATGCTGCCCAAAATCCACACACTGGTTCCGGAGGATTCTATTGTCGGGATGCTGCTGGAACGCAGCGGGCCGTACCGTGTCGTAAAAAGCTCCCGTACCGGCCCAGTGCAGCATGACGCTATGACCTGGGAAGTGCTGGGCAATTCATTTGTCTATGTGGATACTGTGGCAAAGGGCAGTATTTTGCTGGATAAGACATTAAAAGCGTGGGTAGGGAAAATGGATAAAGGCCAGAGGGAGGCGTTTGTGGATACCCTGTTTTCCATTTTGGAGGAAGGAGATATACATACCATCGACGATCTGGCGGATCTGGACTTGAAAAAGTTTGTGGGGCTGTGCAAGCTGGGAAGCGTAATAGAGCGCCAAAACCAGGCAGTTATAAAGAAGACATTGAAAGCGTTGTTTGAAGAAAGTAACCGGACAATAAAGGATTCCATAGCAATCAAGAAGAGAAAATGAATTTTCTAAAAAAAGTATTAAAAAGCCAAAAATCGGTAAAAATATGAAATAAAGAGAATAAATGAGAATAAATGAGAAAATAAAAGTATAATATAATTAACAGTGAAATAAGTCCGCTTGCAGAAACGCAAAGCAAAACATATGATAAGTCTATCGGTTAGCACTCGAAAGAAATGAGTGCTAATAACCAGAAAAAGCAGAAAAACAAGGAGGCATTTGAAATGAAGTTAGTACCTTTAGCAGACAGAGTTGTTTTAAAGCAGTTAGAGGCAGAAGAAACAACCAAATCAGGAATCATTTTAACGAGCAAGTCCCAGGAGAAGCCACAGGAAGCAGAAGTCATTGCCGTAGGCCCGGGCGGGGTTGTAGACGGAAAAGAAGTTTCTATGCAGGTTACGGTTGGTCAAAAGGTTATTTACTCAAAATACGCCGGGACAGAAGTAAAATTAGAGGATGAAGAATACATTATCGTAAAACAGAACGACATTTTAGCAGTAGTAGAATAAAAATAGCTTAAAATTCAGGAAAGAAAGAGGGATATTGATCATGGCAAAGGAAATCAAATACGGATCAGAAGCAAGGGCGGCATTAGGCGCCGGCGTAGATAAACTGGCGGATACAGTAAGTGTAACATTAGGGCCGAAAGGCAGGAATGTGGTACTTGACAAATCATTTGGCGCCCCGCTTATCACCAATGACGGCGTTACGATTGCAAAGGAAATCGAATTAGAGGATGCATTTGAGAACATGGGTGCACAGCTTGTCAAAGAAGTAGCGACCAAGACCAACGACGTAGCCGGAGACGGCACAACTACCGCAACAGTCCTGACACAGGCAATGGTGCATGAGGGCATGAAGAACTTAGAGGCAGGCGCAAACCCAATCGTACTGCGCAGGGGTATGAAAAAAGCGACGGACGTTGCAGTAGAAGCGTTAAAATCCATGAGCCAGAAGGTCAAAGGCAAGGATCAGATTGCAAAAGTAGCAGCTATTTCCGCAGGCGACGATGAAGTCGGTACACTGGTATCCGATGCAATGGAAAAAGTGACCAACGACGGCGTTATCACTATTGAAGAATCCAAAACCATGCAGACCGAATTAGATCTGGTTGAAGGTATGCAGTTTGACCGCGGTTATGTTTCCGCGTATATGTGCACCGACATGGATAAAATGGAAGCGGCTTTAGACGATCCGTATATCCTGATTACTGATAAGAAAATCGCAAATATCCAGGAAATCCTTCCATTGTTGGAGCAGGTAGTACAGAGCGGCGCGCGGCTTTTAATTATTGCAGAGGATATTGAGGGCGAAGCGCTGACCACTCTAATTGTAAACAAACTGCGCGGCACCTTCAATGTAGTAGCCGTAAAAGCGCCGGGCTATGGCGACAGGCGCAAAGCAATGCTTGAGGATATCGCAATCTTAACAGGCGGGCAGGTAATCTCCGAAGAGCTGGGCCTAGAATTAAAAGATACGACAATGGATCAGTTAGGGCGCGCGAAATCTGTTAAGGTTCAGAAAGAGAATACAGTTATCGTAGACGGAGAAGGCGACAAGGAAGCAATCAAAGCCAGGATTGCCCAGATCCGCGGACAGATTGACGAAACCACATCTGAGTTTGACAAGGAGAAATTACAGGAGCGCCTTGCTAAGCTGGCAGGCGGCGTAGCCGTTATCCGTGTCGGCGCTGCAACTGAAACTGAGATGAAAGAAGCCAAGCTTCGTATGGAAGATGCATTAAACGCAACCAGAGCGGCCGTAGAAGAAGGCATTATCGCAGGCGGCGGTTCTGCTTACATTCACGCTTCTAAGAAGGTTGCCGATTTTGCAGAGACATTGGACGGCGACGAAAAGACCGGAGCAAAGGTTATCTTAAAAGCGCTTGAGTCCCCGCTTTATTATATCGCTGCAAACGCAGGGTTAGAAGGGGCTGTAATTATTAATAAAGTAAAAGAAGCGGA
Organism: Lachnospiraceae bacterium; assembly: GCA_009911505.1. Taxonomy (GTDB): domain Bacteria; phylum Bacillota; class Clostridia; order Lachnospirales; family Lachnospiraceae; genus Roseburia_B. Next base: position 687 of record QXXL01000168.1, on the reverse strand, counting down.
AGCAGGAGTCGGATTTGACGTAACCTGTGAGGCCTATACAGATATGGTGGAAAGCGGTATCCTTGATCCGGTGAAGGTGACAAGGAGCGCATTGCAGAATGCTACTTCTGTTGCTTCTACGCTTTTGACAACAGAATCGGCCGTTGCAAATATTAAAGAAGATGCCCCGGCTATGCCAGCAGGCGGCGCCGGAATGGGCGGTATGATGTAAAGGATATTTAAAAAAGTGGCTATTGGGAAATAGATAATTCTACACAGTGGCAGGTGTGATCCGTGCGGATCATACCTGCCATTGAAATTTATCTATTAGAAAGAAAAAATGACGATCAGCATTGGAAAATTCCTTTCAGCCTTAGAGAATTTTTCAAACACGCTCTATGACGGAGTTGAATTGTATCCAGGCATATATGCAAAAGCGGCAAGACTTGGGCATTTCCTTAAAAATTCAAACAATTATAAGAGGATATGGCATATTCAAAGGAATGAAATAACTGCTGTTACAGGAATTTAATCTGGGTAAATAATTAAAGAATATATTGATTTAGAGTGTGGGATCTGGAAATTTCAACAGCTTTGACGCTTAAAAATTTTTAATTTAAAATGGTTGACAATCTCAAAAAAGCCTTGATTTACGGGCATACAAGCAGGATTTCAAGCTGAATTTACTACCAATTTACTACTTTTGAG
>QXXL01000167.1 GCA_009911505.1 Lachnospiraceae bacterium | reverse complement strand
TTATCATAAAAAAATAAGTGCAGAAGGTAAAGCACTGATGAAATGCTTTATCTCTTACACTTATATGGTACTAAAAACAGCAGAATCACCTCCGCCGTTTTTTCCTCCCGTATATACCCGCTTCAATCCCGTCCGGCCCGCAATACAGCCTTACCAATTTTCCGCAGTGCTGGCATTTAATCTCCAGAACCGTCCACTCTGTTTCAGTTCCCTCATCATCCAAAATGCGCCGCCTGCATTTGGGGTTGGGGCATTTGATCACTTCCATCTGCCGCCTCCTCCTTTGCTCAACTCCGGCCAATAGCCGGACTTATTTTCTGGTTTCCACCACCGCCTCCCCGCACCGATATGTAGAAAGGGAACCAGACAGGCATATGGTTCTATCTCTGCTTGGTTCCCTTTTATCGTTTGTGTATTATTGGTTTTCTTCCTGCTCCCCGATTCCCCAATCTGCCGGAAACCGGGGAAGCCTGCTCTCTGTGTTTTATTGGAGATATATAATGGATAGCCTTTTTCACTTTGTTTGATATGCTTTTTCTTTCAATTCATTGAAATCCACTATAATGGTCTTTTTTGTTGTAAAAGACTCTGTATCCCTCTCATCAAGAATACTGATACATATATTATTTCCATCAGAGATAGCATTACGAATGCTTTCATCTTGTGATAGATCTAAATTGGTTTCATATAGAGTATCAGAATAAACATCTAAAAGATAAAGCTCTCTGCCATTTCTTACAAAAAATCCATAATAATTATCCTGCGTATTTTTACCGTTATAAGCCATACGCAAACTAGGCAAATTAAGAAAGGTTTTTATCTGGTTATTTTCTATTTCCCCTATCGCACCATAATCTGAAAAATTCCTTATGTATATGTAACTGTCAAAACAATAAAATTCTACTATCCCATTATTGGAAACAAAATTTCTCAATTCAGAATCAAAGTACAGCTTACCAAGTAAATCATATTTTTTATCATCATAAATTTCTATATAAACATCATTTTCTGCTCCCATATTATTTACCAGCACATAAATATTTTCGTTGCTACAGGCAAATGTCGTTATCTGCTCACCTGTATTATCTGTAAACTGTTTTTCAATGCAGATATCCATATCCCCGGTATTCTCATTATATTTTCTGATATAAGTTGCTGTAGCCACATCATCTTTCATGGTGCTTAACATATAAATGTCTGTGTTCATTACAGAAACTGCGTCCATTGGATAAGAATTAAATTCGCTAAATATCATTTCAGATGTGTCAGAATCAGCGTTTACCATCAAAAGTTTATGTTCGTATGTATTTAAGGTTACAGGCAGAATAACAGAATTATCAATCACTGTAGGTTTTCCACTTGAAATATAAAACTCTTCCACACTTACGATATCTGATTGCCTTTTTGAGGAAAGAACATATCGTCCAATTACCAATGCACCGTCATCATCAATATAGTTATAAACAACCGCATCATCCAACAAAGCAATCGGCGTATGATTATCGATATCTCCTATTTCATTTTCCTGACTGGAACACCCAACAAGCAAAGCCAGCATACAAACCACCCATAAAACCAATATAATCAATCTTTTCATAATATCTTGCCTTCCTGTTATGCTTTGGCTTTCTTTCCAAAAACAGCTAAAAGAAAACTTTGCCATTCATGAAGCCTCTCCCCAATCTGCCGGAAACCGGGGAGAAACCCTGTCCGGCGCAACTTTTGCGACCTCGCTTTTCCGCAGGGTGAGGAACTTATTTCCCATATAGACGTTCTGTGCCGCGTCCTCTCTGGCATATTCCGTTATCTTCTCCCGGAGGGCATTGGACAACTTCCAGTCCTTCTTGGATGATAGCCTTCCCGTTGCAATACGGTTCGCCTGATGGCTTTTTGCTATTCCTGTAATATCCATTTTTCAATCGCCTCTCGCTGTTTTGCCGGAACGCCGGGGAAGCCTGCCCTGCCCTGTCAAGCTGTGGCTTATTGGGGATATTCAGCCGATGGAATTTATTTCTTATTCATAAAATCCCAATATGTCTGCATACTGTACTGATAATATGCCGCCGTCTTTTTCTGGAGCAACAGCTTCATATCGCCAATCTGCTTCTGGAACATATCCATGAAATCTGTCCTGTCATTTAATCCCATAGCCCCGGCTTCCATCGGAAAGGAAGTAAATCCCCCCAGCTTCTTTACCCCCATATGTGCTTCCAAAGCACGCATCTCCACAACAGTCGCTGACTTGGGATTTATCTCGTTGATATGTATGGTTTTTTCAAATTCATTCCCATTCTCATCAACACCT
>QXXL01000166.1 GCA_009911505.1 Lachnospiraceae bacterium | reverse complement strand
TCCTGCTGCCCCTATTCCATTTACATTCATTTTTTCAAATCCTCCGCTATTGTCATTTATTCAATATTGTGGCTGGGAGTGATATGTTTCCACCCCCAGCTACGCTGTGCCAGTCTGAATATGTAAAGCATTACTGTTCTATAGAAAACATAGCTTTCTGGATATTTTTCTGCCAATATGAGCTTTCAAAATAGTTCCCGCTTTTGGGCCGATTACTGAACATATTCATGATCATGTCATAAGTCATGGATGACGTATCTATAAACAGTTCCTTTCCGTCCTTTGATTTAATCGCTGTACCGTTTGTTCCCACATAGGCAGTTGTATTGTCATCAAGGTACTGTATCGTTCCTGTCATTTCCGCAAACTTTTTCAGCCACGACTCTCCCGTTTCCTTGCACATTTCCTTAAATTTCTTAGCATCCTCCCCCGTCATATAAGGGTGCTTCCCATCCCTGACATACCATGAAAAACCTGTTGCTTTGTCCGTATATTTCGGGTCTGTTGCCGCCCATTCTTCCAAGGTCTTATCGCCATACCACACTGTCAGCCCGCTGTCATTTGATACGGTGTTTTCCTCCTGCCCCATTATTGGATTTGTTGATTTAAGTGCGTCATATATATCCTGCACATTGGCATTCTGCCTTGCACTTCCGGGAGCGGATTCCTCTGCCGCCTGTTTCTGCGGGTAGAACTGTCCTGCCCTGCTCCTGTTGTATCTATTCGCTGATACATTGTTCTGATAATAATTCTGTCCTATTCCATTTACGTTCATTTTTCAAATCCTCCATTGTCATCAATTATTTTAATGGCAGCCCCTCTGTCGTTCAGAGCCGCCCCTGCTCCCATGTAATAAGTCCGAGCAGTTTATGCCTCCATGCGGACATACAACCTAACTTCCCCTGTCAAACTTCATGACAAACACCCCCTTTCACTGCCATCCGCTAATAATACGAGCCAGCCTCCAAAAAAGTTTTATTTCCCTTATCACCTACATCCGCCCCTCACCTCCGGGCAGACCGCAGAGGCAAAGCATTATGCGCCTCTGCGGAATAGGGTGTAACGGTTACATCTGTATATCCAATTACGCCTTTTTACGAATGCCAAACATACCATTCAGCATGGATAACACTTTCTCCATGCTGCTTTCCTTGGAACCGGAAGTCTTGTAGGCATCCCTCCATTCCTGCGCCAGCCTTTTCATTTTCGTTCCGGCTGTTTCTGGGGCATTCCCATCTGTCCCCTGCGGCTTTTTATTGTTTTTTGAGGAAAGCCCTTTCCCTCCTTCAGTTCTGAGCCTCTTAAACTCGCCCTCAATCATTCCCTTAGCATCCGCCCTGTCCGCCATCTTCTGGAATGCCCGGTCAAGCCCGCTTAATTCTTCTTCCATTGTCATTTTGCGGAAACCCGTCTCTGAATTTTCATCCTCCACATAACGCTCCCTTGTGCCGTCCTGGTAGCCCCGCACGATTTCATCATAAAGGTTGCCATACGCCCTGACGGAATCCTCCATCTGGTCTGCAATGCCGTACGCGCTGCCTGCCCTCTGCCCTTGCAGCTTTTCCATTTCCCCGGCCAGTTCGCCGCCATAGGCGTTTGCAGACAGTGCGCTTGCCGCCTGCTTTGCCTGCCTTATAACGCTCTCCTTGTTCCCTTTTACAACAACCCTGCCCGATATCCCTTTTTCACGGGTCTGTTTCCGATAGTTCTCAATTCCCTCCTGCGAAATGGAAACTTTCACCGCATTGTCCGCCTTCGGTTGCGGCGCATCCTTTTCCTTCTCCTGCGGACTGGCCAATCTGCTATTCTGATACCATCCGCTTGCTGCACCCGCCCGGCTTATATTTCCCTCTATATTTACTGACATATCAAATCCTCCATTTCCAAATTTACGCCCTGAAATCCACTCCGCCGAGCGTCCCATCAAGCTGGTCTAAAATGCTTGTGTCAAAGGCATCTCCCGGTTTCCATCCCGGATTGTTCTGTTTTACCAATGCCTCTAAACGGCTTCCATAATCCCCTGCCATTCTGTCCAATGTCCACGAAGCAGAACTGCGCTGTTTTGAAGGAAGAGTGTTTAAATACTTATTGATGACATCGTTTCTTCTGGTTCCTTCCGGTATGCTCTTTCCATTGGTGCTGATAAAATCCTGTTTTACCACCTCTGCCAGTTCCGTCTTTACTTCATCTGACACAGACACAATTTTTTTCCAGTCACTTCTCCCCGATATACATCTGTCCGCCTGCTCTTTTGACATCCATGGAATACCGTTCTCATCATAATATAAATTGCTGTGCTTATGCTTTACCCCTCCGCTAATAGCAGCACCCATCTGGTTAGATGTACTTGTTTTATTTCCATTCTTCTGCGAAAACAGTTTATTCAAAAGGGAATACTGCGAAAGTCCTCTCAGATTGTTACTGCTGATATTCATATCACAACCTCCTCTTATATCTTCAAGTCCAGATTCGCACCAACCTGCGGCTGATCTTTTACTGTGGTTTTTCCTGCATCCTTTTCCTGGGCAGCTTCGATAATTGTCCGGATATCTGTATCATTCAGATAAACCGTTCCGCCTTTGGAATCAGCCATTTTTTCATGTAAAAGCCGCTCTGCTTTGTTCGGAGTTACTGTTCCATCCTCTGCTTTCTCCGTTTTCTTTTCTTCTAATGTTTCCTCTAATTTTACTTTCTTTTCGACTGCCTTTTCTTTCGTTTTTTCAATCAGTTTCTCGGAATTTTTCCGTCTTTCTTCCCGGAGCTTGTCGCTCATATTCAGCATAAAGTCATTTCTGACAAGGGCAATCTGGCGGTATTTTCCGTTTTCATCTATATAATCATGCTTAAATACCACACTCCATCCACTGGCATTCATTACGCTGTCCAGCATATTCACCGCCGATTCAACACCTTTAATCAACTCTTTCATTTCTTTTTCCTTCTCCGGATCATTCTGCATCTTTTTCAAAAGCTGCGGATTGATCGTCAATGTTTTGCCGCTTTTAGCTGTTGAGAAAGAATTCCCAACCTTAAGTTCCACACTTGGAACAAGTTTTTCCAGTTCGTCCATATACTCCGATGTGCTTCTTGGCTTGCTGCCCCCTGCTGTTTCTGATGTGTTTTCTGTTTCCTTCTTTTTTGTGCTGCCTGCCGCATTGCTCTGTGCCGCATAGCTACTGTAATTGTTTGTAATCTCCATTGCCATAATTTTTTCCTCCTTGATAATAAAATTTTTTGAAATCCATTTCTTTTACACGAAATGCTTATAACATTTTAAGTAATCCAAAATACCAGTCGTCCGTGATGCTTTCATATGGAATCCGCACTACTTCATCCTCTGAATTGTTTTCATAAATACAGCTTTCTGCTATGCCAGTTAAACCCGGAAGTTTATAAAACCCGCCGAAAACAATCCAAACCTCTCCTTCTGCATTGTTTTCTTCTAAAAAATCCTCAAATGCCTCGCTGTCTACATAAACGTAGCTGTCATCATATGAGATCATTTGCTGAATGCTGCTGTCATTGTTTGAAATGACAGTGCTCTGCCCATCAGCATATTCATATACCAGTATGTTTTCATCATTACTATAACGTGCATAGGAATGGCTATGTACCGCCAGCAGCATAATTACAATTATTAGAGAAGCTATGGCTGCCGCGCCCATGCACATCCTTTTACGGTATGGGCGGAAACCTGCAATCTCGCCCATCCGCCTTTTCATGTCTGCAAATTCCATTTCCCCGGCATAGGTGACGGCAGGCGGCGTACCCTCTGTCCCGGAGCGTAGCAGTTTCAGGGTTTTCAGCAACACCATTCCATATTCATGAGCCGCCCTCCCGCTGCCCTGTATGCACACCCTGTCACAGATATCCTCCATATCTGCCCGGAACTGTTTCTGGCAGACTGTCAGGAACGGGTTCACCCACAAGAGGCACCGCAGGACGTCCCATGCAAACCCAAACCACAAATGCCCTAACCGGATATGTGTCCGCTCATGCTGAATGACAGACCTTAATTCCTCCCTGCTGTAGCTCTCCAGCATTACCTTTGGGATGACGATCTTCGGTGCAAACAGCCCCACAGTAAACGGCGTCACATTCATGTCTGTAATCCTGACTTGCATATTATCCAGAGAAACCTTTTCCATCCCGGCAACCGACTTCCGGAGGCGCAGCCGCTTTCCGAATATACAGACAGCAGCTATAAGGATGCCCGCCATATAAATGCGGTCTGCCCACAGGCAGGTCATGGTTCCATGCGTTATCCGTCCTGTTATTCTCACCACTGCCTTATTCTCATAAAACATCTTCAGCTTTCCAAGGAACGGGATGAGCAGGAAGGATGACCATAGCAGCCCCCTTATGAATGTCCGTCTTGAAAAAAGCATCTTCCGGAGCAGCATCACAAGCCCGATCAGCACAAAGGAAAATGCCGCACAACGTACAAGCTGGGTAGTGTAATATGCCGCGCTGAAATCCAAAAGGCTGCCAATCCATGACCAGTCAGGCATGGGCTCCACCCTCCTTATCCGTGGATTCTGTCCCCCGCTCCCTGCTTTTCTCCAGAATCTCCTCCAGCTCTTTTATCTGTTCGTCTGTCAGTGCGAAGCTCTGCAGCAGCGCCGCCATCGCATTTGTCCCGCTGCCGGAAAAATAGCTGTCCACAAACTTCCTGCTTTTCTCCTTCACGCATTCCTCCCTTGACCTCTGCACATAGTAGTGGTAAACCCTCGAATCATGCTCATCCACCGTGTAGCCGAGGATGTCTTTCTGGTTCAGGCGGTTCATCAGCACCCGCACCATCCTCATCGACATATCCACAGTCCCCTGCATCCTCTTGTAGACCTCGGAGGATGTCAAAGGCTCCCCACACGCCCACAGGACTTCCATGATCTGCCATTCACTCGGTGTAATCTCTTCCTTTGCCATACCGTTTCCTTCCTTTCGTTTTATTTCGTCACTTTATATATCGGTCAATTATTGTTAATTGTTAAGAGCCGTTGACGCTTTTATATGATATGGGTATGGACAGAGGACAGATCATAGTTAAGCACTTCCCCTCTTTCCAAGTAATTTCCGGCCTGCCTACAGAAATAACAGACCGCCGCATATAGAGAATAAGTCCACAGCGGCGGTCACTACTCGGTTACTTTGGTTTCAATTTTGCTTCTACCAACTCCTTTATGGTAAAAATAATTTATATGTTTTATTGAATGTTCAGCGCAATATTCTTCAATCTCAACGGAAAGATTGTTCCAAAACCCCATGTTCCCTTTTACATATATTTCATCATATAATTCCACTAATTGTGGGTAGGCATTTTTTATGTAGCTGAGGATATCCTGTTTATAACTCCCACGCAGGTTCAGATTTTCAAACCAGTATCCATCCACGAATCTGTGTGTTTTTACTATTATTTCCTTATAATCTGTTATGCCCGGAAAGATGGGCGACATGAACAAAACGGTATATATGCCGTTCTCATGCAATGTTTCTATCGTTTCAAGCCGTTTTCCGATGCTGCTGGCACGATCCATATCACTTTTAAACTGCTCATCCAATGTATTGACCGAAACCGAAACTTTCAGATTTTTACACTGTTTCAATAAATCAATGTCCCTTAAGATCAGTTGGGATTTCGTTGAGATATTCAGTTCACAATCTATGGAAATCAACTGCTCCAATATCTTCCGTGTATTTTCGTATTTTTCCTCAAATGGGTTGTAACAGTCCGTTACGGATGACAGGAATACTGACTTTCCCTGCAGTTTCTTTTTGCTTATCGGCTTGTCACACCGCTTAATGTCAATAAAGCTCCCCCATGGCTCGCTATGGTTCGTAAACCGCTTCATAAAACAGGCATAACAGTACCTGCACCCATGAGGGCAGCCCACATAAGGGTTTATCACATAATCGCTTGACGGAAGGTTTGATTTTGTAACCAGATCTTTTACTACTACTTCTTTTTCTACCATGTTCATAAGATAGTCCCTCCGTGGAACATACAGGCATATACCTTTTTCTGCCTGCAATATATCCGTTCCTCTCCTGAAAAACATTCAAAATCACCCTGCACTTGGCACTGGTACATATAATCGCCTTTCTGATAGAATTCCGGCCCTCGGAACGGCATGGAAACCGACACATGAGAAAGCGCTTCTTTCAAAAATATAATATCAAAATTCTCATCCAGGCTCTCCCCGTAATAATTCATAGCCCACACTGCATGATTCCTTATCCAGACTCGTTCCCCGCCTATAAATTTCTGCCCGCCAAGGTAAGTATCCATATACAGGTAATCACCATCTTCATAACGGAAATCGTGGGAACCAGGCTGTGACGGCATGATTTCATTTTCACCCGTGATATATGTGTTATTTTTTGCCCTGACTAAAAAAATTCTGATATCCTGCATAGGATATTTCTGTTCACAAAAAAGACTGATTGTACAGATATCATTTTCCTTCACAAGCCTGTCTATGGAGACTTTAAAAATCTCACTAAGCTGTATAAGGTTCTGAATATCCGGAAAAGACTGTCCATTCTCCCATTTTGTTATAGACTGTCTTGATATATCCAGCCTGTTAGCAAGTTCTTCCTGTGACAGTTTCATATTTGTTCTTAGTAATTGCAATTTTTCTTTAAATTCCATTCTGACATCCTCCAGGCATTCATTATACTTGAGCGTTTTTCCATAATCAATCCACCTATACGTTCCAATCCGGCAACTGTTGGTTGCTTTCCAAAAAACAATTCTTCACTCTCTCTAAATTGAAAGGGGCGAATGCCCCGCAAGGCGGCACAAACGCAAACCGCTGTGTCAGCATATTAACTCTGTTTCCCCCGCTTTCCAATACGCAGACCGCCGCATATGGCGGTCTACCATAGCGGCGGTTAGCTTTTGTATTATTTGGCATTTTTATTATTTCCGTTTTTTCTTGATGATATGGACTACCACAGCGATAACAATGATTGCTGCAGTGACGCCAAACAGCGGCAGCCATGTATCAACAATGCTTTGAAATACAGCATCCCATTTAATGTTTTCCGGCATATCCTTTACTCCTCCATTCGTTTATTTTGATGTTCTGTCACCATCCGTTTGCAGGACAGATAGGTAGCGATAAAATAGCTTCCATATACCATAAGGAATATCACAACTGTGAAAACCATATTGGTTGAAATATGGATATTCATAAATTCCTCTACAATCTCCATTGCTTTCCCCATCAGGACAGCAGAATAAATACCGGCGACAGCAAGCGGGGCCGCAAAGAAAATAGCTGTCTGGAATAACAGGGTACGGTTAACCTGTTTCTTTCCTGCCCCCAGCTTCTGGAGCAGTCCATAGCGGTAAATGTTATCCGTTGTCTCCGTAAGCTGTTTCAAAGCCAGCAGTGCGGCGCAGATCAGCAGAAATATCAGGCCGATATAACAGCAGAGGAATGAAACCAGTGCATTTAACCCATAGAACATATCGTACATCATGTTCTTTTCCGCATAACGGTAACCGCAGGTATCATCCAGCCCAATCGGGATCATTTTCTGCAGAACCGCATCCGAATCAGCACCTGGCCGGTATTGCACCAGAAGTACATTGACGTCTTTCGTAAGGCTGCGGGCAACCGCATCCGGAACAACCAGTGTCCCCCGGTCATTGTTCCCGACAGAAGTCATAAAATAGGTCTCCTCTAAAACCGTATCAGACGCCCTTTGCAGAGGAATTCCGGCCAGCACGAAATCTGCATGGTTTTCCAGTGCTTTTTCCACATACTGAAAAGTCCCCTTGTAATTACAGTTCAGCAGATACTGATCTTCTGCCAGCGTGACAGGCTCTTTCCCCTGCATTGCCAGGGCACGGTTAAAATCCGAGACACCCAGCACGGATACACCACTTTCTAAGATTCCTTCGTCAATGGGCCACAGCTTAACATTCTGGCCTGCAAACAGGGTGCCGTAAGTAAAATCTACCTCATAAATGCTGATCTGCTCCATATTTTCCGCAATGCCCGATAAATCGGTATCTCTGGATACAAGATATTCCAATATGCTGCCGTCCCCGTCCATGCTCACATCAGACAGCACATTCAGGTCGTAGGGCGTGGCAGACTTTGAAAGCCCATTCATGGCAAGCGCGGTACTTACGCCAACCGATACCGCACAAATCGTTACTGTGAGCAGTCCGCAGACAATCGTCATAATAAAATAATTCGTGCGTATCTTACTGCCAACCTGACGGACAAGGAATGTGTTCAGCCCCTTAAGATAAAGGCTGCTGTTTGCCCGGAGCATCCGGACAAGCACGGTAGACAGGGAATAGAAAAAGAGGAATGTCCCTGTTACAAGCAGGATGGCCTCCGTCTGAAAAGAGCGGTTCTCCCGTGAGGGCAGTATACCATTTTTGTAGAACATCGCCCCGGCAGACAGAATACACGCCAAAGAAACAAAGAACAGCAGCACGGGCAAAAAGCGGCTCCGGCCCTGTGACGTTTCATTTTTTCTGCCGGCTGTCAAAAGGTCAATCAACTGCACACTGGAAACAGACCGCACATTAAAGACCATGACAAGCAGAAAAATCACCGCAAAACAGAACGCAGTCTTCCTGAAAGCGCCCACGGAAAAGACAAGCTGAAACTTTGAAATCTCAATGGCAAACAGCTTTAAGGCGACCAGGGAGATTCCCTGCGACAACGCAAAGCCAAGGCATAAGCCTGTCACCAGTGCAAGCATCCCGACACACAGCGTTTCCCCTGCGAATATCCGGGAAATACGTCCCTTCTTCATGCCAAGCACCATATAGATACCCAGTTCTTTTTTCCTCCGCTTTAATAAAAACTGATTCGCATAAATGATCAGAAACGCAAGGACAACAGCAATCAGCACCGTCAGGGTAGAAAGCAAGATGCCGAGCTGGTCATAAAGAAGCGTTTTCGTCATGCCCATTTCTGAAAAAGCCGGCTGGTCTGAAACAGAATTAAATGCGTAAAAAACGCTCACCGAGATCATAAGGGTCAAAAAGTAGACCAGGTAATCCCGGATATTTTTCCCCACATTTTTCATGATCAGTTTACAAGAGGTCATTCTGCTCACCTCCCAAAACGGAAACCACCTCCAGAATCTTTGCAAAAAACTCTTTCCGGCTGTCAGCGCCGCGGTTCAGCTCCTGAAAGATTTTCCCATCCTTTATAAACAGGATGCGGCGGCAGTAGCTTGCAGATAAGGCGTCATGTGTCACCATGAGGATTGTTGCGTCAAGGCGTTCATTCAGCTCCGTCAGCATGCCAAGCAGCATCCGGGAGGAATTGGAATCCAAGGCACCGGTGGGTTCATCGGCCAGAACCATTGCGGGGTCTGTCACCATTGCCCTTGCCGCCGCCACCCGCTGCTGCTGTCCGCCCGACATCTGGTAGGGGTATTTATCCAGCACCTCGCAGATTCCAAGTGCTTCTGAAATCCGGCTCACTTTTCTCCTGATCTCTGCCGGCTTCACCCCTGCGATAGATAGCGAGAGGGAGATATTTTCATAAGCGTTCAGCGTGTCCAGAAGGTTAAAGTCCTGAAAAATAAAGCCCAGCTTCTTCCCGCGGAAATCCGCAAGCTGTGAGCCGTGTAAGGCGGTGATGTCTTTCCCGTCTACAAAAATATGCCCGCTTGTCACCGTATCGATCGTGGAGATACAGTTGAGAAGCGTTGTCTTTCCGGAACCGGAAGCCCCCATAATGCCCAAAAACTCACCTTTGCAGACCTGAAAGGAAATATGGTCTACGGCTTTTGTCAGGCTTCCCTTGTTGCCGTAATACTTTTGGATATCATCCACCTGCAAGATTGCATCGTTCATCGTTTGTTTGTCTCCTTTCCAAAAGGGTAATCCCTATTGCACCCCTAATCTACCATACCGATTGGAAGCCTGCCATTATTTTAGATTACATTTTCATTACCAAAATGTAAGGAAACAACGGATGCCAGGCTTCGCCAGACATCTTTATGTTAAGCAAAAAGGCGGGTCATAATCCCGCCTCCTGCAAGTAGCTTTCCCGTGGGAAAGTCAAGGTGACTGCCGTCCCCTGCCCCGATTCACTTTGGATGGTAATGCCAATGTTCATTTTACCGCAGAGCTTTTTGCAAAGGTACAGGCCGATTCCTGTAGATTTGGAGTAGCGACGTCCATTATCCCCGGTGAAGCCTTTATCAAAGACACGGGGCAGATCCGCAGGGGATATGCCAATCCCATTGTCCGAAATGATCAGCCGGACAGCATTCTGCTCCGCATCTGCCGAAAACGAGACCTGCAGGTCCTCAGTACGGTACTTGATTGAATTGGAAATAATCTGGCCGATGATAAAGGAACAGCTTTTCATATCTGCACAGACAGGAATGTCCAGTCCGCTGAAAACAGGCCTGCCTCCCGCCTGGATCAGCGGCTTTGAATAAGTCTTCAGGGCAGAATTTACAAGGGCCTGCAGGGTCGTCTTTTCCACCTTGAAATCTTTTTCCACTGCCGCAGAGCGGGCGTAATATAGTACCTGTTCCACAAAGCCATCTATCCTGCGCAGTTCATCATCAATCCGCAAGGTGGTGGGATTTTTATGGTTCTCAACGATCAGGCGGGCGGCAGCAATCGGCGTCTTGATCTCATGTACCCATGAATCAAGGTATTCCCGGTATTCCTGACTGTTCTGTTCCGCATCCGCCAGCCGGTCATTTTGGTACTTGTTACAGCGTCTGAGTATCTCATCCAATATCTGTCCGTCTAAAAAATCGGGGCGGACAAGGATTTCCCCAATCAGCGTTTTTTCCTCCAGCCTGTCCAGAATTTCCCATAACTGGTTATAATAGTTCCTCCTGCGCCAGTAACCATATAGAAAAGCGCATACAAAAGCCATAAACAGAATGCTTTCCACAAAGAGGATAAAAACCATTGGTGTTTCGATCAGCCAGAGCAGCGCAAAAACAAGCAGCCCTGACACTGACAGGCAAAGGAAAGAAAAAATGTGGTCTGCCGCATAATCCTTCACTTTCATACAAGATACCCCAATCCACGCTTTGTTTCCAGATAATCAGGAAGCCCGATTTCTGCCAGTGTCTTCCGCAGACGGACAATATTTACATTAAGCGTATTTTCATCAATGAATTCTTCGCTCTGCCATAGGTCATCAATAATGGCATCCCGTGGAATGATATTCCCTTTGTTTACCATCAGCAGGCGCAAAATTCCCATTTCATTCTTTGTAAGTTTCTTATTCTGGCCGTTATGGCTGATCTCCGCCTTTAATAAATTCAAAGTCAGCCCCTTATGGGTAAGCACCACGCTGTCCTGTGCTTCGCCAGCCCTTGAAAGAAGTTTCTGTATCCGTGCCAGCAGCACCTGTGCATTGTATGGCTTGGATACAAAATCATCCGCACCGATATTCAGGCTCATCAATTCGTCAAAGTCTGTGTTCCTGCTGGTAAGCACAATGATAGGGACATGGGAGCTTTGCCGGATTTCCCGGCACACCTGGAATCCGTCCTGGTAAGGCAGGTTGATGTCCAGCAGAATCAGGTCTGCCCCGGAAGCAAGCGCAAGCTGTGCTATATCATGAAAATCGTCACTGCTCTCACATTGAAAACCATATTTTTCAAAAAAATGTGTTAACTCTTTCCGAATAGGAACTTCGTCCTCAATTATAAATAATTTCATCTCCGATTTCTCTCCCTTGTTTTATTCTGCCAGCAATCGGCTTCTCCACTGCTTTTAGAATCAGCCAGACAGTTCCAGCCTTTTCATTGTTACCCTTTCATTCCATCTCCCTGAACGTGCCGGCCATTCCTCCCACAAGGCTCCACTGGCGCTGCATATAGGATTTCAAACTTTCCGTGCCTTGCCGATATGCCTCCCGGACTGTTTCCTATTACTTCGGCAGAAAGCCGTTCCCGCTAAAGTAAAAGCATCCACTGAATTATACCATAAAAATTTTCTGTTTTTCACCCGATGGCACGAAACGACTATTTTCCGGAAATGGAAAGCAAAAAAGAGCCATTGAACAACCCTTTTCCCCCTGCTACCATTTTTCAATTTTTCTATATACTATCACGGAAACTCATATACAAACACGAAAACTCCGGGCAGTTTCCGTGTTTGTACCATATCCCCCGTTTTTCAACAGCATTTTCCGTCAAGCTAATACACCTTTCAACCAAAACCGCCAATATCCTACTCCTTTTTACCTTTCCGTTTTATACTATCACGGAAACCCCGGACTTTTGCGTGAAAGTATACTTTTGCCTGATAGTACGATTTTTGCCCCTATCGCCATCCTATCAGCGGCATCCAAAAACATGAAAAAGCGGGGTCCACCACCCACCGTGATGAACCCCACCAAGCCTAAAAAACCTTTATTTTAAGCCATTCTTCAATACTTTCGCCTGCGAGTACCCAAATTCCTATGGCATTATTTTGAAATAGCCGCCTGTGCCGCTGTTAAATATTTTTTATCGCTCCCAGTACAAGGCTCTGCCCCGCCACATTCAAACCTTTTAACGATTCCTGCTATCGTTAAAAAGTGGTGCAAATTCAGAAAACGGAGCTGCTCCCTCAACAAAAAAAAGGCTCAAAAAGCGAAAAAATAAAACCGCAGAACCCGCGAAATGCCTTATTCTCAGGCTTTTCTGCGGTTTCCCATTGTATCAATTTCGGTGTTGCGATGTTTCCTTACTCCTGCGGATATTTTTCTGATAAAAATCTAAAATTCCTATCACTAATCGGTAGAAAAGTCATGATAGTCATTCTTTCTGTTGTTTATAATTGCAAATCATCTTTTCTAATGCATTGATGCCGCTCTATGTGCCTTGTCCTCATCATTATCTTTAAAATGCTTGTAAAAAAAGTTTGGAATAGCAAAACAGTCCTTACGATGAATAAAAATTAATTTCTGTATATCCTGAAGATCTTCCATTGATTTTGATTCATCATCATTAATGATTTCATCTAGTTCTTGCAATTCATTAATATCTTTATTCAATTGTTTAATTGTACTAAATAACCATTCAAGCATCGGCGCAACAAACGCAAATCTCCATAAAAGTTTGACAGTACTCTCATTTTTACAGATACCCATTATAAATACAGCTATACAAAGAATAATAATTGCCATTATACTTCCCATTTTAAATCTTTTTCTTAACCCAACATCCCACCAGACATTTTCTCTTTGACAAGAAAGAATACCTTCCTTAAGCTCTTTTTCGTCCACTAACGGAGTGTACCAGTCATACAAAGATTTCTTTTCTTCCTCATCAGATAATATCTTGCTTGAGTAAACAGCAATCTCATTATTAAGATTTCTATTTTTTCCAAATATCCTCGTATCCCATGGCATATTATAAATATATGTATCAAATTTTTGTTGTATAGCTGCCGCTAATTCTTTCTTATTATTTATTATTCCGTCAACTATAAACGAAATAACTGCACTTGTGATTGATACTATATAAGACACAATCCCAGCTAATGAATCTTCTGGTATAAACACGAGAATAATAGCCATTCCAAAAGGAATCCAAACAGACAAAGCTGTAGATAACCAGTCATACCTTTTTGCATTACTATATAACTGGCGCTGTGCAGCAAGCATTTCTATAGAATGTTCTTCATTCTGCCTTAATCTAATTCCATTACTCATTCATTTACACTCCTGTATATTTTGGGAAATAATCTCCTAAAACCTCTCCCCATTTTTTTATTGCACTTTTCTGATCTTTATTAGAGGTTTCTAATGTAGTTGCCTCCGACGCTTTATCATAAGCATTTTTTAATGCTTCACTTATTTTTACCTTTTCACTGTAGCTAAAGGTATTCATATCCCCTTGAATTCCCTTTGGGTCATTTACACTGTAATATATCGCCGAAGATAAATGATTTAACGTATCTCTGAATTGCAAATCAATCCACCACTTTTCAGGTGTAATCATATTTTCATATCGCTCAAGAATCATACATTCCAACATATATGATCCTATTGTATGTGTAATCCGCCTATTATTCCAGTATTTAACAAGCCTAATAAGTGCTAATAAATTTCCATTATGCTCTTGATTGATTGCCGTAATCCTTTGATTATCAATCCGAGGATCAGTTTTTTTCCAATTTCCTTTTCCATCTGGAATTAAATAGAAATCGCCTTTGCAGTAGAAGCATGGAACGATATCAAAATTCCAATCATAAGACTTAAGTTTCAATGTTGCGGCCTCATGATTCTTGTGCATCTCAGCTTTTCTATAATCATTAAGATCTGAAAGCTTAGATATAAACCTGTTAATCACCTTAGTTGAATTAAGATCATTTGTTTCATTGGTATTTAATCCATTGTTTTTATCCGTCTGATTTGCACCCATGCTGTAGATACCATCTCCCACATATGAGTATTTTCTATCATCACTTGCAGCAATACAAATCATCATATCTATGTCATCCAGCGGACGCAATTTAGTGCGTCTTGCAAATGAACCAAAATTTAAGCACTGTGAGCCATTAATGGAGAAAAAATCATCATCTCCACTAAATGACTTAATATTAGAAAGTAAATTATCTCTGCTCTTTCTTGCGGTTTGCGTTTGAGTCATATCTAAATTTACAGAATTATTCATAAATTCTGTGAATGCTCCATTTACTGTTGTAGCCATAATTATCCTCCACTTAAAAATGACCTTTGTAAGTATGTAAAAAACAACGATATTATACCACATAATTTAAAATCTATAAAGCATAAAACCATAAAAATTTCCATATCAAAATTCCTATCGTTAAAATTTGCACCCAAACTCATGCTTGAGTGCATTGTATCAAATTGTGGTACGCAAGCCAGTTAGGGAATCCAAAAAATATGGTATCATATTGCCCTATATTCTCCACAGTCCCTGCAATTTCAGGCCGGAATTTCTCTGACTGCTCTTTCTGCGCAATATCCTCAAGCTCGGAATGATCCAGCGGATATGGTGTAACCGGCTCAATCCGGAAAATATCCGCCCCCATAAAAAGCTGGAGCCATGGCGCGGCGGGCAGTTTATAGCCCTGAAACGCCTTACAAGGCATCGTATGCACCTTTCTGAGTGCATCACCAGGGAGAAGGCCTATATGGTTTCTAATCTTTACCTGAAGTTTACTGAGCTTCAGCTCCTTGAAGGCGATGACAAGCCCTTCGGGAACCTCTATGGCGCCGCCTCCTCAACAGTCCTGGCGGAATTTTTGTCCCCGCACCCCGGCCAAGGGCACCTATCCGTGCCATTTCATCCTCGGTCAGACTAAAATTATATAACTCCGTATTTTCCCTGATATGATCGGGATTACTGGAACCGGGGATGACTACCACGCCCTTTTGCAGATTCCATCGTAAAATCACCTGCGCGGAAGACAGGCCATGCACCTCTGCAATTTCAGAAATCACGGAATCGCCAAGCAGCTCTCCCGTATGCCCTCTGCCGCCGGTTCGCTGCCTGTATCACCGGGCGCTGTCCCGGTTTCCCCTGCCTTGTTTCGCCCGCATGCTGTCATTGGAAATGCCAATAAGGAAACAAGTATAAGGCTGAATATTTTTCCCATTTCACAGCTTCCCTTATCACTATTTCAGATTTTTTCCGAAATCCCGGAGTTCTTTCAGCTTTGAAGCCGAACCGTTCTCCATGCCGTATGCTGTAAACACCCCCATATCTTCAAGGCCGAGGTATTCCAGAAAATCCCCTTTGTATGAGAACATTGCTCCATCATACATTTTAGGATCACCGGAGCTTAATATCATAGCCACCTTTTTCAGATTCCGGGGCTTTCTCGGATAAGCGGCAGAATAGAAGCGGTCAAGAGCACATTTTAACTGCCCTGAAACACCGTGATAATAAATCGGCGAGGCAATGACAAGCATATCCGCCTCCCCCAGCAGGGAATAGACTTCCTGCATATCATCTTTCTGCACGCAGGCTCCGTTTCCCTTTGTATGGCAGTATTCGCAGGCCAGACAGCCCGCAATCTTTTTCCTGCATACGTCAATTACATCCACCCAATGTCCTGCGGATTCCGCACCACTCCGGAACGCATCCACCATTTGTCTCGTATTGCCCTTTGGACGGGGGCTTCCGTTTAATACCAAGATACGCATATTCTGTTACCTCCAAATTTTTACTTACTTTATGCCAGGCGCCACAATGCCTCATCAAAAGCAGGATGCCCTGGCATACAGCATCCCGCTACAGCATGATAACGCTTTGGTCTGTGCTGCCTTTAAATCCCCTGCTTCGTGGGACGAATCATAATCTCACTTACAGACATCCGATCCGGTGTTTCGACAGCGTAAGCCACGTTGGGAGACAATTACAAGTTTTGCCCCCTTGTCCGCCAACAGTCTGACAGTTGCCTCACCGATTCCATTGGATGCCCCTAAAATTACAACCACCTTGTCATTTATTGTATTCATCTTATCTGCCCCTCTGTTTTTATACGTTGGAACAGCCTATTTCGCTCTGTTATACTGGCTTTTTATAAGCTGTTCTTTAAAATCTCCCTGATTTCACCTTTGTCTGGCACCTTATAGCCGCCATCCATGATCAGTGTGCTTTCAACAATTCCCGGGAGCATCTCCTCCGTTACCCCAAGCTCTTTCAGACTCATCGTAAGACCCAGTTCATTCATATAAACTTCCATTTTTTTCAGGCCTTCCGCTGCAATTTGTTTATCACTTTTTCCTTCCGGGTTTACCTCCCATACGTTCATGGCAAACCTCTTAAACTTTGCCAGCCCAAACGGGCAGATAAAGCGATAGTAGGCCATGGATACCGCTGCAAGGGTCATGCCATGGGTTGCATCCGTATGCGCCGCAACCGCCTGCCCCAGCATATGAACCATCCAGTCTGTGGATTTTCCCTTCGCCACCAGCGTGTTTAATGCCCATGTGGCAATCCACATGATGTTGCTCCTTGCTTCGTAATCCGTAGGGTTCTTCACCGCGATCCTGCTGGAATAGATCAAAGACCGCAGCAGACCTTCCATGAGATAATCAGAAGTATTGTCATCCTCCCCGGAGAAATACTGCTCCGTAATATGGTTCATAATGTCATAAATTCCTGCAACCATCTGGTACTGAGGCAGCGTATAGGTATATACCGGATTTAAGATGGAAAATTTCGGATACACCCTCTCATCAAATACATGGCCAATCTTCAATTTCTGCTCATGATTTGTTATGACCACGCCGCCGTTCATTTCAGAGCCGGTGCCAACCATTGTCAGGACACATCCAACCGGGATGATCTCATTGTCCACATCTTTCATTTGAAGGTAATATTTTTCCCATGGATCTTCCGTGCAGTATGCAGATACGGAAACCGCTTTTGCATAGTCACAGACAGAACCGCCCCCAACTGCAAGAATCAGGTCTGCCTTACCCTCCTTGGCAATCCTACAGCCTTCCTGCAGTTTCTGTACTGTAGGATTTGGCATCACACCCGCATCTTCAAGCACATTTTTTCCATTTGCTTTCAAAATCTTCATGACTTTATCATAGATACCATTCTTTTTGATCGATCCTCCGCCATACACAAGCTGTACATTTTGTCCATACTTAGGCAGCTCCTCATTCAAGCTGGCAAGGGAACCCTCGCCAAAATAAAGTTTCGTCGGGTTACAATACATAAAATTTCCTAACATGGCCTTCCTCCTCGTATAATAAGTTTATAAATATCATTTCATATTTTCCGAAAAAAACTGCTCCAGCTAATCAAACGGAATCGCATCCTTTTCGCCGCCGTCATACAGATCCGTATGGACTGCATCGGGGCGTGCCGCCGCTTTCACCAGTGAAGGAAGGATCAAATGCCATAGTGAGGAAACCGCGCTCCGCCATCGTCTGTGCATACAGTCCGGATGCCTGCTCCTTTACCGCGCCAAACGGCCCGCATACCACAATCGAAGCCAGCTTCCCTTCCACTCCTTTCGGCTCATAAAGGTCTGCCGCCAGTGTGATCCCGTAACGGTTAGGGAATGTCACCTTGCGATGGTTCACCTTTTCACTTTTCGGGAAAGTCTTATCCCATTCCTTTGTTAATTCCAGTTTTATAGTATTTTCCATTTTGTAATGCCTCTCTTTCTTTTTTGTTGTTTTTTAATTATTGCTTTTCTTTTTCCATCCGCCATACTAAAAAATCAAGACAGTCAACTCTCCACTGACTTTCATGCAGGCTGTCCATCAGGCCGCAGCGATGCTTACGCAGCATTTTAATCGCATCCTGAACCTGGCCGTTACCATACAACCTGCAAACCTTCTCAATAGTCTGAGCGCCACAGCCAGCATCCTTTAGATTCTGAATAAGATCATCCGTATGACCGCCTCCCTTCCTGCTATGTCAGTATTATATCCTCTTGATTTTTATTTCGCTAATAGTTATAATTTATATCATGATATAAATTTTAGGAATATCACAGGAGGGCCATATGGAACTGCGAACCATGAGATACTTCCTTGCCGTGGCAAGGGAAGAAAATATAACCCGCGCGGCAGAACTGCTTCACGTCACCCAGCCTACTCTCTCCAAGCAGTTAAAAGCACTTGAAGACGAGCTTGGGAAAAAACTGTTTATACGCCACAGTTTTAGCATACAGCTTACGGAAGAAGGGATTTTACTGCGGAAACGGGCGGAAGACTTGATAAAAATGGCTGACAAAATCACAACTGAATTTCTTGCTTTAGATGATGTCTTGGGCGGCGATGTTTACTTCGGCTTGGCGGAATCTTACCAGATCAGAAGCCTCGCCGCCACAATCAGAAGATTCAAAGAGTCTTACCCTGATCTACATTATCATATTACCAGCGGCGACACGGAACAGGTTACAGAAAAACTGGATAAAGGTATCATTGACTTTGCCGTACTGGCACAGGAACCCAATACTGCAAAATATCATTATTTAACCTTTCCCCATGCTGATTTATGGGGTGTTGTCATGCCAAAGGACTGTCCATTGGTAGAAAAAGGCTCCATCTGCGTGGATGACTTATTTGGACTTCCTCTTTTTTGTTCCGAACAGGGATGGAGCAATGATATTTCCAAATGGTGCGGCAATAACATGGATAAATTATACCTTGAAGGGTCGTTTCGTCTATCATATAACGGATCGCTTTTTGTGAAAGAGGGTCTGGGTTATCTTTTAACTTTTGAGCATTTAATTGATACAAGCCCCGATAGTGGGCTTACTTTCCGCCCTCTTACCCCTAAACTTGAAACAAAAATGTATCTAATATGGAAAAAATATCAAGTTTTTACTCCCATTGCTGAACGATTGCTGGAAATGTTGAAAGCCGAGCTTTCGGAGTAGAAGTCAAAGTAATGCTGTAAGAAATTTAATGATATAAGTAAGGAATTTTTCTTTGAAAAAAGCCTTGTCTTTCCACAAAAAATGTGTAAGCTGTGACTCACAGAAATAAAACATATCTTTGAGGAGGACGCGACCATGCTGCAAATATTATCCAGTATATAATCGCAAATGAGGGAGTCGTAGCGGGCTACATTGACCGAATTTGAAGCGTTCCAATCTTTACCGCTTAACCAAAAAATACCGTTTTGTACCCCTGCCTCCCGTCATCTTCACACATTATTTTATACATATTATAGATTAAAGTTTTCAAACCATTCATATGCTCAATCTGTACGTCCAGCATTTCCCTTCTGGAGCTCATGAAGGCCGGCTTCCCTGCGCTCTTTTGCATCCTCAATTTTAAGGCGCCCACGCTCAAGCCGGATTTTCGTCAGTGATTCAATCGCCTTGGTCTTTGCCCTCTGAACCTTCGTCAGTTTCGCTTCCAGTGCCATTATGCTGTTTATAACCACCTCTGTATTGGTCACCGTCATTTCCCTTGACTTCTTTAATTTCCCATCACCAATAGATTCCTCTTCTGCGTTCACTACATCTTCAAGGACTTTCTTTTTGGAAACAGATTGGACGGCCAGTCCATGGTTCTTTTCATCAACTTCCTTATACTGCCGGATTCTCTGCATTAGCCTTCTTTCCCGCACTGAAAACATTCGGAGCTGCGTAATAAGATGCCATTCCGCATCATCATCCATGGAATCAATCAGGGTAAATTCTTCATCATCCAGCACCTGCGCCCTTATTTCCTCATTTGTGGGCGCTCTCATTTCATTCATCCCCACCTCGCAAATTATGTTTGTTTTCAGATTTTCACCCTGCACCGTGCAAATGCACCGTAATCTGTGTGCTAGGTGCTTTTTCGCATTAAAGCATTAAATTTTCGTTATATATTCTGCTTTTGAGTAATTGCAGACACCTTTTACCATCATTTTCAGGAAGTCCTCTTTTGAAAAATCAGAAAGCTAGGATATTTCCTCCGGCTTCATTTCCAACTGTTTCCCAATCTTCTCCACAGACTTCCCTTCATTCATAAGTCCCTTCACGATAGCCTTCATCGATCCGGGCAGGGCCGATGAAATGAAGATATGGGCACAGGAAGAATATGAGCGGTTCGCCAGCAGGATCAAAAAATCCACTATGAAGCTGGCATTTGACATCCTGTTCTACACCTGGGTGCGTTCCGGGGATCTCCTGGCCTTGACGCCGGAAGACATCCTGCCGGACAAACGTCTGAATATCAATAAAAATTATGCCAAGCAATAAGGGGAAAGAGCTTATCCTTGAACCCAAAACGCCAAAGAGCAGTCGGACGCTTGCCATCCCGGATTTCTTATATGATGATATACACGGGTATGTATCGCAGCTATATGGGATCCTGCCAACGGACCGGATATTCTATTTTACGAAATCTGCGTTGGAAAAAGGATTGAAGCGGAATGCCCCCGATGCAGGTCTGGAACCGATCCTGCTCCACGATCTCAGGCATTCCCATGCCAGTATGCTGATCGATATGGGATTTGACGCACTTGAAATACCGGAGCGCCTGGGGCACGAATCGGTAAAAACGACTATGTTATAGTAAGCGTAAAGAAAGACGCCGGCTGGTAACAGGCGCCTTAGGAACTACCGATAGACGGTTAGCCAGATTCAAATGATTGTGACAAAATAGTCGTCTCACTTTAGCGGAGCAGGGCGTCTATTTTTGTGTCTTGTTACTATCTTTACCAAAGGTGTATCCGATCCCAAAGCAGGTCAAGCCGAAGCTCAGCACGGCAATAAGTCCCAAAATATCCATATGGCTCAGCCCTCCTTTCCCAGATTCCCTTTCCAGTTCACATACCGAGCCATCACATACCAAGTGCCGTTACCCTCGTTCTTAAATACTGGCATTTACTCCATCTCTTTTCCCTGTTTTTCTTCTGCCCCCATAAAACCTTTCTTGAAAATACTGGCGGTTTACTCTCCCTGCAATCGTGATAAACCCCTGCTCCTTCAGCTCGTCATTCAATTTCTTGATAAGCTTGTTGGCTCACGCAAGCCAAAGGCAGATTTGACGGCTGCACTGGCACAGGCTCTTGACGTTGCGCCGCAGGCTCTGGACATACCAGACATTGACAGCTACATCGGGCCTATGCACACCTTATTTA
>QXXL01000165.1 GCA_009911505.1 Lachnospiraceae bacterium | reverse complement strand
TCGTCGCTTACTTTCTTGCGGCTCTCCTTGCGCCCTGTCCGCGCCGCCTTTATCGCTGCCCCAAAAGCCTTGAAGTCGTATTTCGGTACTGGTCCTTTTGCCATAATTATTCACCCTATTACATTTTACTGTTCACCTTTCCGTTTGAATATGTCTATATAGTTCTATCAGTTAGCCAAAATAATTCAAAATGTAATAGAGAAAATTTTGTGTTCTTTATGAAATCTTCAAAAACAGCAGCTATTCTTTTCCCATAACCAAAAGAAAGGACAATACAAAATATGGAAATGATTTTGAAAACAACAAACCTCTGCAAATCTTTCAGCGGGCAAACAGCCGTAAACAACATATCGCTGAACATTGAGAAAAATTCCGTCTATGGACTATTGGGACCGAACGGTGCCGGAAAATCTACGACGCTCAAAATGATTACGGGCATTTTGAAACCGACCTCTGGGAATATCGAATTTGGCGGTCACGCATGGAAACGCAGCAACTTAAACCATATCGGAGCGTTGATTGAAATGCCGCCGCTTTATGAAAATTTGACTGCCTATGAAAATCTGAAAGTAAGGACCACTATTTTAGGACTGACAGATAAGCGGATTGACGAAGTGCTGCAAATCGTCCGACTGACGGAAACAGGCAGGAAACGAGCCGGACAGTTTTCTCTTGGTATGAAACAGCGTCTTGGAATTGCGGTCGCATTACTAAACAACCCGAAACTGCTCATACTTGATGAACCAACCAACGGGCTTGACCCGATTGGGATTGAAGAACTTAGAGAGCTTATTCGCTCTTTTCCAGCTAAAGGTATTACGGTTATTCTGTCCAGTCACATTCTTTCCGAAGTGCAGCAGATAGCTGACCATATCGGCATTATCGCGGGTGGCGTTCTTGGATATGAGGGAAAATTGAACGCAAACGAAAATTTGGAACAGCTTTTTATGGACGTTGCAAAAAGCAATCACAGGGAGGGTTAAGGCATGAACTATCTGAAATCAGAGCATTTGAAATTCAAGAGGACAATATCGAACAAACTGATTTTCATTGTTCCACTAATCACCGCTATTTTTGCGTGGCTTATGGGCGGATTTATGGGGTATCAATACATGACACTTTACTGGTGGTATGCGTTTTTGCTTCCGGGAGCAATCGCAATTTTATGTTCCCTGTCACACAGAAAAGAAGAAAGCGCCGGGAAATACTATTCGGTATTTTCTATGCCCGTGAACCTTTCAAAATTTGAATTTGCTAAGGGCATTATCTTAGTCGAAAAACTGCTTGTTTCAGCGATATTTTTAGCATTGCTTATTTCTATCAGTAATATCATTGCTCCGGCAACGGCAGTATATTCTCTTTTACACAGCATTGCAGGAAGTATCGGGATTATCCTTGCATCTGTCTGGCAAATCCCTTTGTGCCTGTACTTAGCACGCAAAACGGGAATGTTTGTGCCGATTGTGTTAAATACAATACTTGGGATTGTTCTATCTACTGCTACTGCATTAGGAAATACAATAGCATGGTGGTTTGTACCGTATTGTTGGGCGGCAAAACTGGCAAAGCCGCTTATGGGAATTGAAATAAACGGAACTTATGCGGGAAATTGTGGATTTTCTATAGCCATTATGATTTCCATTGCGTTGTCAATACTCTTGTTTCTTATTTTGTCCTATGCCGACGCAAAGGATTTTTCCAAAGGGAGGTAGATGGAAATGGGGTTTATTCATGCGGTTCGTTCTGAACAGGAAAAAACGAAGCATACACCGTTTTGGGCCATCCATTTTTGTGTACCTGTTATCGGGGCATTGTTATTTCTTGCTTACTATTTCCAGTATGGCAGCACAGCAGATAGTAAAAAGCTCAAAATGATATTAGAAATTACGACAACGTTTTTTCCATTGTTGATAAGCGTTATTGTCGGTCTGAATGTTGCGCTGGAAGAAAAGGCTTCACACTTCCAAACGCTGCTTGCTGTACCGAACCGACACAAAAATATGCTTGCAAAATTAACTTATCTTTATGGTTCGGGGGTATTTGCATTGTTCTTTCTGTTCCTTTTATTTGTGATTGGCATACATCTTTTGGGAATGGCTGATACAGTGCAGCTTGGAATACTGATTGGAGCCGCCACCGGGATGGCCTTTTGTAACTTGATAATATACCTCCTGCACCTGTTCCTTAGCTTCAAATTTGGATTAGGGTTATCCCTGTTTTGGGGCGTGTTTGAAAGTCTGCAATGTATCTTATATAGCAATATCGAACTAAAAGGCATAGCGAGGTATATTCCCTTTTCATGGTCTGTGAATTGGGTACAGGATATTTTGAGCCGACAAATTTTCAACTATGGAGCGGAAAAAATATGGATTGCAGCATTAACGACAGGCGGCTTGCTGCTGACCTTATTATGGTTTTCTCATTGGGAAGGACGGAAAAATTATGAATAAAAATAGAAAAATGGTTATCGTCTTGCTGTTTGCTTTTGTTGTATGCTTTTCTCTTGCGGGCTGCTCTTTACAGGAAAAAATCAGGGAATATTCCAGTGATAAAGAGCAATGCTATCTGGACGCAGAGAATGTGACGCAATTTTCCTTTAAGGGAAACGACTATACGATTTTGGAGGATACCGTTTCTAATGGTGGCCTTGGGGAATGGACTGGATATATCCGGCAGCTTGCAGCGGTAGACGAAACAGGAAAAGTATTGCTTCAAGAAAACATAGAAGCCGCTACCTTTCGGACGTTGGCAGATTTAGCGGATAAAGCCCCGGAAGCTGCTTATATTATCCCATTCTTGAATGTGTACGCATCCCCCAACGCTGACGATTATCTGATTGTAGATGTAAACGGAGGGTATCACAAAGCTGTTAGAAAAGAAAATATCAAAGACACAGATACGGTCTTTGATTTCAAGGACACAGAGCAGTCTATGGGTGGAAAGTTTGAAATCAATCCCGAAAATGCAACGCAGCTCCTTTGCGACGGGATTATTTATCAAGTAACCTCTGATACCGTATCAAATGATGAATTGGGAAGCTGGATTGATATTCTTGCGGAAAGCGTTACATTCGATACGGAAACGAAACGCCCTTTGTCTAAAGAAGATTTGAACAAGATTGACTGGAACGGAAAAAACGCCGGACAGGGGCGGGAACAATGGTTTTACACAGAAGTTTACGAGATTTACGGTACGGATAAAACAGAAGCGGTTGCGGTAAAAATAAATAACCGCTACTATATTGCAGAGCAGAAATAACCGCTTTCTGCCCTTGCGGATTATGCTATAATACGAAAAGAGCAACGAAAGGAGGCGGCACTATGGCAGCAATCCTTATGGTTGATGATGAACAACCTATTTTAGAGCTTGTGAAAAATGGGCTGCAAAAAGACGGACATTTCATTACTGCCTATACGTCTGCCGCACAGGTTCCGCTTGATAAGCTGAACAGATACGATTTGATTATACTGGACATTATGATGCCGGATATGGACGGATTTTCTTATTGCAATAAAATCCGTTCATTGGTGGACTGCCCTATTCTCTTTTTAACAGCTAAGACAATGGAAAATGATATTACATTTGGGCTTGGCTTGGGAGCAGACGACTATCTGACAAAACCATTCCGCATTGCGGAGCTGCGGGCAAGGGTAAATGCCCGCTTACGCCGGGAACACAGGGAACGGCATACAGCCCTTACCTTTGAACAGATAAAAATTGATTTGTCCGCAAAAGAGCTGCGGGTAGATACTACACCTGTTCCCCTAACCAAAAGCGAATATCTGATTTGTGAATACCTTGCAAGAAATAAAGGACAGGTATTTTCAAAAGAACAGATTTATGAAGCAGTTTTGGGCTTGGAGGGCGACAGCGATAATTCTACTATTTCCACTCATATCAAAAATATCCGGGCGAAATTAAGCAAATTGGATATTCAGCCGATAGCGACAGTTTGGGGGATAGGGTACAAATGGGAATAAAAAAAACAACATCATTGAAAGCGTCTTTTTGGAAATTTTTATGTATACTGCTGATTGGCCTAATGGGTTCGGTAGCTATTCCATTTAGTCTTATCCTTGCCGGAACCAGAACGGGCTTTATTACTTATGCGAATTATTCAGAACGCAGCGCAAAAAATCTTGTTCCAATTATTGCCGCAACGCCGGATTTAACAGATGTACAGCTTCCTATGGGGTGCAAGTACCTAATACTGGATAAGAATTATCAAATGAAGGAAACGTCTTTAGAGGGCGGCGATTTAGACAGGGCTATGGAGTATGCCCTATCTGGAAAGATAAACGAAAACCCCAACAAGCAGTATCTATTTGTTACCCGCGAAAATGAATATGTGGTGCTTCAATATTACATTGGCTCACAGTTTATAAATGAATGGTTCTATAATCATTTTCCCTCACCGGAAATTCTGCTATATATCCTCATGGGGATAAACTGTATCGCGGTCTGCGTGATATTAACAGCGAAGTTTGCAAAAAATATGCGGGCACAGCTCTCCCCACTTTTTGAAGCAACAGAAAAAGTGGCAGAACAAAATCTTGATTTTGAGGTGGGACACTCAAAAATCAAAGAATTTGAAGATGTGTTATGTTCTTTCTCTGATATGAAAAATAACTTGAAATCATCTATAGAGAAACAATGGAGTGCGGAACAATTACAAAAGGAGCAGATAGCGGCACTTGCTCACGATTTAAAAACGCCTTTAACTGTCATTCAAGGAAATATCGACTTGATAAGCGAAACGGAGCTTGACGACGAACAGCGGTTATATGCGGAGTATATTATAGAAAGTTCCGGGCAAATGGGCGTTTATATTAGGACGCTGATTGATATATCCCGAACAGTAGCCGGATATCAGCTGGGTTTGGAAGAATTTGACATAGCTGATTATATGGAACAGATTGAAGCGCAGGCAAATTCATTATGCCTTACAAAAGAAATTTGTTTACACATGGAAACAGGGGCAAATTTAGGAACTTTCAAAGCGGATAAATTACTACTGGAACGGGCAATTATGAATGTGATAGGCAATGCGTTAGATTACTCTCCACCAAAAGGGACAGTCTATGTAGAGGTGCAAAAGCCGGACCACTTTTTACAAATCTCTATCATAGATGAGGGAAGCGGCTTCACGCCGGAAGCCCTACATCATGCACAGGAACAATTCTTCATGGGGAATAAGAGCCGAACCTCAAATATGCACTTCGGTATGGGACTATATATTACAAGCAGCATTATTAAGCAGCATAACGGACAGCTCATATTAAAAAATTCTGATAAGACAAAGGGCGCACAGGTCATTATAAAAATTCCATATTAGAAATTTGGTGGGCGGTACTGCGGTATCGCTCATTATTTTTCAAATCTTTATGAAATCCACAAAATTAGCGTTTAGCATATAGGCAAAGAATAGAAATACAATCTGCCGCACGACGGCAAAAGAAAAAAAGCCCGTCCACCGGCAAACCGCCCCCTTCTGTAAAGCATTATTTAACAAAATCTCAGAACGGAAAAATATCACTCTGAATAGATATTCTTTCCAAATTCATACGCCACCTGCAAGTGGACTGTCTTGTCTATCTTCGGTTTTCCGTTTGCTCCTTGCACAGGCGATTTCCGCACTTCTGCTCCCCCTGCCGGCTATGGCCTTCCGATTCCACCGGAATCTCCGATTACAAATCCTTCTGACATTCCACCACGTCTCGGATTCCCTGTGTTTCCCCTTGCCGGATTTCTTGCCTTGTATTCTTCGAGAAAACGAATTATACTATAAAATTGGAGGTGTAATATGGACTACATGACACTAAAAGAAGCTGGCGAAAAATGGGGTGTGACACCTCGTTGGATAAATTATTATTGTGCTGGTGGGCGTATCTCTGGCGCTGTGAAAATGGGGACAGTATGGTTAATCCCGAAGAACGCCGAAAAGCCTATTGACAGAAGAACAAAAATAGCAAGGAGCAATCGTAATGGAAAACAAGATAATATTGATTGAAGATGATGAAGAAATCAGAGGAATGATAAAAGACTATTTATCAGGAGAATTTGAAGTGATGTCCTTTAATGATGGCACAGCAGCTATTCGGACGATCTCAAGCTATGATGAATATTCGCTTGCCCTTATTGATCTTATGCTGCTTTTTTAAGTTCCTCATCCTCCTTCTGTTGTGGTGTTATGTAACCAATCGCACTGTGTATTCTTTTTCGGTTATACCAGCCCTCTATGTATTCAAAAATTGCTCTGCGGGCTTCCTTTGAATCCTGGTAAGTATGAAGATATATTTCTCCCTTTTTCAGTACAATTTGCTTAAATTGCATGGATCGTTGACATGGGAACGTAGTGAAAAAGGTATTCTCAGAAAAGAAAAATGTGAAGTTAAGGAACCAATTATGATTTTCCCTAGCTCTAATAAATATATGCAGAGGTATCTTTGAAACCAAGTACATTATTTGATCCTCATTTGTTTGTGGTAGGTGCAACTAATAGTGGAAAGTCTACTTCGGCTTTATCTATATTGGACAAAATTATTATCGCAAATAAGAAAACGTTAATCATCGATCCGACTGGAGAATATGTGGACTCATTTTCTGATGAAGAGGTGAAAAAACTAAATTCGGGAATTGATACAACAATTTTCCCAGGGAAAATTTCAATGCAACAATGGTCTATGCTCTTTGAAACGAATAGTAATACTCAAAGTGCAGTACTTGCTGAAGCAATTCTTTCCTTACGGTATCAGCAGAAAAATGGACAAACATCTTGTTTGGTCAAAGCAGGACAAAATATTGCACAATTACAACAAGAATTAGTTCAGCAAGTAAAATAGATATAGATTTCGATATATCATTATTACCAGAACAAATAGCTGCAGAATCTGTATCAGAGCCTAATAGAGGTTCGGATTATGTATATGATACCTTTAAAGCCAATGCAAATAGTTATCTGATTCAAAAAGTGACATATCAGTTAAGTAATACAAATTTTTTGAAATTTTCTGGATTTGGGGTAGGTATCATGATACCTGCTTTTTTAATAAAGAGGAATTTCTCCCTCATAGTTGTCGGCTCTTTCCAACAGAGGACCGGTTGCACCCATTGTAAAAGCTATATCACTGCTTCGGATAGACAATAGTTCCATTCCAATCTTCAGATTAAGAAAGTCTAATATCTGCTGATTAAGCTGAATTATACCATTTTCTGAAATATTTACCCAACAGTATGACCGCCCTTTGTATTTGACAAATTCGCCCTCTGCGGTCTGATAATTCAGTAAAGCCGGATTATCAGTAAGAATGTGTCCTAACTTTGACGGTTCTAACAATCCTTTTCTTGTCACACAAAAGCCGCCAGTGATTTTGCTTCCAGTAAAAAGATAGACTTTTCCCTCTATTGTGGCGTTGTACTCTGTAAGAGCCTGTGTGGGGAGCTGGATTGTCAAATCATCTCGTATCAGTGATTTCCCGAAAATAAATTTGCCGCCTTTGTTCATCTGTGGCATATATCATCAACTCCTTTTTTTTAAAGTGGAAGTCTACTATATCACAAGAAAATTCAAATGTCACTAAGGCTCCCTAAAGTGTGGCAAGTTATTTTTCGGCATAGTGAGAATGATTAATTTTCGGGATATATTTTAACGGAGATACCTCTAACGCCTTTTTTGACAATTTTACTGTCATCAAGAATACTCTGCTTAACAGCGTCCAAATCTTTTGAGAGTGCTTCAATCGCCCGTTGGTGTTCTTCCTTCGACGAGAAGCGTTCCGTATCATTCAGAAGGTTCTCCTGCAATTCCCTTGCTTTCATATATACGCCCAACTTATGATTGAGCAGGGAGTTCTTAAAGGATATTTTGATTGTAGAGGGATTGAAACTTCCGTCCTCGTATCTCTCTTTTTCAAAATCAAAGACAATACATCTGATACTGTTTCTATATCAAAATCCATGAAAACATTGATACTAATACCCAAAGCATTTGCAATTTTCATCAGTTGGTCGGGCTTTGGATTGCGGATGCCATACTCGTACTTTTTAATTGTGGCGGAATTGATGCCGGAAAGCTGACCGAGCGTTACCTGTGATATGCCACGCAAATTCCGAAAGTGTTTAATCTTTTCCCCGCTGTGGAGGCAGATGTTTGAATATGTAAGCTCGTTTCATTCCACAAAGAACTGAACCCGCCGGATCAGCTCTGGGATATTGACCGGGGCGGTGATATAGTCGTTCACGCCCTCATGCCGATATTCATATTCCGTGGCAAGGTCGCTGTTCTCGGTGAGAATAAAGAACGGCAGAAGCCAGACAGGGGGATTCTTCATTTGGAACATCCCCACCACCTGAAATAATCATAAATTCTGCCAGAATAAATAGCAGTAATTGATTTGTCATTACAGAAACCACTGCTGCTCCACCGCCTAAAACTAATGTAGGCATAGCAGTTCCCAGCAAATATTGCCACTTTTCCAACGGTTCGGAGCAGGTACAGTATGGAGAAAAACTACTCCAAATAAATCCAAAATCAATCGAATGAAAATGATTTTTTGCAAAAATACTCCAGGTAATTCCATGTATTAACTCATGCAGAATGGATAGACATAAAATAAGCATAAGTAATACTACAAGAAATCCCCACGAAAGACAATCTAAATCAAAACCATTCACCTTATAGTATATCCAAAATGCTAAAGCCATAAATGGCAGCATAATTAAAAGACATAACGGTTTTGCTTGTTGAGTATTGATAATTATATTCTTCATTTTATATCCTTTTTGCTGCATTTCAGAATT
>QXXL01000164.1 GCA_009911505.1 Lachnospiraceae bacterium | reverse complement strand
TTTCAATTCTTTTTCTGTTAATTTTCTTTTATCGTTATCCATAGATAATTCCTCCAAATTTTATACGCTTATTCCATCGCCCTGATTTGCTCAACAAGAGATTGCTTTTTCAGATTTCCAGTTGTGTAAGAAATCAAGGTAAACTGCACAATCAGCAGGATTGCTAAATATATCAATACGATCAGCCACGGAAATGAATAATAAAAGTATGGATTCATCGTTTTCACAACTACCTGTACGGATAGGAAGCCCAATCCAGTTCCCAAAACCACTGTTACAAGCGTAGCAAAAACTGAATAAATCAATCCCTCATAGCACAGCATTTTGATCAGTTGCTTTTTACTCAAACCAATTGCCTGTAACATTCCAATTTCCTGCCTGCGGGACAGAAAGTTTGTGATTATCGTATTGACAAGGTTGATGAAAGAAAAGCATACAATAATAACAGCCACGATCAACAATACCCCGAAAGAAAGTTGTTGAAGTCCGCTATAATAAGTGATACTTTCTTTTATGGTTTCCATAACCAAATCGCTATTTCCGTCTACCAGTTGATTTAATGCAGCTTCAACCGTATCAAATTTTTCCATATCGGTAATTACGGAAATCGTACCTGTGCAATCTATCCCGGTCGCTTCATTCATAAGCTGCTCTGGAAGCGCAAAGCACTTTGAGAAGCCGGAGTAAGAATATTCATTTACAATACCCATGACTGTATAGGTCTTTGTGTGAATTTGCCCGGCTTCGGTTTTATAGTCCACTTCGACGGTATCACCCAACGCAGCTTCAATATCATAGAGATCAGCACGCTCTTGAAGCAAGACAATTCCATTGCCTGCCACCAGTTCATCATAATCAATCGTGCCTGCAATTCGTTCTTTCTCCAAATTCTGCTGCTCATCTCGGCAAAATCCCTGAATCCATTTTCCAGAATTGCCATTTACACGATATTCTGCGTCCGTGTAATACCAGCGTTTGATTCCTGTAACGCCATCTATAGATTCTACTGCATTTACAAAATCGGCATTTAGAAAGTTCTTTTGCTGTAATCCAGACAAAGAAATACTGGCAGTGTCCCACGATTGATTTGCGTTGAGCTGGATGTTAAATTCACCGACAGGGAAAGCTCTGCCTCGCGCCTCTGCAACGCCGTCATAGGAAGCTAACATTGTCGAAATCAATACCACCAATACTCCGCCGAGTGAAAGAGAAAGTATTGTCAAAGTGGACTTTGCCTTTTGTCTGGACAGATTCATTTTAGCAAGTGAATCAGGCGTTATTTTACGGTGCAACACGGAACTTTCTTTCATCTTCCCCTGATAATCGGAATATCGCAATGCTTCCAGCGGAGATACTGCCGCAGCTCTTTTTACAGGAGTATGAATAGCAATCATCACAATAATAAATGCAAAAAGGCCAACCCCGGCCGTCACACATAAAGCAGTCAGCCAGTACCAACCGGCAGGGACCAGAAAATACCCAATCACATTTCCAATAACCAGACCAATCGGGATAGCAATGGCAGCAAGTAATTTTCCCTCGCGGTAAACCATCTTTTTGATCTGTCGTTTTGTTGTTCCGATTGTGCGAAGCTGTCCATAGTTACGGATACTGCTTGCTACTGAAATATAAAAAATCGAATAGATCACAATGCCGGAACCAATGAAAGTTATAAAACCGATCAAGAAGTAGAACAGCATATCACTTCCACGATTTTCGTCCTTTAAGTTAAAATATGTGGAACGGACAATCACATTATCATCGGAAATTTCTAATTGCTGTGCCAGAGTATTTGCATAGTTGGCGGCTTCTTCCTCGCTCATATTTTGAGCGCCTTTCAGCCCAATGTAATAATCAATCATGCCCTCGCCGCCATACTGCTGTCTTACTAATTCTTTCGATATAATGGCTGTATAGCGTCCAATATTGCCGTTTTTCACATTTAAGATTCCCGTCAATTTGAAATCATGGGCAGTGCCATCAGAAAAGGGGATTTGAATTGTCTGTCCCAATTCATTTGAATAGCCCAAACTATACAAAAAGGATTCCTGTACTACAATTTCATCCTCCGAAGCTGGTAAATCTCCCGAATAGGGCATACTTTGGGATGTTAGCATATCTGCATTTGCATAAGTAAAATTCACGGTTGAATGGTTTACCTGTTCGGAAAATGCGTTAAAAAATTCCCCAATCCATGCAATTTTTTCTTGCTTGTATAGTTCCTGTCCCTGCCCCTCAGAAATCGCATGATACATAATCTGCGCTGTTTTTTGGTTGCGGTTCTGCGTTTCCTGCATAACCCCAAAGCCATAGAGGACAATAGCAGATAGCAATGCGCTGGCAAGTGCAATCGTCAAAACAATAAAGGTATTTCTTTTTCGATTCGCCGATATACTGCGGTTTGATATGCGCTTTACTATGCCTCTGGTATCATTTTCAAAAGGCCATGTCATAGCCTGCCACCTCCTTATTCCACAATCTTGCCGTCCTCAATGCGGACAATCCGATCTGCAAGGCGGGCAATGTCGTTGTTATGGGTAATCATCACGACAGTTTGCCGGAACTCCGCGCTGGTGCGTTTGATAAGCCCCAGCACCTCGGCGCTGGTCTTGCTGTCAAGGTTGCCGGTCGGCTCGTCGGCCAGCACGATAGCCGGTTTGGTAATCAGGGCGTGGGTGATGTTCGGCTCTGTGCCGTAATACTTTTTCAGGTCGATAGTCTGTAAAATGCTCATAAAATTCAATCCTTTGTTGTAAATGCGGAACGCTGCTGCGCCAGTGGCCGCCAACTGCACCAGAATCAGCACAGCGAACAGGCCGAAGCTCTCATAATAGAACAGTTCACCCCAAAACAGGAGAACATCGCAGCGAGCAGTCAAGGCAACCGTCCAGCGGATGTGCCGGGCCAGCCACTGCCAGAACAAATGTTACGGCGGCCAAAAAATCTCATTGAAAATCGGGGTGAAATGTTACAACGCTCGGACATTTCAAAATTCTTATGACAATTCCCGTATTTGATCTACCAGAGATTGTTTTTTTATCTGCCAGATTGCCAAATACGAGAAAAGCATTTGGACGGCAAGCATCAGTATAAAATAACTGAACATTTCAACTGTCGGAAAATGATAGCTTACTTTTCCAAAAATACTCATTGCATTAAAGACGGTGCAGAGAAGATACCCGATAAGAGTTCCGCATGATATGGAAAGAAGCAGCACCCCTAATGTATAGAACAAGCCCTCTATCAATAACATTTTTGAAAGCTGTTTACTGCTCAAACCAACCGCTTGCAAAACACCTAATTCTCGCTTCCGTGTCAAGATGTTTGTTATCAGTGTGTTTAGCAGATTGATAATGCCAAAAACCCCGATAAACATAACAAAAATGTAAACTGGCATACGATAATTCAATAGTTTTTCGTTGTATGCCTCTACCCAATCATTCAGGGTACTAACATAGAGGCTGGAAGTCGGTGGAATTATCTTTTGGATTTCATCTTTTGCAGCTGCCCATTTACTGTCATCTGTATCTACAATAAATTGATAATTGAGGTTTTCAACAGGAACGATCTTTGACAGCATTTCTAAAGGAATAAATAGCGTATCATATCCGCCATACGGGATATTCGCGTCCACAATTCCCATTAATTTTACTTCCAAATTTTGTCCGCCAACTTCAATCAGAAGTTCGTCCCCAATCGCTGCATCCCACCCAAAAGTTTCTTTCCACTGTGGCCCATTTTCAATAATAATGCCATTATTATTGAGTAGTTCCTGCAAATCTGCTGTACCATCAATCAAATATTCTTCAAGCAATTTTTGAGAGCTTGGCATATATGCGTCTGAAACAACCGGTTCAATATCTCCCGTTGGCATACGGACATTCAAAACGGTGCCTTGGTATTCTTTTATTTCTTCCACACCATCTATGTCCAAAATGGATTCTCTAAAATCTTCTGTGAGCAGATTCGATTTTTGGAGTTCTGAATATTGTTCGCTGTTATGTGCCTGCGGCCCGTAATCGCCTAATTCAAGGCGGATTTCTCCGTAAGGAAAACTCCTGCGCGCCATCGCTAAAGGATCAATGGAATTAAAATATGCAGAGCTTGCCATCAGCAAAATTCCACATACCCCTAACGACAGGATCGTTAAAGCGGTTTTCTTTCTGTTCCTTGCAAAATTAAGGAAAGCTAAGCTTTTCGCAGATAGAGAACGATGCAACACTTTTGTACCGTTAGACATTACATCATTATTGCCCGCCACATAACGGACTGCTTCAATAGGAGTAACATGAGCAGCAATTTGGGCTGGCTTAATTACAGCAATCATAACGCATAGATACACAAACAGAGCTGTGACAGCGGCAATTACAAATACCATTAAAGTGTTCCAGCCTTGTGGGACAAGGACATATCCCGCTATTGCACCGGCTAATATTCCAACCGGAATACCAATTCTGGAAAGATGGAATCCCTCTCTAAAAACGATTTTTTTCATCTGTTTTCCAGTTGCCCCTATTGTCCGCAGTTTCCCATATTCTTTTGTTTTTCTGGCTATGGACACATAGAACAGACTGTAAATAACAAGGGTACAAGCCAAAGCGATAATGAGACTGATAAATGCTATTACAGCGATATATTGACTGCTTCTCTGTTCAATGAGAGAAAAATAATATGTTGAAAACTGCATTTGCTCCGGCTGTATTTCCAATTCTCTGCACAAAGTTGATAGTTCAGCTTGTATAGCAGCCTTAGACCAACCATCAGATTCATTCAAACGGATATAAGCGGAGTATGCCGGTTCGCTGAGCTTGTTTTCAATATAGGACTGCGGCACGAATACGGAATAATTTGAATTATCGACAGGCAAAATACCACATAAGATATAATCTTTTTCTCCATCTCCCAAATTTAACGATATAGTATCGCCTATGGATTTGGACAATCCAGCTCTATCAAGAAACGCCTTTGTGATAGCAATTTCATTTGTAGATTTGGGCAATTCTCCCTCTAAATCAGGATATTTTGCTAAATTCATTAGTGTTTCATCCATTGAACGAACGGTTAATTTGTAGTCCCCATAAGATACTAAACCCAATAAATGACTTATACCCACTTGAACCCTATCGTCATTTACTAATTTCGTAATGGTATCATTATCGACTTCATTGATAATTGCTTGATAATGCCCAGCCGCATCATTTAATGATTTTCGCTGCGAAGCAAAAAAATACAAGGTTGTTGTCATTATCAAGCAGGTTGCTAAGGCAATCGTAATGATAATGAGGATGTTTCTACTTTTATCTGCTTTTAAGTTTCGTTTTGCAAGCTTCTTTGTGATGGCGCTGGTATCATTTTCAAAAGGCCATGTCATAGGCGTATCATCTCCATATTTGATAAAGCTATTGTAAACCCCAAATGTCCGCGAAATGTTACAGCGGCCAAAAAATTTCATTGAAAACCTGGGTGAAATGTTACAAAGCTCGGACATTTCAAAAAAATTTACGGCGGGCAGCCGGGAATGGCCGTCCGCTACGTTCTATTTTGTAGGCAGCATAATGGAAAATTCCGAACCCTTCCCCAGCTCCGAAACCACTTTGATATAGCCGCCCTGCCGCGTTATGATCTCGCGGGCCAGATACAGGCCAATGCCCACGCCCTGTTGTTCGTGTACTTCTTCCTCACGATAGAAGCGCCGGAAGATGGCGGCCTGGCTGCTTTCAGAAATACCCTTGCCGGTGTCGGCCACTTTGATCTCCACATACATTTCCCACAGCACCACCGACACTGTGATTTTCCCGCCCGTCGGGGTGTACTTCACCGCATTGTCCAGCAGGTTAAAAAGGGCTTCGGATGTCCACTTGCTGTCATGGGAAGCGGCCAAATCCTCCGGGCAGTCCACAGACACGGCGATTTCCTTTTTCTCCGCTGCATACACGATCCCACTCATAGCCTGCGCCACGGTATCAAAGAGGCGGCCCGGTTTCTTATCCAACTGGATCACTCCCGTTTCCAGCCGGGAGGTTTTCACAAGGGCTTGAAAGAGAAAATCCAGCTTATCCGTCTGGCTGCGGATTCCCCGGATAAAGTCAGTGCGCTCCGCCTCGGCCATGGACTTTTCCAGCAGGGTGTCCGTCGCCATTTTCAGGTTGCTTACCGGCGTTTTCACCTGATGGGAAATATCCGATACAAGGGCCTGTAACTCCCGCCGTTCCTCGTCCACAAGACGGCGGTTCTCCTGCATGATCTGATAGAGCCTTGCCAGCCGGTGTCCGATTCTGGCAAGCTGGGTTTCACTGTCCTCCGGACGTTTTGGCGCTTCGTTCCCAGCGATCATGTGGTCTAAGGTCTGGCACAGGCCAGCGGTAAACTGTGACAGCCGCTTTCCAAACGCCTGCGTCAGTACAAAAATCCCCACAAGGGCGCACAGCAGCAGCGCCCCGCCAGTCAGCAGCGCCGCTGCCTGTTTTGTCACAAAAAACAGGGCTATGGTAATCCCGGACATAGAGAGGGCAAGCCCCATTGCCACCCGGCCAAACAGCCGCTTAACAGAGAGGTTCTTAAACTTCATTTCGTCTCGCCTCCCGTCCACTGATAGCCCATGCCGTAAACGGTCTTGATGTAGGGCGCACCTCCGTCAGATTCAATCTTGCTGCGAATCCGGCTGATGGAGGTTGTCAGGGTGTGTTCATCCACAAACTTCTCGTCTATATCCCACAGCTTTTCCAGAAGCTGTCCACGGGTCAGCACTTGCCGGGGATTTTTGCGGAACAGGTTCAACATTTTGTATTCCATCGGGGATAGGGTCAGGGGCTTGCCGTTTAGGGAAGCCGCCTGCTCCGAGAAGTCCAGAAACAGCCGCCCGTCGTCGTAAATGTCCTTGGCCGGTTTGTAATGTTCCAGCATGGCGAACATGGCTTTGATTTTCCGCTGCAAGGCCCCGATCACAAAGGGCTTTGTGATGTAGTCCACCGCACCTGCCTCATAGCCACGTATCTGGTCGCTCTCCTGATCGTTGGCAGTCAGGAAAATTACGATGGTGTCTGGGTGCTGGGGCTTTATCAGCCTGCACAGTTCAAAACCGTTGCCGTCCGGCAGGTTGATGTCCAGCAGCACCAGGTCAAATTCCCGCTGGCGCAGGACATCGTCTGCAGTTCTGGCATTTAGGGCAGAAGTCACGCCGTATCCGTCTGCGGTAAGGTTATAGGCTAACATCTTATTCAAAAAACTGTCGTCCTCGACAATTAAAATCTGCTTCATATCTGTACTTCCTTTGCTTTTTGCAGATAGTATATCAGGCAAATGTCCGCAAAATGTTACAGCGGACAGATTTTTTCAAAAAAATATCCACCTCTATTATAATTTGATTTGGTTAATGATACAAGGATAGCGTTTATATCTCACTAAAAAAACAGTATAACCATACCTGTTAGTCGGCATAATAAGGTTATTCCTTTGTGTAAATCGGCACAATAGAATATATTTGAGGTGAATGATTATGCCGATTGATGATTTAACCGCTTTAGGGCAAAAAATGCGGGGAGCCCGAAAAAGAAAAGACCTGACACAGCAGGAGCTTTCTGATTTGAGCCATGTATCTGTAAAGCAAATTGCCAAGATTGAAAAAGGGCAGATGAATCCGTCCTTTTTAATTTTGAAGGCACTGGCAAAGGTACTGCCGATTTCTCTGGATTCTTTAATCAATCCAGATGTTTCCCCGGAAGATGAGGGAGCCAGTCAGATGAAGATGCTGTATTGCAGCTGCCCGTCAGAAATGCGTGAAACCCTCTTGCACCATGCGCAGGAAACCATGAAAGAACTAACCGAACTATCCGAGAAATTTGAAACGAATTGAGCCGATGAGTGAATTTAATGAACCGCTCCCTGTCAAGTAGACAATTAAAAAAACAAAAATTTTAGCCTGCCAGTCACAAAAAAGGACTGGCAGAATTTTTATGCAGCACCTTTCAAATAGTTTCTATATT
>QXXL01000163.1 GCA_009911505.1 Lachnospiraceae bacterium | reverse complement strand
GATACCGTTCCATATCTTTCTACACTCCAAAACTATTTTACAATTACTGTTCCGCTGTTGCTCATGATAGATAAACTATTTTCGCCCTTTCCGATGCTCCCATCCTTACATCCATCCGTATCGGTACTGAATTCCGCATTTTTAAGCTGTACGGTTACATCGTCCGAGCCACTGGATATATGGCAGGATAAATTATCTGGCATCGTTTCATGAGACAACGATATATCTCCCGAACCCGTTTCTACAGACAGGGAATCATAGCTATTTATGTTGCTTATATTCACTTCGCCAGAATCTGTCGAAACAGCAGTTTTTCCAATAACTGTATTTTTCATGGTAACATATGCGGATTCTGTATTGATATTAGAATCCGTGCATGAAGCGTCTGTTATTTTAATATCGCCTGAAAGAGATTTTATTTTTGCACTTTCAGCTGTGAAATCAGACATCGTTACATAACCAGACTGGTTGTTCAAGGACAAAGCGGAAATGCTGACCGCTTCCAACTCCATCTCTCCCAAACCATTGTTAATGGCTAATGAAACAGGATTATCTTTAGGAATATACAGTATTATCTTCCCTGCTTCACCAAACGAAAATTGCTCCGCCAGATTTTTGTCCGTATCATCCTCCTGCCGTACCTTTAGTTTTCCATCTTTCTACACAACCTGCATATCACGTTCATCTTCGACTTTCCCCTCACAGGCTATGTGTACTTTGTCATCACTGGAAGCCATCACTTTTAAATTCCAAGAGGAAATATCCAATACAATTTCTGA
>QXXL01000162.1 GCA_009911505.1 Lachnospiraceae bacterium | reverse complement strand
TCATTTCCAACGGATAACTTTGAATTATCCACATCATCCCTATTCCACCTAATTGACAGATAACAATAGATTATCCACTACTTATCCATGCATACCACTTTCGAACAACTAAACCACCTCCAATCCAAACATGTGGTTTTGCGCTAGTTGCTGAAGCAGTCTAAAGATTTCCTAATCTCAAAGTTATCGATCTTCTTTTATAATATCATCCCTTACGTTTTCCCTGCTAATTACAAAATATTATCTCACCCACAGATGAAATTTCCAAAATGCCTTATTCATTTGGTTATTTTCCATCTGTAGTTTTCTGACCGTTTTTCCCTTTATATACTGTACCAATTTGCTTATGGACAAATGGGATTGTCATGTCTTACATATCACTATTCATGCCACTATCACAAACCTTCCTTTAGCACAGAGTTGTGGCATTTTGTTATACATACAATATTTTTTAATATTACATGTGCAATGTACCGATTTCCTATAGTTAGGTATATCTTCGTCTTAAGTTTAGTATTTCAACCTTTTCCTAAACTTCAAGCTATTGATACGGCCTAAAGTTTCGCCCCAAGAAGCGTAAACTTTAATCCAAATATATAGTCAATACAACCTATGTATCTTTAGAAAATTATACCATACAGTAATAATAATGTCATTATTTTTTTACATTATTTGTCAAAAAAATCTGTTCCAACATATTATTGCAAATTTAAATAACGTAAAAACAACTGCACCACACTTTACAAAAATATTATCCACAAAAAAAGAACCCTACAAGTACACAATACTACTTGTAAAGTTCTTTTAACATTATACTATAAAAACAACTTTTACCCTCTACCGGATCAAATTCCAGAAATACCTGCCTACAAAATGGATCCCTACTACTTTACGCTCGCCCCTTTTGGAAGCTTTGCGCCGGAAAACAGCTTTTGGTAGCTCTTACGTTTTCCTTTTGGAACGGTTACCTTTGCTTTTGGATGTATTTTAGAGAATGCATTCTTTTCTATTTTGGCCAGCTTTTTGGTTTTCACCGTTACCTTCTTTAATTTACTGCATCCTTCAAATGCCTGCCTGCCTATTTTTGTAACATATTTTCCAATCGTTACCTTCTCCAGCTTTTTGTAGTTACGGAACACTTTGGACTTTATTTCTGTTACCTTGTAGGTATACCCGTTAATATTTATAGACGCAGGAATGATAATATTTGCCTTCTTTTTAGCTTTTACGACAGTCACCGTTCCGCCGGAAGCGCCTGTTTTCTTTACTTGATAAGTAAGGGCGCCAACTGTTTTCTTCGCTCCGGCTGCGGGATAGGCAGGCGCGTTGCCCTGCTCTTCTGAAGTCAGCTGAGCATCAGTCTTAATTCGATCCAATGCTGCTTT
Organism: Lachnospiraceae bacterium; assembly: GCA_009911505.1. Taxonomy (GTDB): domain Bacteria; phylum Bacillota; class Clostridia; order Lachnospirales; family Lachnospiraceae; genus Roseburia_B. The sequence continues at coordinate 41,287 of QXXL01000162.1, read as the reverse complement.
AGCTGCATTTAAGGCTTCTGCCAGGCTTTGTTCGTCATATGCCAGCTCTATTGCAGCTTTGCCCTGTATCAGGATAACTTCAATCTCTTTCTTCTGCGCATCGCGGTAATTAGCTGGATTTTTGTAGGCTAATAGTTCCAAAATAGCCTGTTCCTTCTTAAGCTGGAGCTGATCTGTTTGCGTTTTTATTACATGTACACGACAAACATGTTCTGTACCATCCGCATACCGTGCCTTTACATCCGTATCACCCTCGCCAGCTGCAAAAACAACCCCGCTGCTGTTTACGGATGCCACGGCTGGATTGGAGGAACTCCATTGTGTTTTTCCTTTATCCTCGGGCCGGATGCCTGCATTTGCAGGAATCGCCACAGACTCGCCCACAAACAGGGTAAGCTCCTTTTGGGCCCCTTTGCTTATCAGCTTTGCATCCGCAAGCACGGCAGGAGCCGCGCCGTTTACCCCAACAGCATTCACTGTCAAAGTCCGGATTCCGGCAATATTAAGATAAACAGATTCTGCCGCATCCGTTCCGAAAAGCGCGTCCGTCTCATACAATAGCGTTCCGTCTCCGTAAACCGACACCTTTGTGGACCCGCTGCCTGCCTGTGCGGCGTCAACGCCAATCCAGGCGGTAAATGCATCAAAATTCTTTCCCTGCAAATCCCAGGAAACTGACGCCCCCGCGTTCATCCCAATTCCATTATCAAACGTTTTAGGCTTTCCATTGACCAGAAGGGAAGCCTTCTCGCCATTTTCGTATTTTTTGACTGAAGCTCCGCTTGCATTCAAATACAGATTGTTTAAATATGTATTGGCCATGGAAACCTGATACGTTTCGTACAGATAAAACTCTGCCGCCGAGATATATTTGTCCCTGCCGCCGACTCCTGCCGTCGAAAGCGCCGTAATCCGGATCCGTTTTGCGTCCGGGGCGAAAAATTCGGCGGATTTTGTGGATTCATCCTCCGCCCATTCATTGGATTTCAGCGGAAGTTCTGTAAAATCATCTCCGCTGTCTTTTGTACTGTACGAAATACCGTACGTTATGATCATTCCGTTATTGCCGCTTTGCCGGGGTACATATTCCAGTTTTCCAATGTCCATATTTTCAGGCAGCGTAATGGTATAAGTATTGTTTTTGCCGTCGGCAATATCTTCCCCGCTATAGCTCGAATGCCAAATCGTTTTCTCGTCGCCGTCTAAGGCGTTTGACGCGGCGTTATCCTGCTGATCCTGCTGGCTGTCAGCCGATCCTTTTAACCGTTTGGAATCTATTTTTACATACCTCTGGTAGCTGTTTGTCTCTTCCCCAATCAGTATGCCGTATTCCCTGCGGTATTCCTCTTTCGCGCCTTCGTCTAACAGACCGAACGCTTTTTGCACGGTTAGCTTTGCATTGTGATAGCTTTCCTGAACGGACAGATCGGCCCGATCCATATGTGCCAGCATAAAATCAGAATAGCCCTTTAACATCGAATAGTATGCATTGTTTTTGTATTCCTGGCTCCATTTTTCCTGCATCATACCCTGGGCAGTTTTTACAAATGTAACCTCGTTCCCGCCATATACGGCATAGGCCGAAAGGGCTTCTTTTGTATATTGGCTTACCATACGCACTCTGCCAATTTCCCGGTGCATAATGATTACCTTAGAACCGTTCGGAAAATCAAAATCACTGTCGAACGCTTCCGCTTTCCCCACGCCGGAAAGAGAGCGGCTAAACAGCTCCTTTCCCTGCGGATCCTGAATGCGGATTGAAAGGTACGGCTCATCCGGGTTTGTAAAATAGTAATGCGGTTCAATGTTATTAATCCGGCAATTGATACTTCCCCGACTGGTATCCAATGTAAGCACGGCAACCTCCGCGTCGGCCATACCCAGCAGCTTAAGCTGTGCGTCGTCCGCCAGAGGGTTCCCCGTGACTTTTGTGTAAACCAGATCTTTTTTGACGGAACCCTTCTGCGCCACAAGGTACTCATTGCCGTATTTGTAATCTCCTGTACGCGGCAGCGGAAGTTCTACCTCATAAATTCCGACCGGAAGGTTTAACTGCAGCTCTTTGCGGTCTGCCTTTACCCTTGCCGCTATTTTACTGCCGTTTTTAATCAGGATCGTCTTTCCTTTCACTGCGGAAAATTCGTCTATGGAAAGCTTAAGCGTTACATTGCTGGTATATGTCTCGGAGAGCTTTGCCAGATCATCCGTACTGACCAGGCCGTATATCCCACTTAATGACATCCCCGCGGCATTTAACTGCTGTCTTGCCCGTTCTGCCAGGGCATCATCCGGAATCAGGCTCCTTAAGTAATACAGCATCGGCAAATCCTGGTTATAAAGCCGATCCTCCAAAAGCTCCGATGCATGAATATGCCAGCCGTCAAAATAAGGCGCTGTATTATACCCTCCGACACGGCTAAAGCTATCGATGATCACATCTGATGAGGATGTATGCTTTCTGTTTTCATAATAATATTTCCGGTACTGCGTATGCATGGCGGATACGGCTTCTTGGGGTCCAATACGGTCCAGCATATTGGTAAACATAAAAAGCGTCATCCGGTACTCTTTTCTTCCTTCCGTCATTTCATTAAATGTAGATACGCTTTCCCGAAGCGCCTCGGCTTTCCTTCCCAGGTTGTTGTAACGCTCAAGCTTCGTTGCCCCCGCAATGTCAAGCAGCCATCCAAAGTCTGATTCCGGCCGATAAGTCGGTTCAAAATAATGGCCCATAATATTGTTCGTAGTTTCTACAAATGAATTTTCGCGGGTAGCAATCGCCCCCTCATACCCGTGCCCGAACTCATGTAAGGAAACCCAGTTTCTGCACAGGTAATCCCCCAGGTTATCCGCATTGTTGGCGCTGTGATCACTCGAATAATACGCAAGCCCTACACCGTTCTTATTGGCCTTGATAAAGAACTTCGCCCGTATGTTCTGGTTATAAGGCTGGTCTGCACGATAATCCAGTCCGGCATAGGAATCATACTGCTTTACAAAGGCGGCGGACCATTCGAGCATTTCATCTATAGTCCGAAAACGGTATGGCTCTGTGGTATTGGGATAATTTATAATCCGATCCCGATCCTTGAGAGGTACCAGAAACGTGGCAGCATCCCCTTCTATCACGGCATACGGCGCTTTCGACTGATCCCATTCCGCAAAAAAAGCCGATTCATCGTCTTTGTATCGGTAGAATGGAAGATCCTGTAAGCCGTCATTCCATTCGATTTCAACGACTGGCTGCACGGAAATATTCTTGGGCGTATAGATAAACGGCACACTGTCCGCACTGTTTAACACGTCTTTTTCCGAATAACTGTTTTTCACCGTTATCCATTCCCCATCTGCGGGAATCCTTACGGAATCCACCGGCTCCTCCCAAGCGCCGTTTATCTCCTTTGAGACTTTTTCCGCATCCGAATCGTTATTTAACAGCTTAAGCTCCAGATCCTGCCTGAATTCCCCTGCATTCACCAAGCGGATTTTAAGCTGCTCGCCTTCCGGAAGCCAGATGCCAAGGCTCTGTCTGTCGTGGTAATAGCCCCGGTTAAACCCAATATCCGTCAAGTGGGCTGCGCCCGGCAGCGTATAAAGCTTCCTCTTCACCGTTTTTGCCTCCGTATCCTTGCTTCCGGCAGGCAAAACGGTTACTGTTGTCTCAAGCTCCGCCTGGTTTCCGTCAGAATCCGTAACCTGGCTGGTAACAGTGTATTCCCCTGGCACAGACGTATTAACCGTTCCAGTCTGCTTAATCTTTGCCGTTAAATCACCGTCTTCCTGATCATCTGCAAAAACTTTAGTTTTGTTCATGCCATATGTCTCTCCTTGATAAATCCATGTCTGGGACGGGCCAGACAAAACTGGCTTGCGGTAAGCATCGAACTCAGCTGCCTGTACAGAACACTTTGAAGGCGGTACCAATGACAACAAAGTCATAAATACCACCGCAGACGATATAAACTTTTTAAATTTCTTCATGTTGTCCTCCCAATTAATAGTTTGCAAAACCTCTTTTCTTTTCGGATTTTATTATATGCTTACTTTAAAAAAAATGCAAGGCAAAAACTACGCCTGTGGATTTCGCCACAGGCGTAGCTCTCATTTTATCCTGTTTTATTTTTTCCTTTTTACCTTTTTAGAAGCGCTGCTCATAAGGCTGAAGCCCTTTTTCGTCTTAACGACAACCTTATAGTAATAGGTCTTTCCCTTAGCAGCTTTCTTATCTGTGTAGCTGGATTTACTCTTTCCTGCTGTTCCAACCTTCGTATAGGTTCCGTTCTTCTTATTAGAACGGTACACAATATAACTAGTTGCTTTCTTCCCTTTTTTCCAGGTAATCTTAATACCGGAAGATTTGGATGAAACCTTCTTTATCTTAGTTGCGCTTTCTAAAGACAACGCCTTTGCGCCGCCCTTATCGCTGATCTCTTTACCGTTCGCATCTAATGCTACTGCGTAATAGGATACTTTTTTACTTGCAAGCTTCTTGTCTGTTACAGAAGCTTTCCCGGATGCAGTTGTACCGACTAATTCAGTTTTGCCGTTTGCAATGCGGTAAACAGCGTATTTGTCTGCGCCTGTTACTGCATTAACCGTTATAACGGCATGAATGCCATTTTTTGCGGCAGATACGGAAACCTTCTTAATCGACGGTGCATCTACCTTCGTTTCAACTGGTGTAGGAGGCTTAGGAGCCGGAGCCTTTAATCCGGACATTGCTGTGCTTAACCTCGTAAGGGCTGCACTAAGGGCTGCAACGTCTTTTTCAGACTGTACCTTCTCACTGTTGCGGACTGCTGCAGCATTGTCATATGCGTTCTTGAATTCAGCATATGTTTCCACAGAATATGCAGACTGGTTAGGCAACAGCTTCTGTGCTTCTGCAAGCTTCTGATCCAGTTTTTCATTTACATCTGCCAGAGCTAAATCCTTCAGGCTTACCAGCGACTCTATTGCATTCTGGATACGCCGGATTGCATTCTGAAGTGTACGGACAGTATAATTATCTTTATCCAGCAGATTTCTACCATTTTCAATGGCATTTTGGTATACTGCGTATGACTCCGGTTCATATTCGTCCTTCTCCAATGGAGATGTGACGAGCCTGGTTAATTCATCTATATTCGTCTGCAGCTCTATTGTTACCAAAGCATCCTCTGCTTCCAGAACCTTTGTAAGCGCAGCATTATACGCATCCTGGGAAGCATCCCCGGCGAGCCCTTCTGCCTCTGAAATTGCCTGATTCAGCTTCGCAATCGTTTGTTCCGTATATACATCTGTCTGTGCTGCCTTTACCTTAGCTGCCTCGACTGCCTTTGAAAGCTCTGCTTTCACAAAATCATAAGACGAAATCGCTTCGGTATATGTATGGCTTGAGTCGTTTAAGCAGGTAAATGTCATAACACCATCTGTTGTAGTGGTTACAGGCGTCGTCACCTTTCCGTCATCATACCTGTGGCCAATTGCCTCTACTGTTTCACCCTGCCGGATCAGCTCACCACAATCCGAACAATAGGTATCTCCCGAATATCCGTCTTCTGTACAAGTAGGATCTACTTTGCCGTTAATCCGTTTTGGGCCGTCGTGGGCACAGGCCCCCTCAATGACAACATCATAAACCTCGCCGTCTACCGTTACCTGTACCGTTCCCGAATCTGCTAATGCAGTCACATAAACACCCGGAATATCAACCGTTTTGTACAGCTTGGACTGGTTTTCAATTCCAATCCGCGGATAAAGGACGATAATTCCATCAATATCCTCTTCTCCTTCTTCCTTTACCGTATAATATTCGGTAATTAAATAAGTTTCTCCCGGCTTAATTTCCGATGCCAGACGGTATCCCGGAATTGGATCCAGATTGGTGATCGTATCGGATTTTTCCAGGAACTCAAAACCAAAGTCTCCCTTTTCTTCCCAGCTTGGACGATTGCCCTCATTAATTCCGCCCAATGCATCAAACGCCATTTTCTCATAGAAGAAATAACAAAACCGGCCGCTGTCTGCGCGGATTATCTCAAATGAAGTGACCCCGTCTCCGCTGTCCACCTGGTTTAACCTCTGGGGTACGATTGTTGATTCAAAATAATTTTGGGCATTTGAATTAGTCAAATAAACATCGGCCGACGGATTGTAAATGGTGTACGCATCCTCAGAACCCTCCGCCGTATCAACAATAAATTCTGCTTCTGTCATATCAATATCCCAATTGGGGACATCAGAATAGCCGTCAAAATTATACTGCCCTGCTCTTTCGCAGTCAAACAATGCATTGCGGGATTCTTCCCCTGATTCTACCTTTACGGCAGCAGGATCGTTAGAAACCCCTTCTACCGCACCCTCAATAAAATATTTCTGCCCTTTACGAAGGTTTATCTTCTTATTGCCCAGGCACGTAATATTATAAGTCATCTGATCAATGACCGCTTTCGTCTGCCCTTCGCCAACGCCAGTAATCGTAAGCTGGCTAAGCGCAGAGCCGATTTCTGTACGGGCTTCACCAATAAGCTTCGTCTGTGAACCAAACCCTGCGTTAAACGGATAAAAAAGAATGGTATGGCTTGCGCCCTCAGCCTGAAACAGATAAGTAATTAAATATGTCTTACCGGAAGTAACCCCTGAAGCAATCCGGTATCCCGGGATTGGATCATCTTCCCTTACCACATCCTGCTTCTCAAGTAATGTCAAATCATACGCAAATTTTGATGCATCCGAATTGTAATTGCTCATAGCATCAAAACTCATATTGTTCAGGTAAAATATCAAATAACGGGTATCGCCGCCTGTCCGGAGACGGAACGATTGAGAAGCCGCTTGCTCTTCTTCCTGTTCAAATACAATCCCATTCCCCGGCGTATCCGACAGCACGATTGTTCCGTTATCGTTTTTGACATTCACCAAATATTTGTTGGCCCATTCGCTGTATACGGAAAAAGCATTCTCCCCTTCCGCCTCTGTTACCGTCCATTCCGCATTGGCAATATCCAAAGACGTATCGGCGGTTTCTGAAAAGCTGCTTAAGCTTCCGCTATTATTTGCTATATGCGGATACAAGGGTACGATCGTCTTTTCCTCAGCCCCTTTGCGCACAACTTCTGCAGTTGCAACTAAAGGATCCGGCTGCTGCTGGATCTCAGCAACCTCTGCCGTATATTCCCGCTGGTATGTTGCGCCTGCATGCAGCGTGATATCCATTTCTGCCCCTGGAATATACCCGTTTGGCACCAGCTCCATAATATTAAAGTTATCGTAACGCATACTTGCCGCGCCATTTTCCCAAAGCAGGCCGACAGAAGCGTCCGGAAGCTCTGCCATACAGGAATATTGATACGCATTTGCGCTTTCAGGCACGGCAAACGTATTCTTTAAGCTCATACTGTTGCCATCGTTTTCATCTACCAGGAAAGTAAACACTTTGCCGTTGGCACGCCCTGAGCCGCCTGGCATCCCTACCAGGATCGCCGTTTTGCCGTCTATCTCTTTGGAATAAATGCTGGCCGTCACGTTACAGGTCGAAGTACAGGAAACACCCGTTGACCTTGGAGCTGTAAATTCATAAGCCCCGCTCCCGTTCCTTACCGCATCCGCATAACAAACCGCACCCTGCCCGCTCCGGAAGAACATACGCAGCGTACCGTCTTTTAATTCTACCACTTCACTCTCAGAACTCCAATATCCTCCGTCTGCCGTTCCTGGCACGTCATCGGAACGCGTCCAGGTCGCACCGTTGTCATCAGACCAGATAATACTGGCATTCTCTTCGCCGTCTCCGTGCTCATAAAACGGAATTACAATCGTACCGTCCGAAACTAAAAGCCCCTTTCCAGGCGATACCAAAAGCCCCGTTTCATCTTCCCGCTTAATCTGCGGGTTTATAATTTCCGGATCGCCCCAGGTGAACCCGTCGTCCGTAGATTTTGCATACATAATATATCCAGTATTATATACGTGAAGTACGGAGTCCTTGTAAAACGCGTTCTGCTGGATCTGTGTTTCTGCGTCATTTACCTGCGCCTGTGTCAGATCAGCTACATATTCGCCGCCTTTTACACTGTAGAGATTATACCACTTATCAACCGCATAACCGCTTGCGCTCCCATCTTCCCTGGACACGACCGCTGCATAGCCGTCCTCATTCCAGTCGCCGACATAATACTCATATTTTTCTGTATCCTCTTCTGTCGGCCTTGTATTGACATTGTCATAATTAGATGTCAGCGCCAGGCGCTCTTTTCCATCCACAGTAATATAACCTGTCCCGACATTTGGTGAAGTATAACCGCCCATTGTGGTCACGCCTGTCGGGTTCACGTCTGCCATACAATAAACCGCACCGTCCTCCCCCTGCACCAAAACAGGGTCAATAATCGTCGTCGCAGCCGGCCCGGCATATCCGTTACTGTCGGGGAAAAACAATGGGAAGCTGTATTTCCAGGTTTCCCCTCCGTCTTCCGATAACGATGCAATCGTATCCAGCCCGCCGCCGTCTCCAGTTGTCTGATACCTCGCATCTGCCGCCGCCAGCAATTCCCGTCCTGTGTTACTATAAGCGCCGGAATCCGGAAATTGTCGCTTCCTGCCGTGCCTGCCGCAAACGGCTGCCCAGAAGTCACACTTGTATCCGTCACATTTAAGCTTCCTGCCTTTAACAGCCCCGTTTCCTCCGCTTTTGCAGGAACAGCCGGGAGCATACTAAGCGCCATTGCCATTGACAGCCCAAACCCAAGGCTCTGCTTCCATAGCTTCTTTTTTGCTCTTTGTTTCATAATATTCCTCCCATTCATTAAAAATAATAATTACCGAAAACACATTATACAAATTCCCTGCCTTTTATCAGTAATAATGTTTTAATTATATATAAAAGAGGAAGGAATATCAACCATTTTATGTAATTTTTAACAAATCCTTGCTGCATTTCTAACTTTTTCAAGGCATTTTATCCTAATTTCAACGGCAATGCGGTGGCATCGTCTAGAAATTTTAACGACGCAATGGTGCGAAGCAGATGGTTCCAGACTTCAATTTCTGTCCGGATGGAGTATTAGCACCTTTCCCCAAAAAAAACGTGCCCGAACATCCATTCCTGCCGTCTGTATGTTCTGTCATCCATACATCCGCATCCGGCAAAAATCAATCTTCAAACACGCCCGCTCTTTTGCTATGAAACCTTCAGTTTAAATTTTAAAATCTCTTTCTCTGTGGACACCCGCTCAATCTGCGCCCCCAAAAGCGCAAGCTTCCGGTCAAACTCTTCATATCCGCGTTCAATATAATAAATATCGTCCACAACCGTAATCCCTTCGGCCGCAAGCCCGGCAATTACCAGCGCCGCTCCGGCCCTAAGATCCGGCGCACTGACACGCGCGCCTGTATATTTCTCCGCCCCGGTCACAATCGCGATATTGCTTTCCACCTTAATGGACGCACCCATCCGCGCCAGCTCATCCACATACTTGAACCGGTTCTCAAAAATGCTCTCCGTGACCGTACTGGTCCCCTCGGCAATTCCTAAAAGCACCGACATCTGCGGCTGCATATCCGTCGGAAATCCCGGATAAGGAAGCGTTGTGACCTGCGTATGGTGCAGCGGCTTTGACGCCACGACACGCACCGCATCGTCCAGCTCCTCGATCTCGCACCCGATTTCGAGCAGCTTCGCCGTCGTAGCCTCCAAATGCTTTGGAATCACGTTCTTAACCGTAACGTCCCCCCGCGTCGCTGCCGCCGCAAACATAAACGTACCCGCCTCAATCTGATCCGGAATAATGGAATATTCCGTCTTATGCAGGCGCTCCACGCCGGAAATACGAATTACGTCCGTCCCCGCGCCGCGGATATTGGCCCCCATACTGTTCAGGCAGTTCGCCACATCCACAACATGCGGTTCCTTCGCGGCATTCTCAATCGTCGTCTTGCCCTCCGCCATGGCCGCCGCCATCATAATATTAATCGTCGCACCGACCGAAACCTTATCCAGGTAAATATGCGTGCCCCTTAAACGCTCCGCGTTTGCGGAAATCAGCCCGTAGCGGATGTCCACATTCGCGCCCAAAGCACGGAACCCCTTCAAATGCAGATCAATCGGCCTGCTGCCGATGTCGCAGCCGCCCGGCAGCGCAACCTCGGCCCTTTTATATTTTCCGAGCAGGGCGCCGAGTAAATAATAAGACGCCCTGATTTTTTTAATATATTCATAGTCTACGCTTAAATCGCAGATCATGGAACCATTGATCTTGACCGTATGCGCATCTATCCTGTCTACTTTGCCGCCGATTCCCGCAATCGCATCCAGCATCACATTGATATCGCATACATCCGGGAGATTCTCAATGGTAACAGTTTCGTCTGACATGATTGCTGTTGCCAATATCGCCAGGGCCGCATTTTTCGCCCCGCCTATCTCCACTTCACCTACCAGCGGATTGCCGCCTTTAATAATATACTGTTCCATATATCCACCTCTATGTTAGAAACTCCAAAAAAACCCTTACATACAAACATTAATTATACTGACCAAATCTTTCATTTGTCAAGATTTTTCTGCATATGTAATATAAGTAATATTTTGGTAATATTTGGCAAAGCCGGGGTTTTTCCGGTTCTTCTTCCTATTATTATATTCCGATCATCCTCTTTTGTTACCCTGCGGACGCGTTCGGAAGGCTGTTTGCCGGAATAAAATCACCTCCAGCTGTTATTAACATTATCTGCCGGTTCTCCCGAAAACATACCTTCCTAATCCTGGCATCCGCACTATCCGTTTACAAACTGGCTCTTATATAGTGTAGCATAAAATCCGTTTTTCGCAAGCAGTGTTTTATGATCTCCCTGTTCCAAAATATGGCCGTCCTTCATCACAAGGATAATATCCGCCTCTTTTATCGTAGAAAGGCGGTGCGCCACAATAAAGCTGGTGCGCCCCTGCATCATTCCGGCAAATGCATTCTGGATCTTCTGCTCGGTCCTGGTATCGATCGAAGAAGTCGCTTCATCTAAAATCAGCATCGGCGGCAGGCTAAGCATAACCCTTGCAATACACAAAAGCTGCTTTTGGCCCTGGGAAAGCCCGCCGCCCTCTTCGGTGATGACCGTGTCATAACCGTCCTTAAGCCGCTTGATAAAGCTGTGCGCATGGGACGCCTTTGCCGCTTCAATCACATCCGCGCGGTCCGCACCCTGCATCCCCATACGGATATTTTCCAAAACGGTACCTTCCCGCAGCCACGTCTCCTGCAGTACCATGCCATACGAAGACCGCAGGCTCTCCCGCCTGATATGCCGGATATCCGTACCGTCCACCCGGATTTCTCCGCTGCAGACATCGTAAAACCGCATCAAAAGATTGATTAACGTCGTCTTGCCGCACCCGGTCGGCCCCACAATGGCAACCCTCTGCCCCGGCTTTACGTCCAGGTTAAAATCCTCAATCAAACGCTGTCCCTCTGTATAGGAAAAATCCACATGGCAAAGCGATACCATGCCCTTTGCATCCGTTAAGCAAACCGCGTCGGGATCCTCTGCGGGCTGCGGCGTTTCCTCAATCAGCTCTAAAATCCGCCCCGCGCAGGCAAGCGCATTCTGCAGCTCCGTTACCACGCCGGAAATTTCATTAAACGGCTTCGTATACTGGTTGGCATAGCTTAAAAAGCTGGCAAGCTGCCCCACGCTGATTCCCCCCGAAACTGCGGAAACGGCGCCGAAAATCCCCACGCCGGTATAGACTAAGCTGTTGACAAACCGGGTGCACGGATTGGTCAGGGAAGAAAAAAAGGTCGCCCGTAACGAGCTGGTTTCCAGCCGTCCGTTGATTTCGTCAAACTGCTCAAGCACCTTTCCTTCCCGCCCGAACGCCTGCACCACCTTCTGGTTTGCGACCATCTCTTCAATCAGGGCCGTCTGCTCGCCCCTGGTTTCCGACTGCAGCTTAAACATGGAAAACGTCCGTCTGGCAATAAACGCCGCCACAAACAGCGACACCGGGGTAATGCAGACGACAACCAGCGCGATTTTGTACTGGATACTCACCATAAAAACCAGCGTCCCTATCACCGTAATCACACCCGTAAACAACTGGGTAAACCCCATCAATAGGCCGTCCGCCACCTGATCCGCATCCGAAATCACACGGCTGACCAGCTCCCCGTGCGAATGCGCATCCAGGTATTTAAGCGGCAGAATTTCTATTTTTTCAAAGGCATCCACCCGCAGATCACGGACGACCCGATAGGTAATCCGGTTGTTGCAGATATTTAAAAACCACTGTGCCGCCGCCGTAATCAAAACGACCAGCCCCATCTGCGCCAGAATGTGAAAAATACCTGCAAAATCCACGTCGTTTAGGCCTGATATACAGTCTATGGCTCGCCCGGTCAGAATCGGCACATATAACGACAGCACCGCGGACACCGCCGCAAACAGCAGCGACAGCAGGACAAACGGCGTATATTTTCCGATATAGCGCAGCAGCTTTTTAAGGACCGCCGCCTGTTTTTCCTTACGCTCCGGCATGGCGTTCCACCCCTTTCCGCTCATTTTTTTCCGGATACTGAGAATAGTAAATTTCCCGGTAAACGCTGCATTGTTTTAATAATTCCTCATGTGTCCCCACGCCGGCCAGTTCCCCGTCGTCCAGCACCAGAATCCGGTCCGCATGCAGAATGGAAGAGGCCCGCTGCGAAACAATAAAGACCGTCGGCTGCTCCTTCCTGTCCGCGAGGGCGCGCCGTAATGCCGCATCCGTCGCATAATCCAGCGCAGACGCGCTGTCGTCCAGGATCAGGATATCCGGTTTTTTCACCAGCGCCCTCGCAATCGTAAGACGCTGCTTCTGCCCGCCGGAAAAATTCCTCCCGCCCTGGGCGACGCGTTCGTTTAGCTTTCCGTCTTTTTTCTCCACAACCTCCCATGCCTGCGCCGTCAACAGCGCTTCCTTAAGCTCCTCGTCTGTGGCCCCTTCCCTGCCCCAGCAGAGGTTTTCGCGGATCGTCCCGGCAAACAAGACGGATTTTTGCAGGACAATGCCGACCTTCCGGCGCAGCTCTTCTTTGGTGTAAGAATTGATGTCCCTGCCGTCAATGCGGATACTGCCCGCGGTATGCGGATAAAAACCCGGAATCAGGTGTACCAGAGACGTTTTGCCGGAACCCGTCCCTCCGATGATGCCGATGGTTTCGCCGCGTTTCGCCGTAAAGCTGATATCCGAAAGCGACTCTGCCCCGGCGTGCTCATACGTAAGCCCCACATGGGAAAAAACCACCATTTCGTCCTCATTTGCCGGAGGCGCTTCGGTTTTGCCTAAGGAAACCTTCCGCTCTCCCTGCGGAATCTCAAACACACTCTGGATTCGGTTCGCACAGGCGGCCGCTTTTGTCATCGTCACAATTAAATTGGCAAACTTAATCAGCTCCACCAGGATCTGCCCCATATAATTGACCAGAGCCACAACCTCCCCCTGGGAAATGGCGCCGCCGTCTACCTTTAACGCCCCCACATAGATCAGATACGCCGTCGCCCCATTTATCAGCACAAACGTCGCCGGGTTTAAAAAACCCGAAATCCTGCCTACCTGCATCTGCATCGCCGTCAGCTCTCCGCTGCGCGCCCGAAACTCTGCCGTTTCCTGCTCTTCCAGATGAAACGCGCGGATTACACGCACGCCGGTTAAATTTTCACGCGTATGCAGCGTAACCGCATCCAATTTTCCCTGTACCTTTTTGTACAGCGGGATACTGACGCGCATCACGCCGAATACGACAAGCGAGAGCGCCGGGATCGCCGCCGCAAAAACCAGGGCGCCCGTCACGTCAATCGTAAATGCCATCACCATTGCGCCAAGTACGATAAACGGCGAACGCAAAAACAGGCGCAGCACCATATTGACCCCGTTTTGCGCCTGGTTTACGTCACTTGTCATCCGGGTGATCAGCGTGGACGCCCCGATTTGATCCAGGCTCGAAAAAGACAGCCCCTCAATATGGGCAAACAGGGCATGGCGTACCTTCGTCCCAAAGCCCGCCGCCGCTTTCGCCGAAAAATACTGCGCCGTAACGGAGCTAATCAGCCCCACAATCCCAAGAAAAACCATAACCAGGCACATTTTTATAATATAAGAAATATTCCCCTGTGCAATTCCCCTGTCAATCACCGCAGCCATAACAAGCGGGACCAGAAGCTCAAAAATGGCTTCCAGCATCTTAAACAGCGGCGCCAGAACGCATTCCTTCTTATAATCCTTCAAATAAGCCAATAACTGCCTCAAAACGTCCCTCCTTTGCCCAAAAATGCTGCAACACGGGTATGGCTGTCCTGCCATCCCCGTATGCAGCATAAAAGTCTTTGTTCTGATTCTTATTATTCCGCCTGCGGCGCGTCTTCATTCGCATCGGCGCCGGATGCATCCTGCGCGCCCGCATCATTCCCGGCGCCGTCTACGGCTCCCTGTGCGCCCGCGTCGGCAGCATTCTCCGTGCCCTGCCCGCCTGCGTCGGTTCCGGCGGCACTCTCCGTGCCCTGTGTACCTGCGTCGGTTCCAGCAGCGTCTGCCGCATCCTGTGCCCCCGCGCCGTCTGTAGTATCCGCGGCGCTTTCCGTACCTGCATTATCTGTAGTATCTGCCGTACCCTCCTCGGTTCCGCTTACCGATTCCGTTTCTGGTTCGGGCGCTTTAAACCGATCCTCAAAGACAACCTTTGCCCACTCCTCTTCATTGAGTTGAAAAGCAGCGTCCTCCGCTTCCTTCCAGCCGTCTAAGATATCGTTGTAATGATCCTCCTGCTTCTGGGAAATCAGCTCCTGCCGCTTGTTCTCGGTCGCTTGTTCGTCATGCTCGCTGTCTAACCGCAGCACATAATAGGTACCGTCTACTTCTATCGTCTGGGAAACCTGGCCTGCCTTTAACGCATCCGCCGCTTCCAGCACGGAAGTGTCAAAGCTGCTGCCCTCGTCTGCAGCAGAACCGTAAGATGCCGTACTTACCGTAAGGCCCGCGTCCGTCACGGCTTTGTCAAAATCTTCTGCTGACGCAATCGAATCCGCAGTCGCCTTAAGCGCTGCCAGCTCTTCTTCCGGATGTTCCCCTTCCTCGCCCTCTTCTTCATGCGTATGGTCTGCGGCAACCGTAACATAGCTGAACGTCCTCTGCGCCGCTTCTTCGTCGGTCACGGTCGTATCCGCATCCTGGATCATCCGGTCGTGCATCTTCTTCTGGATCGTCTGTAAACGCAGCATCTCCTTTACATTCTCCGGATTCTCCGCTCCGATCTGGCGGATCGCCTCTTTGGAATTTGCCGCAATAAACTCTTCGGCTGCTTTCGTAATGGCAGCTTCCTCCTCTTCGCTCAGCGAAATATCATAATCCGCCATATGAGCCTTTAACGTATACATATCCTGCAGGGATTCCACGACATTTTCTTTCATATCCTCCGAAAGGGTCTTGCCGTTCCCATACAGGTCGCTGTTCCACATATCTTCCCCAAAATACGCCATATAGTATGAATCATAAACTGCCTGCTGGTATTTTGCAAAAAAATTCGCAACGCCCATCGTAATAACCGTATCTCCGAGCTTTGCAAACTCCGCCGTATCTGAAATCGTATTGCCGCAGCCGCTCACTGCCAATCCCATCAAAGCTGCTCCTGCCAGCAGCATCGCTGTAACTTTTTTACTTTTCATCTGTTCCTCCTAAATATCCGGCGTATCTTAGGTTCTGCCGGTCGCTCAGACTATTATAGTGCTTTTTTTTCCGTACCGCAAGATTTTTCACGATTTTTTCAAAAGTTTTATCTGATTGTGCCAAAGCACTCCGGCAAGCGACATATTGGGGTTGGCCGTAGACTGGCGCTCATAAAGCATCAGCTCAAAAGGGGGCCCATCTAAAATCTCCTGCCGTTTGTATAATATCTTGGAATAAAAGCATGGATTTTCCGGATGGTTCAGATAAAACAGAATATTTTGAAATGCCCTGCCCTCTGCCTGACGGGCCCTTTGCCAAACACGCTCTAAAGCACAAACAAAAATACCTCCTAAAATACCGGCAACGGAAAATAAAAAAACAGATGCCATCAATTACTCAAAATGCATCTGTTTCTTTTCCCAGCCCCTCTGCTTTCACACGCATCCGCTGTATCGCATTGTCAATCGCTTTGGGTGATTTTCCCATCTTTTCCGCAATCTGGCGATAGGGAAAGCCCTCTAACATATAATCAAATACCTGCTTTTCCATTTTACTTAAACATTTTTCAAGCGCCAGAAAACGCTGTGCAATCTCTTCTTTCCCAATTAAAAGGCATTCCGGATTTTTATCTGTACTGCCGGAAAGTACATCTGCTAATGCAACACCATGGTCGTCCGAAGCGTCAAAAGAAATATAGGTATTCAGCGGTGCATGTTTTTTACGCCGGGACGCTTCGACTGCCGTATACATCTGCCGTTCGATACACAGCCTCGCAAAATGGTAAAACGAAGCGTCCCTTCCAGGCTTATATTCCTGAATAGCTTTAAACAGCCCTATCATACCTTCCTGGATTAAATCATCCGTATCCCCGCCAATCAAATACAGCGCATTTGCTCGTTTGCGTACAAACGGCTTGTATTTGCCTAATATATAGTCCATGATCCCCGCTTCATTGCCCCTAAGCCTTTCAATCAATTCCTCATCAGAACAGCCTGTGTAATCTGCCATTTATTTATTTGCACCCCTCTGGCGTAAAATTTCAAATGCCAATACCCCGGCGGCTACCGAGGCGTTTAATGAATCAATATCCCCTTTGGTCGGGATGGAAGCGGTAAAATCACAGTTTTGCGCCACAAGCCTGGATACACCGTCCCCCTCGCCTCCAATGACAAGCCCAATAGGGCCTCTCAAATCCAGTTCGTACATGGATTTGCCCCCCATATCGCCGCAGACAAACCACATCCCTTCTTTTTTGAGCTCCTTTATCGTATTGGACAGGTTGGTTACTTTTGCAACAGGCGTGTAATTAAACGCCCCAGCGCTTGCCTTTGCCACAACGGCGGTCAGCCCTGCCGCCCTGCGTTTGGGGATAATCACTCCATGCGCCCCAGCCAGGTTTGCCGTCCGTATGATTGCGCCCAAATTATGTGGATCTTCAATGTTGTCAAGCAATATCAAAAACGGCGGCTCCCCTTTTTGTTTGGCCTGGTTTAACAGCTCCTCTACCGATGCATATTCATATGCCGCGCAGGATGCAATAACGCCCTGGTGTTTTCTGGTTTCTGAAAGCTGGTCAAGGCGTTCCTTTGATACGAATGTAACAATTGCGTCCCCTTTTTGGGCTTCGTGTAAAATGGTCTGTACCGGGCCGTCCTTACAGCCATCCAGGACATAAAGCCTGTCAATGGTTTTTCCAGATCGAAATGCCTCTAACACGGCGTTTCTTCCTTCTATTTTTGTTTCATTTTCCATACTATATCCTTTCTTCTATCAGAACCAGGCCTTCCTTTACCAATACCAGAATTCTGTCAAACCGGCCGGTAAGGTAGAGGTAACCAAAAAGGGCTTCCAACCCGGTTGCTTTGCGGTATTCGGACATGCTGGCATTTTTGGCCATCGTTGGAGAATGTGCATTACGCCCACGGCGGTAGATATCCGCTTCCTCATCCGTCAGCTTGGGCAGAAGGCCGTCAATAAGCCTTGCCTGCGTACGCGCTTTGACAATATGGCTTGTCCTATGGTGCAGCTCATTTGCTTTGGTATTGCCCCGCCCCACCACAACAGAACGGATCACCAGATCAAAAATACCGTCCCCAATATAGGCGAGCGCAAGAGGTGAATACGTGCGGATATCCACCTCTTTTAAACCAAACTGCTGCCGGATTGCTGCATTTATACCCGTTTCCATTGTACGCCTTCCCTGGTATCCTTTAACTGGATGCCTTTTTCTAACAAAATATCACGGATTTCGTCTGCCCTGGCAAAATTTTTCTCTTTTCTGGCTGCCTGGCGTTCTGCAATCAGGTTTTCAATTTCCTCATCTAAAACCTCTTCATCTTGCTCCAAAAGAATGCCGAGTATGCCGCAGAGCGTTTTAAGCTGCGCATACAACGCTTCCACATAACCAATTGTACGCTCTGGCGAAACATTAGTATTGATAAATTTCACCAGTTCAAATATAGCGGAAACAGCGTCCGCCGTATTAAAATCATCGTCCATGGCAGCTTCAAATTTTTGGGTAAATACCGCCGCTTCTGCCAGCAGCGCCTGTTCCGCCGCCGTCAAGCCGCCTTCCTGCGCCGTTTTTTTCAGATGCGCGAGATTTTCCGCCGCTGTTATAATGCGCTCTAGCCCGCTTTTCGCCGCTTCCATTAAATCCGCGCTGAAATTTAACGGGCTTCTGTAATGTGCGCTTAACATGAAAAAGCGCAGCGTCTGCAGGTCGTATTTTTCACTGATTTCACGCACCGTGAAAAAATTCCCTACCGATTTGGACATTTTTTTATTGTCTACATTTAAAAAAGCATTGTGCATCCAGTACTTGGAAAACGGAACGCCGTTTGCCGCTTCGCTCTGGGCAATCTCATTTTCGTGGTGCGGAAAAATAAGATCCTCCCCGCCCGCATGGATGTCAATTTCATCTCCCAGGTATTTCTTAGACATAACGGAGCATTCAATATGCCAGCCAGGGCGGCCCTTACCCCAGGGAGACTCCCAATACGGCTCGCCTTCTTTTTTGGGTTTCCAGAGCACGAAATCCAATGCGTCCTCTTTTAAGTCCCCTGTCACCTTTATATCCCGGTGCCCTGCCTGCAAATCATCAATATTTTTATGGGAAAGCTTGCCGTAACCCGCAAACTTACGCGTCCTGTAATACACTGTTCCGTCTGCTGCAGGGTATGCATACCCGTTTTCAATCAGCTTCCCTATCATATCTATCATGCCGTCGATTTCCTGAGTTGCCAGCGGATGTGTCGTAGCAGGGCTTACATTCATCCCCTCCATATCTTTTTTGCACTCTCCAATAAAACGCCGTGCCACTTCTTCGGCTGTCGTGCCCTCTTCCATTGCCTTTTTTATAATTTTGTCGTCCACATCCGTAAAATTGGATACAAAGTTGACATTGTAGCCTTTGTATTCCAGATAATGGCGTACCGTATCAAATACAATCATCGGCCTGGCGTTGCCAATATGGATGTAATTATACACGGTAGGGCCGCAGACATACATCTTTACTTTTCCTTCTTCTAATGGAACAAATTCTTCTTTTTGCTTTGAGAGCGTATTGTATATTTTCATTTACATGTGTTCTCCTTTTCCAGTTTTTTAATCTTCGATTCCAAATCTATAATTTTGTTGTACAGCGCGGTATTCTCATGCTGCAGCGCGGCAATGTCCTCCTTCACCGGGTCTGGCAGATGGATCTGATCCATATCGCTGCGCGGCACTTTCTGGTTGCCGCGCTTTACAATCCTGCCTGGCACGCCTACGACGGTACAGTTCGGCGGCACTTCCTCAAGTACGACGCTGCCCGCCCCGATTTTGGAATTTTCCCCGATCGTAAACGAGCCTAATATTTTTGCACCTGCGCTTACCATAACATTATCGCAAAGAGTCGGATGCCGCTTGCCAGTTTCCTTGCCCGTACCGCCAAGCGTCACACCCTGATAAAGCGTCACGTTGTCCCCGATAATCGTCGTTTCCCCAATGATTACGCCGCTTCCATGATCAATGAAAAAGCCCTTGCCGATTACAGCCCCGGGATGGATTTCAATTCCGGTTTTCCTGGCGGCACGCTGGGATATGTACCGTGCCAGCAGGAAATGCCCATTTTCATAGAGCCTGTGTGCCCTGCGGTAGCTTAACATGACACGAAAGGCAGGATATAAAAATACCTCCATCGGCGATTTAATCGCCGGATCGCGTTCCTGTATAACCTGAATTTCTTCTTTAATAAACCCGAAAAGTCCCATATTTACTTCCTTTTCCCAATATACACCCGGAAGATAAAAAAACCCCGTCTCGGATTCAGAGACGAAGTTATCCGCAGTTGCATTGTACCCGGATATTCAGGCGTCGCCTTTTCACCGGATCGGCTCCCGGTTTGTCACTTTTGGTTGTTCATTTATAGTTTATGCAGAGATTAGGGTTTTGTCAATAGTTTTATAAGGGGATAGAATTCCCCCACCCCTTCATCCTACGCCCGATCCCCCTATTTTGCTTCCTCTGTTCCTTTCCCGTGCGCTGTCTGGCACCCTGGGCATCTTCCGCACGCCCCGCCAGATACCAAAACGCTGTTCTCATAAAACCTGCCCAGCAAACAAACCGCCTGTGCACAAATCCCTTCCTGTGCACCAGTAAATCCCAGGCCTTCTTCTGTAGTCGCCTTCACATTCACCTGATCCTTAGGTATCTTTAATACCTGTGCAATATTCCCCTTCATTTGGCCGATATATGGGCTTAATTTGGGTTTTTGTGCAATAATAGTAGCATCAATATTTTCCACATAATACCCATTCCCCTCTATCAGCCCCCCCACATGAGAAAGCAGCTTTAAACTCGAAATCCCCTTATACGCTTCGTCTGTATCAGGAAAATGCTGCCCAATATCCCCTAACGCAGCCGCCCCAAGCAGGGCGTCCATAACGGCATGCAGCAGCACATCCGCGTCAGAGTGCCCAAGCAGGCCTAACGTATGCTCAATTTCTACCCCGCCAAGTATTAACTTCCTGCCTTCCGTCAATTTGTGTACATCATATCCAGTTCCTATTCTCATATAATACTCCTTCCTAATCCTTATGATACAAAAGCTATCCCGTTTCTGCATTATAGCACCATAAATTCCACCTAACAACAAAAAAACATTCTACTCTTGAGTATTTTATAAAATAGCACTAAAATATCAATGGGACATAATTAAATTTTACAAAAAACAGGAGAAAATACTATGTATGAAATGAAACCAGAATATTACACAGGAATTGAAGCGATTGACAAAGAGCATGAACGCTTATTTGAGCTGGCACAAGAAACACACGAATTGCTCAACGATAATCTGCTGCTAGACAAAACAGAAAACCTCAACTATTTGATTTCAGAGCTAATCAATTACACGAAAATCCATTTTTCCCATGAGGAAACATACCTAGAACAAATCCGCTATGGGCAGATAGAGGCGCATAAGAAGCAGCACCGTGAATTCGAAAATAAGCTAATGGCATTTGATCTAGACTCAGCAGAGGATAATTTTGAACTGCAAAACGAAACAGTACAAAACCTGCTTTCGTTTTTAGTCAACTGGCTAATCAGCCATATTTTAAAGGTAGATATGCTCTACGTAAAATAAGTAACAGCAGGATACCGCACTATCTATCCCCATAGCGGTATCCTGCAGCCTGCTTTGTCCCTGTAAAATCCAGATCACACCACCAATTCACGCACAACCTCACGGACAGTCGACATCTTTTCTATCCTGCCCACATCTGCCCCGCAAAACACAAGGCCATCCTCCACATCCCCTTTCACTGCGCGGATCAATGCATCCGTAATACAATACGGTATTGTAGCAGGATTGCACTTCGCCAGGCAGCCATAACATTTCCCAATTGATATAGGATGCTTTTTAACCTGTTCTAAAAAACGGTTTTTTAAAGCACGCCCCGGCATCCCAACCGGACTTTCTATAATATCTACATCCGAAGATTTTGCCCGGATATACGCTTCCTTATAGGCCAAATTTGCATCGCATTCCTCCGTTGCAACGAACTTAGAAGCTACCTGCACCCCATCTGCCCCTAACTGCAATACATGGGATACATCTTCCCTCGAAAAAACCCCTCCAGCTACAATCACAGGGATCTTTTGTCCAAATTTCCTGCCAAATTCCCTTACAGTCTGAATTATCTTTTTAATTTCCAGATCATAATTTAAATGATCCCGGCATTCCAGCTCTTCCCTCGAAAAGCCCAGGTGGCCGCCTGCTTTTGGCCCTTCAACCACTACAAAATCCGCTGTCCTTTCGTATTTACGCCCCCACATCTTCAAAATAATATGTGCCGCCTTTTCCGAAGATACAATCGGGGCAATTTTTGTATCCGATCCTTCCACCAGCCCCGGAAGATCTATGGGAAGCCCCGCACCCGATATAATAACATCAGCGCCTGCCTTTACTGCGGTTTTTACATGCTGCGCATAATCCTTTAACGCGACCATTACATTAACGCCTACAAGCCCGTCTTTCGCCTGTTTAAGCGCCCGCTTAATATGCATTTCTATTGCCCTTTTATTGCATTCTTTATAATTTTGTTCAAACCCTGTTTCGTCATATCCAATTTGTGCTGTAGAAATAATACCAACCGCCCCTTCTGAAGCAACGGCGCCAGCCAATCCCGAGCGGCTTACGCCAACCCCCATCCCACCCTGGATAATAGGCAGCTTTGCTGTTTTATTTCCTATTTTTAATTCTTTCATGTGGATTATTTATCCTTTCTATGCTAATAGCCTTTGTTTTTTATATATCTTAGCATTATTTGGTATTTATGTCAATGTATTATGGTTTATAATATTTTTATTAAGTAGTATTTTATACTATGTATTCTTTTTATCAAATCAACCTATGACACTAAACAAAAAACCCAACCCCCATTATCCGCTGAGGAACTAAATCCACACCAAACAATAAGGATCAGGTTCTTGAACCTTGCCTTAACTATTTATTGCAAAAGATGCAATACGCCTTGCTGGCTTTGTTTTGCCTGTGCAAGTATCGACTGCCCTGCCTGTATCAAAACATTATTAACACCATATGTAACCATCTCCTGCGCTATATCAGTATCTCGGATTCTAGACTCTGAAGCAGCTGTATTCTCTACAGCCGTATCAAGGTTTGCTACCGTATGCTCCAAACGATTCTGTGCCTCCCCAGAAAGAGCGCATCTCTGAAACCAAATTTACGGCATTTTGAACCAGTTTCATCGTTCTTCCTGCATTCTCATAAGTATCAACAAACAAATTCTGTTTGGGGTTATAAAGGTTTTTCTTGCCTGTTGCCACATCTTGTTTTGATACTACGGCCTTTAATACCCTGTCCGTATTCTGCGCCTGTAAATTATGCTGTATAACCATATAATCCTCTCCTTGTCCCTTTCATCTAGCCAATATGATAATACAAAAAAAGCCCGGGATATGCCTTATGTCTTTTACAGGCAACAAGTCCCTGACTTTTTAAACAAGAGCAGATAATGGGAGTCGAACCCACCCCCTCAGCTTGGGAAGCTGATGTACTACCGATATACTATATCTGCTTACAAAAAGCATTATACCACACAAAAAAAATATTACAACCTTTTTTTTAAAAAAAGTTGCAATATTTTTTCATTGCCCTATTCTGTGCGGATTGTAACACTTGACATCACTGGCTGGGCATCCGCCGGAATCGTGCCGTCCCCATCTGCCGGCTGTGCCGTAGTACAGATCTCGTCCACAATATCCATTCCCTCTGTCACATACCCAAACACTGCATATTGGCCATCTAAAAACGTGCTGTCTTCATGTACAATAAAAAACTGGGAACTTGCGCTATTGTAATCATTGGATCTTGCCATTGAAACGGCGCCCCTTGTATGGGAGAGTGCATTATCGTGGCCGTTTTCAGAAAACTCCCCTTCAATCGTATTCTCGGATCCGCCTGTCCCGTTGCCGTCCGGATCGCCCCCCTGCATCATAAACCCTTCGATAATCCGGTGGAAAGTCAGCCCGTCATAAAAACCGTCCTCTGCCAGCTTTATAAAATTGTCCGTTGTAATGGGCGCTGATTCAGTATCCAGTTCAATGGTAATCATACCATGATCCTGAATCTTTATATCCGCAAAATATTTCTTTGCACCCTCCGTCCCTTCCTGGATGCCATCCCCAACGTTCTCCGGCTTATCCTTACCACAGCCTGACGCAAATAACGCCCCTGCTGCCACGCATAGGCAAATTACCACTGCCGACAGCCTAGTTACACCTTTTCGCCGCCATCCAGCAGCATGTCCTGTCCTTTTTTTCATAATTGTATTCACCTTTCTTTAAATTTTCTCATGGAACAGTATAACAGCAAAATCTAAAAAACGCCCGGTTTTCACAAAATTTTCAAATTTTCTTACTTTATGTATATAGACAGGGGATCCACCCATATTTTTTTAATTTTGGGCTTAGGCAATGCAGAGCTACTATATGACATTATATATAGTAACTGTCACTTTTATATACATTATATATTGTAATACATATTACTTTTTAGTGCAGTAATAACAATTTAATAGACTTTACGCTCTAAATGTGATATACTCCTACACAACAGATGGAACGGCTACAAAAGGAGCGTGATTGACATGGAAACAAACCAATTACTACAAGCCTTATCGGATATGATGGATCAGAAATTAGAACCAATTAAATCTGAATTGCAAGTATTAGAAAAAGAACAATCCGAAATGAAATCTGATCTGCAGACGCTAAAAAAAGAACAATCTGAAATGAAGTCTGATCTGCAGACGTTAAAAATTGAACAATCCGAAATGAAATCTGATCTGCAGACGCTAAAAAAAGAACAATCTGAAATGAAATCTGATCTGCAAACACTAAAAAAAGAACAATCTGAAATGAAATCTGATCTGCAAGCATTAAAAAAGGAACAATCTGAAATGAAGTCTGATCTGCAAAAGCAAATCAAACGTACCGAGCGGACGTTAAGAGCTGAAATTGTGGAAAGTGAAAACCTTATTTTAGATGAAGTTTCACGGGTTCATACTATTTTAAATACACACGCCGAAAACAATAAATTACATAATATAGCATAATTACAACTAAATAACCACATCACAAACCAGAGTGTAAAGCATACTAAATTTTCAATTTGCTTTACACTTTTTGGTTTAGGAGGTTATGCTTTGATCCCGGACAACGACGGCATGAAATACGGCTTCACCAAAATACAAAGCTGTGTAAAATGCCAAATTAGGAGCTTAGGCTGGCAAGCTATTTCATATGCCAGCCGACCATGGACTTATGGCAATATCTGAGTGCAGGGGCCCGCACAAACACCGTGTTTTCACCTTACTTTTCCTCACAGACCTGAAAAATATAAAATTTTAAATAATAACTCTCATCCGCCGCCCACAGAATCGGATGATCCGGCGACTGTGTACGGTATTCCACCTGGCGCAGCCTCTTGTGCACATTTGCCGCCGCCTGCCGGATAGTTTTTGTGAACAGCTCATAGTCCATAAAATGTGAACACGAGCAGGTTGCCAAAAAACCACCCGGCTTTACTAGCCTCATAGCCCGTAAATTAATTTCACGATACCCTTTCACTGCGTTTTTAAGGGCGCTTTTTGACTTAGCAAAAGCCGGAGGATCTAAAACCACAACATCAAATCGCTCCCCCTGCTTTTCCAGTGCAGGCAACAATTCAAATACATCCCTGCACATAAACTGTACCCTGTCCCCTAAGCCGTTTAACCCGGCATTCTCTTCGGCCTGGCGGACTGCAAGCTCCGACGCATCGACGCCAATCACCCGTACAGCCCCTGCAATCCCTGCGTTTAAAGCAAACGAACCCGTATGGGTAAAGCAGTCCAGTACAGATGCGCCTTTGCATAGCTTCTGGATAGCCAGGCGGTTGTATTTCTGATCCAAAAAGAACCCCGTCTTCTGCCCGTCTTTAATATCTACCTTGTATTTTACGCCATTTTCCATAATTTCTACATCAGTGTCAAAAGCGTCTCCCAAAAAGCCCTTCACACGCTCCATGCCTTCGCTTAAACGTACTTTAGCGTCGCTCCGCTCATAAACACCCCTTATACTTATCCCATCTTCTAAAAGTACCTCTTTTATCAATTCAACCAATGTAAGCTTAAGCCGATCGATCCCCAGGGCCAAAGACTGCACCACCAGCACATCGGCAAATTTATCTACCACAAAACCAGGAAGAAAATCTGCTTCACCAAAAATAATCCGGCAGCTTTTCGTATCAACTGTCTTCTTACGGTACTCCCAGGCATCTTTAATACGCGACTTAAGGAACCCACGGCCAATGTGCTGCCCGCTTTGCCTGGTAAGTATACGCACACGGATTTTAGAATTTTGGTTAATAAAGCCTGTCCCCATCGGATAACCGTCGAAATCCTGTACTTCCACCAGATCCCCATTTAAAACCCCGCCCGAAACCGAGGCAATTTCATTGTCAAATATCCACATACCGCCAGATTTTAGGGATCTGCCTTCCCCCTTTTTTAATGTAACAATTGCCATAGCAACCCCTTTCTGTAAACTGAGATTTCCGTCTTGTACCATTTCATCTTATAGGTAACAGCCTTATCTGTCAAACGATTTTCTATATTGAATTTTCAGGGCAACGGGCATATAATGCTGTATGGCGTATAACCGCCATATGATATGAAAGGTGGGGATTCTTTGAAAAAAGCATATGAAATAGATATGTGCAGAGGCCCTTTACTTGGAAAAATTGTGATGTTTTCCATCCCGTTAATGCTGTCCGGCATCCTGCAGCTTTTATTCAATGCCGCAGATACTGTTGTCGTAGGGCGTTTTGCCGGAAGCACTGCACTAGCTGCTGTCGGCGCTACCAGTTCCTTAATTAACCTGTTAATAAACCTCTTTATTGGCTTTTCTATCGGAGCAAACGTGCTGACTGCACGCTTTTATGGAGCAAAAAAATGGCCCGAGGTACAGGAAACAGTACAATCCGCCATTTTAATCAGCATTGCCAGCGGGGGTATTAACACTTTTGGCGCAACCGCAGAGTCCTTTTTTTGTGCCTTGGCATGGTAGCCGCTGTTGGGCTTACACTTGGCATGTGCGCTTACTTTTTGGGCCCGGCGCTTTTATCTATTTACTCCTCTGAACCAGACGTGATCCGCTACGGGATGCTGCGGCTGTCCGTCATCTGCACTTGCTACTGCCTGTGTGGAATTATGGATGTCATGGTCGGCATGCTACGGGACTTAGGATACTCATTTTTGCCTATGGCAGTATCCATCTTCGGAGTTTGCGGGCTTCGTGTTATGTGGATATATACAGTGTTCCGCTGGCATCACAGTTTGCTGTGGCTTTATATTTCCTATCCAGCCACATGGGTAATTACAGGGGGCATACATCTGGTTTGTTATATAATTGTGCGAAAAAAACAACTGCATAAAACAAATTAAAATACAATCAGTTATCCGGCATGTCCCATCCTGCCGCTTCCTTTTCATATTTTTCCGCAGCCTCAAGATAAAACTGTACCTGCCCCTCATGCTCCTGATTTCCCCCGCCTATCCGGCGCGAAAGCGCACGGCAGCACTCCCCCAACTCCAAAAGCGGCAGTATCCCGCCTGCACGCACATCAATCACAGGCTCTGCCTGATAAGCAGCCAGTTCAAACCACTGGACGGCTTCTTCATAATCCTCCTGATCTTTAAAATAGCTGCCCACTTCATAACAAAGCTCCGCACAGATAGCAGACGGCATAAGTTTAAATGCCAGTGAAAAAAAGCGGCCCGTATCCCCTTTTAAACGGTGCAGGCGGCAAAGGGCGCAGATAGCCTCGCGTTTCATATCAAAGGAAGCTTCCGGCATCTTTAATGTGTGCCCCAAAATATCCGCCGCTTCCACAAAGTCTTCTTCTTTCCCGCTGACATACAACTCTTTTACATACATCGAATGCAGTTTAGCGGAAAGGCTGCCTTCGCGTTCAAAAACACGGCCAAACAGCTTAAAATCCCTCTCTGCGTGCAGGCTTCTTGGCAAATGTTTGATTTCAATATCACTGTCATATACAACCGGATCTAAACGGACAGTTTCATGAACAGCATCGATCCAGACAAAGCTGCGCAGGCGCCTGTAGAGCTTCGGCCGGTATTCCTTCTTAAAATTCGCAGTCGTATTGTATTGCGGCGGCGTAATATAATGCATTTGTACAATCTCAATTTCCGGCAGCAATGCCTGCTTTAACTCAGCAAACCGCTTATGATTAAAATAATCTACAACTTCATCCGCATCTGCCGAATAAATATATTCCATTGTGGCTTTAGAAAACGCAAAATTCCTCGCTGCCGCAAAATCCTCCTGCCAAACGTAATCGTAAATCCTGTCCGTAAACTCCGCGGCAATCTCCTTTGTACGGTCTGTGGAGCCCGTGTCTACAATAACAATCTCGTCCATCAAATCCGCAATAGAAGCCAGACATCTACGCAAGATATCCGCTTCATTTTTTACTATCATGCAAAGGCTTATCGTTACCAACCGTGCCAGCCCCTTCCTGTTATTGATTATGCATATTGTAACATACTTTTTGGTGGAACACTAGCTCTGCATAATCATATAGTTGAATTTCAAGAAGCTGCAGCCGTTGAGAAGGGTGCAAAACACATCATCATATGGCGTACTTGTAATTGCGTATTGGGCTAATCAGGGGGGAGACGTTTTTTCCTCAAGTATAACCCGTGAATACAGAGCCAGCCCAAAGCCATTCCCAAAATGTTGGAAATTACGTCGTCTATATCGCACCAGCCGCAATGGAGGATAAATTGTGATATTTCGATCCCGGTACTGATTATAAAACCAAGCAGTATGCATTTAAAAAAATTGCGGAGCGCTGGATAGAGGGAATACAAAAAGATGGGCATTGGGAAGAACAATATGATATTTGTATAAAAAAACCCCCTTTCCCACTCGGATTTATAAAAATTTGCAAGTGGGCACAAATTGACTTCGGAAATGTACGTGCCTGCCCGGGATAAAATAGTGACTGCAAGCACAGCGTAAACATATATAGCAAAAAAGAATAGGATAGCGGTATTTTTGGCTTTATAAAAAACGCATAGCTTACCTGCTATTAGGTTTAAGCAGCATATGGTTATACTAAATACAAGCGCCCCTTTGTAATACATCATGATGTATTGAATGAGTAAGTTATAAATAAACTGTTCCATAAATTTTCCTGTCCACCATTTTTTCAATTATATATGTGCGGCTGGAGGGATATTCTTTTATTAGATCAAAGGGATGGTAAAAGTCCTTTAATGCTATTTTGTACTTCTCCTTTTTTTCAAAATACGAATCAAATCTAAGGCAAATTCATTCCCCAGTAAAATCAGGATGGCAGCATACAATAGTACGCCCAACCCTATGGTTGCTATTGTCCTAATCCACATGTCCTGCACCCATACCGAACAAACTATGGATACTATTATAATCCCTATCCCGCCGAGTACGGGCGCTAAAAGCATCCCCTTCCCGATGCCAAAATTTATTCTTTTATCTATATTCAAAACTGAAATTATAAAAACCGCAAATTCTGATAAGGCTGTCGTAAATGCCGCGGCGTTCAACCCAAAATGCGGGATCAGTAAATAATTTGCCACTACATTGATGCACGCCCCCATAAAGCACGCTTTTAAAAATTTTTTTTCCTGTCCAGAGGGCAGCAGTACCGCATTCCCAATAAAGCTTGCCAAAAGGGAAAATGCAATTGCAGCCGAAAGGATATGTAGTGAAGCCGTTGCCCCCAGATATTCTTTTCCGGCAGCAATTTCGATAATTTCAGCTGTAATTGTATTAATGCCAACAATACAGGGCAGCCCTAATACAACTATAAAATCCAGCGCATATTTCAATAAATTATTAATCCCAGTATAATCCTTCCTGCTAAAGCAGTACGAAAGCTCCGGCATTACAACCCATATAACGGATATGAGTATCGTTTTTATGATATTGTATATTTTTACGGAGGTGCTATACAGCCCGACTTCATAATCCCCTTTAAACAGCCCGAGCATGGTTATGTCGGAGTTGCAGTAAAGTGTCTGGGACAAAACCGCTGCAAACATCAACAGGATATGCGGGAGGTGCCTTTTCATATCCATATGCAGGGTAAGCGGCACTTTACAATATTTACGCCGGTAAATGATATTTGCTGCCTCTGCCCCGCTGGAGGCCAGCACACAAATAACAGCATATACCAGGTAGTCTTTTGGCCCTTTTACAAACAAAAACATTGCTATGAGCGACAAAGCCTGGAATAGCACAGTCCGGGCTGCAATATATTTAAAATCCCCCATAACTGTATTTAGCCAGTCGGCGCCCAGTGTTGTAAAAATGATGGGCATGCTCTGCACAATAATTAGGGCCCTGTAGCTTTTGAGGGGTTTTGCGCACAGCAATACAGCCATAAGCAATAGATAAGACAATAGGGTTGTAACCAGGTTAATGGAAACAAGCTGGCCCGCTATACGGCTTAGTTCACCTTCCACCTTTTTTGCTTTGGAACCCTCGCGCACAGCATAGGTATAGATCCCCAGGGAGGCTATCAGTGTAAAATAGCTGACAACAGAATTCCCAAAATTTACCTTTCCAACATTTTCTGTTTGCAGCACCCTTGATATATATGGGAAGGTAATAAGGGGGAATATGATTTGCGAACATGATTTTATTACATTGTAAAATGTATTTTTCGTTAACCCTTCACTTTTCATCTGATTATAAATTCCTTATCCAATTTTGCGTCGAGCCTCTTTATGACCTTTGCCGGGCAGCCCGCTGCTACACAGTTTGCCGGGATATCCCCTGTTACGACGGAATTTGCCCCGATAATGCAGTTATCCCCTATGTCCACGCCAGAGAGGATCGTTGTACACCTGCCAATCCAGACATTATCCCCAACCATAACCGGGCCTTTTGAATCCAGCTTCCGCCGGGCAGGCGGGACCCCAATAGCAGACATATCCGTTCTGCCATGTGAATTATCCGAGATATAGACATTTCTTCCAAGCAGGGTGCCATCGCCAATCGTTACATGATCGATGCAGGAAATATGGTCATAATCTGTAAAAACAACATTATCTCCGATATGGATATTAGGATTAAAATGCCCGCTTTCATATTCATCCCAGGCTTCTAAAATCAAGCCATGCCCTGCCCTAAAATTGTCACCGATTTCAATATATTCCCCGCCGTGGATACTGAAAAAATTACCGACCCGGCTGTTTGCTCCGATACTCTTTAATGTGGATGAATAAGCATTCCACATTAAAAATGTATGTACGGCACGGAAACGTTTGATACACTTTATGTTGTAAACGGGCTTCAGTATAAACGGAAACAGCTGCTTTAGCATCCTTCTTATCATAATTGCTCCTTATTTTCATGCGTATCGGTCCATTCTTTGATCCATTCCAGGTACTTGTAGCCGTTCTGTTCGGTTGGCTCTAAAACCATTCCCTCCGCCCATTCGTTCCAGGCGTTGATAAAGACATATTCATCGTCTTTGATTTGATCCATGTACTCAAAAAATTTTTCCTTTTTCGGGGGAGTGATAATATATCCTCTTAAGGAATGACGAGGGGTATTGTCCCATTCAAAAAAAACGCCGTTGGCGATACCAGGTATATTGGCTTTAAAATCTATCATACAATCATACAACTGATTTCCGTTATAAGGCCGAATGCCCATACGTCCGCCATATTCTGCAACTTTTTTTTGAACTTTTCGTAACATTGTTTCCAACCGGTGGCCAGCCTGTAACTGATAAGTATTTAATGCGGCGCTTGGCTCCCTTATATAGATTAGCTCTGTTTGGTCGCATAAGTTTTGCCTGAAGTTTAATATGCTTTTTTCATTGTAGTCTCCGAAATAAGTTTCAATTAAATAGATGCCATCAAAGCCATTTCGTTTACATTGCAGATCGTAAAAGGCTATCATTTCTTTTTTTTCCTTAAAATCGGTTTGAAATAGCATAAAGACGGGTTTGTTGTTTTTCTTTTCATACCGGTCATCTTTAAAAAAAGGCAGCAAATATAAAATATGCTGTTTCCAATCCGTTTTTGTGCCATAAGTTTGTTCCATTAATACTTCTTTTGAATTGTTCCAGGAACGGTACCACGTATGATTTGCCCAGCAGAAAAAGAATGGTTGTCGGATCTCTTTCCAGCGTAAAAGGTTTTCAGCCGGTTTTTCTAAAATTTTTTTTCCGCAAAAATAATAATGATAATATGCAAACCCATTCAATCCATATTTCTGCATTAAGTTTGTCTGCCATTCAACAGTGCTTTTATTTAACAAATTATAATAATTGCCATTTAAGGGCTTTTGGGGTTGGCAGTGTCCGTGGAATAAAGGTTTCGCATTTTTTACATTTGTCCATTCCGTAAAACCTTTTCCCCACCACCTGTTATTTTCTATAATTTCGTGGTATTGAGGTAAAAATAAAGCAAAACGTTTCATTTTATTAACCCTTTCCGGTAGTTTCGTAGATATATAGAAAAAATTAAGGCTTCAATATATTTAATTTTGTTTGAATCCATTTTTTTGTATTACATAAACAAAAATAAATTAAGGGCATGTGTAAAAAAAGATATAACATTACTTTACGTGCCGGTTTGGTGTCTGCACTCCGGATCAATGTCTGTCTCTTTCTGACTTCATTCCGCAGTGAATGGATTTTTTCCGGATTCCGGTTTCTCGAAATCCAGAGCTCGGCAGCGACCCGGCGGCAGGATTCCATATAGCAAAAGCTTGCCCACCAATAAGCACTGCTATCTGGTTCCTGTAAATCAAGTATCTTTTTCCATGCGATTTCCAATGTTTCTATTTTTGCAATATCGAAAGAATGTGTTGCAGAAGCAGAATGCATCCGGTATATGTAAAGAGGCCGTTCATCATAAAAAAGCACGCTGGATTTTTTTACGGCCTCTGCAATAAACAAAGAATCTTCTGAAATAAAAATTTTTGTATTAAAATAAATATTTTCTAAGGTGTTTCTTTTAAATAATTTGCCGCACACATAGCAAAATAATGATGAAAATCGATAATAATTCATGTTTTGATCAAGGAAAACAGATGTGCTTTTTAATTTATTTGCTTCTTGCAGTTTCTTATTTTCATATAAACAGTTAAAATTACATATAGAAATATCCGCGTTCTGTTTCTTTAAATTATAGTACAAAACTTCTAAGTAATTATGTTCCAGATAATCGTCTGCATCTACAAATGTAATATATTCTCCTGTGGAGTTGCAAAGCCCCGCGTTACGCGCTGAGGAAACGCCTTCGTTTGTTTTGGAAATGAGGCAGATCCGATTGTCTTTCTGCTGATAACGCAGGCAGATTTCTTCGCTTTTATCTGTAGAACCATCATTAATTAAGATAAGCTCAAATGTCCTGTAAGTTTGTTTTAGGATGCTGGTTATACAATAATCCAGGTATTTCTCTGCATTGTATACCGGTATAATAATGCTGATCAGATTTTCTTCCATGTTTTATCCCTTATTTAAAGTTTCCAATTAGTTTAAAAATTTATTATTATCAAATAACGGTTTAACCAATACGTCAAATCCTACGCCAAACCAAACAAACTGTGATAAAAATATCAATAAAACTAAAATGATTAATAATACAATGCAAAAATAACATTTTTTTGAAAAACGTCCATTGATACCCATGCAATTAGATACAGCAACGTAATCCAATAAAAAAATATTTCTGTAAATCCGAAAAAAAGTCGGCTCATAATAATACAGTGGGAGCACAATTAAAAAAAACACATTTATTTTTAAAACAAAATCATAGTTAACCAGTAAGCCGTCATGTGGCTGCAGCCTGTATTTTATAATGAGGTATATCAGTATGCAAAAAGAGATATGTAATCCCCACCAGCAAACAGACTGATACAAAGGGATTTTCCAATTGATAAAATAAGCTAACAGTTTATCGTTATTCATAAAAATCCGGGCTAATCTTGGCAAAACAGGAACAATAATGACAGAGCAGCCTAATACGCTTGCTACAAACCATTTTATTTTGTTCCAGGACAATTTATCTAAAAATACGATGGGAAGATATATAATATAAATGGAATGAACAGAAAACGCTAATAAGCAGAAAAACAGGTATAAGAGCTTATTCTTCTTTTCTTGTCTGCGTATTAAAACCATAAAGGCGATATATAAAAACATCATTCCCAAAAGATTTCTCTTTTGGATAATGGAGTCAGCCAAAGGGAATATCGTAAACATACTTAAAACAAAGGCAGGTTTTTCGCTCAATTTCATTATGAAATAGAACAATACAAACAAAATTACAGTAGATACAATAAAGTTCATATCATAAAATTCCATACCTAATTTTAAGCAGAAATTACATATATTAGAGTATCCCCATCCGGGTGAGAGCAGTCCTGTGCCCAATGCCGAATCTTCAAACAGCCAATAATGAACCGACCAGTCCATTCCACCAGAATTAAAAGCCATTAAAATCCATATCCAAAATATCTGCAACGTAGATATAATCTTTGATTTTGAATTCAGAAAGCCACAGATTACAGAAATTGCAGTTATAACGTATGGTATGGAATCATTCATGTTCAAACCTCATTTTTATTTTGTTGATCAAATTATTTGTGCGTATCCTAAAGTAGTGTAAATTAAAATGCTTTGCTTTTTCTCTGTGAAGATTGTCAGAATATATATTCTGTAACCCCAAAGGCTCAAATGCGTTTGGTATGATTTTATACCGATTCAGGTCTGTGTTTACCCTTACTTTCATTTTTCTCCTCATTAGGTGCATATACATAAAATCTTCTTTTACAAGCTTGCCATTTAGGAGGTAATACCTTGACAGAGAACCATTTTCCCAGACAAAAAATGCTCTTTTTCTTTTTTCTACAATATATTTCCTGGAATCAATATCTAATGTAATTAACTTAAAATCAGAAGTTTTCGTATATAAATTAGCAAAAGCATTGAAGTAGCAGAGGTGTCTTTTTTGCTCTTCAAATATAGTATTTATGCTTCTGTTAAATTCTTCATCAAATATATAGCTTTTATTATCTTGATATACGTTTCTGTAATACTGCGTTCCATCTATTTCGCTCATAAACAGACGGTTAATGGTTTCATCATTGCGAAATATTGTAAAATGTCCTAAAACTCCGATTTTATCGTATTTTCTTAATAATTCTTCTGTTATGAAATCGGTTATTTTTCCAAAAATCAAATCAATGTCGCAATATCCCCAAAAATCATAGCCAATTAAATAATCAGAACAGATGTAACCATATGCGCATTTATAATCACATAGTTTGTATGGACGCTCCAGAGAGATTTTAAAATCAAATTTACTTTGAATTTTTTTTCTAAACTCCGAAAAAGTCATATAAATTACCTTCACATTGGAGGGATAATCGTATTTACTTTGATCATCTGTAAAAAACAGCCAGTTGATTTCAGGATTAAATTTACATGAATTCAAAAACAATTGAAAATAGTTATTAAATTTTCCAAAATAAGGAACAATTAAACATATTTTACTTTTCATATTTGTACAAAGCTTTCTTAAAATTTTTAAATCGTAAAAAAAAGATTAAAATGATTCTAGTGGCTTTGATTCCCAATACCTTTCTGATACAATTCACAGCTTTTACTTTGTTTCTTACCCCATAATTTAATAATTCTTCTAACGCCAGTATTTTTTTTATAAGATCAGAGTTGGACAAACTGGAATTGGCGAGGAGCACAGCGTATTCATACGAAAAAAAATTTTTTTTCAGCAACGGCTGCTGCTGTCCGGCCGCAGAACTTATTATGGCGTAGATATCGCATAAATGTTTATCGTTTACAGAGTTGCTAATAGATTCTTTGCGTATTCGGTAAGCATAGACTGGTTTATAATAAACAGTGGCTTTGTCGATGTAATCCAAAAGTAATCCGCAATATTCCATATCCTCTGATAATCTGCCTTCCGGAAAAAGAATACGATGTTCATTCAAAATATCTGCACGGACAATTTTATTCCATGCACAGGCATGGTAAAATCCTGCGGAAATAGCTTCCAGTATGGGGATTTCAACAAATTTATCTTCTGTGGAGCCGAATTTGCTTCGTTTCTCGTAGATGCCATTATATACTTTCTTTGAGTTTAAGATTATTATCTCTGGTTTCTGTTTCCTTAAATGCAGGATGATTTTTTTGAAGTCTTTGGAGTCCATGATAAAATCATCAGAATCCAAAAAGAAGTAATAGGTTCCTTTTGCAATTTTCATTCCTGCATTTCTTGCGTCGGATAGGCCGCCGTTTGATTTATGGATTACTTTTATTCTGGAATCGGCTCTTTGCCACTGATCACAAATGCTTCCGGAACGATCGGTTGATCCGTCATCAATTAAAATGATTTCGATGTCTTTTCCGGGATATTGGATTACGGATTTTACGCACTCCTCTATATAGGCTTCTACATTATAAACCGGAATAATAACACTTATTGTGATCACGCCAGAATCCCCCTTATAAAATGAACCGTTATTTGGATAAAACGAAGTGGTCCGTATTTTTGGTATTGTATTTAAATACATTTCTCAGTACGGTATTTGATGGCACATCTTTTGTTACAACTGTTCCCGCGGCAATCACCGCATAGTCTCCGATTTTGGTTCCCCTTAATATTACTGCATTCGCTCCAATCCAGACATTGTTTCCGATTGTTATTTCTTGTGTCAGGAACTCGTCCATATTGTCTCTATAATTGTGGTCATGATCAAAAAACTGTACATTCTGTCCACATATGATATCATCGCCAAATATAATTTTTTTTCTGCAATTGACAGAACAGTTGTCGTTAAAAAAACAGTTTTTTCCTATAATAATGTTTCCTTTATCGTAAATTCGGAAAGACACATTATTTCTGCTTCTAAAATTTTTCCCTAGAATCAGTTTTGAATTTCTTTTTATTGCAATTTTAAAAGAAGAATTCATTTTAGGAATGCCTGCAATAGAAAGGCGTTTCCAATATAAAAGTTTAAAAATAAAACACTTAACCAGCCCCAGAAAAACACTTAAATATTCATAAAACATACGATTGCCCTACTGTCCAACGAATCAAAGATTTTTTGTTACGTAATATGTTTGTAGATTTACGGCTTCCGATTGAATCGAAAACCCTGCCTCCCTTACCTCAGAAAACCCACGTTCTCTCATCCTGCCGCATTCCCGGTATGAAAGTGCCTTCACGGCCCAGACGCCTGCCGGCAGGCTGAGCGGAACTATCATATAATCGTTTTGCAGCTTTGCCTCTTGTGATACTTTATCTGAAACCAGCACAGGGAGACCGTTTCCCTGTGCCTCAATTGCCACAACTGGAACCCCTTCGTAAAAGCTCGGCAGGCAAAACAGATCCATCGCCGGATACAATTCCCCCGTATCCCTGCTGCTCCCGTAAAAAATCACGGCATCTGCAATCCCCATTCTTTGCACCTTATCCCGTATCCGCCCCAACAGTTCCCCTTCCCCCACCAGAAGCAGCACGGCGTCCTTCCTCCTTTGGTAAACCTCATAAAACACATCCACCAAAAAAGCATGGTTTTTCTGGTACATAAACCGTCCGATATGCCCAATTACAAATTTGTCCGCTATGCCCAGTTCATTTCTTACCCGTTCCCGTTTTGCAGGTTCAAACTGAAACCGCTGTGTGTCAATTGCATTGCGCATCACATACACGTTCCCCGCATCAAAACAACGGTTCCCATACATCCACCTGCCCGCATATTCCCCGCAGGCAAAATAATCGGTTGCAAACCATTTGCAAAGCGGACGCAATCCATATTTTACGGCAGTCCGCAGTCCCTCTTTAAAATGTGCCGTGGTATGGTTGTGGCAGATTCGGACCCTTGTACCTGCCAGATAAGCCGCCAGAAGCGGAAGCACGCTTAGCGTATTCATATGGCAATGTACAACTTGATAAGAGCGCTCCCGGAGAATGTCCATTAACGCAGCAATATATTTCCCCGGACGCAAAACCTGCGGCAGCAGATAGATGCTCCCGCCAAGCCGTTTAATCTCGTCACTCTGCGGCAGCCTGGAATCTTTAGACACCGCAAAATCAAACTGCACCTTTCTCCGGTCGATAAAACGGTAATAATTCATCACCACGGATTCAATGCCGCCAAAGTCCATATGGTTTAATACCTGAAGGACCCGCAGCGGGGCATGTTCGCCCATTACTGCGCACCCTTTCCCTGGACTACGGTTCCGAACGTCTTTAGCAGTATTTTAAAATCTAAAAGTGCGCTCCGGTTTTCCACATAATAAAGCTCCATCTCCCGCCTGCCGTTCTCATACCCTATAAGGTTCCGCCCATTTGCCTGCCAGTATCCGGTCAGTCCCGGTTTGACGCTCAAAAGCCGTTCCGATTCGCCCCCGTACTTTACAAGCTCCTCCTCCACGATCGGACGCGGCCCGACAAAACTCAAATCCCCGCAGAAAATATTCCAAAGCTGCGGCAGCTCATCCAGGCTGCTTTTGCGCAGAAAATTTCCGACCGGGGTAATCCGCGGATCGTTGTCCAGTTTAAAATCGCGGTAAAATTCTGCTTTCTGTTCTTCTGTAAAATTGTCAAATATTTCATCCGCATTCTGATACATGCTGCGGAATTTCCAGATCTTAATTTTTTTCCCGCCTTTCCCCAGACGCTCGTGCCCGTATATCACGCGTCCCGGATCCATCGCAAAAATGACGGCGGACAGGAACAAAAAAACGGGCGCCAATACCACCATTGCGCAAAGACTGCCTGCAATATCAAAAGTACGTTTTCCAAAAGCATATGTATAGTAGGACAGGGGTCTGCGCTTTGCGGCAATCTGTCCCAGCTCCTTTTGGCTGATAGCCGTACCCATATATTCCTGACTCATTTTTTCATTCATTCCTTTCACAAGTTAATGAAGCGGAAGCAGCCGGTTTTCCCACTGGATGCCGATTGCTTCTAATTTTTCTTGTTGTGTCACGCTTATGGTCCTGTTTTGGTATTTAGATTTTTGGCGTTTCAGCCACAGATCCAGCCGAAAGCCGTCTTTTGTCAAAAATCCGCCTGGCACCTCCAGATTCCCGGTTTTAAGAAAGTACTGCTCTGCTTTTTGATAAGCTTCTTCCCATGCGGCTTCCTGTGGCGTCCGCCAATCCATGCCAAGCTGTTCGAGCTTTTGGATCTGATCGGCGGAAAGCGGCGTTTTTTGTTTTGGCATACGGTAGCGCTTCCTCTGCTCACACAACCATTTGCCGATCCAGACGCCTTCCTTGCTGACGTAGTCCTGTGCGATTTTGAGGTTGCCGTTGCTGCGGTAATAATCCGCCGCAATCCGGTAGCGGATTGCCCATCCGTCTTTGTCCCAGTCCATGCCGATGGAATCCAGTGCATCGATCTGCGCCTGTGTTAGGGGGGCGGTGTTCGGCGGCGGGTTTTTCCTCTTAGCGCGCTGGGTACACAGCCATTTGCCGAGGGATACGCCATCGGTACAGTAATCGGATGGGATGTTCAGATTTTTGTGCCGGCGGTAATAATCCGCGGCAAGCGCATAGTTTTTCTGCCAGGCATCTTCCGAACGATTCCCCCATTCCATGCCGATAGCGTTAAGCTGCCGAATCTGCCCGTCGTTTAAAGCGGCGGCCTTCTTTTTTCCGGCGTAAATCTGCTTTAGGTTCTGGATCCAGTTGCCCAGGCAGATGCCGTCCGGCGTGCGGTAGGATGCGGGGACTTTTAAATGTCCGCATGTCTCGTAATACTGCTTTGCCGCCTGGTAATGCTTCTCCCACAGAAAAGCATTTTTGTCCCAGATCATGCCGATTGCATCCAGGCTTTGGATTTGCTCCGGCGTGAGGGAGCCCCGTTTTTTCTTCTGCCGCAGATTGCTGACCCATTTGCCCAGCGGGTAGCCGTCTTTTGTAACATAGCCTGCTGTAACATTTGCGTGCCCATGTTCATGGTAATATGCTGACAGGGCGTGGTATCCCCGTTCCCAGCTTTTTTGTGCCGGGGAATCCCATACCATGCCCAGTGCATCCAGTTTTTCTATCTGCCCTTCCGTTAGGCTGCCATTTATCTTGCCCGCCCGGATGCGCCGCTGCGTCTGAAGCCATGCCCCTAACGTCAGGCCTTCCGGCGTGGCATAGGATTTCGGCGCGTTTAAGCTGCCGTGTGTACTGCGGTAATCCGCTGCCGCCGCATAATAAATATCCCAGGTCGCCGTCAGGTTCTTTTTCAGCTGGAAAAACAGCTTCCGGCAATCCTTTACTTCGTCGTAAATTCGGAATTGCCCAAAAAAACTGTTTCCGTCCCCCGGCTTGTCAGGGCGCACAATGGAAGCTTCCTGTATTTCGCCTGCCAGCGCATCAATGCATCCCAGGCTCTCGAAATTGTTGACAATGTCAAAAATTACTGGCTGCCTGCTTTTCCCGGCGGAAAGCGCCCGGCCGATTTGCTGTAAGTATAAAATCGGTGAAACCGTAGGGCGCAGCAGGATTACACCGTCAATGTCGCCTACATGGACGCCTTCGTTGAGCATGTCGATACAGAACAAAAGCTTTAAATGGCTGCCCGTATCGTTTTTGAACGCGTCAAACTCTTTTTTGGAAGAGACGCTGTCAAAATAAATGGTGTAGATATGCGGGTGCGGATCGACCAGGGAAAACCATTCGCCGGCATGCTCCTTCATTTCCTCCATGTGTCCTTTGCCGGAACAAAACACAATGTACTTGCCGTTTGTTTCTTTCATATGACGGGCAAACACTTCTTCGAGCCCCCGGGCCTGCCCGACAGCCCTTCTCAGCTTTTGCAGGATCTCTTCATTTGCGTGCCGGATACCTTCATTATTTAAAGCCGCAACCTTCCGTTCCCATTTTTTCAGTTCGTCCTGGCAGGAATAAAGGGACATTACATATGAAGGGGCAGGCAGAATGTTTTTTACAATGGCTTCCCCAAGCGTCATTTCCGATGCAATGCACCCGTCAAACAGCTCCTCCGCCATGTTCCTCCTGTTATCTAAGTAACGGATATTCGTTGCCGAAAGGCCAAGGATTTTGGCACGGGGATATTCGTCCAGCAGCCGTTGTACGCCTTTGCCCCATTCAGTGGCGCCGCACCGGTGGAATTCGTCCAATATGATATAGTCCGGCTTTAATTCTCTCAGCTGCGGTTCCGTTTCTTTCATCAATCTGGCATATGTCAAAAACCGGACATGATCCGACGGAAACCTTTCCCCGCCACTTTGGGCATGGGAAAGGTTTTCAAGCTGTGTCCGGTAAATGTACTCACTGGGCGCAAGCCAGCAAATCCGGCTGTCAGGATGGTCCTCTGCCAACTGAAAGGCAATAAAGGATTTCCCAGTTCCGGTAGGATGGATAACGGCGGCTTTCCCGTGCGTTTCCATTAGCCGTATTGCTTGCGCATATGCAATTTGGTTATGTAGGAATAATTCAATACCCATATACTCACCGCCATTGATGGAGCAGGATGACTTAAACATTTCGTA
>QXXL01000161.1 GCA_009911505.1 Lachnospiraceae bacterium | reverse complement strand
TATAACAGTCTGCGAAATCCCTGGGGAGCCGTTTCATACGATACTGTGAAAATACTTTCATGACCAGATCACTCAAAACACGACAATCTTTCAACCTTTTCGTTTCAACATATATTGAACAAATTTACAAGTTGCGATGAACTGAAACCATTCAAAAACAGTCGTGTTTAAAATGATTTCATAAAAAATCGCTTTGGATATACAACAATTCACTAATCATTTATTGCATTTTTAGGCATATTGTCCAACTACACCGAATTTTCAAACATTCTAGAGCGGACGTTTCACAACCATGCGCTCCTGATTACGATATTCGATACCTGCCAGCCAAAGATTGCACCATTTACCCCCCTATCCTATCTCACATAAATAAAAAATCCCCTCTGTAGGCCAGCCAAAACCGCAGTCAGTCAGAGGGCAGGGTGTGCGG
>QXXL01000160.1 GCA_009911505.1 Lachnospiraceae bacterium | reverse complement strand
GGTGGTTGCGTCAGCATGAGAACGTGAAAATGGGATGCTTTAGAGCCCCTTAGCCCCTGAACA
Source organism: Lachnospiraceae bacterium (assembly GCA_009911505.1). GTDB lineage: Bacteria > Bacillota > Clostridia > Lachnospirales > Lachnospiraceae > Roseburia_B. The sequence continues at coordinate 40,837 of QXXL01000160.1, read as the reverse complement.
CAGACCCAGACGCACACCCTGCCCTCTGACTGACGAAACCCGGCCAACACCGTTCATTACAAACATGTTCATTCAAACCCCCCAAAAAACCGCCCTATCATCCATCGACAGGGCGGCCCATAAAACCATATATAAAATTTACATCTCAGCCTTCAAAGCTGCCGTCAGCGCCGGCACAATCTTATTCAGATCCCCAACCAGCCCATAATCTGCAACATCAAAGATCGGAGCGTCTTCATCCTTATTAATTGCAACAATCAAATCAGAATCTTCCATACCAGCCACATGCTGAATCGCCCCGGAAATACCGATAGCAAAATAAATCTGCGGACGAACCGTCTTACCGGTCTGGCCTACCTGCAAATCAACCGGCTGCCAGCCGTTCTCTACCACGGCACGGGAGCAGCTAACAGTCGCGCCAAGCACTTCCGCCAAGTCGTCCAAAAGCTTAAAGTTCTCTTTAGACCCAACGCCGCGGCCGCCGGATACCAAGATCTTCGCATCCATAATATTCGCCGTCGTCTTCACTGCCTTCACAATATTTAAAATCTCTACATAGCGGTTATCCGGCGTAAAGCCCGGGTTAAACTCAACAATGTTCGCTTTTGCGCCTTCAATCGGCGCAATCTTCTGCATAACGCCGGGACGTACCGTAGCCATCTGCGGGCGGTTGTCCGGGCATGCAATGGTAGCGATCGTATTGCCGCCGAATGCAGGACGCGTCATCAAAAGCTGTTTGTGCTTCTGCTCGTCTTCCTTGCCTGGCTGCGCTACTAACGGGAAATCACCGATTTCCAGTACCGTACAGTCAGCGGTAAGGCCGGTTGCAACCCTTGCGGAAACCGTAGGGCCAAGGTCACGGCCGATTGCCGTAGCGCCGACTAACATAATTTCTGGTTTGTATTCATTGATCACCGAAGAAAGTGCATGTGCATAAGGCTCTGTCCTGTACTCCTTAAGTTCCGGATCGTCTACTACGATCACCTTGTCTGCGCCGTAAACTGCCAGTGAATCTGCAAGGCCCTTTACGTCAGAACCAATCAAAACTGCTGTTACGTCCGTATCCAAATCCTTTGCCAGGTCTTTTGCTTTTCCAAGCAATTCAAATGCAACGCCGTCTAATACGTTATCTACCTGCTGCGCAAAGACATATACTCCTTTATATTCTTCTAAACCCATTGTATTCACCACTTTTCCTTATTTTTATTAGATAATATGTTTCTCTTTGAACTTGCCAATCAAATACTCGACTGCTTCGTCCGGAGCCAAGCTTACTTTTTCTCCGGCGCCCTTGCGGACTTTGTCGGACGCTTTTGCAATCTTGGTCGGCGAACCTTTTAACCCAAGGTTTGCGTCGTCTACATCTTTTAAGTCCGGCCTGCCCCATACGGTAACTTCTTTGTCGTATGCATCAAAGATTCCGCCCGGGGTCATGTAACGCGGCACGTTCAATTCAGATAAAGCCGTGACTAAGCAAGGCATTTTCACCTTTAACTCATGGTATCTGTCTTCGTACTGGCGCTCAACGATAACGGCGTCGCCGTCAATTTTAATGTTCTGCGCATAAGAAATCACCGGAAGCCCAAGGTGCTCTGCGATCTGCGGGCCAACCTGCGCGGTGTCGCCGTCGATTGCCTGACGTCCTGTGATAATCAAATCATACTCCAGGTTGCGGATTGCGCCTGCAAGCGTCGTAGAGGTAGCCCATGTATCGGCCCCGCCGAGTACACGGTCCGTTACGAGGATTCCTTTGTCCGCTCCCATTGCCATGGCCTCACGCAATACTTCGTCTGCCTTCGGAAGCCCCATGGTCACTACGGTAACTTCCGCGCCATGCTCTTCTTTTAACCTAAGCGCTGCTTCCAATCCGGCTTTGTCATCCGGGTTCATGATGGTAAGCATTGCTGCCCTGTTTAATGTACCGTCCGGGTTAAACTGTACGCCGCCCTTTGTGTCCGGTACCTGTTTTACACATACAACTATCTTCACGGTATTCACTCCTTATAATTTTGTTTATGATTTTGACGTGGCCACCCGAAAATGCCCGGCATTTTCCGGTACGCGCCATGCCCTCAAATGTCTGCCGTTCCCAAAATCCGATGGAACTGCGCCTATCTTAATAATGCGCCCGAAATTACCATCCTCTGAACCTCGGAAGTACCTTCGTAAATCTCGGTGATCTTCGCATCACGCATCATACGTTCTACGTCGTACTCCCTGATATATCCGTATCCGCCGAAAAGCTGTACGACCTCGGTCGTCACTGCCATAGCCGTTTCTGCCGCAAATAATTTTGCCTTTGCCGCTTCTACGGAATATACCTTCTGGGTTGCTTTTGCCATCGCCGCTTTGTAAACTAAAAGCTGCGCAGCTTCGATCTTTGCAGCCATATCCGCCAGTTTAAACTGGGTGTTCTGTTGCTGTGCGATAGAACGGCCAAACTGTTTCCTTTCCTTGGTGTAAGCAACCGCGCGGTCCAATGCGCCTTCTGCAATACCAAGGGCCTGTGCAGCGATACCGATACGTCCGCCGTCAAGCGTATGCATGGCAATCGGGAACCCTTTGCCTTCCGGCCCTAACAGGTTCTCTTTCGGGATCCTGCAGTCTTCAAAAATCAATTCATATGTAGAGGAACCGCGGATACCCATCTTCTTTTCTTTGGTACCGAAGGAGAATCCCGGAGCGCCTTTGTCTACGATAAATGCAGAGAAGTTCTTTTTCTTCCTGCCCCTTTTGTCGGTTACAACGCTTGTAATCGCAATTACAATATAAACGTCCGCTACTTTACCGTTCGTGATAAAGCATTTAGAGCCGTTTAACACCCACTCGTCTCCGTCTAATACAGCCTTTGTCTGAGCGCCCTGCGCGTCGGTACCTGCGCCCGGCTCGGTCAGCGCGAACGCGCCTAATTTCTCACCGCTTGCAAGCGGCCTTACGTATTTTTCTTTCTGTGCGTCCGTACCGTAGGTCAGGATCGGATCGATGCAGAGCGACGTATGCGCGGATACGATAACGCCTGTCGTGCCGCAGACTTTGGATAATTCCTCTACGCACATTACATATGTAAGGGGATCGCAGCCCTGTCCGCCGTACTCCTTTGGTACCGGGATTCCAAGGAAACCTAACTTCTGCATTTTCTTGACGGTTTCCACCGGAAATTCTTCTGTCTCATCCACTTCCTGAGCCAGAGGTTTCACTTCGTTTTCGGCAAATTCCCTAAATAAAGATCTCGCCATTTCATGTTTTTTATCTAAACCGAAATCCATGATTCACATTCCTCCATGTCAAATTATTTTACTCAATCGTGTTCTGCCGGCGCCGCCGCACGGCACAAGCTCCGTGCGGCAGCCGCAAATCCTAAAAAGGATTACTGTGCGTCTACCGGCGTTTTGGTGCGGTCTGCATTGTAAATATAGAAGCCTTTTCCGCTCTTTGCGCCAAGGTTGCCGCCGCGTACCATCTTGCGGATCAGAGGGCATGCGCGGTATTTGCTGTCGCCGGTTTCATTGTAAAGGACATCCATAATGGCAAGGCAGATATCAAGGCCGATAAAATCGCCCAGCTCAAGCGGCCCCATCGGATGGTTTGCGCCTAATTTCATTGCTGCGTCGATACCGGCAACATCGGAAACGCCTTCCATTTTGATGAAAGCGGCTTCGTTGATCATCGGGATTAAGATACGGTTTACGACAAAGCCTGCCGCTTCGTTTACCTGTACCGGAGTCTTGCCGATTTCTTCGGAAATCTTCTTGATAGCGTCTACGGTCTCTGCCGGGGTATTCACGCCTGCGATCACCTCAATTAACTTCATACGGTCTGCCGGGTTAAAGAAATGCATGCCTACCATCGGGCGGGTTAAGCCGTTGCCGATTTCCGTAATGGAAAGGCTGGATGTATTGGAAGCGAAAATGCACTCCGGTTTGCAGATTTTGTCAAGCTCAGAGAACGTCGTTTTCTTTACTTCCATATTTTCAAAAGCTGCTTCTACGATCAAATCACAGTCTGCGCAAAGGTCTTCCTTTAAGCCCGGTGTGATTTTAGCAAGGATGCCGTCTGCTTTTTCCTGCGCCATTTTGCCTTTTTCCACAAGCCTTGCGTAGCCTTTCTGGATCTTTGCTTTTCCGCCGTCGGCCCACTCCTGCTTGATATCGCAGAGCGCTACTTCATAACCGTCAACCTGGGCAAATGCTTTGGCAATGCCCTGTCCCATGGTTCCTGCACCAATAACTCCTACTTTCATTTTTGCTGTTCCTCCTTAAATTTTATGAGTGAAAATTAATCTCTTTCTACGATGGTTGCGCAGCCCATACCGCCGCCGATGCAAAGTGTGGCAAGGCCCTTCTTCGCATCCCTCTTTGCCATTTCATGCAGAAGCGTAACTAAGATACGGCATCCGGACGCACCAACCGGGTGTCCAAGCGCGATTGCGCCGCCGTTTACGTTTACTTTGTCCATATTGAAGTTCAAATCCCTTGCAACTGCGATAGACTGTGCCGCAAACGCTTCGTTTGCCTCAACCAGATCCATGTCGTCAATCGTTAAGCCTGTACGCTCGAATACTTTGTTTGTCGCTGCAACCGGGCCTACTCCCATGATGGTCGGATCTACGCCGCCAAGCGCGCCTGCAACCCAGGTAGCCATCGGGGTAACGCCGAGTTCTTTTGCTTTTTCTTCGCTCATAACTACCATTGCCGCAGCGCCGTCATTGATACCGGAAGCGTTGCCTGCCGTAACAAGCCCGCCGTCTTTGCCGGAACAGCATTTTAAGCTGGCAAGGCCTTCTGCCGTCGTGCCCGGGCGCGGTCCTTCGTCTTTTGCGAACATCACGGTTTCCCTCTTTACCTTAACTGGTACCGGAACGATTTCGTCGTCAAACCTTCCTTCGGAAACTGCTTTTTCGCATTTCTGCTGGCTGTTTGCGGAGAATGCGTCTAACTCTTCGCGGGTGATGCCATATTTATCGCATACGTTCTCTGCCGTAATCATCATATGATAATGGTTGAATGCATCGGTCAAAGCGTCGTTTACCATGGTATCTATGATTGTCGCATTGTTCATACGGTATCCGAAACGGGCTTTGGTCATTGCATACGGAGCCATGGACATATTCTCCATACCGCCGGCTACTACGATGTCAGCCTGTCCGGACATGATTAAGGTAGCAGCTTCGTTTACGCATTTTAAACCGGAACCGCATACTACGTTTAAAGTAAACGCCGGAACTTCAACCGGAAGGCCCGCCTTGATGGAAGCCTGGCGCGCTACGTTCTGGCCCTGAGCCGCCTGGATAACGCAGCCCATCATCACTTCATCTACCTGCTCCGGCTTTACGCCTGCCCTGTTCAATGCTTCTTTGATCACGATTGCGCCTAAATCAGCCGCCGGGGTGCTGCTCAATGCGCCGCCCATTTTGCCGATTGCTGTACGGCATGCACCTGCTAAAACTACTTTCTTTGCCATTTTCTCGTCTCCTTATCCATTTTTTAATGATGCAAAAAGCTGTTAATTTTTTAACAATCATCTTTAAAAAAATAATTCAAAAATTACAGCTTTTCCATATATCTTTTACCCACTAACATTATCATATTTCCGTTTTTATTGCAAGGAATATTTGCCATAAAAACATATGATTTGACAGGAGTAATTGTTGCTTTTTACAATACGCTATAAATTACAGCTTTATGCCTGTTTAATACAGGCTGCCTCTATACCCATCCAGCGTAAATAAAAAAATCCCCTCTGTAGGCCAGCCAAAACCGCAGCCCGCTACGTCTCCCTTATTGGGCATATCATACCCTTTGGATGCTAAGTAGGTCGCACATCTGCTGAAAAGCATTTTTCAAACACACTCTAATAAAACACATGATTTCCAATTACCGTTCCCTGTACCCCAGAAGATGCCCTGCAAAAATACAAACAATTTACATTCGTACTCCCTGAGAGGGCTGCCTGGGCCGCCTGTGTGCAGCTTCCCGCCGCCCCCCGTGAAAGCACCATCGCAAACCGCCCGCTTGCCACTGGCGAAAACTGCCCGCCCTGGTAAATCACACCGGAAATAGTATTGGGGAAGCTCCCGCTTCTAACGCGGTTTACCACAACGCTTGCTACAGCCCACTGCCCTTCATAGCTCTCCCCTCCGGCCTCGCATTCAACCAAAGCTGCAAGCATCGCCAAATCACTGGCATTTGCCGCCACATTCCCACCTCCGGGCGCAGGTGTATTTCCGGTACTCCCAGATGCTGTATTCCCGTTATCGGATGAACTGCTTCCCTGCGGCTTTTTCTGCTGGGCAGCCTTTTTTTGCGCCTCCTCCTGTTTCTTTTTCTGCTCTGCGGCAATCCGCTTCGCTTCTTCTGCCTTCTGGCGTTCCAGCTCCTCCTCATATGCCTTCATCTTCGCAATCTGGTTATCATACTCACCCACTTCATCCTGCGCATCGGATATCTCCCCCTGCTTGGCGGAAATATTTTTCTGCGTCTTTGCAATCAGGCTGTTTACTTCTTCTTTCTTCTGCTCCATGCTTTCCTGCATGGCCAAAAGCTCTGCCTTTTCAGATTTTAAATTCTGCTTTTTTTCAGTAATCTGTTTACAGGTTTCTTCGTACAAATTAAGCATTTCCCTGTCATAGCGGTTGATTTCCTCTACATACTCCGCTTTGTTCAAAAGTTCTGCCATGGAACTGCTCCCTAAAAATACTGCCGCCAAATCTACGCCGCCACGTTCATAAATAAAACGTATCCTGGCTTTCATACTCTCGTACTGGCTGGCCTTTGTGGCCTCTGCGTCCTTTAATTCCCTTTTGGTCACTTTAATTTGCACTTGCTTTTCATCAATCCGGACTTCCAAATCATTGATCTGGGCTGAAACGTCGGAAAGCTGCTGGTTAAACTCAGCAAGCTCGCCCTTTAAATGGCTTTCCTGCTCCTTTAATGCACCGACCTTTTTTTGGGCGTCCTCCTTTTGCTGCTCTAGCTCCTCGATCTTTTGTCCCGCTTCTTTTATCTTCTGGCTTGTCTGGGAAGCGGCCGCATCCAGTGTAACCGCCAATACAATACAACCTGCCGTAAGATATACGATTCTCCTTAAAAAATATCTTTTATCCTTGCCTGACATACTGCCCCTCTTCCTCCGCCGCAGCCCCTTTACTTACTTGGTACGGCAATAAAAATAAAATTTTACTTTTTTCTACAGTATAACCGATTGTTTTCTTGCGTTCAATATGCTATATTAATATCAATCAGCTTTTTGCTGCTGTTTATTTCCTTCTTGAATAAACAGCAACAGATTTTCCCTGAGACATAACCAAAAGGAGTGTGAAGATATTTTATGCAATTTGTAGAAATCAAAGATCTGAAACCTGGTATGCGCCTTGCCAAACCAATTTATAACAAAATGGGTGTTATGCTCTATGACCGCAACACCTCCCTTGCCGCTTCCGGGATTAAAAACATTGAAAACTTTGGCCTGATCGGCCTCTTCATCTTAGAGCCGGCAGAACCGCTTCCGCCGCTTTCCGAAGAAGAGCTCCGGTTTGAACAGTTCCAGACAATTTACATGTTCCAAATCCGCAAGATTATGCATCTTCTGCAAAATGACAACGAGCCGGAGACGCTCCACGAGCTGGTTGCAGACATTTTAAAGCATTATGGCACATTAGACCACAAAATGCGTTTTACGCAGATTCTGCGCAGTTCTGCAGACTATGTTTACAAACACTCCATCAGCACTGCTATCCTATCCGCGATGATAGCAAATGTATTGGGTTACACGAACCGGGAAAAGGAACATCTTGTAACAGCCGCCCTGCTATATGATATGGGATATTTATTTGTCCCCCGTTACATATTAGATAAAAAGGACGCTTTAACAGACAATGACTACCGGATTATCCAGGAATGCCGTAAAAGGGGCTTCCAGCTCCTCTACCCTGACACAAACAAATACTTACTAAACGGAGAGGTTCTAAATACGATCCAACAGACACATACAATCTTCGCTGCACAAACGCCAAACGACCTGCAGGGAAAGAATTTTTCCAAAAATGCACTTGTCCTTACAGTTGCTGACGAATTTGACAATTGACGGCAATGAACCTGCACCACGCGCCAATTTCCGAAATTGCAGCGATACGGCAGCTCAGGAAAACCCCACAGCTTTACAATGCACAGGTAGTTTCAGCGCTTGCCAACTGCATCCAGATCCTGCCGTCCGGCTGTAGTGTGGATCTGACTAATGGGGAAAAGGCGATTGTACTTGTGGAGAACCCGGATAATTTCATGGCTCCTCTGATTCTAACAATCCGCAACAACCAGACCTACGACTTGAGCGATCCTGAGGTAGCCAAAAAAATCCGCATTGCAGATATTATGAAGACAATGGATAACCGCATTGTAGTAGACGAGGATACGCTAAAGCAATTTTCTTCCGATTCCAGGCTTTCCAATACATTAGCGCGCTATCAGGAGAGAATGAAGAAAAAAATGGCCAAATCGTTTGATTTCAGCCTGTTATAACAATCAAAACTGCCGCACATTGCCAAAATGTGCGGCAGTTTTGCCCCTTAAAGCCATCATTTTGTGCCTGGCGGCCCATTACCAAAATCCTTACTGATTCATCTTATACCCACACTTCGGGCAGACATCCCCTCCCTTATAAGTAAACCCACACCTAAAACAACAAATCGTCTCATGCTTCTCCTGTGACAAATACGGCATTTTCCGTGACTCCGGCTTCTCCTGCAGATACCGTATAAACTCCTCCAGGCAATTCCCCCAAGCCGTCAGCTCCTTCTTGTCAACCGCATAAGGGATTTTCATTTTTGTCCCGTCCGAAATCTCTACAAAAAGGCCCGTATTAAAAAAACCGTTCTGCGAATGCACCCGCTTGATATCCTCAATATCCAGTACATATGCCGTCATCATTGTTCTAAAAAACAAGTGCTCCGGCGTCAATATAATACCCTCTTTCCCGGATCTGTCCCTGGATGTATCCACGACTAAGATTGGATATTCAAATTCGCCCAGGGTCGTTCCATACGTGCCAAGCGCATACTCAATTACCTGCAGTTCCTCTGGCTCGGCGTGGCCTGAGAGTACCTTCCTCGCCGGATAATAATAAAACCTGTCATACTCTTTGATACGCCCTTTTAAATTATCCTTAAGCTTGTGCACCAAAAGCTCACATTCGTCCGTTTTCAGCTTTAAAAGACGTTTCTTTAGCATCTCAAGGGCATTTGTCTTAAGCTCTGGTAAAAAGACACCCTCCTCGATTTTCCGGTAAGCTTCAAGCACCTCGGCTGCCGACATCTGCATGGTATTGCCACAGATTTCTTCAATCGCTTTCTCGTCCGCTTCACGCAGCTTAAATTCAATACGCTCCAGGTACGGGGCCAGCACTTCACTGTCATACTGCTGGCTTTTTAAACGTTCCATCAAATCCGTAAGCCCCTGCCGATCTGCTATCCGGGCGTGGCGGATCATATGGTTAATCTCCCTTTTTTGCGCCTGCTTCATTTTATCGCCCAAAAACTTCTCATACGGCGCCAAATCCACCCCTGTATACCCCTTCAGCCTCTTCATATAATCACGGTACTGTTTCATATCTATCTGTTCTGGCATTTTCTGTATCAAAAGCCTGACCTCCGCTTCCCCCTTCTTTTTCAGCCGGGTATACAGCGGTTCTAGTACCGGGGCCTTATCCTCTTTTGGAAGCGCCGCCTTTTCTACTTCCTCGATTACGCGCCGTATTTTCACATAGTTTTGATCCATACAGCCTGCGGCCAGCTTCTGGATGTACTGGTTTAGGTATTGCCGTTCTTTATTTTCAATCGCATTTAAAAACGGCTTTTTCTCTTCGTCATATAGGCTCGTATCATGTAAAAGCTGGTTTTTTAACTCTGTAACCTGCGAATGGGAAAGCCTGTCTAATATGCCGCATTTTGCTTTGTAGCGCTTCTGGGCGGCTTCACGCCTGGTAACTGGTATTTCCTGGGGGGGCTCTTTTGTACTTCCATAAACATTTGAAATACCGCCCGCTTCCCCAGACGGCATTCCTGCAGACGCCTGCGGACGCCCTAATGTAAGGGTTCCCATGGCAGGCATATTAGCGCGCTGCTGCTTTTTGGTATGGGGCGTTTTGGGGATAAGCGGATCAATCCGCCGTTTTTTGACCTCCCTTTGCACCGTGCCCTCCAGCCACTGTACGCTCCTGACAGGATAAAACCCTTCTTCCATTTTTTCTGCAATATTAGAAAGCTTCTCATCGGAGAGTTTTTCCATATGGTTGCAAAGCTCTTCAAGCGACTCTTCCCCGTTTTCGGTACGCGAAGGCTCCCTGCGCTTGCGCATGGCTTCAAATTCGTTAAATTTGTAATTGGAAACACGGTCGCCCGCCTGGCCTAACAGCTCCAGGTAATCCTCATACGCGCGCTGATCTTCCAAAAAATCCATAACCAGCACGTCCCCTTCTGCTAAAAGCTTTTCAGGGGCTGGCGTATAAAAGCAGTTACACCGGGTACAGGTATACGCCCTTGCCAAAAACACGCCGCCTTCCAGCGTTTCTACACGAAACTCGTCCCCAACCGGGAATACAGTCATATGAAGCGGGGACTGGCATTTAGGGCACTGGAAGCCGACCATATAAAAATTGTTGCCAATCCTGTCTTTTTGCCGCTCCTCAAAGGTCGTTTCTTTCTGGGGAAAGGACGCCTTTTGGCGTTTCCAGACCAGTTTATGCCAAAGACCCTGAGATTCTGCCACCTCATTTTCTGCCATCCCTGTATAATCCTGCTGGGCGTCTATAGCATACTGCACCACATCCTCATAGCTGACACGGATGCCCCCGCTAAAGAACCGGAAATTTTCACGCGTATATCCAGGCTCTACAGACAGCCCTTCCAGCACGCCGTTAAAAAGCGTATTCAGCTCTGCATAATCCTGATCCACTTTTACGCCCCGGATCATCCCCCATTTCCCAAATGCATACAACACCAGGTTCAATACATTTTGTACCTTTGTATGATCCTGGATGTCTATTACTGTTTCTTCATCAACTGGAATATCTATAATATTGGTAACAACCTTGCGGCTTTCAAAATTAAAGAATAAAGAACGTACCCTCCCATGAAGAATCAGATAATCCCCTACAACCACAAAACGGCCTGACCATTCCACAGGCTCCTTCATTGTCTTTATCAGTCGTTCAAAGGTTACTTTCATTTCTGAATTCGTCTTCAGTATTATCATAATCAATTCACACCTTTCCATCATAACAGCTTGGTCCCCCTCGCTGTTACCTGTCCCTTCAACTATAACCTTAGATACATTTCCGGTCAAGTAGACTTTATAAACTTTTTATAATTCTTACAGCCCTTTGTTTTACAGGCTTTTGCTCTTTTTGTTAGCACTCATGTGCAAGGAGTGCTAATTTTCTATTGACTTTTCAAAATATGCGTTATAATATGTATTCCAAGAGAAGAAAATGAAAACCACAAAGCCGCCCGCTATGGCGGAAATTCAAAAAAGGAGTGTTATCAAATGGCAGACAAACATGGCAATTTATCAATCAACAGTGAAAACATTTTCCCGGTTATCAAAAAATGGCTCTATTCCGATCACGATATTTTTTACCGTGAATTAATCTCAAACGGCTGCGATGCCATCACCAAACTGAAAAAACTGGATATGATGGGCGAGTACGAACTTCCGGAGGATTACAAACCAAAGGTACAAATCGAAGTAGACCCGGACGCAAAAACAATCTCCGTTACCGACAATGGACTTGGCATGACCGCTGACGAGGTAGAAGAATACATCAACCAGATTGCATTTTCCGGCGCAAACGATTTTTTGGAAAAATATAAAGATAAGGCAAATGACGATCAAATCATCGGCCATTTTGGTTTAGGATTTTACTCCGCTTTTATGGTTGCCGATGCCGTACACATCGATACCCTCTCTTATCAAAAGGACGCTTCGGCAGTTCACTGGGAATGTGACGGAGGTACGGAATTTTCAATGACAGACGGCATAAAAGAAGGTGTCGGAACCAAAATCACCCTCTTTTTAAACGAAGACTGCCTGGAATTTGCCAATGAGTACCGCGCAAGGGAAGTCATTGAAAAATACTGTTCTTTTATGCCGACAGAAATCTTTTTAACAAAGGCAAACGCCGAACCCGAATATGAAACAATTGATCCAGATGACAAACGGGATACAGATACCGTCGTAGAAACGATTATCGAAGAAGCCAAAACAGAGGAAAAAGAAAACGAAAACGGTGAAAAAGAAACTGTAGAGGTTTCCCCGCGAAAAGAGAAATTAAAGATTGTAAAGCGGCCTGTCTCGTTAAACGATACCGCGCCGCTTTGGGCTAAAACGCCAAAAGACTGCACGGAAGAAGAGTACAAAGCATTTTACCGCAAGGTATTTATGGATTACAAGGAGCCGCTGTTTTGGATCCATCTGAATATGGACTACCCGTTTAATTTGAAAGGTATCCTCTATTTCCCGAAAATCAATACGGAATACGACTCCATTGAAGGGACAATTAAGCTTTATAACAACCAGGTATTTGTCGCCGACAATATCAAAGAAGTAATCCCGGAATTTTTAATGCTGTTAAAGGGTGTCATCGACTGCCCGGATCTGCCGCTTAACGTATCCCGCAGCGCCTTGCAGAACGATGGGTTTGTCAAAAAGATCTCCGATTATATCACGAAAAAAGTTGCGGACAAGCTAATTGGCATGTGCAAAACAGAAAAAGAAGCTTATGAGAAATACTGGGACGATATCAGCCCGTTTATTAAATTTGGATGCTTAAAGGACGAGAAATTCTGCGATAAGATCAATGATTTTATTTTGTTTAAGGATATCAATGACAAATACCTGACACTTCCGGAATGGCTTAAGCCAGTGGAGGAGCCAGAGAAAACAGAAGAAGATGCGCCAATTGTGGAAAATGCGGACGGTACCCCTGCAGACGGCCCGGCAGAAGAAGAGCCAAAGGACGACCGCAGCGTGATTTATTATGTAACGGATTTAAACCAGCAGGGACAGTATATAAAAATGTTCAAAGAGCAGGGCATGAATGCCGTAATCTTGGATCACAATATTGATACATCCTTTATTTCACAGCTTGAGAGACGGAATGAGAAATATAAATTTATGCGGATTGACGCAGATTTAACAGAGTCCCTAAAGGAAGAGGGATCAGAAGAGGATTTAAAAGAAGCGGCGGATACGCTTGCGGAGGTGTTCCATAAAGCCTTGAATAACGACAAGCTGACTGTAAAGGTAGAGCGGTTAAAAGACAGCAATATTTCTTCTGTGATTACGCTTTCTGAAGAGGGGCGCAGGATGCAGGATATGATGAAAATGTACTCAATGGGCGGCATGGGGATGGACGCTTCTATGTTTGGGGCGGATCAGACGCTGACTTTGAATGCAAACCATGAGCTTGTGAAGTATATTTTAGAGCACAAGGATTCCGAATATGCTAACGATTTCTGCGAACAGCTGTACGATCTTGCTATGATTAGCAACCAGCCGCTTTCCCCAGATGCCATGGCAAAATTTGTGGCACGGAGCAATAAGATTATGATGCTGCTGGCAAAATAATTGGGTATCTTTAGAGGGGGAGGGGTTCTCCCTCTCTGCATGCCCCTACCCCTGCCACCGCAAAAGCCCTTCTGCCAATACCATATCCTCTGGCGTCGTAATCTTTATATTCTTGTAGCTCCCCTGTAGAAGCTTCACCTTGGCATATCCGCCATATTCCACCACCATCGCATCATCTGTAATCCCATCCGGCGCCTCTTCCAATACATGCTCATACGCCTTTAAAATCAACGGATAGGAAAACGCCTGGGGAGTCTGGATCTGCCAGACCAAACTTCGTTTTGGCGTCTGTACCGCAAACCCGTCCCCATCTGCTATTTTAACCGTATCCTTCACTGGCATCCCCACCGCACATGCCTGGTACCTTTTTGCCCCTTCAACTGCGGCGCTTATGATCTCTTGTGTCACAAAAGGCCTGGCCCCGTCATGGATCAGTACATAGCTGCTCCCTGCCGCCGCTAAAAGCCCCGCATAAACAGAATCATAGCGCTCCGCCCCCCCAGGCACAATCTGGGACACTTTCTTAATCCCATATTTCTCAATTATCTCCTGCCTGCAATACTCCTCTTCATTCGCTACCAGGACAATCTCATCAATACTGCCCTCTTCAAACGCGTGCAGGGCATAAAAAAGGAGCGGCCGCCCCTTGAGCAGCAGATACTGTTTTTTACAGGCTGCCCCCATCCTTGCCCCGCTTCCCCCGGCAAGCACAATTGCCGTAATTTTTTCTTTCTGCATTACCGTTCCCCCAGTTTCAAATTGGGGACAGCGTTTAGGTCCAGCCCAGAAAACTTCCCTTCCAGATAGTCATAATAAGCTGCCACCCCAATCATTGCCGCATTATCTGTACAAAAAACAGGCGAAGGATGATAAAATGCCGCCCCGCGCCCCATACAAAGCTGCTCCATCGCCTTACGGAGCGTGGCATTGGAAGCAACACCGCCCGCAATGGCAAATTTTTTGGCTCCGGTTTCTTTTAACGCCCGTTCCACATTGCCTGTTAACACATCAATCACCGCCTGCTGAAAAGAAGCCGCTACATCTGCCTGTACTACCTCAATCCCTTTCATACGGCAGTTATTAAGGTAATTTAGCACAGCCGACTTCATGCCGCTAAAGCTGAAATTGTAAGCGTCCCCTGCCACATGCGCACGTGGGAACGGGATTGCCTTCTGGTCGCCCTTATGCGCTTCTTTTTCGATTTTAGGCCCGCCCGGGTAGCCAAGCCCAATCGCACGCGCAACCTTATCAAACGCCTCACCCGCCGCATCATCCAAAGTACGGCCCAGGATTTCATAGCTGTTATACCCTAATACATTGACTAGATGCGTATGCCCGCCGGATACTACCAGGCACAAAAATGGCGGCTCTAAATCCGGGTTTTCTATATAATTGGCACAAATATGCCCCTCGATATGATGTACTCCAATTAAAGGCAGCTTTTTGGCATAACTTATGGCTTTGGCTTCTGCTACCCCCACCAAAAGCGCACCGACCAGGCCTGGGCCATAAGTAACTGCAATGGCGTCAATATCATCTAATGCCATTTGAGCCTCTTTTAAAGCTTCCTTTATAACCTGGTTGATTTTCTCTATGTGCTTTCTGGATGCAATTTCCGGAACGACCCCGCCGTAAATGGTATGCAGCGAAATCTGCGAAGATATAATATTCGAGCGCACATCCCGCCCGTCCACGACGACGGCTGCCGCCGTTTCGTCGCATGAGCTTTCAATTGCCAGTATACGGATATCCGTATGTTTATTCATCTGCCTGCTCCCCTTCTTTTAATTCAAATGCCAGGATTTTCCATTTCCCCTCTTCATCCTTGCGAAGGACATAATTCTGGAAGCTTTTGGTAAAGCCGCCCCCGCTGCGTACAAAATATGAGCTTTCTACATACGCACACTCCTGGCCCCCTATCGTAGCATATTTAACGTCATTGCTGTCGCACACGGCTGTATTGTTAATGGTCTTTTTTTCATTGCGGTAATTTTCCACTTCTGTTTCGACCTGCTGCCTGTACTGTTCGGCGGGATTATTGTCCGCTAACTCCTCATCCATTAAAAGCCTGGCCTGGCCCGTCAGCTTTTCAAATTCCTCGCTGGTATAGGTTTCGTTATAATAACAGCACAGGATACGGTTATAAAATTTGACAACCTCCCGTGGAGTTGCCGGATATGAATCCCCTTCAAGGTTCTTTAAAATCACCTTCTGTACTTCTGATACGTCAGTCTCATCCTCTTTGGCCTGCCGGCTGGAAAATAGATAGTACCCTCCTACGACCAGGCTAATACAGATAATCCCGAGCAAAACATTCCTGACAATTTTCATCGGCTATTCCTCCTCAAAATCCAATTCTACGGCGCGCCCGTCAAATCCAAGGCTGGATGCGCCAAATATCTGCCTTACCTGCGGCATATAGGACTCGGCGCCAACCAAAGACGGGCTAAAATGGGTCAGCCAGAGTTCTTTTACCGCCGCATCCTTTGCCAGCTTTGCAGCTTCGTAAAACGTCATGTGTTTATACTGCCGCGCCTTTTCCTGCTTTTCCTTTTCTGCGTACATCCCTTCACAGATAAATAAATCTGATCCTTGGGCTGCCTTAACAATCCCTTCCGTAGGCCTGCTGTCCGTGCAGTATGTGACCTTAATGCCTTTGCGCGGCGGCCCAAGGACCATGTCAGGCGTATAAACCTTTCCGCCTTCTTCTATTGTATGCCCGTGCTGCAGACGGTTCCAGAGCCGTTTGGGGATCTGCTGCCCATTGGCCCGCGCTACGTCAAATTTGCCTTTTCTAGGGATGGAAAGGCTGTATCCATAGCAGGGGACATTATGGTTCACACGGAATGCATGGATTTGATAGCCTGACAAGCTGATATCCTCCGCAGGCTCTGTAAGCTCATGGTAACGGATTTCAAACGGCAGCTCCGGCGCAATCGTACGCAGTGCCCCAACTACCCGTGCAAGCCCTTTAGGGCCTATCATATCCAAAGGCCCTGTCCGCTCCGCATTGCCCATCGTAAGCAAAAACCCAGGCAGGCCGCTAATATGGTCCGCATGGTAATGTGTAAAGCATATCACGTCTACCGGCTTAAAGCTAAGCCCCTGTTCCTTCATAGCAATCTGCGTACCCTCGCCGCAGTCGATAAGGAGGCTGCAGCCATTATATCTCGTAAGCATAGCCGTTAGCCACCGGTGCGGCAGCGGCATCATACCCGCCGTCCCAAGTAAACAGACATCTAACATATTCCCTCCTCTTCTATCCGGTTCATAAGATAAGCATCTTCGTCTGGCAGGATATAAAAATGCTTCCGGATCCCCTGTTTTTTAAACCCGTATTTTTCGTATAAACGGATTGCCGCATCATTTGAAACACGCACTTCCAAAAAAAAACGGTGTACACCGCGGGCGTGCCCCTCATCCAACAAAGCATCCATCAGCCGGGACGCTATGCCTTTCCCCTGCGACGCTTTTGCCACGGCAACATTGATAACCTCCCCTTCGTCCGCAGCCATATAAAGCCCGCAGTATCCAAGCACCTTATCCCCTTCTGCCGCAACCAGAAAGCAGGCGCTCTCAAGCGGCAGTGCGTCTGCAAATCCCTGCCTGTCCCATGGCTGTGTAAATAAGCCCGCTGCAATTACCGCTACCTGCTCCAGATCTGTTTGTACCATTCTTCTAATGCCCGGCATAAAGCTTTGCCTTCCTTTCCCGCTCAGCCTGGGAAAGCCGCAAATAATCCGGCTTATGCGCATCCGCCGTTACGGTTTTTCCTTCTTTGTAATATTGCGCCGCCAGCGCTGCAAGTGCGCCCGCCCTCTGCTTATTCAAGTGAGGCGGTGCAAACAGGTAAGGGACACAGCAATGCTCAGACAAGTACTCCCCAAACACCTTAACGCCGTCCCCCAGAAAAACAACAGGAGTCCCTGTATGGTTTATTTCGGCTAGAATCTCCCCAATATCAACCGCACACTGCGATTTTACCGTTTCCATACGGTTGCCACAAAAACGGTACAGCCCGGTATACGTCTGGTTCCTCCTTGCATCCATCAGTGGGCATACCAGATCCCTATGCCCTGCCAGGTTATATGCAATAGCATCCACAGTCGGAACCTCAACTACCGGCTTGTCAAGCGCCAAAGCAAGCCCCTTAACTGTAGCCGACCCTATCCGAAGCCCGGTAAAAGAACCCGGCCCGCCCGCCACGGCAATGGCATCCAGGCTGCCTAAATCCAGCTCTGTCATTTCTGCCAGCCTGTGCAGCATTGGCAAAAGAGTCTGAGAATGCGTTTTTTTATAATTGACGGTAAATTCCCCAATCAGTTCCTCGTCACAGACCACCGCCACACTTGCCACAAGGCCTGAACTGTCTATCGCTAATAATTTCATGTGCCTACCTCTGTAATTATAATTTTGCGGTAATCAAACCCCTTATCCAAATCTTTTTCAATCATAACCTCTTTATGGCATGGGGGCAAAAGCTCCTCAATCCGGCTGCCCCATTCCACAATAGAAAGCCCTCCGCCATAAAAATAATCCTCGTACCCGATTTCGTCCATTTCCTCCAAATCCCCAATCCGGTAAACATCAAAATGGTAAAACGGCAGCCTTCCGCTTTCATAAGGCTGTACTATAGTAAATGTCGGGCTGACGACAGGCTCGTTTATCCCAAGCCCCGCCGCAACCCCTTGGGTAAACACTGTTTTGCCAACACCCAGATCCCCCGTTAAGATACATACATCCCCGGGCCTGGCCTGCTGCCCAAAACGCATTCCCACGGCAAATGTCTCTTCGGGGGAATTAGCCTCTATAACTTGCTGTTTTACTTTTTGTATATTGTCCTCTGCCATTTATTTCACCTTATATCTGTATTTGGGCAAATGCCCGCCTGCAATCTGTAAAAATACCCCATACTGCTCCCCTATCTGGCTTTTGGGGATAATATAGGCGTTAACGCGGCTGCTGTAAACCAGTATATGGCCCCCGGCCGAAACCACCTTATAAACCCGGTCCCACGGCAAATCCGCAGCAGCGCCATCCTGAGAGGTATGTATCCCCTCCCCATCCACACGGTAATGCAATGGGCGGCGCAGCGCCTCTGATAACATAAACTGCCGCTTAGACCGCAGGTAAAGCTGAACCGGCAGATATACTAAAATGACAGCGCCGAATACCGCATATAAGATCGTGTACATCAGCTCTACCGAACCGCGTGTCTGAACCGACACAAAAAAACACAAAGCTGCAATCAAAATTGAAATGATCCCCTGGCTGCCTGTATATGCATGGTATATGGCAAAACGGTACATGTCCTTACTGGTTAATGTAATGTCAAATTCTGTATGCATGCTGCCCTCCATCATTGTTATAGCAAAAGTATAGCATTCTTTTCATCATTTCACAAGATTAGGTTACAGTTTTTGGCAATGCATATTTTTTTACTATTTTCACACAATTCGACAAATTACTGACTTTTTGCACCTTCATTCGACATATTTCTACATTTGAAATATCAACTCAATTTTTTGGTTTTTTTGCAGGATTATCAACTTTATTGTAATCTAACAAACCATATGTTTGTTTTTTCCAGTAATTATCCAATATATAAACAACAAAACCATGCACATTTTTGTGGATAATGTGGATAAGTTCGTGTATAACTGAATTTTTTTCTATTTTCCGGGATTTCCATAAGTGGATAACTTTCCACATTCTTCCACAGTAAACGCCAGGAGGCACGATTTCAAATTCGACAAAAAAGTACATTTTGTGCATTATGGACAAAAACCTAAAAGCGGGAAAGCCGTAGGATTTTGCAGGAAACAAGAAAAAGCCTGCATTTTAAAATATATGCATGTATCAAAAAACGGTATAGTTATTAACAACTATACCGTAATTTGATACAAAACCGCCCGTCCTATGCATGTCCACGCCCTTACATAAACCCCACAGGCAGCGCCCTTGTTATTATGTATAATTTAGAAAATTCTCCTCACCGCTATAATCGGCTTATAAGCCACTGGAGAAGTATATTTGATCCCCGTTGCTTCTGTACTTGCATGTACAATTGTATTATTCCCTATGTAAATCGCTACATGCCCGCTATAGCATACAATATCGCCCGGCTGCATGTCCGATGCGCTAACCCCGTATCCAACGCCTGCCAGGGCAGAGGAGGAATGCGGAAGGCCTACGCCAAATGCCGCGTACACAGCCATAACAAACCCAGAACAATCCGCACCGTTTGTCAGGCTTGCCCCACCCCATACATAAGGATTGCCTACAAACTGGCATGCATAATTGGCAACAGCCCTTCCATTAGAGCTCCCCGGCGAGGATGCCCTGCTTGAACCAGATGATTTAGAAGAACCGCTTCCAGATCTAGAAGCTGCTGCCCGCTCAGCCGCTTCTGCAGCTGCTTTACGTTCTGCTTCTTCCTTGGCAAGGCGTGCCTCTTCTTCTTCTTTGGACTCTGCCGTTACAAATTCGATGGATTTCGTTACATATTCATCGGAAACATATCCTTCGCCTTCTTCAATAGAAACCTTCGTCCAGCCATCCTCAGATTCATCCGTAACAGTCAAATCCTCTTGATCCGGAACCATACCAAGGACTTCAGACTCTGTTGTAGGCTCCGTACGCACAAACAAGGTTTCCGTTTCTACGGTTGCTACCCGGCGGCTTACTTTTTTGGCAAGCTCTTCATTGCCGCATACTACAAACTCGCTTTTTACATATCCGGTTACATTGCCGGAAGTAATTTTATACCAGTCCCCTTCTGTCGCTTCTACAGTTGCAGCAGAATTATTGTAAAGCTTTCCAACTACATTGCCTTCTTCACCAGCCACATCCCGGACATTGACATAGTTGTCCACCTGTGCAATAGCAATATCTGCATATTCAGACTTTTTCATAGCGGCTTCCTCTGCTGCCGCCGACACACAGTCCGCTACTTTTTGGGATATTCCCGCTGATGTGCTGACAAATTTCTCTCCATTGTCAAGTGCGATAGATGCGATAGCAGGAGCGCCTGCTACCGGAAGATCTGCAAATGCGCTGATTGGCGCAGTGCCAAGTGTGATTGCTGCAACCATGCTGCATGCTGTGATACGAAGCGTTTTCCGATTCAAGTTCATGTAATGTTATCCTCCAGAATTTATGTATTAAATTTTAATATGTTACTTTATATTACAAAAGTTTTACATCAATTACGTGTGTATTATAGCAAATTGATTTTTGGGAGTCAAGAGAATTAAAGGGGTATTATGAAAAAATTGTCATTTTTTTATGATTGTCCGGCTTCAAAACATATAACGGTACACCAAATACCCCTCATACCTTCCTTCATGCAAAAACCCACACGATTCTGCCACCCTGCGCGAAGCTGTATTACCCTCCTTGATATAAGCCACTGCACCAGACACAAATTCCCACTCATACAGCCAGTCCAAAAACTCCGCCAGCGCCTCTGCAGCATATCCACGCCCACGGCATTCCTTAGCAACAGCATACGAAATTTCCACAAGCCCCTCTTCATCCGGAAGCCCTTTTCCCCCAATCACCCCAATCCCCGGCCCGCCTGCCTGCAGTGATATCAGCCAGTATGTAAACCACGCATGCGTCTCCTTAGGAGCCTGCTGCATACACGCTATCTTATGCGTAACAGCCCCCAAAACAGCTTCCGAAAGCACGGACTTCATCAAAAACCCGCCTTCCCCTTCCTCAATCTGCCTAAGCTCGCCCAAAGAAAGAGAGGCCAAAACGAGCCTCTCACTTTTTCTTACTTTTCTTAAATTTGCTGATGTCGTATTTTTTTTCATATTCTTCAAATTGCCGGGTGTAACCCGCATTTTTTACTCCCTTTACATTGCGCAGGTAAGCGTGCGTCCCGAAATCCTCAGCCTCCAGCTCAATCATTGCCACTGCAATATTGGAACAATGCGCGGCAATGCGTTCAAAATTATTCAGCAGATCGTTAAATGCAAAGCTCTGCTTTAGCTTGCATTTCCCGGTGCGCAGCCTTGTAATATGCTTACTTTTAAGCTCGTCGCACAAAATGCTTATCACATTCCGAAGCGGCTCCACCTTTACCGCAGTATTTATATCATCCTCATAAAAAGCATCTGCCGTCAAATCCAAAATCTCCTGCACCGCACTTTGCAGTATGTCGATTTCATATTGCGCCCGTTCGGAAAATTCCATTTTCTTTTCATATAATTCCTTTGCCACCCATGCAATATTTTCCGCATGGTCGCCCAGCCGTTCAAAATCACTGAGCGTATGTAAAAATTTTGATACCTGTTTCGTCTGGCTTACATTCATCGCTTTTCCAGTCAGCTGCATCAAATAAGTGCCCAAGCGATCCTCGTATTTGTCAATCAGGTTTTCCTTTTCTAAAATTTCCTGAAATTTATCCTGGGAATATTGCTCCATCAAAAGGAATGCACGCCCGATGTTCTTCTTTGCATTCCTGGCCATCCCGTTCATCGCCTTATGGCTCTGGTTAATCGCAATCGCCGGGTACTCTAAAAACCGCTCTTCAAGCAGCTCAAAATCCGCCTGCTCCCCGCCGTCTTCCCCGGCATCCTTTACAAGCCAAAACACCAGGCGTTCAATCCATTTCATCCAGGGCAGAAGCATAAATATCGTAGCCATACGGAAAACGGTATTCATCATCGCAATCTCTACAGGCCCCATTGTCATATCCATAAAATCAAAATGCACAAACGCATGCACAGTATAAAAAATGACAGACCAGACAATCATACCAAACAGATCGTTTACCAAATACACTAACGCCGTCCGTTTTCCGTTTTTGTTCGTCCCGATCGAAGAAAGCAAAACCGGGCAGGATGCCCCAACACCTATACCCATCGTAATCGGCAGCGCCGTAGCAAAATGGATTGTACCTGTTACTGATAACGCCTGCAATATCCCAACGGAAGCGGACGCACTCTGTAAAACCGCCGTAAATAAAATCCCCGCCAAAATCCCCGCTAAGGGATTGGAAAACATAGTCAGCGCATTTACAAACCGCTCGCTTTCCCGAAGCGGCGCCACCGCCCCGCTCATATTCTGCATCCCTACCATCAGGATAGAAAAGCCGAGCATAATATCGCCCACTTCATTGTAAACCTGTTTTTTCACAAACATCTTAAAGATAATACCTATGATTGCAACGATTGCAGAAATCGTAGCCGTTGACAAAAGCTGTGCAATCCCACCCGAGCCCTGCACATAGGAAAGGCACAAAATCCATCCTGTGATGCTTGTTCCAATGTTCGCCCCCATAATAATGCCTATCGCCTGGGAAACCTTCATCATGCCAGAATTTACAAATCCTACAACCATCACCGTGGTAGCGGAGGAGGACTGGATAATTGCCGTAACGCCCGCCCCTAGCAGCACACCCTTGAGCGGGGTATTTGTCAGCCGGTAAAGGATTAGTTCCAGCTTGTTGCCTGCAATCCGTTTCAATCCGTCCCCCATCAGGGACATGCCAAACAAAAACAACGCGATACCGCTTAAAAGCGATAATACCATAGTTATTCCCATAATAGTGCCCTCATCATCTGTATTGCGTCTGTGATCGGTATTCAGTCACTGTTATTTTTCATCCATGGGACATTATACATCAAGTACCGGGGAAATTACAAGCTTTACTGCAAAGATTCCTCCTGCAAACGGTCAAACTCTGCCAGGCACTCCTCAACCGAAGCCCCATTTAACAGCTCCCTGACAATCATACAGGTATTTCCCCACTGCTCCACTTTCATGCTGGCATTTGACCCTAATACATAAATTCCCTCGTTTACCCTGTCATTTAAAGGCTTTAAGGCATCCTTACATTCCACTTCCACATTTTTGGATGGAGAAATGACATTATTCTCTTCTGCATATAGTTTAAGCGCTTCATCCGAAATCAGCACATTCATCACATCTAGCGCATCATCTGCATTCTCTGCATCTACACCAACCCCATACCCGGTCATAGATACAACTGGCATCGGACCAAGGCTGCTTGGGAACCCAATAACTTTCAATGAAAAATCTGTCGCCCCATATGCCGTATCCACGTTGGCGGCGCTCCAGTATGCCATGACAATCGGTGTTTTCTGTGCCAGAAAATCCGGACCTTCCCCGTCAATTGCTTCACAGGTATACGCTGCCTTAGCGTCAATATACTCCAAATCAATCAGCTGTTTCAAAAATTCAAAGCCTGGCCGCATATAATCGCTGTACTTTGCTTCCCCATTGTTTAGGGCTTCAATTTCTGCCTGTGTGTTTCCCCCGTTGTAAAGCTCGGCATATGCCTGTGCAAAGACAAAATTCTCCAGCCACCAACGGTTTGCGCCAATTGGCGTCTCAATTCCATTTTCCTTAAAAACCCTGCAGCATTCCAGCAGATCTTCCGGCGTTTCCGGCAATTTTAATTTGTAACGCTTAAACATATCTTCGTTGACAAATAATCCATTCGCCACGATTTCCTGTGGGATCGCTACCAGCTTGCCGTCCACCGTATTCGCTGTTTTTACAACATCCCTTAGATTTTCTACATTTTTAAGGCCTGATAAATCCGCCAGTTTCCCTTCTGCCCCAAGCGCCTGTATGACATCTGGGTTCAGCAAATAAAAATCATCCATATTGCTGTGCACACGTTCCACAGCGACCTGGTCATACGTCTTATCCTTGTAGTCCTCTGCCAGATAGCTCCTAAAATTAATCCTTAACCCCAGCTTTTCTTCCGCCAGCAATATTGTCATCTCCTGCGCCGTCATAGACACGTTATCTGCATCTGCACTGGATTTTCCCATCGGCGCATACAAATTCACCATTTTCTCTTCCTGATTGTTATTAGGGACGAGGTTGACGCCTGAATTATCTTTCCCACAAGCGCAAAGCCCTGCAAAAAGCAACCCAACCACAGCTAACATGGTTGTATTCTTCACCCATTTTCCCACACCATCTTCCTCCTATTTCCTGATATGCTGACGAATGGTTTCTTTGAGCGCTTCCATATCTACCGGTTTTGAAACATGGGCATTCATGCCCGCATGGATAGCCTCCTTTACATCCTCGGCAAATGCATTTGCCGTCATCGCTATAATCGGTATTGTTTTTGCATCCTCGCGCGCAAGGGCGCGGATACGCTTTGTCGCTTCATAACCGTTTAAAACCGGCATCTGCACATCCATTAAAATGGTGTCAAACTCTCCCTCTGCCGCATGCGAGAAACGCTCCACTGCCAGTTCCCCATTTACGGCAACCTCACAGGTGGCCCCTTCTATGCCAAGAAGCTCCGTTAAAATTTCTGCATTTATTTCATTGTCCTCTACTACAAGGAAATGGCATCCGTCCAGACTGCACTGTAGGGTGCTTTTCGTACCTGCCTTGCCTATCTCCCTTTGCCCTCCCCACAGCTCCAGGATTTTTTCTTTCAATGTGGAAACAAAAAATGGTTTCGCCAAAAAGGCGTCTATCCCCGCTTCAAACGACTCTTCTTCTATACCTTCCCAGTCGCATGCTGTTAAAAGCAGAATTAAAACAGGCTCTGCCAATGCTGCCCGGATCCTCCTGGCTGTCTCCACGCCATCTATACCTGGCATTTTCCAATCCAGTAAAATAACCTGGTAACGGCCGCTGCCAGGACCCGTAACAGCTTTAATAGCATCTTCCCCACAATATGCGGTATCCACCGCAACGTTGACACCGCCCATCAGATCACAGATATTTTTGCAGGCATCCTCGTCATCATCCGCCACAAGGATCCGGGAAATCCCATACTTTTCCCAAAAATGGCCATCTTCTTCCTGCCCTGCAATACGCAGCTCCAGCTCTACAGTAAAAATACTCCCTTTCCCCACTTCACTGGCAACTTCAATTGTCCCTCCCATCAGCTCCACAATATTTTTGGTAATTGCCATGCCAAGCCCTGTTCCCTGCACCTTATTGGTGGTGCTGTTTTCCGCCCTGGTAAACGCGTCAAAAATCACTTCCAAATATTCAGGCGTCATGCCAAACCCATTGTCCTCCACCTCAATCCGGATATGCTCATACTGGGCAGAGCGCTGCGGCAGGCCAATAATACGAAACCAGATACTGCCTCCCTGGGGCGTATATTTAACAGCATTAGAAAGCAGGTTTATCAAAACCTGGTTCAGCCTGGTTTCATCGCCAATCAGCCTCTCATGCCGGATTCCTGTAACCGACACTTCAAACAACTGCCCCTTATCCTTTGCTGCAGAACGGATAATCGTATCGACCGAAAGCACCATGTTATTTAACGTGAATTCTCCGACTGTCAGGGCCGCCTTGCCGCTTTCGATTTTGGATACATCCAAGACATCATTAATCAGGCTTAACAAATGCTGCCCGGAGGCCATTACCTTTTTTGTGTATTCACGCACCTTAACCGGATTATCTGCGTCTTTTGCAAGCAGCGTGGCAAACCCTAATATGGCATTCATGGGCGTACGGATATCATGCGACATATTGGAAAGAAACGTCGTCTTGGAGCTGTTGGCGGCCTGTGCCGCCTGTAACGCTTCTGCAAGCTGCCTGTTATGCATCTCGCGCTCGCCCTCCCGTTCTAAGCGCAGCTTTACCTGCTGTTTTTCATAAATAAAATACAATGTGCAGCAAATAAAAAACGCGGCCAACATGACGACCACCACACTGAAAATATTCTGGTTTACGGCGCTGCCTTCACGCTGGATAGCTTCCACTGGGACATATCCAATCATATAAATTGACCCGCCATTTACCCCCCACATATAAATCAGGCATTCCTTTTCCTGAATGTCATGGTAAAATACCACATCGCTGCCACTTTTTATTGCCTTAGCGATTTCCTGCTGGATACCCGGCTCCAAAATACGGTTAGCACGGTAAAAGCTTTCTAAATTTGTGTCTACTGCCACCCTCTCCCCTATTCCCTTAGGCTTTAATACAAACCGCTCACTCTTCGCATCCATAAAATAAAGGGTAGCGCTATTATTATAAAGCTTATCCGGAAGCATTTTATCAAACGAATCAAAAACATATTCCATATAAAGGGACGCAATTTCCTTTCCGTCCTTTTGCACCGGACAGGCCATCGTATAGGCCCAGGTCCCCATACTGTTAACATAAGCCCTGGAAACCAATAGCCCCTCTATCGTACACCCGCCGGAAAAATCCAGATCATCGGCCAAAAACACTTCTCCAGTATTGGAAACCCCTTCTGTCTCACCAGTATATATCAGTGAAAATTTTTTAATGGTACTGCTGCTTTTGTAGGCTTTGAGATACTCGTCAGGATCATCCGCAAGCGCAAGCTCCTCTGCGATCAGTGCTTGATATTCCGCATCCCTCTGATATAGAGCTTCTACCATGCCTGTAATCAGGTTCAGGCTCTCGCTTAAATTACCGATGGCCGACTGCGACATTTCTTCCGATATCCTGGACGCAATGAAAAACACAAAGCTGCCCAAGATAAAAAAGATTAATAAGATAGGTATAATAAACGCCTTTCTAACGTTCGTTAACTTTTTTTCTCTTTTTAACATTGCCTAAATAACCTTTATACATAATTCCAGAAACAATAGTGGTGGTATTATTTTATCACTGTTATTGTCCAAAGTCAAAACAATTGTAGAAAAGAAAACTTGATCCATCCACAAATACCAAAACAAACCGGGGCTGCCATAAATACGGCAGCCCCAGCCTTTTCCTTTGTGAAATATATTAATGCTCTGCCCGGTGCATGGAAAACGTATCCATTGCGTACTGATCCAAATTGCCAACGATTGTCCTGTCATCTGCATCTGCAATCAACGCATCGCGATCTTTTTTGGCCACAGCCTGGTTCCTAAAAGCGCTTGGCCCGCCTACACATCCTCCTACACATGCCATACCCTCAATGAAATCCTCTGGCAGCTTGCCTGCCTTAAGCAGCAGCAGCGCCTTTTTACACTCTGCCGAGCCGTTCGCCTTACATACCTTTGGATCACATTCATAATCCTTTTCCTTCATATATTCTAAAACAGCCGCTGTCACGCCGCCGGAATTGCCAAACCGTTTCCCGAATGTAGAAGATTCCTGATATTCATTATCGGATGGCTGCAGTTCTACGCCCTTCGCTTTCATAATAGAACGCACTTCGCTATAAGTCAGTACAAAATCTACGTTCCCTTCAATTTTATGCTCTTTCGCTTCAGACTTCTTGGCAATGCAGGGTCCGATAAATACTGTAACTGCTTCCGGATCTTTTGCTTTGATCATACGGGAAACTGCGCACATCGGGGAAACCGCTGTAGAAATCAGTTCTTCCAATGCCGGATAATGCTTACGTATCATATTTACAAAGCCAGGGCAGCAGGAGGTTGTCTTCTTCTTGCCCTCTTTATATGCCTCATACCACTCGTCGCCTTCCGCCTGTGTCGTCATATCGCCGCCAAGCCCAGCTTCCACAAGATCTTTAAAGCCGGTCAGCTTGGCCGCATTACGCCAGCTCTGCATTGTAATATCCGTTCCAAACTGCCCTTCCGTTGCCGGCGCCAAAATCGCATAAACCGGCTTACCAGACTTAATCGCTTCAATCACGTCTACGATAAATGTCTTAGACCCGATTGCCCCAAACGGGCACTTATGTATACAAAGCCCGCAACGGATACATTTCTTTTCGTCAATGACCGAAATTCCATGCTCGTCATTGGTAATGGCATTGACTGGACAGCTGTATTTACAGGGGCGCTTCAAATCTGCAATCGCATGGTACGGACAAGCCTTTGCGCATTTACCGCATTCCTTACACTTTGACGGATCGATATGGGATCGATGGCTTCCAATGGAAATCGCATTAAAATTACATGCATTAATACAAGCCTTACCAATACAGTTCTGACAGTTGTCCGATACAACATAACGGGAAATAGGGCAGTCTTCACAGGCAGACCTTATAACCTGCAGAATATTTCCGTCATCTACTGACCCCGGAGCTTTGCCCTCTGCAAGGCGGATTCTCTGCCGGATGATCTCCCTCTCTTTGTAAATACAGCAGCGGAACTGCGGGCTTGGGCCAGGGATCAGCTTATTGGGGATATGATCCCTCTTTTCTTCCAGATTGCCTTCTAACGCCGCTTTTGCCACTTCGTATAAGACATCGTGTTTAATTTTGATTACATTCTCATCAGCAAACATACCGTTCTCTCCTTTTTCTATATGGTGATTCTATTTTATAACATTGTTAAAATATTCTCAATACCATACGACATGATTCTACAATTTTTTTATACTTTCCATTTTATGGCTTTATCCTCTGGCAACCGTATAAAACAAGAGCTGTAATATCCGGGATTTAATTTTCTTTCTAAAAGCCTGAATACTTTTTCGTCATGTGTAGACATAATAATCTGGCAATCGTTTGTTTCAAAAATACTTCTGAGAAGGTCGATAAATCCCAAAACATTCATATCGTCAAAATGGCCAATGGGATCGTCAAAAAAGCTTCTGCGTCTTTAAATCATTTAGGTTTCTTTCTACAAGCTCTATATTGGTACTATAGAAAGTTATTTTCCTGTCTTTACAATATGGCTCCCATTTATTATAAAATTTACAAAGTTCTTCTTCCCCCAGGCTAATAATTCTAACCGCCTCTCCATGGCCCCACTGCAGTGCCTGTCCATAGACTATGTAATCTGCCAAACGTTCCTGTATGCCCTTTACTTTTAGTAATTCCATAAATTCAACGGCATCATCTATTCCATAGCCTTCTGTGGGAATCTGCCCTTTTACTAAATCCTCTGCAAATTCCCTATCCGTCCGATTGATTTTTTGCTCTCGCAAAATCCCGCGGCATGTATTAAATAGTACTCTTTTTACCGTCCTTTTTAAAAGCTCTGGCGACAGCCTGCCGATCCCCTCGACAGCGCCTTGCAAATGGTCATAGTCAATGTGCGTCAATATCAGCGCTTCAATCGTCTCATGGCGCCTGTCAATATACTCGATTACCTCTGCATATTCTATTGCGCTGTCCTTTGTACCTCCATCAATAACGATATTAGAAAACCTTTCGCCATTACCATATCTGACCCAGATAAAATCCCCTTCATCAGCAGGAAACAAATAAACATTTACCATATATTTTTCCATCTCTCACTTGTGTGTATTTTATTATAATTACTATAATTATCCAATTACTTTTATTATAACAAAAATATCTTTAAAGATCAGCAAGAATTTTATATTGTGTTTTAAATGAGGACCAGTCATCCCCATACTGCAAGGAGCCATGTAAAACCAGTTAATGGGACTGGATAATGTAACCAATACATACGCTTTGCCATGCATAAAACTTATATCTTCCAACAAAAAAGAAGCTGCCGCAGCAGCCCCTTATCATTCTCTTCTTCCCCTCACAAATTCCTCATATTTAAAATACTCTGATAGATATCCAGCCGTCCAAATCCTTCCCGCCTATTTGGATAAAGCTGGTTATCAATCCTGCGCGCCCCGTTGATAATCTGATTCCTAAGTTCTATCGAATTAACCGACCGGTTATCCAGATAAACAATATTCCATTCCAGCAAAAGCGCACACGCCCCTGCGGAAATAGCAGCAGATGCGCTCGTGCCGCTCATACTGTCATAGCGGCCATACTGGTTTTGGGTGAATACATTGACAGCCGGTGCGGCAAAATCTGGCTTTATAATACCGTCCACAGTATAACCCCTGCCTGATTCGAGGTATATCCCGTCCGTCACAGAATCATACCCGCCTATGGCCATCGGAAATTTGGCATTGGATGGAACCATCAGCGTCATATCCGGGTTGGAACGCACAAAAAAGACGTCTGCATAGAGGAACGAGGAGACAGGCAGGTACATATTGAAAGTTCCGTCGGAAATACGGTATGGGAATACCTCGACCATCCAGAGCCCTTTAGACGGATTCTCGAAATCTATATGGATTAGCTGTTCCCTGCTGCGCTCGGATCCAAGCTGATAATTTACCAGTACCGTCGTATTTTCCAGCAGAAATCGCTGCTTTTGCTGCTGCCCGTTCCATACGGAGACCCGCGGAAGCACTTCCCCGGTCGGAGATGTGACCGATACGGCAAATATTTCCGAGGAATGCCCCCAAAGCTCCACCATAAATCCTGGCATATCCTCTGTCACATTGATTTCCACCTGTTCCGATGTATCCTCTGCCACGCTTCCATAAAAATGATGCCTGGCGTTTGCCTCGTCCCCTACCGCAATACAAACCGCCCTGCGGTAAAGCGCCGCGATGTCGTCTAAATAAGCCGTCAGCCTGCCATTACTGCCCCGGTGCCCCTGGTTTGTCCCAAGGCACATACAAAGGACCAAAGGCTGCCCCCGCTTATTGGCCAGCTTATCCAGGTAATCAATGGCAGTAAAAATGTCATTTTCCTGAAATGCCACCGCCCCGTCCGGAATATAATAAAAATCCCTTAGATTTTTCTTGGCAGGCTTTAATTTGACAACCGCAATGTCCGCCTGTGGGGCTGCACCTATAAAATCATTTTCCACGTCCTCACTGCCTGCGGCAATAGCCGCTACCATTGTCCCATGTCCAACTTCATCTGTCTGCGGCACATATTCCCTGGGATTTTCCTGCTGCAGCGCAAAATCAATCTCCTGTTTCGTATACTCGGTACCATATATAAACCCCTCTGGATTAGGCCCTTTTGCATCACTCTGATCCCAAATAGCGACAATCCTTGTGCTGCCATCTGTATTCCGGAATGCTTTATTTTCATATGCAACCCCAGTATCCAAAAACCCGACCAGAATCCCGCTCCCGCTAAGCTCTAAATTGCGTTGCATCTGTACCCTGGTAATACCGCTGATATCCAAAGCAGTTTGATCCAATATGGTAAAACACCTTGGAATATTGATGTACTTATATGCCCCTACCGAAAGCGGCGGCACTTTTTCCCTGTTTAAATAAAAAACAGCATAACGGTACGCAAGATCCTGCCTGCAAACGTGCTCCATACCCGCAACATTAGCAGTTATTGCGCCAATAATATCATAATAGTCGTTGGAATATACGGCTTCCTGGCAATCCATGGCATCTCCGTTTATTTTCCCTTTCTATCAATATATTAATACAGGAACCTAATTATACCATACTTGCTGCTGCGCCGCGCATAGTTATGAGCGGGCCCCCCGCCCCTTCGATGTAGGCCTTTGTAATCGTCACTTTACCGATATTGTCGTCCTTTGGAATTTCATACATAATATCTAACATATACTCTTCCAGGATAGCCCGAAGCGCCCTTGCCCCCGCTTTCTTTTCTTTTGCCTTTGCGGCTATGGCATAAAGCGCCCCCTCTTCAAACTCCAGCTTTACCTCATCCATCGCAAGCAGCTTCTGGTACTGGCGGACAATCGCATTTTTGGGCTCTGCGAGCACGCGCACCAGCATGTCTTCTGTCAGCGCCTCAAGTGAGAACAATATGGGCAGCCGCCCCAAAAACTCCGGTATCATTCCGTATTTGCGCACATCTTCCACTAAAACCTTCATCAGCAGGTTTTCCTCTTTGTCGTACTTATCCTTTAAATCTGCCTTAAAGCCTATGGAAGCCGCTTTATTTAAACGTTCCTTAATAATTTCCTCCAAATCCGGAAATGCACCGCCGCAAATAAACAGGATATTTTTTGTATTTACCGTAACCATGGGCACCATCGCGTTTTTGCTCGACGCGCCTACCGGCACTTCCACTTCCGCGCCCTCTAAAAGCTTTAGCATGCCCTGCTGTACGGATTCCCCGCTGACATCCCTCTGGTTGGTATTGCGTTTCTTGGCAATCTTGTCAATCTCGTCAATAAAAATTATGCCATGCTCCGCCTTGTCCACATCATTATCAGCTGCTGCCAGCAATTTACTGACCACGCTTTCGATATCGTCGCCGATGTACCCCGCTTCTGTCAAAGACGTCGCATCAGTAATGGCAAGGGGCACATCCAAAAGCTTTGCCAAAGTTTTTACCATGTATGTCTTACCTGAGCCAGTCGGCCCAATCATGAGCATATTAGACTTTTCAATCTCCACGTCTAAATCCGTCCCGCAATCAGATGACACACGTTTATAGTGGTTATAGACTGCTACAGACATTACCTTTTTTGCGTGCTCCTGCCCTATGATGTACTCATCCAGGCTTGCTTTGATCTTATGTGGCGCAGGTACCTGGCTAATATCAAATGCCTGTTCTGTTTTTTGCTCTTTTTTCTTTTTCTTAATCTTCGGCGCATAAGGTGCAAACCCCTGCAAATCAGCCAGGTTAATCATACTGATATTGGGCATCTTGCCCATATCCATCATATCTTCCATCGGAAAACCTGTTGTATTAATTGTGTCGAACATCCTCTGCATACAATCCCGGCAAATGCAAAAATCCCCCTGCACCCGGGTCATTTTCCCCGCCACATTCTCTGGCCTGCGGCAAATACAGCAAACCGGCTCAAAATCCTTTGTCTCTTCCTTTTCTTCCTTCTTCAAACCCTCCAGGGTCTTTTCTTTTAAAACATCGCCGCCTGATTCTTTCCCATCCTCTAATTCTACTTCAAAAAACTCCTGTTCCGACATAATTTTCTCCTCATCATTCCTATGTATTCTCATAAAGTATAAAGCATCCCCACCAGGATCTCAATGTAATTTATAATTTTTCATAGTTCTTTTATATTTTAGAAATTGTTTTTATCAACGGTATCCACAAATCTTTTCCACATTGTTTCCACATTTTGTGGATAGAGCCTTTAAAGTAAATGGAAAAATAGGAAGCCAGGGCTGTTTTACTGAGAATAGGAAGGTGGATAACTTGAATAGAAGGAGTGAATAGATTGTGTAAAAGAATCTGAATCTACTCCGCCAGCATCCCCTTAAGCATCTCCTTCACCGCCCCTGGATCCGCCTTCCCTTTCATTGCCTTCATCGTCTGCCCCACCAAAAATCCAATTGCTTTCTCTTTCCCATCCTTATAATCCTGTACAGATTTGGCGTTCTCTTTTATCACCTGTTCTACCACGCCATGCAGGGCCCCTTCATCCTGTACCGTCCTTAGCCCATGCTCTTGCACATACCGCTTTGGATCCGCATCCTCTGCAAACACATGTCCAAACACTTCCTTTGCCACCGTACTGTTAATAACCCCCTTATCCGCCAGCTCTATTAACGCTGCCAGGTTTTCAGGTGAAAAGCGGATATCTTCCGCATCCATCCCGTTCTCCTTTAACAGCCGCATCGTTTCGCCCATCAGCCAATTCGATACCTTTTTGGGGCTGCCGCTTAGAGCGCTGGTTGCCTCAAACAAATCCGCCAGCTTTTTTGTCCCTGTTAAGATTTCCGCATCATAAAGCGGCAGTCCGTATTCACTTTGATAACGCGCCAGTTTTTCTGTGCGAAACTCCGGCTGCTGTCCTTTGATTTCTTCAATCCAGCTATCCGTAATCTGCAGCAAAACAAGATCTGGATCGGGAAAATAACGGTAATCCTTAGCGTCTTCCTTAGATCTCATAGCAAAAGAATATTCCTTTAAATCATCCCATCTCCTCGTTTCCTGGATAACCGCCCCACCGGATTCAAGCAAATCAATCTGGCGGTTTTTTTCGTTTTCAATTGCCCTCGCAATGGCTTTAAAAGAATTGAGGTTTTTCATCTCCGTACGTGTGCCAAATTCGCCTCTGCCCTTCTCCCGGACGGAAAGGTTAACGTCCGCGCGCATGGAGCCCTCCTGCAGCTTGCAGTCGGATGCGCCCAAATACTGTATAATAAGCCTAAGCTTGTCCAAATATGCAATAACCTCTTCGGCAGACCTCATATCCGGCTTTGATACAATCTCAATCAATGGTACGCCCGCCCGGTTGAAATCTACATAAGAGCATCCTTCCCATTCATCGTGAACCAGTTTCCCGGCATCTTCTTCCATGTGGATTTCATGGATTCCGACAAATTTCTTGCCCCCTTCGTCCGTTTCAATTTCAATTCCGCCATTTTTGCAAATCGGCAGATATAGCTGGGAAATCTGGTAATTCTGCGGATTATCCGGATAAAAGTAATTTTTCCGGTCAAACTTGCAGTTTTTTGTTATTTCACATCCCAACGCAAGCCCGACTGCCATTGCATATTCTACAACCTTTTTATTTAAAACCGGGAGCGCCCCTGGCATTCCTGCGCAGACCGGGCAGGTGTGGGTATTTGGCGCACTGCCGAATGCAGTAGAACAGCCGCAGAATATTTTGGTTTTGGTTGCCAGTTCTACGTGAACCTCTAATCCAATAACCGTTTCATACTGTTTTCCCATTTCATTTCCCCCTTTCTGATGTGCCGTCCAAAACAGCAAGCGTACTGCGGGAGTACCCCCCGGTGCGTTCTAAGGTATACGCCGCACGTATAATTTTTTTCTCCTCAAAACAGTTTCCTATCAACTGCACCCCAACCGGAAGCCCTGCTTTATCCGTCCCGCATGGCACTGATATGCCGGGCAGGCCGGCCAGATTAACAGAAACCGTGTAAATGTCGCCCAAATACATTTTTATCGGATCGTCTAAATTTTCGCCCAGCCTTGGAGCCGTAGATGGGGCTGCCGGCCCTAAAATCATATCATAGTGTGCAAAAGCTTTGTCAAATTCTTGTTTAATCAGGGCCTTTGTCCGCAGCGCCTTTAGATAATAAGCATCATAGTAGCCAGAACTCAATACAAAAGACCCTAACATAATCCGGCGCTTTACCTCCGGCCCAAAGCCTTCGGAACGGCTTTTCTTATATAAATTGTGAAGCCCCTCGTACTGCTTGGTACGGTACCCATACTTAATGCCGTCAAAACGCGCCAGGTTCGAGCTTGCTTCCGCACATGCAATCACATAATAGGCTGGTATAGCATACTCCACCAGCCCCAGGTTAAATTCTTCTATAACCGCACCGCAGCCTTCTAGTTTCTTGGCTGCAGCAAGGACTGCTTCCTTTACCTCCGTATTAAGGCCAGTGCCAAAATAATCTCTCGGCAACCCGATTTTCATACCCGAAACGCCTTCTTTGAGCGCAGATGTAAAATCCAAATCCTGCCGCCTGACGGATGTAGAATCTTTTGTATCATAAGACGCCACCGCCTCTAATACCGCCGCACAATCCGCCACATCCCTTGCAATAGGCCCAATCTGATCCAAAGAAGATCCATACGCAACCAGGCCATAACGGGATACTGTCCCATAAGTAGGCTTTAAGCCCACAACACCACAAAACGAGCTAGGCTGCCGGATAGAGCCGCCTGTATCAGAACCAAGCGCATACGGGCATTCCTCCGCCGCCACCGCCGCACACGATCCGCCCGAAGACCCGCCTGGGACATGGGACGTATTCCATGGATTTTTGGTCGCGCCAAAATACGAAGTTTCTGTAGTACTCCCCATAGCAAATTCATCCATATTGGTTTTCCCAATCACAACCGCACCTGCCCGCATAAGGTTTTCCACAGCCGTCGCAGTATAAGAAGGTATAAAATTATGCAGTATCTTAGAACTGCAGGTTGTGGGCATCCCCTCTGTGCAAAGATTGTCTTTTACCGCAACAGGAACTCCGGCAAGAGGCCCTGTCAGAGTGCCTTCGTCTATTTGTTTTTGTACTTCTTTTGCACGTTTGCGAGCCCCTTCCCCGTCTACCGTAACAAAAGCATTTATGCTTGGTTCTTTTCTGCGGACAGACTCCAAAACAGCCTCTGTCGCTTCCACAACGGAAATTTCCCTTTTCTGTATCTTGTTCCCCAGCTCTAAAGCCGTCATGCCTGTTATACTCATACTCCATCCCCTCCCCCCGGACGCATTTTAGCCGATTCATCCAAAATTGTCTTGGGTACAACAATACCACCCTCTGCCTGCTCTGGAGCGTTTGCAAGCGTTTGGCTGCTGCCGTCCCCATTGGTTATAACGTCTTCGCGCAAGACATTATTCATCGTAAAAATATGGGACACTGGTTCAATGCCCGAAGTATCCAGCTCATTCAATTTATCGATATAATAAAGCATTTCTGACATATCTTTTTTTGCGCGTTCTTTTTCTTCCTCTGAAAGTTCCAGTTTTGCAAGAATACCTACATACTCGATTGTGCCATCTGAAATAATATTTGCCATTGCAGCCTCCTGTTAAGTTCTTATTTTAAAATTAGAATACCTGTTTGAATCCGCCTTACGCCCTGACTTTGATATGGGCCTCGCGCAGCTGCTGCTCTGACACTGTCCCCGGCGCACCGCACATCAAATCCTCCGCGTTCCCATTCATTGGAAAAGCAATTACCTCCCTGATATTCTCTTCCCCGCAAAGCAGCATCACCATACGGTCAATCCCTGGCGCCATCCCTGCATGTGGTGGTGCGCCATACTGAAATGCCTCATACAGCGCCCCAAACTTCTCCTTTAACTCATCCTCTCCATACCCAGCAATTGAAAACGCCTTCACCATCACTTGTAAATCATGGTTACGCACAGCGCCCGACGACAGCTCCACTCCATTACAGATAATATCATACTGATAAGCCAAAACCTCCAGGGGATCCTTGTTCTCCAAAGCCAAAAGCCCGCCCTGTGGCATCGAAAAAGGATTATGTGTAAACCCGATTTTTCCGGTATCTGGATCACGTTCAAACATCGGAAAATCATTTACATAACAAAACCGGAATGCATCCTTTTCCAAAAGCCCCAGCCTTTTCCCAAGCTCAGTCCGGATCTGCCCCGCATAATACGCCGCCTTTTCTTCCCGATCGGCCATAAAAAAAATCGTATCACCCGCCGTAAGCCCTGCCAGCTTCCAAAATTCCCCTTTCAGCGTATCCGGAATAAATTTATCGATTGGCCCCTTAAAAGAACCATCCCCAACAGCCTCCAAATACCCCAGCCCTGCCATTCCGATTCCAGCCGCAAATTTAAGCAGCTTCTCATGAAATCCGTTTGACATATCTGCATGGACACGGATAGCACGCACAGTCCTGCCCAAAAACGGCCGGAACGTACACTTCTGAAAAAATTCTGTAACATCTATGATTCTAAGCGGGTTGCGCAGATCTGGCTTATCCGTGCCAAACATAAGCATTGCCTGGCTGTAGCTAAATACTGGGTACGGCGCTTTTGACACCGTATAACCTTCCGGTGCAAACCGTTCAAACACTGACGTCAGCACCTCCTCCCCAACTGCAAACACATCCTCCTGTGTAGCAAACCCCATTTCAAAATCCAACTGGTAAAACTCCCCCGGCGAGCGGTCTGCCCTGGCGTCCTCATCCCGAAAGCATGGCGCAACCTGGAAATATTTATCAAACCCAGACGCCATTAACAGCTGCTTATATTGCTGCGGCGCCTGCGGCAGCGCATAGAACCTGCCTTTTTGCTTCCGGGAAGGCACAATATAATCCCTCGCCCCCTCCGGTGATGACGCACACAAAATTGGGGTCTGTATTTCCAAAAAACCCAGATCCGCCATTTTCTGCCGTAAATACGAAATTACTTTGGAACGGAAAATAATATTGTGCTTTACCTTTGCATTCCGTAAATCCAGATAACGGTATTTTAACCTGACATCTTCACGCACTTCCCTGCTTGTGGCAATTTCAAACGGCAAATTTTTGTAAACATCCCCAAGTACTGTAACCTCAAGTGCCTCCAGTTCAATTGTCCCTGTTGGGATTTTGGGGTTATACGTTTCTTCGTCCCGCTTCATTACCAAACCAAAAACCGTCACCGCCTGCTCCTTGCGAATCCCCTTAAGCAGCTCCCCTTTTCTAATCACAACCTGCATAACAGCGTACATATCCCTGATATCCAGAAAAGAAACCCCGCCGTGGTCTCTGATATTTTCCACCCATCCGGCAATCCTAACCCGCCTGCCAATATCCGTCTCGTCAACCTGCGCTAATGTCACATCTCTGTAAATACTGCCCATAAAAATTCTCCTTTCTGGTTTGCTCCGGGGTATTTTCTGGTTTTCCCAATAAAAATACCCTGGAATACACAATTGCATTCCGGGGCGAATAATCTGGTTATCCGTGGTACCACCCGCTTTGGAAGGCGGCAGCGCCGCTGCCTTCTTCCCACTCTATGTGCTTAACGCGCACGCACGTACACCCCTACTTAGGGCACACACCCTCTGCCCCATGTTCAGGAAGTCTGCTCCAGAGTGTTCCCGCTGGCTTCTCTCCCAAGCAGCGCTCTCAGCCGGTGACGCTGCATTTCTGTCGGTGCCTAAAACCAGGAGTCTCCTTCATCGCTTTACCTCTTTATATTGATAAAGTTATATCACATCTATTTTAAAAATGCAAGCAAAAAAAGAAAAAAACATCCTCCCTGCTACCTGGCCACCCCTACCTCTACCTCAAATGCTTCATACACCCCTGCAAACCGATACCCCAACCTTTCCGCCAGCCGAAGCGACCCTTTATTCTGCGCATCCCAGCTTGGATAAATCCCCTTTTGCAGGCAATCCAAAATCAGCTTTGCCCCACAGATATACGCAAGCCCCCTTCCCCTGCACCCCTTTACCGTATCAATCTGTATTTCAATGCCTCCATGATAACCAGCATAAGAAGACGCACCTGAAACAGGTACCCCATCCTTTAACATAACTGTCCCCATCCCATACTTTTGGTACATAGTAAAATCCCTGTACTGTGAAACCCAGTCCCTGCACCATACAATCTCCCTGCATAGCCCAAACAATGCCTCATCCATCTGTCTAAGGCCATACCCATCCGGCACCAGCCCCAGCGCTGCCTGCAGCTTTTCCCTATTAAACACATCCGGTTCTTTTTTTGTGGCATACCGTACCACCTTCCTGGCATTTTTCCTGTAACACCCCTCTATCAAAGCCGTCCATCCCGCATCCCGCGGCACCATAATGCACCAGCCCTGTCCGCCATCCGGCATACCTTCCATATCTGGCCAATACAAGACCAGATCCCTGTCCGGTTTC
Source organism: Lachnospiraceae bacterium (assembly GCA_009911505.1). Lineage (GTDB taxonomy): Bacteria > Bacillota > Clostridia > Lachnospirales > Lachnospiraceae > Roseburia_B. Next base: position 1,266 of record QXXL01000160.1, on the reverse strand, counting down.
CCAGCAAAAAAGCGAAAATCACCCAGGCACGCCATTGCAGAAGCGGGCTTGTCTGGGGAATCAGCATAAACATTCCCCATAATGCCCTGAAGGCAAGACCATATCAACGTTTCCTGCCATCCCCGGAACAATGGCGAAGCCCTATATGCCTCTTCCATTTTAAAAACCATATTTTTTCCTCCGCCTTATCTGTATTATGTCATTTAGCCCGGCATAATCAGCGGATATGATAAACACATTCGGTAAGATAGCCAAAACTATGCAGTTCAAATACCCCACGCTCCATCTGGATTTTTAGCCACTCCTCCACTATTTTCTTCCACGGCATCCACTTAGAACGGTGCTGCTTAGATTCATACTGGTAATCCGAAAATCCACTGCCCAGCCGGTATGCCCCCAATGAATAATTAAACATTGCCAGACTTTCACGGTACAGCTTCTCAGGACGGGGATGCTCCCGCTCCGCCACAAAAGGCGCAAACTCTTTTTCAATCCCTAATATCCAGTTTAAAAAAGGATCATACAAATAATACACGGAAGGGACATAGGGAAACTGCAGTTCTTTTATCCCCTGTTTTTCATGATAATGCAAAATTATTTTAGCATTTAACAATTCCCGTTCTGTCAGCACTTCCACTACCTGGCTCTTTTGGATTTCCACTATCTGCATTGCAGCTTCGCTCTCCAGCGCCTTTGATGCCGCAGCGGGATTCTTCCTTATGTAAACAATTTTATCATTTCCATACCCAAACAAATAATCAAAAGATTTGGCATTTGTCCTCCGCTTTGGAGCATATACAAAATCATACTCAGAAAAATCTCCCGTAAGCCAATCCCGTACTTTCGTTTCATACTGCCGCGGCACTTCCTCCAAACTCCATATCCGTACCGGCCACTCGCTCATAGTAGGACGGCCATCCAAATTTCCTCTGTTTAACATAATATCCTCCCTTCTTATCAACCCCTAATGTTTATTTTTTAGTATACCACACATCCGCCTGTTTGTTCAAAAAAAAGTGTAAAGCCCAAATCGTGCTTTACACTTTCACTTGACATATATTCTCCCTAATTATTCTATGCCTTTCAAACGGCGCTTACGTTTTTCTCATACTATAATCCTGCAGTTCCCTTTCAGAAAAATTAAGTCCTAGAGCGAACTGTGGGAAGTGGATGGCAAAGGGGCCGTCAGTCAGAGGGCAGGGTGTGCGGCTGGGTCTGTGTTCAGGGGCTAAGGGGCTCTAAAGCATCCCATTTTCGTGTTCTCAC
>QXXL01000159.1 GCA_009911505.1 Lachnospiraceae bacterium | reverse complement strand
AACCACCGTAAACGCGCCGTCCATGGCGCGGTTACGGTTTGCCCTGCCATCCGTGGCAGGGCATTGCTGTGGATCGGGCGGGATGCTTAAGAGCCCCTAATCCCCATCACAAGGCCCCAGCCGCACACCCTGCCCTCTGACTGACTACGGTTTTGGCTGACCTACAATTCCTTATTTACGCTGGATAGGTATAGGGGTATCCTATAGGGCTTTTTTATATTTCTCTTGTGTAATTTTATAGTGTTTTAGGTGCTCATTTTATCTTTCATTAAAATGTACACCCTCTGATATTTTTTATAGACTAAATTATTCCCATACCCCATAAAATCTAAGCTGCAAGTTGTTTTAACATAAATGACATCTTCTCTGTTTATAATATTTTTAAGTTTATAAACAGAATGGTGTCTCACTCGTTTTCAGACCATCATTGCTCTCTATAGGGTATATAACGCTTTTGACACATTTTATTTCTCCTTTTATACAATAAATCTAAGTCTAATATGATTTATTAGCTCTTGATTCATATTTGTAAACCAGCCAATAGTCACTAATGCTTATTTTTTAGTATATCACTCATCCGCCTGTTTGTTCAAAAAAAGTGTAAAGCCCAAATCGTGCTTTACACTTTCACTTGACATAAATTCTCCCTAATTATTCTATGTCTTTCAAATGGATCTTACGTTTTT
>QXXL01000158.1 GCA_009911505.1 Lachnospiraceae bacterium | reverse complement strand
CCTCCTGCTCAATTCCGGATCCTCTGTTTCGCCAATGTTTAAGTATTTCAATACCTGATCCATCAGCAAAATAGCAACCCCTTTCTGCCCTATATCATATGCCCAGTAAATCAATCCGCTCCTGACTTTCAAAAACCTCTTTCCTAATACCGTTTCTGCAACAAGAATGCGTTGATTAATAGCCAATGGCTGTGCAATTTGGTTGAATGCATCCCA
>QXXL01000157.1 GCA_009911505.1 Lachnospiraceae bacterium | reverse complement strand
ATGTAAAACCGGCAGCTTTGAAAACTGCCGGTAAGAAAATTTTATAAAACTTACACATTTTTCTTGACAAACCCTTGCCCCGCTCCTTTTTCTGTGGGTATGCTAACCAACAGCCCCCATTTACTTGCAGAATTTCTTCAGCTCATTCCTAAGGTACTCATACCTCATCCTCTTCTCTGCTTTTGCAAAGTGCACTTCTCGAAACTGTTCCGGATTGCCCTCATACTTTAATGCCTCATCCCCAAACTGTTCGCTAGTCAGGTCAAACACACAGCCGCCCGCCACATTATAACAATGATAATTTCCACCCTTTCTCAAAACTCCGTATACCTTTCCGCCAAAAATATCCTGTGCCAGAAACGCCGTAATAGAACACTGCCCAAGTGTCGGGTTTTCTCTGCTCCAGTCTTTTTGCATCCTTGGGGCACAGGTATATTCACACCAAATTCCAGAAAGCGCATCATATAAATCTCTTGGCGTCCGGATACCCGGATATTCCTCTGTAACCGCTGTGGCATCTGCATGCTCCCAGCCATAAAACTTATATTCCATAGTCCAGCTCCAACCTTTCCGCTTGCTTTTTCACAACGCTTACTTTTTCTCATCTTAGAGCGTGTTTGAACACCAGCCCTTACAATTTTGTATCCGCTTTCCATTATCCCCCTGTTTTTTGTCGTATGCAAATCCATTCAGCAAATCACAAGGGAAATCCTCACACTGACCGCAATGTCCATGTGCCTTTGTTTCGCAGCAAGACTTTACAGGGCAGGCCTGGCCCCAAAACGGCTTATCAATCTGTACACAGCCTGTACAGCCCATTTGCTCCCGGTATGTACATTCACTGCATAACAGCCCGCATCTTGATTCCATGTTATACCTTCCCTCTTCTGCCAGCCCTACATAAATATGTATTTCTGCATTCTCCATGGCGTTGTCCTGATATTCCTCAAAGTCACATTGAAACGACCTTGGCAGGTTCATTTGCCAGATTTCCTGCCATGCGGCGGCAACTGCCTGTACCATGTCCCCATGGATAACAAATTTGGCATATCGTCCGGCCGGAATCCGGAAGACAGCATATTCCTTCTGCTCTGGTTCATCTGCCGTCTCGCAGGCAACCACTACAGTGTAATCCTCATTTTCGTCCCCGGCATATTCAGTGTAAATACCCATCGCCTTTTTAGTTATTTTGCCAGGTATGGACGCCCAAATACCTTCGTTATAAAAACGGTTCCAAAGCCCGCCTATCACAGCCCCCATGTCTGGGGATGCATTATTTGTGCGGGCCGATACGCCTACTGCGATTTTTTCTTCCAGTGTTACAATTTCATATTCCATAAATAAAGCCATCCTTTCTTTTGATAGCCTTATTTTACCAAAACAACGACGACATCTGTATGTCATGGTTTTAAATATTTTTGCCGGATCCCTTCTGCAAACTCTAAGACATCCTGGCGGAGTTCAGCCGGCTCTAAAAGCTCTGCACCGCCCCCAAAGGAAACTATCCAGCTGACAATACTGGTTTTGTCCATAAATCCAAAAGAAAACAAAAGTGATCCGTCTGCAAGGGGCCGAAAGCTTTCCGGACCATATTCTTCAATCAGCCTCCATTTATAATCCGGATGAATTTTGGCTTTTACCTGGAACAAATGGGGAAACACCCTCTCTGAAGATAAATCCGGAAGCGGGGCGGCGCGTTTTTCAAAACATTCGCCTGCCTCTAGCCCTGTCATCCTTCCAAGCTTAAACAGGCGGTAATCCTTCCTGCTTTGGCACCATCCCCACAAATACCAGCTTGCCCATTGAAAAACCAGATAATACGGCTCAACCGTCCGTTGGGATGTTCCCTTTGGCGCGTAATAGCTAAAAGAAACCCTCCGCCCGGAAAGGATGGCGTCGTGCAGCAGCTCTATTTTCGGGGACAAAGAAGCTTTGTACCAAGAGGAAAGGTCGATTAAAATATGCGTATCCCCCGCAAGCACATTAGACGCCCCCACAGAAAGCTTCTCCATCAGCATGGCATAACGGTTTGTGCCGCTCACGCTGTCTAAGCTGCGAAGCCCTGCCAGAATTGCCTGCATGTCCGAAGCGCTAAGCAGCGTACGGTCTATTTTATAGCCGTCCATAATTGTAATGCCGCCGTTTATACCTGGCTTTGTAACCAACGGAATGCCTGCCATGCAAAGCGATTCAATATCCCGGCTAATCGTACGGCGTGAAACCTCAAACTTTTCTGCAAGATAAGGGGCTGTAACCTTCTCATGCTGCAGCAGCACAGATAAAATTCCAATCATACGATCAAGTTTCATATGTTACCCCGTCCAGCGATTTTTTTGTATTTGCCGCCAGTTCTTTCATTTCCCTTGCATTGTCAAGCACTGTATCTGTAATCTTCACCCCGCCAAGCATCCTCGACAGTTCTGTTACGCTCTCCTCTTTAGAGAGCTTTCCTATCGTAGTAACCGTTGTCTGGTTTTCTACGGATTTTTGAATTAGATAATGGCTGTCCGCCATTGCCGCAATCTGCGGCAGGTGCGTAATACAGATAATTTGGTGGCTCCTCCCCAGCAGATTCATTTTTTCAGAAACCATCTGTGCCGTCCTGCCGCTGATCCCCGTATCAATTTCATCGAAAATCAACGCACCTACGTCATCGGAATCCGCCAATACACTCTTTATCGCCAGCATAATCCGGGAAAGCTCCCCGCCGGAAGCGATTTTTTCTAATGGCTTTGGCGCTTCGCCTGGATTGGTAGAAATCAAAAACTCTGCATCATCATATCCATTTGCTGTAAACTGCCCCGTCTGCCGAAACGCCATCGAAAATGAAACGTCAGGAAAATTTAAATCCATCATTTCCTGCCGGATCCTCTCCGTAAGTTTTGCCGCCTCTTCTTTGCGAATCTCCGATACAATGCTGCAAAGCTTAGAAACCGCCTTTTCACTTTCTTTAAACTCCTGTTTTAATTTTGCAAGGTACGCATCATAATCGGAAAGTTTTGCAAGGCGCTCTTTTTTTTCGCTGCACGAAGAAAGGATGTCTTCTATGCTGCTGCCGTATTTGGCTTTCAGGCGGTTGATGGTATCCAAACGTTTTTCGGTTTCGGCAAACGTCTCTTCATCAAAAGAGGTATCTGAAATATATTCGGCAACTTCACGGTTAAAATCATTTAAAAGGCTATCTATTTCTATTAACTGGCTTTCTAGCCCGGCAAGTACCATATCATAGCCGGAAACACCCGACAGCTCCCTTAGGGCATAGCCAATCTGTTCTGATGCCGCTGTATAGCCTTCCGATGTTTTTTCGTATATTCCTGATACCGCTTCCATAATTTTCTGCCCGTTTAAAAGCCGCCTGTAATCGGACTCCAGCTGCATATCTTCACCCGGCGTTACATTTGCCGTTTCGATTTCTTCCACTTCGTATTCTAAAAAAGAAATTTCACGCTCCCTCTTTGCGCTGTCAATATCGGCTTCGCTAAGCTCTTTTTTAATCTTTTTATATGTGGCATAGGCATTTTTCAGCCGTTCTTTTTCTTCTTTTAAACGCCCTTTGGCATAACCGTCCAAAATGTTTAAGTGGTTTTTTCTAACCAATAAGGACTGGTGCTCATGCTGGCCGTGGATATCAATTAAAAGGGCCGCCACTTCTTTTACTTTGGAAACTGGTACGCTTTCAGAATTGATTTTGGATATGCTCCTGCCGTTTATAATTTTCCTGCTTAAGACTAAGTAACCATCCTCTAATATTATATCCATTGCGCCAAGCTTCTGTATTAACTGCTCTTCTTCTACCTGGAATGTCAGCTCCACTAACCCGTATGGGGCGTTTTCCCGGATCATTTCCTTTTGGGCTTTTGCGCCAAGTGCAAGGCTTACAGATCCGATAATAATGGATTTGCCAGCCCCGGTTTCGCCTGTCATAATATTTAAACCCGGCGTAAATTCCACTTCGGCTTCGTCAATAAGCGCCAAATTTTTCACATATAGGTTTAGTAACATAAATTCTCCTTTTATAATGGTATGCAACGGGGTGTATGCCAAAAAACAGACCTGCGCTTTTGGCGCAGGAATGCTTTTACTGTTTTAAAATTAACACAGCTTTCCGCTTCTTTCAAGGACTTTTTATGTTTTAGGCGGCAAAAAAACGCTTCCGGGAAAAAGGAATGGCAGAAACCGCACACGGGATAAAAGGGCCTATAAAAACCTGGCTTCCTTCAGGCAGCAGTAACGGTTCCCGTTTTCCTCGTATGTACCAAATACGCCCTGCACTACGATATCTTCCTCTGCCTTAGGATAATCGTCCGGATACTGGTACCCCTCTTTTGGCTGAAATTCCAGCCCCTGTGAACAGCATTCCGAAGCGTCCGGAATCAGGCAGGCAAAGTAATCTTTTCCGCTTTCCTCGTCATGGTATACCGAAAATTTACCTTTTACCTTCACTGATTTCCCTTCATAATCGTCTGGTTCCACCATCATATTGTATACTTCCGAATATACCATAGTCGAGCTAAGCGCCGTCAGATCCAAATCCGCCGTCTTTTGCGTTTCCCCGGCGGCATCCGATCCAGTGGCAGACGCGCCGCCTGCGCAGCCTGCCAACGCCGCCAAAGCTGCTGCCATTACAAGCAGGGCGGCTGTTTTTTTGATAGATTTCTTTTCGGAAAAACAAAATTTTTTTCTCATTTTCTGATACCTCCAACAATAAAACCAACAAGACAAAACAATAGGAAAACAACGATATCCACGGCAACAATAGTCGACCCCACCGGAGTCCCCGCCACAATGGAAATCAAAATTCCGGCAACGGCACAGCAGACGGAACAAACTGCCGAGCAAACCGTAACGGAACGGAAGCTGCGAAACAGGCGCATCGCCGAAAGCGCGGGAAATATCACCAGGGCCGAAATCAAAAGGGAGCCGACCAGATTCATTGCCAGCACGATGATCATGGCTATCACAACGGCAATCAAAAGATTGCAGGCATCCGCCCCGACGCCCGTAGCTTTCGCAAAGCCCTCGTCAAACGTAACCGCAAATATTTTATTATAAAACAAAAGAAACACCACCGTCACGGCTGCCGAAAGGGCGATACACAGCCAGACATCCGTTTTTGTCAGCGTCAGTATAGAGGTTGACCCGAACAGGGTCGTACACACATCCCCCGACAGGTTTGACGCGTCTGAAAATAAGTTCATAAAAAGATACCCCAGCGCCAGTGCGCTTACCGACACCATAGCGATAGCTGCGTCCCCTTTAATTTTGGCATTCTGCCCTGCGCACAGCAGTAAAATGGCGCATGTAACCGTAAAAAACAGTACCACAGGCATATCGCTTACCAGATTTATCACAGATGCAGCCGCCGTAGCGCAAAACGCCACATGGGAAAGCCCGTCCCCGATAAACGAATACCGCTTGAGCACAAGGGTTACGCCAAACAGCGAGGAGCAGAGCGCGGTCAAAACTCCTACAACCAGCGCATACTGCACAAAAGGATACTCCAGATACAATACCAGTTTTTCCATGATTCCAGTCATTTTTCCACACCGCCTTCCTGTCCGGAAAACAGCTTTCCGGTTTCACTTTGCAAATATTCGTTCTTTGTCCCAAAAAACAGATCTCTTCCAATGTGCAGAATATGGGTGGCGTAGGTAAGGGCGGCCGCTATATCATGGGATATCATGATCACCGTAATATTATCCTTTTGGTTTAGCTCCCAAATCAGGCGGTACATTTCCGCCGTCACTCTGGGATCCAGCCCGGATACAGGCTCGTCCAAAAGCAGCATTTTCCTGGTCGCGCACAAAGCCCTTGCTAAAAGCACACGCTGCTGCTGCCCGCCAGAAAGCTCTCTGTAGCATCGGTTTTGCAGGCTTTCGATTCCCATTTTCCGGATGTTTTCCTCTGCCAGACGCTTTTCCTGCCTGTTGTAAAAGGGACGCATGCCGCATCTTCCCTGACAGCCGGATAATACGATTTCTTTTACAGACGCCGGAAAATCCCTTTGCACGGCTGTCTGCTGGGGAAGGTAGCCGATTTCATTTTGTTTCAGCCCATCCCCTGTTTCAATCGTTCCTTTGAGCGGAGACTTTAGTCCAAGCACTGTTTTCAGAAGGGTGCTTTTGCCCGAGCCATTTTCTCCTACAATACACAGATAATCTCCTGGATATACCGTAAAATGCAGCCCTTCCAATATCACTTTCGCTTCATATCCTAACGCTACGTTTTCACATCTAAGCTGTGCCATGTCCCCGCCTCCTATTCCAACGCTTCTTTCAGCGTTTCCAGATTCTTTTCCATCACGGAAAGATAGGTCGCCCCGTTTTTTACATCTTCCGCCGTAGTTGACTGCATAGAATCCATAGATAATATCTTCTGATCCTGTCTGCCAGAACGGATATTGGACAGGATGGTATCCGCTATTTTGTTGTCAGACCCGTCTATCACAAGAATTCGGTTCAGCTCCAGCTCGTCCATCTTGCCTGCAAGGAAGGTGATTGTCTCAAAGCTGGCTTCTGTTTCCGCCGAGCAGCCCAGAAAAGCCGCATAGTAAGTAAGCCCGTAATCGTCTGCCAGATACCGGAAAGGAAAGCGATCTCCGAACAGGATGTGCTTTTTCTCAGACTGATCCACTGCTTTTTGGTACTTCTCGTCCAGCCCGTTTAACTTTTCTATGTATGCAGACACATTTGACTGGTAGCTGCCTGCATGTTCCGGATCCAGTTCTCCTAACTTATCGGCAATCGTCTGGCATATGTGGCGGGTATTTTTTAAAGACAGCCAAACATGCTCGTCATACGCTTCCCCCTCTTTATGCCCGTCGTGTGCTTCTTCCCCTTCGTCTTCCCCGTGTTCATGCGCTTCTTTTTGCATACCTTCCGCCAGTTCTTCTTCTTTGACCATATCCCCAAGCGTTTCCAGCAAATTTACCACAACCATGTCCGGATTGGATGCGTCCTTCAAAGCGTCCTCTGCCCATTCGTCCGATTCTCCGCCGACATAAACAAACATATCGCAGGCGGATATTTCCACAAGATCCTCTGCCGTCGGCTGAAAACTGTGCATATCCACCTTGTCCTCCAAAAGCATTGTAAGCTCTGCTTCTTCTGCATTCTCCCCTAAAATTTCACGTACCCAGTCGTACTCCGGAAAAATCGTCGTAACAATTTTCAGCCCGTCCTGCCTGGGCTGTTTGGGCTGCTGTGCACACCCTGCAAAAGCGCCTGCCGCCAGAGCTGCACACATCAAATATAAAATTCTTTTTTTCATTGTTCATTACCTCCAAAATTTTAAAATTAAATCCATGTTATAGCGTCCCACTTTACATATCTTCCATAAAAAAGGGCGCAAAAATACAGAGGACATCCATTTCCCCGTTTTTGAGCATAAAAATACAAGGAATCACGGATTTTCGGCAAATTTCCGGAAAACACGCATAAGCCTGCATCCTATTAACGGATATACTGCAATCCGTACGTCAAGGGGCAGACTTGATTCCTTGTTCCATGGATTTGATTCAATTTGAAAGCTTGACCTTTAGGGTAACCAGAGTGATAAGCAGATTCTGCTTTGGACAGATCGGCATACAAATCAGTTCCATAAACGTTGCCGATAAAATTCCCGCGACGGCAACCGATATGGACAGCGTCCTTAACGTATCTTTGCATACGCTGATTTGATAACAAACCGGACAGCTCCTGTCTGCGCAATCATGGTTTGATTCTGCTGCAACGTAGAACATGGAAAAAAGCAGAACCATCATAATGCAGATGGCCAGTACAAATGATATCGTACGTTTTTTTTCTGCCATATCCATTCCTCCTTTGCCTACAGCTTACTTGTTGATCTGTCTGAACAGTATGATCTGATTCGTACTTTCTGATTCAATACTTTACTGAACATTGATTTCTGAACAGAACGATTGTCCAAACTTTTTTTAGTATAACATCGTGCATTTTTAAAGTCAATCTTAATTTTTTCCAGTTTTAACATAATCCAGGGCGTACCCAGCCCGCAGCTGCACAATGCCTTTTTTATTTCCGGCTCAGACGCTTTCTAACATCTTATACAGCCGTTCCATTAGTATCATGGTATCTTCCGCCGTGCGCACTACGCACATGATCGTATCGTCTCCGGCGATACTGCCTACAATCTCACGGCACTGCATGGCATCTAACGCCGCCGCAACCGCCATAGCCATACCGGAAACGGTTTTAACTACCAGGATATTCTGCGCCATATCCATTGATACGAAACCGTCTTTTAAAACGCGCACATATTTAGCAGCCATATCTTCCGTTTCTTCTGGCAATACCGCGTATTTTTGCCTTCCTCCCTTGAGCGCAACCTTAGTAAGCTTTAAAGCCCTGATATCCCGTGATACAGTTGCCTGAGTTACCTTAAACCCTTCCTGCTTTAAATATTCTGACAATTCTTCCTGTGTTTCAATTTCATTTTCCCGGATCAATTCTAAAATTTTTACCTGTCTGTTTGATTTCATTCTGAATGCTCCGCCTTTTTGCTGCACAAATATATTAAGAATATATCTGCATTTTTTTTCTTAATATTTCCAAAAAACTTATCTTGCTTAATTTCATAATTTTTGTAACCTGCTCCGAGGTACGGATGGTAATGGATTCACCGGGGGACAATTCCATCACAAGCTCGCCGTCTACATTTACGTCCGCGCGCTCCTGCTTTTCGGGCTGCCTGCTGCGCAGCTCTATCGTCACCTCATCCTCTGCGCCGACAACAATACTTTTGGCATTCAAATCATGGGCATTAACAGGTGTAATAAGGATCATACGCGCTTTGGGATCGATAATCGGGCCGCCTGCGGATAAGCTATATCCTGTAGATCCGGTCGGGGTCGCCACAATAATCCCGTCTGCACGGAAGGTATGCAGATAGCCCCCATTGACGGATACAATCAGCTCCATAAGCTGCAGCGCGCCTTTACGCAGAATCACAATATCATTTAAGGATTTTTTGGGGAACTGTACCCCACTTTTTTTTTCATCGGCATACCCGCTGAGCATCATCCGCTCTTCTATGAAATAATTCCCCTTCATAATTTCATCGATTGCAGCATAGACGTTTTTCTCTTCCAATTCGCAAAGGTACCCCACATGCCCTAAATTTACGCCTATTAACGGAATGTCCCGTTCGGACGCAATACCTGCCGCCCGGATCAGAGTCCCATCGCCGCCAAGCACAAAAATACCCTCCGCCTGCTTGGGCAGCTCTTCACCTTCCAAAATACTCTGGCAGCTCCCTCCCTTGAGCGCTATACGCGATTTCATTTTTCCAGTCAGGGTAAATCCTTTGTCTTTATAGGAATTGGCAATGATACAGAATTTTTTCATGCTTTTTTCTCAAGCGCAGCATGCGCCGCTTCCACGGTTTTAGCAATATCTACTGCGCCTGCCTCGCCCCCTTCCCCGTTCTTTATAATGTAAATCAAATATTCGATATTCCCTTCCGGCCCTTTGATAGGGGAATACTCCAGGGCATTTATACCAAAGCCAAGCCCCGCGGCATAAGATGCCACGCTTTCTATCACTTCTTTATGTACCCCTTTATCCTTTACCACACCCTTCTTACCAACTTTTTCCCTTCCGGCTTCAAACTGTGGCTTAATCAGGCAGACCATTTCCCCTGTATCAGACAAAAGCTCCCTTGCCGCGCCAAGTACTTTTTCCAGGGAAATGAAGGACACATCTACAGACGCGAAATCCAGACGGTCTGCTATATCCTCTGGGGTAACGTAACGGATATTGGTTTTTTCCATACAGACGACACGCGCGTCCTGCCTAAGCTTCCAAGCGAACTGGCCATACCCGACATCTACGGCGTATACCTTTGACGCGCCGTGCTGCAGCATACAGTCCGTAAAGCCCCCGGTAGACGCGCCGATATCCATGCAGATTTTCCCCTTTAAGCAAATGCCAAACTGTGCCATCGCTTTTTCTAGCTTTAGGCCGCCCCGGCTGACGTATTTTAACGGGGCGCCATGCAGGTTAATCTGGCAGTCTTCCGGAAACATGCTGCCTGCTTTATCTTCCCTTTGCCCGTTGACAAATATTTTTCCTTCCATGATCAAGGCTTTCGCCTTCTCCCTTGAGGGGGCAAGGCCCCGGGATGTTACTAAAATATCCAAACGTTCTTTCATGCTATTACCTATCCAATGTCTGATTTGCAGCAGCGGGAATACTCCTCTAAAACCCTTTCCACAACCGTAGCTTCATCTATCCCTGTCACACGCCGCAAAATCTCTACATTTCCGTGCTCTACATATGCATCCGGAATCGAAACATTCACCACATGGATCCTGGCAAAATTCCGGTTCAAAACCTCTGTCACACGCTCGCCAAACCCGCCGCTTGCCACATTTTCTTCCAGCGTCACAAGCAGCTTATGCCCTTTTGTAAGCCCCAGAATCATCTCTTCATCCAAGGGCTTTGCAAACCTCGCATTGACAAGCGTACATCGATACCCTTTTTCATGCAGCATTTCCCGTACCAGCTCCCCGGTTTTCACCATGCTGCCAAGCGCCAGAAGCGCTATTTGCCCCTCTTGATACAGTACCTCGCTTTTTCCATAAACCAAAAGGCTCCGAAACTCCTTTAGCCCGTCGTACGCTTCTCCCCGGGGATAGCGCACCGCTGCCGGGGCGCCAATCCCTATAGCAAATTTAACCATATCGGATAGCTCCCATTTATTCTTAGGCGCCATTACTGTCATATTCGGATACCACAAAGGTAGGAAATGTCAAAAATCCCCTGGTGCGTTTCCCCGTCGCTTCCTACAAGCCCCGCCCTGTCAACAGCAAATACCACCGGAAGGTTCTGGATACAGACATCATGCAGCACCTGATCGTACGCCCGCTGCAAAAATGACGAATAAACCGCCACAACAGGTTTAAGCCCTGCAGCCGCAAGCCCTGCAGCAAACGTCGCCATATGCCCTTCCGCAATCCCAACATCAAAAAAACGCTCCGGATATTTGTTATGGAAACGTTTTAAACCCGTACCATCCGACATAGCGGCAGTCACAGCTACAACCGACGGATCGCGTTCCCCCAGTTTACACATCACCGTAGAAAAGACATCCGTATAATTCGCTTTTACCCGTTTTTTTAATGGAAGGCCCGTTTTTATGTTAAACGGATCTGTCCCATGGAACCGCGCCGGATGGCGTTCTGCAGGCCGGTACCCTTTGCCTTTTTTAGTCAGCACATGCACAAGCACCGGGCCTTGCAGCCTGGTAGCTTCTCTAAACGCTTTCACCATTTGGGAAATATTGTGGCCGTCCACTGGGCCTAAGTACATAATCCCCATATCCTCAAACAGCATCCCCGGCACCAAAAGGTGCTTAATACCGCTTTTCGTCTTACGGATCCGCTCTACCAGCCCTTCCCCGCAAACTGGGATACGGCTGAGGGAATTGGCAATCCCCGTCTTGATTTCCTGATAAGGCTTTGCTGTACGCAGGTTATTTAAATGCTTTGACAGGCCTCCTACGTTTTCCGAAATAGACATATTATTATCGTTTAACACTATAATAAAGTTCGAGCGGATCCTAGAAGCGTTGTTCATAGCCTCATACGCCATGCCCCCCGTCAGCGCGCCGTCGCCTATCACCGAAACGACTTTATAATCCTCTCCTTTAATCTGCCGCGCCATGGCGTATCCAAGCCCTGCAGAAATCGAAGTAGAGCTGTGCCCTGTATTAAAGCAGTCGCATTCGCTCTCGCCCCGTTTAGGGAAACCGCTCATGCCGCCGTATTTGCGCAATGTGTCAAACCCATCCATACGCCCGGTCAGTATTTTATGTGTATAAGACTGATGCCCTACATCCCATACTATTTTATCCTTCGGCAAATCAAATGCAAGGTGCAGCGCCATTGTCAGCTCCACAGCACCTAAGTTTGAAGCCAAATGCCCTCCGGAAAGGGAGATTTTATCAATTAAAAATGCCCTGATCTCCTCCGCCAATAAGCTCCATTCTGCTTTGCCCACCTTTTTAATATCATTTGCCTGTGTAATCTTCTCCAATACCATAACGGCACCTCTATTTTTCCCGATGTATCAAACTTCGTAATAATTCAGACAAAAACGGGTTTTTGACGGAAAGGGAATCAAGCTTGTCCATTGCGTCCCCAAATAATTGCCCTGCCTTCTCTTTTGCCTGCTCCATCCCAAATAACGACACATATGTCGTCTTTTGGTTCTTCTGATCGCTGCCGATTGGTTTGCCCAGTACTTCTAATGTGCTTGTCACATCCAAAATATCATCCTGTATCTGGAACGCCATCCCAATTTCCCCGGCAATCTGTTCAATAAGCCTTTGCTCCGCTTCCCCTGCCCCTGCCAAAATAGCCCCGGAAAGCATAGCGGCTTCAATCAGCGCACCTGTTTTCAGGCGGTAAATAAAGGTAAGCTTGTCCACAGAAGCCTCTCCTGCCCCTTCCGCTTCCACATCTGCCGTCTGGCCGCCAACCATACCGTAAATCCCGGCTTTCTGCGCCAAAACTTCAAAAGCCCTTCCAACGCTTGCCCCTCCAGGTTCCATGGAAAACGCCTTTGCTGCCGTTTCGTAGGCAAAATTTAAAAGTGCATCCCCCGCCAAAATGCCCATAGCTTCCCCGTATACGGCATGCGTTGTCCTTTTACCGCGGCGGTATTCGTCATTGTCCATCGCCGGAAGATCATCGTGCACCAGCGAATATGTGTGGATCATTTCGATCGCTGCCGCAAATGGCTCAACCACTGTACCATTTCCGCCAAACAAACGGTATGTCTCCATCATAAGCATTGGACGCAGGCGTTTGCCTCCTGCAAGGACACTGTAATTCATAGCTTCTATAACTGTTTTTTGATAACCCTTTTCTTCTGGCAGGCAGTTCTTTAAAATCTGTTCTATTTGCGTTATCCTGCTTTTTAACTCTGTCTGAAAATCCATAACAACTCCCTTAAAATTCCGTCAAATCACCCTGCTCACGGATGACCAGCATCTTTTTCTCTACCTGGTCAATTTTATCATTGCACTGTTTTAGCTTTTTCATGCCTTCTTCATACAAAAGGAAGGATTTTTCAAGCGATATATCTTTATCATCCATTTGCTCCAAGATATCTTCAACCTGGGCAAACAGCTCTTCCAAATTCAATCCGGTTTCCCCGGCTGTCTGTATTTCCGTTGTTTCCATTTTATACTGCCTTTCCTTTTTCATAACGTTTTATTTGCTGCCTGCGGTTTTCATGCACCTCTGACAACATCCTTTACTCCTGCCACAATTGTCCCATCCTGCAAACGCACCCGTACCACGTCTCCAGGCTTTATGCCCGAAATCCCGCTTATCCGCCAGCCGTCTGCATCGGTAACAAATGCAAGCCCTTTACTCAACTGCTTTACTGGGGAAACCCCGTCCATATGCCCAGCAAACATCCCAAGCCTGTATTTGGCATCCCGCACTGCCCCGTCCATTTTCTGTATAAGCTTTTGTTCAAGGTTTGCGGCATACTGCCTGTTTTCATTCAGGCGGTTTGCAGGGCTTTTTGCCGAAAGCCTGCCCATAAGAGCCCCGCAGCGGCTTTTTGCCAAATCAAGTTTCCACTCTGCGGACCGTTTCAGGCGATGGCTTAAATTGGCCATTTCGTCAAACAGATCATATACATCATATACGGCAAGCTCCGCCCCGGCCGAAGGCGTGGGGGCACGCAAATCTGCCACAAAATCTGCAATTGTAGTATCCGTCTCATGGCCAACTGCAGAAATCACCGGGGTTTGGCATTCAAATATGGCCCGTGCCACAGGCTCTTCATTAAACGCCCACAAATCTTCAATGGAGCCGCCGCCCCGTCCCACAATTATAACATCTACACCCAGGGTATCCAAAGCACGGATTCCGTTTACAATGCTTTCCGCTGCCCCGTCCCCCTGTACCTTTGCCGGGTATAAAATCACCTGCACATAAGGGTTCCTCCTGCCTGCAATGTTGCGGATATCCTGTACCGCCGCCCCGGTAGGCGCTGTTACAACGCCAAGCGTGCGGATATATTTGGGTATCTGTTTTTTATATTCGGGGGCAAACATACCCATTTCCTCCAATTCGCACTTTAATGCCTCGAATTTTAAAAACAGGCTGCCTTCGCCGTCCTTTTCAATCTCCTTTGCATAAAGCTGGTATCGCCCGTCCCGCTCGTATACTTCGACCGATCCCGTTACAAGCACCCTGTCCCCTTCCTGCATGTAAAAGCTTAACCCGCCCCGGTTTCCGGCAAACATTACGGCGGACATCGCTGCTTTTTCATCTTTTATCGTAAAATAAATATGCCCGGAGGAGTGGTATTTGCAATTGGAAACTTCTCCCTTGATGCAGATGCCATGCAGCATGAAATCCTGGGCAAACATATTTTTAATGTAGGCGTTTACCTGTCCTACGGTATATGTGTTCTTTTTCATACAATTTTTGCCAGAATCCCGTTTACAAAGGAAGGCGCATCCTTGGTGCCGTATTTCTTTGCCAGCTCCACCGCCTCATTAATAGCTACGCCCGTTGGGATATCTTCATCGTATTTAATTTCATAAACCGCAAGGCGGATAATGGCCAGCTCCACCTTGCCCATGCGGTTTGTCTTCCACCCCTTCGCAACCGCGTTGATTTTGCTGTCTATCTCAGCCGCATGCGCCGCAATGGCCGCTGCTTTTTTCTCAATATACGCAATATCTGATTCCGAAGCAATATCCTTATCCACGTCCTCCCCATCGTCTGCCAGGTAATCCTCCTCCAGATATACAAGCTGTCCCGGCAGCTCTTGCTCCTGGTGGAATTCTATACGGAACAATAGCTGGAATGTCTTTTCCCTCATTTTACTTCTCGTCATCTGGCTTCTCCTTTTTCTGATTTTTTAACACAGTAATTTTAAACAGGGCTATATAAAAAAGGGTGCCGTATAGACACCCTTTACCTGCCTGTCCCCATATCAACACTGGCAATTCTGACATTTATACTGGATACCTCTAGTCCTGTCATATTCTCGATTGCGACCTTTACCTTCTCCTGAACTTTCGAGGACACTTCTGGGATCGCATACCCATATGCGATGTTTAACGCAACATCCACACGCACTATGCCGTCCGTTACCTCGACACGGATTCCTTTGGACAGGTTCTTCATGCCAAGCCGGCTGACTAGCTCATTTGTAATATTCCCTGCCATGGAGCTGACACCCTCCACCTCAGTAGCAGCCAGGCCAGCAATAATAGCAACTACTTCGTCCGCAATCTTTACCTTGCCTAATTTATCTTCTTTGATTTTAAAGCCTTTTCTATTCTCAGCCATCTGAAATACCTCCTGGATGATATTTAACTGTATTATAGCAGACTCTTTTTCATTTGGGAACAGTAAATTTTAATTTCTATATATACAGCAGCTATTTTCTGGTGATTTAAAGCATGTTTGAAAAATGCTTTCCGGCGGATGTATTCTCCACTTAATACCCAAAGGGTATGATATAGGAGATTTGTACCAAATGAGGGGCGTAGCGGGCTACGTTGACCGGATTCGGTGCAAATATAGCACTAAGTGGGGGGATGCAGACGGTGGAAATGTTTTTTTTTGGGGGGGGGTACGCTCTAATTATTATACTTAATTCTTTTGCATTTTACAATCATTTGAAATAAATTAAGAGGCAAAAGCGCCAAAACGCCCTTGCCTCCCATTACCAGCTCTATTTTTTCACTAACAGTGATTTTCCCGTCATCTCCGCCGGCTGCTCCATCCCCATCATCTCAATGAGCGTAGGAATAATATCTGCTAAACATCCGCCTTCTTTCAACGTATATGCCGGGTCATAATTTACCAGGATAAACGGAACTGGGTTAATCGTATGCGCCGTAAAGCTTCCGCCGTTTTCATAATCAACCAGCTGCTCTGCATTACCGTGATCCGCACAGATAAACATCTGCCCGTCCGCTTTTTTGAGCGCTTCCACTGCCCTGCCTACGCATGTATCCACCGTGCCTACCGCTTGGACAGCCGCATCTAACACCCCTGTATGGCCTACCATATCTGGATTGGCAAAATTGATGATAATTACATCATATTTGCCTGATTCAATCGCTTCTACCAGCTTATCGCATACGGCAGGCGCGCTCATTTCCGGCTGCAGATCATACGTGGCAACCTTCGGGGAATTGACCAGGATACGATCCTCTCCCGGATTTGGCTCTTCTACACCGCCGTTAAAGAAAAACGTAACATGCGCGTATTTTTCGGTTTCCGCAATCCTCGCCTGCGTCATTTGATGCGCTGCAAGGTACTGCCCAAATGTATTTTCCAGTTCTACCTTTTTAAATGCAACCGTCTTGTTCGGGATAGTTACATCATATTCGGAAAAACATACATATACAACCTGTTTCCTAGGCCCTCTGTCAAACCCGTCAAACTCGTCTGCACAAAATGTCCTGGTGATTTCCCTCGCGCGGTCTGGGCGGAAATTAAAAAAGATAATGCTGTCGCCATCTTTGATCGTGGCAACTGGCGCACCGTTTTCTTCGATTACGGTCGGCATTACAAATTCATCCGTCTTATCCTCAGCATAAGATGCATCTATAGCCTCTACTGCACTCTTTGCCCTTACACCTTCGCCTAAAGTAAGCGCACGGTAAGCGGCTTCGACACGATCCCACCGATTGTCCCTGTCCATAACATAGTAACGCCCGCAGATACCTGCAATTTTGCCAACGCCGATTTCTTTCATCTTTGCTTCCAACGCTTCGATAAATCCCTTGCCGGAAGTCGGCGAGGTATCCCTTCCGTCTAAGAAACAATGTACATAGACGTTTTCTACGCCTTCCCGTTTGGCAAGCTCAAGCAAGCCGTACAAATGCGTGTTATGGCTGTGGACGCCGCCATCTGACAACAGCCCGTACAAATGTAAATCAGAATTGTTCTTCTTTACATTTTCCACCGCACGCAACAACTCTGGGTTTTTGAAAAAGGTACCTTCTTCGATTTCTTTCGTAATCCGGGTCAGCTCCTGGTATACAATCCTTCCGGCGCCCATATTAAGGTGCCCAACTTCGGAATTGCCCATCTGCCCATCCGGCAAACCTACGGAAAGCCCGCTGGCATACCCTTTTACAAACGGGCATTCTTTCATTAACCTGTCAATATTGGGGGTTTCGGCTAACGCTACGGCATTGCCGTTTGTATCGTCGTTTAATCCAAACCCGTCCAAAATCATTAAAACGGTTGGTTTTTTACCCATAGAATCCTCCTTCCTGCAAAAAATCGGTTACTGCTTTTGTACAATATCCACAGTAACCTTTTTGTCTTCTTTTGAAGCTGCTGCTTTCACAACGGAACGGATTGCTTTTGCAATACATCCCTGCTTGCCGATTACCTTTCCCATATCCGGCTGCGCCACATGCAGCTTAAGCTCAATGGCTTTGTTCGTTTCCTCTTCGGTGACAACGACTTCATCCGGATAATCGACCAGTGATTTCGCAATTACTTCTACTAATTCTTTCATCACTCATCCCCCGCTTATTTTTCGATCCCGGCTGCCTTGAAAATCCTGCTGACTGTCTCTGTCGGCTGTGCGCCGTTTGAGAGCCATTTCTTTGCAAGCTCTTCGTTTACACGGTATTCGCTAGGATCCCTGGTCGGATCATAAGTTCCGATTTCCTCAATAAACCTTCCATCCCTGGGAGATCTGGAATCTGCTACGATGATTCTATAGAAAGGAGCTTTTTTCTTTCCCATTCTTCTTAACCTGATCTTAACTGCCATCTCATTTCACCTCCTAAACCCTAATAATCTGCACCGGCCTGCCAAAATCCTGCCGCCGCCATTTAATTTATAATTAAAGCAATACTGCCTTAATTGCACCTGTTAAAACGGAAATTTAAATTTACCGCGCCTGCCGCGCTTTGCCCCGCCCCCCATCATGCCCGGAAGCTGTTTCATCATTTTACGCGCCTGTTCAAACTGTTTTACCAAACGGTTCACCTCAGCAATATCTACACCTGCCCCATTTGCGATCCTGCGCTTGCGGCTGGGGTTTAAGAGGGAGGGGTTACGCCGTTCTTCCGCCGTCATGGAATAAATAATGGACTCCGTCCGCTTCATCCCTTTTTCTGCTTCCGCTTCGTCAAATTCCGGCATCTTCATCTGCCCCATCCCCGGCATCATGCCAAGGATACTCGAAAGCCCGCCCATTTTCTTCATTTGCCCCATCGAGCTTAAATAGTCGTCAAAGTCAAACTCCGCTTTTTTCATCTTCTGCTCGAGTTTTCTGGCTTCCTCTTCATCAATGGCTTCCTGTGCCTTTTCAATCATAGTCAGCACATCGCCCATACCAAGGATCCGGGAGGCCATCCGATCGGGATAAAACTGTTCCAGATCTGAAAGCTTTTCCCCCATACCCACATAGAGGATAGGCTTTCCGGTGACTGAGCGGATAGAAAGCGCCGCACCGCCCCTGGTATCACCGTCTAACTTGGTTAATATTACGCCGTCCACACCGATTTTCCCATCAAATGCACTGGCGACGTTGACCGCGTCCTGCCCCGTCATGGAATCCACAACCAAAATGGTCTGGTATACCTCCACAGCAGCTTTAATGGCCTCTAACTCATCCATCATGCCTTCATCAATATGAAGGCGACCCGCGGTATCTATGATTACAACGTTAAAACCGTTCTTTTGCGCATACTCTACGGCTGCTTTTGCAATATTGACCGGGGTATTTTTATCCCCCATAGAAAATACTTCCACGCCTTGCTTTTCGCCATTGATCTTTAGCTGATCGATCGCGGCCGGACGGTATATATCGCATGCCACAAGAAGCGGTTTTTTGCCTTTCTGCTTTAGCTTGCCTGCGATTTTGGCCGTAGTCGTCGTCTTTCCTGCACCCTGTAAGCCTGACATCATAATGACTGTGATCTCATTTCCGGGCTTTAGGGCAATCTCAGTTGTCTCCGACCCCATTAAGGCGACCATTTCTTCATTTACAATCTTAATCACCATTTGGCCCGGATTTAAGCCGTTCATAACGTCCTGGCCAATAGCGCGCTCCTGGACGGTCTTTACGAACTGCTTTACCACCTTAAAGTTGACGTCGGCTTCCAACAATGCCATTTTGACCTCTTTTAAAGCAGATTTTACATCGTCTTCGGTTAATCTTCCCTTGCTTCTTAGATTTTTAAAAACATTTTGCAGTTTTTCGGACAGGTTATCGAATGCCATATTACAGCTCCTCTAAAATTTCATTGGAAATCCGGTCGATTTCCGCTTTTATGGTTTCCAAATGCAGCGTATCCCCTGCCGTTTGCGCCTGGCCTAAACCTGTAATGCCGCAGGAATGTACCAGACTGCGGATCTCACTAATCCGCTCCCGGACGAATAAGAATTTTTCTACCAGGTGAAGCTTATTTTCGTATTCTTCCAATGCTTTTACAGAACGCTTTACGGAATCATGCACGCCCTGGCGGCTGATGCCTTCCTCCTCGGCAATTTCGCTTAAGGAGAAATCCTGGAAGAAAAATGCTTCATATATCTTCCGCTGGTGTGCGTTTAACAATTCTCCATAAAAATCATAGAGATATGCCTGCTTGAGCTTTGTCTCCATATTTACCACCTCGGGTAGGATAACATAGGTCCGTTAAGGTGTCAAGTGTTTTTTCTTTACGAACTTTTGTTCGTGTTTTTTATCTTTTGTTATCTCCGTTTATTTCAATCCTGCTGCCTGGTGGGCGCTTTGCCACCATAAAAGTTAAGAAGAATCCCCGAACTGTGCTGGAACACGGTTCGGGGATTTCGTTCTTTGTTCACATGGAACTTTTTCATCTCTTTTTATCTAATGGCACTATAGCATATATAAATGTTAATTGCAAGATACATTTCTTTTTCACAAAATCTAGTAACATTCAAGTCAGAAAATGTAATCATCATTGGCAACACCCTCCTTTCCGTCTGGAGGGCAGCCGCCCGCTTCTTACCCTTTGTCTGGGGCACTTGTTACAAACCATACTTACGTTCAGCTCAAAGGGGGCTAAGCCCCCTCCCGCCATCCAATTACTTGCCTGACGGCAGATAAGGAATCAAAGATCCAGCCATCTGTCCAATCGGCATCGACTGCAGCCAAATACGTCCTGGCCCTTTAATTACGGTATTAAATACGCCTTCCCCTCCAAACAGCATATTCTTAACTCCCGGCACCTTCTGGATCTCCAGAGAACAGCTTGCATCCATTGCAGCCAGATACCCCGTATCCACAACAATCGACTGGCCCGCCGAAAGCTCATATTCCTTAATATAACCGTCAAATTCTACAAATACAACGCCTTTTCCGGATAGCTTCTGCATAATAAAGCCTTCCCCGCCGAACAGGCCGCTGCCGATTTTTTTCTGAAGGAACACTGACATTTCCACGCCGAACGTCGATGCCAAAAATGCCGTCTTCTGGCAGACGATATCCTTACCCGGTTCCAGCTCAAACGCCCGGATAGCCCCCGGAAAACTCGACGCAAACGCAATCATGCCCGGGCCGCCCTCCGCAGTATAGTGGTTGACAAACATGCTTTCCCCGCTGAACATCCTGCCAAACATCTTGCCGGCGCCGCCGCCGACCGTTTCCATTTTCATATTTGGGGACATCCAGGACATCGCCCCTTTTTCGGTAATCATCTTTTCATTCGCTTCCAGTTCGCAGATCACAACGGGCAACGGTTCGCCCTCAATTGAATATTTCATTTTCGTATCCTCCTAATTTTTATTTCTATTTTCAAAGCCTGCCGGACAACTCCTGTGCGCTTACTTTATCAGCTCAACCGTTTCCCGGCAAATCGCCAGTTCTTCATTGGTCGGCACCAAAAGCGCCGTAACCTTGGAATCCGAAGTTGAAAGACGTACTTCTTCCCCGCGCGTTTTATTCGCTTCTTCGTCTAATGTCATGCCAAGGTAGCCCAGATAGCCGCAGATCTTCGCGCGCACCTTCCCGTCGTTTTCCCCGACGCCCGCGGTAAAGCAAATCACATCCACGCCGTTCATTGCTGCGGCATAAGAGCCGATATATTTTGCCGCACGGTAACAAAAAGCGTCAACTGCCGCTTTTGCGCGCCCGTTCCCTTCCTCCGACGCCTGATCCAGATCGCGGAAATCACTTGATACGCCGGACAGGCCGTATACGCCGGATTCTTTATTTAATACCTTTACAACCCCTTCCAGATCCAGGTTTTCTTTCTTTGCCAGAAATTCCACGGCGGAAGGATCGATATCGCCGGAACGCGTCCCCATAATCAGCCCCTCAAGCGGTGAAAGCCCCATGGAGGTATCCACAGATTTGCCGTCCTTTACAGCACAGATGCTCGCACCATTGCCAAGGTGGC
The DNA here is from genome assembly GCA_009911505.1 of Lachnospiraceae bacterium. GTDB lineage: Bacteria > Bacillota > Clostridia > Lachnospirales > Lachnospiraceae > Roseburia_B. Next base: position 22,113 of record QXXL01000157.1, on the reverse strand, counting down.
AGACAATGGTTTTTAAATTATTATAAGGCCTGCCTAAAATTTCTGCCGCGCGCTTCGATACATAGCTGTGGCTGGTACCGTGGAAGCCGTATTTGCGGACCTTGTATTTTTCATAATATTCATACGGCACGCCGTAAAGGTATGCTTCCTGCGGCATAGTCTGGTGGAATGCCGTATCGAACACGGCCACCATCGGCACATCTTTTAATACCTGCCGGCATGCGCGCACACCTATCAGGTTTGCAGGATTATGCAAAGGCGCAAGATCGGAACATTCCTCTACAGCTTTTATAACCTCTTCATTAATTAGCGTAGAATTCGCAAATTTCTCGCCGCCATGTACAACCCGGTGCCCGACTGCATCAATTTCGTCTAAGCTTTTTAAAATACCTGTTTTTGTGTTTACCAATGCATCAAGCACCATTCGGACCGCTTCAGTATGTGTCGGCATGGGCGCTTCTATGATTTCCTTTTCCCCGCCCTTTGGCTGATACACTAGCCTGCCATCAATTCCAATCCTTTCACAAAGCCCTTTTGCAAGCACTTCTTCGCTCTCTGCATGGATAACCTGGTATTTTAACGAAGAACTGCCGCAATTAATGACTAATACATTCATGCTCTCTATCTCCTTATTTTGTTATATTTATAAAAAAAGTATAAACCTTTTTTTTATGGTAAACAATGTCAAATAGGGGATTCTCTGTATTTATTTGAGAACACATCTTACCATCACCGGAAACTCTTTATCCATGTAATCAGAGAATCATGATAAACATTATCTAAAACGTCCTTACGCATCTGATCAGTGACTGGCCCGTTTTTCTCCATAATTGCAAGGATCGCCTCTTGAAGCCCTGCAATCCTGCCTTTTTGAAATTCCTCACTGTCCTTTTGTACTGCTGACGGTATCTCTTTTTTCTGCTCAGACGCCTTTTCTGCCTGCACCTGATCCGATGCTTTTGCTTTGGAAGCGCTATTTGACGTTTCCCTTGCTTTTGATTCTGCCGTTATATTTACCTCTTGCACTTTTTCAGAAGTTTTTATCCTGGACGCGGCATCGCTTATATTTAGAACCACTGGCTGGGCTTCTTTTTGTGCGGCTGCGCTGCCGGATACAGGAAGCCAGATATCCCCCGCATTGGCTTTCACATTTATGACGATATTGCCGCCGGATACCGTTACACGCTCTCCAGACAAAGCCCCGGCATATTCGGACACATTCCCTGCTGGAAGCGTCATAACATAATCGCTGTCGTCATTATTAACCGTAACAAGCACGGATTCGCCGTTATAATTCCTTGAGAATGCATATTGGCGGTTTGTCAAAAGCAGCTCCTTATAATCCCCATAAGAAAGCGCAGGCGTATTTTTACGCACCTTGCCAAGCGCTGCAATCAGGCGGGTAAAAGAATTTTCCCGTATGGCGTCCTTATAATCCGAAAGCGAAAGGGCAGGGCGCAAAGAATCATCAGAAAAACGCTCCTTACGCCCTTCGATCCCAAATTCCGAACCATAATAAATAGATGGAACGCCCGGAAGCGTATAAAGTAAAATATGAACCGGGGCAAAATGCTCCTTTTTGTTTAACTTTGTATAAATACGCTCTACATCGTGGTTGTCCACAAAATTATACAGCTTTAACCCATCCGGCCGGTTCCCGCCCTTTGCGTATAAGTTCTTAACCGTATGGGCAATTTCAAAATAATTATGGTCATTATGCCCTGAATACAATGCCTTATGTAGCTGGTAATTCGTAACAGAATGCAGAGTGCCTTCATTGACCCAACGCGTATAATCACCATGGATAACCTCGCCCATCAGCCAAAAATCCGGTTTAACTTCATTGGCCACCGCGCGCAGCGCCTGCATATAATTAAAATCCAAAACATCTGCAGCATCCAGGCGGATGCCGTCAATATCGAATTCGCTAACCCAAAAACGGATGACATCACAGATATAATCCCGAACTGCCGGGTTATGCTGGTTTAATTTTACAAGCAGATCATACCCGCCCCAATTCTCATAAGAAAAACCGTCGTTGTACTGGTTATTCCCCCAGAAGTTTACATTACAGTACCAGTCTTTATATGCAGAGCCCTCCCTATTCTTTTTAATATCCTCAAAAGCAAAAAAATCACGTCCAGTATGGTTAAATACCCCGTCTAATATCACACGGATCCCCTGCTTATGGCACTCTGCCACATAATTTGCCAGATCCTCATTGGTTCCAAGGCGGCTGTCTAATTTTTTGTAGTCAGTCGTTTCATATCCGTGGCCAACAGATTCAAATAGAGGGCCAATGTAAATTGCATCGCAGCCTATTTCTTTTATGTGGGATATCCATGGGATTAATGTGTTTAACCGATGTTCGGGTGTACCGTAGTGATTCTCTTTGGGCGCACCGGAAAGCCCCAAAGGATAGATGTGGTAAAATACTGCCTCGTCATACCATGCCATATTTAAAAACCTCCTGTTTTTTCTGATTGTTTGTTATTATTATAGAGGTTTTAGTGAAAATAATCAACTGTTGACTCATTATTTTGGGAAATTACGGCGCCCTGGCATTTCCCCCTCCACCCGGATGACGCATTTTCCACATGCATTCACTACACAGGTATCTAAATACCGATCATAGCGCTTTGCCCCTTCCCCATAAGAAAGGTGCACATGCCCATGCACAAAATAACGCGGGCGGTATTTCTCCATCAGCCACAAAAATACCCGAAAACCCTGATGGGGCAAATCCCGCCCGTCATTGAGACGGAATGCCGGCGCATGTGCCACCAGGATATCAAACCCGCCCTTTGCAAAGATTTTGGGCACAAGCATTGCCGCCCGGCGGCGCATTTCCCATTCCGTATACTGGTGCGCCCCCTCCTTATAGCGCATCGAACCGCCAAGCCCCAGTATCCGGATCCCTTCATGCACATAAATCTTATCTTCAATACAAATACAGCCCTCCGGCGACGTCTGCCCGTAACGGCAATCGTGGTTCCCATGCACATAGAGCACCGGAACGGACGAAACCGTCGCCAGAAATGACAGGTACTGCGGATCCAAATCCCCGCAGGACACAATCAAATCAATGCCGTCAAGCTTTCCTTTTTCATAATAATCCCACAAAGACGCCGACTCCTCATCCGCAACCGCAAGGATCTTCATACACCCTTTTTCACCCCCTGCTGGCTGATTACCGGCTTCGCCTGCTCCTTCAATTCCCCTTCCTCCGGAATCGAACCGACCACATTTTCCGCCAGCCAGTCCATCGTCATAATCTCCTCCGGTGAAAGGCACGCGTCCGGATCGGAGAGCACCGTCCCGTCCTGCGAATACAGCACACCGGAAAACGGGTTAAACTGACCCATACAAATCGTCGATTTCAAAAGCTCCACCAGCCGCTTTGTCCCAATCGGCAGATACTTGGAGCAAACCACGTCAATCACGCCCGCCGACATCCCCCACCAGTAATTAATAGCCTTTTTCGCTCCTGGGTTTTCGTCATATTTCCAGGTCCCCTCCATAATCGTGCGGATCAGCTGCTCGTAAAATTTGCCCCAGTGCCACAGCGGCATGGCAAGGTTTCTCGGCCTTTCGCCGTCCATATGGTAAATACCGAAAAAACGCGACGCTTCCTCCGGGATCGCCATATCCCGTCCGGAAATACAAGACGAACCGTTTTCCCTTATTTTTTCCTCAATATCCCCCTCTTTTTTGGCAGTCCATTCCAGATAAACCTTCGCGCGCGGGTTAATCATCTTAGCCCCCAGCGCAAAAGCATTGATATTTGCAATCGATCCGTAAATCGGGTAATCCGCAATATATGTAAGCTTCGCATTTTCTGCCATGGCGCCCGCAATCGCCCCCATCAGAAATTTCGCTTCGTGCATTCTGGAATAATAGGTGCGGATATAACGGTGCGAGGTATTTAACGAACAGTTTAAAATCCGTACCTGCGGATATGCAATCGCCGCCTTTACGCTTGCCTGTGCAAACGGAGGAGTCGTCGTAAAAATCAGCCCGCACCCCGCGTCCACGGCATCCGCTAAAAGCTGCTCCGCATTCTCCTTCGTACCGTTCCCGTAGCAAACGGTGCTCACCTCATCCGCAAACGCCTGCTCCAGATACAGCCTGCCAAGCTCATGCGAATACGCCCACGCAGAAGTCCCCGGCGTCTTTTCGTAAATAAACGCAATCTTTAGCTTGCGTGAACTGTGCGAAAACAGCTTATGCAGAGGCTTTTTTTTGCGGTTTGGATCCATTTTTAAATCTACGCCCTCTTCCTCCTGCAAAAGCGCGTACTCCTCAAAGCTTTTTATAATCAGCTCCCGGATTTCATTTGCCGTCTTCCGGCACGCCTCGTCATACCCGTACAGCATAAGGAACGAAAGGAATGCATCACCCGGCGTAATAGACAGCTTACCGCCGCCATTTGCGCCAAATTCCGCCGCAAACCGAGTATAAACAGATCTGAATAAAAGCAGCTCTTCCTGCGTCCAGCATTCCCCCGGCGCTTTGCCCACAGCCGCCTGCAGCTTCGCAAAGCTTCCCTCCCTAGAAAACCAGATATCATGCATCGGCGCGGCCTTATAAAATTCCATAAATTCATAATAAATCCGGTTTTCCGGTTCCATTGTACGCTTCGGCACAATCCGGACGACCTCCCCGCGAATCGAATCCGCGCCAAAATATTTCATCACGCTGACCCGTTTGTTGCCCTCTTCCACATAAAACCAGTTCATATATTCATAAGCCCGGATTGGCTCGCGGATCCCATCTATTACATGGGACGTGCTAAGCTGCGCCCATTTTGCGGCAAATTCGGTCGTCTCACGTAATATCGGCATAAAGTTCCCCGCAAATGAGCTGCTCCTGCCCACCGTTTTCGTCCCGGCCACCCGTTCGAGCGGAATCTGCACCATGCCCAACGGCTTCTCCGAATAAGACCCCTTCTGGGGCAGCAGATCGTCCAAAACAGGAAGCGTCGGCTTTTCCCCGCGCAGCAGGCGTGCCTGGTAATCCTTTTTCCCCAGCTTAAACGCCCTGGCATACTCTTCCCTTCCCATAAATGTCCTTTCCTTATATTTTCACAAAATACATCTGGTACGCCCGGTATTCCCCCATTTTAGACGGAACCGGAACCCCTGCTTCCATCAGCGCGTCCGACGCATAAACCTTCCCGCTGTGCTGCTCTTTATAGCTGCACCCGGGTAAAAGCCCCTTTAAGCGGATATAGCTCACCGTCATATTCCCGTGTATCTCCTGCATGACCACATTGACAAGCGCTTCTGACCCATCCTCCGAAACAAATTCCCAAGCCCCGGCCTCTTCGGCGCACGGATCTGTCAACCGGTAATAAAGCCCGTCCAGCACCAGATGCGCATACTTCTTATAATCCCGGATCTGTTCCCGAATCTTTTGTTTTTCCCGTTCGTCCAGCGCCGCCAAATCCAGCTCATACCCAAACGTACCCGCCATGGCTGTCACGCCCCTGGTATGAAATGGCGTCACCCGTCCGGTCTGATGATTCGGCGCTGCCGAAACATGCGCGCCGACTGCCGAAACCGGATACCCAAACGAAGTCCCGTACTGAATCCGGACACGGTCTATGGCGTCCGTATTATCGCTGCACCAAATCTGCGGCGTATAATAAAGCATCCCGGCGTCAAACCGCCCGCCGCCCCCGCTGCAGCCCTCCAGCAGGATATCCGGATAACGCTTCATCAGCCGTTCCAGAAAATCATAAAGCCCCAGCACATAATCATAAGCCACCCTGCCCTGATCCTTCGTATTACACGAATACAAATCGCTTAGGCTGCGGTTTAAATCCCACTTAATATATTCTATATTGCACGCGTCCAGAATATGGCACATCTTTCCGAAAATATGATCGACCACCTCCGGCCTGGAAAAATCCAGCACCAGCTGGTTGCGCCCCCGGACCGGGTTCCTCCCCGGAATCGTAAGCGCCCAGTCCGGATGTTCCCGGAACAGATCGCTGTCCTCATTCACGCCTTCCGGCTCAAACCAGATCCCGAATTTCAGCCCCAGCCCGTTAATCTTTCGGATCAAAGCATCAAGCGGCTCGCCCAGCTTCTTCTCATTCACATACCAGTCTCCCAGCCCGCTGTTATCATCATCACGCTTCCCGAACCAGCCGTCATCCATCACCAGCATCTCAATCCCCAGATCCGCCGCCTGCCTTGCCAGCTCATACACATTCTTACCGTTAATATCAAAATACGACGCTTCCCAGCTGTTCAGCAAAATCGGCCGCAAACAATCCCGGTACTTCCCCCGGCAAAGATGCTTCCGGAAGCAGGCATGCAAATCCTGCGACAGCCCCGAAAGCCCGTTCCCGCTGTACGCACAGACCACCTCCGGAACAAAAAACACCTCTCCCGGCTCAAGCGGATAAGAAAACATCTCATCCGAAAGCCCCAGAAGCGCACGCGTCTGGTTAAACTGATCCTTCTCCACTTCCCCCTTAAAACTGCCGCTGTACACAAAAGACATCGCATAACAGCTTCCCGTATCCTCCGTCGTACCGCGCCCCGCCAGAACAAACATCGGATTATACTGATGGCTGGACGTCCCCCTGCGGCTTCCGATCACCTGCGTCCCGTGCGCCACCGGAGTCCGCTGCACATTCCGCTCCATCGCATGCCGCCCATAAAAACAAATCAAATCATACTCCCCGCCCACAAAATCCAGGCATGCCGCCTGCGCCTTCTTCAGATAACATTTCCCCGCGCCGTGATTCTTAATACAGGCGCTCCTTGTAATCACATTCTGTTCCGGCAAAACCCCGTAAAAAAGCGTCACCTCAATCCTACTCGTCTCATCCAACAGATCAATCTCCAGCGTATCCGCCTCATCCTCCCCCGCATAAACGGCAGGAAGCCCCGGCAGAGCATACTTCCCCTTCCGGATACGATGCCCCTGATAACGGAAATCACACCCATAAGACCCGTCGGCATTGCGGATCACCACCGCCGTATTCCGAAAATCCCCCGTCCCCTGGCAGGGCAGCTCCTGCGGCAGCGCGTCCATCGAATACGCCCGGTCATTCCCCGCATCATAAGGATTTCCGGAAAACCCGCGGTCCGCATACTGAAGCAGATAATCCATACACCCCTCCGTACGCCTCCCATAATAAAGATGCAGCAAAAACCCAAATCGATCCACCTGCATCTGATATGTAGAAGATTTCGTATGTAACGTAAACGTATTCTTCCCTTTATCAAATATAATTCCCATATTCATGTCCTCCTTCTCAGTAATCCCAAAGCGTGCTTAAAAACCATTCCCGTCATCTGTCAGAAAGCATTTTTCAAACACACTCCAGCCGGAAAAAATAATAAAGAAAATTACTATTGCAGCAACACTAACATATCCCTGCCACTTCCGCCAGGACACCCCCGGCAATCCAAACTCCCTATCTTATTCCACAAAATAAAAGAAACAACCGTATGTAAATGTTGAGAAAACGCAGCCAGCCGGAGGGCAGGGTATGCGACCGGAGCCTTGTGACGGAATTTAGGGGCACTTAAGTATCCCGTCCGATCCACAGCAATGCCCTGCCACGGATGGCAGGGCAAGCCGGAACCGCGCCACGGACGGCGCGTTTCCGGCGGTTGCGTCCGCCCAAATCACATACAGGGGATACTTTAGAGCCCCTTAATCCCGAAACACCGCTCCGACCGCATACCCTGCCCTCCGGCTGGCGTACACCTCCCCAACACATATATCAGTCTTTTATTTCACCGCCCCATTTACAACTCCGTTTAATATCTGCTTCTGGCAAATAATATAGAAAATCAATATCGGCAGCAGCGCCAGCAAATAAGACGCGAACGCCAGGTTATAATTCGTCCCGAACTGCGTCTGGAACGTCATCTGCGCCAGCGGAAGCGTATTCATCCCGCTCCCCGACATAATCACAAGGGGCGTCATCACATCATTCCACACACTAAGAGCCGTAATAACCGCAACCGTCGCATGCATCGGCTTCATAATCGGGAAAATCACCTTCCAAAACGTCCGAAACGTCGTCGCCCCGTCAATCCTTGCCGCTTCTTCCAGCGCCACCGGAATATTCACCAAATATCCCGAATAAAGCATCAGGTTCATCGGCATATAGAATACCACATAACAAAGGATTACGCCAACAATATTTGCAATCCCCATCTGCGCAGTCTGCTTCACAAGCGGCATCATCAGGATAGCAAACGGCACAAACATACCGCTGACAATATACATATACACCAGATTATACCACTTATTCCGCGCCTTATTGCGCCCAACTGCATACCCAATCATCGAATGCAGCACAACCGAAAGCACAACGGTAATTGTAGTAATTAACACACTATTAAACAAGGATCGCCAGAAATCCGTTACACGCATAGCCTCCGCAAAGTTGGATAAGCTCCAATGCTTCGGCAATGAGAGGATTCCCGCTACGCTGTTTGTCATTTCCGTCGGCTGCTTAAACGCAATGACGATTGTCATATAAAGCGGAAATGCAATTGTAATCAAACCCAGTATCAAAAGGACCGTAACTGGCCAATTGACCTTTTCTTTTATTTTCATTTCTTTTTCCATTATAACTGCTCCTCCTTTTTACCGGTTACTGTAAGCTGTACAACCGAGAATACAACAATAATGACAAAGAACAGAACCGCGTTCGCGCTCTGAAAACCAAACTGCCCGCCCGACATACCATTATTGTAAATCAAATAAGAAATAGACTCCGTGCTCTGCGCCGGGCCGCCCTTTGTCAAGGCTACGATCTGATCGAATACCATCAGGAAATTTTTTACGCTCAAAACCATATTGATGCTGAAAAACGGAATAATTAACGGAAACGTCAAATGCTTAAACTGCGCCCAGCCCGTCGCGCCGTCTATTGCGCCCGCTTCGTATACATCCTCCGGTACAGTCTGCAGCCCGGATATGTAAATAATCGTATTCATCGCAATCGCCTGCCAGGAGCATACGATTACGATAGCAACCCACGCCCACTTGCTGCTCGCCAAAATACTGCTTGCTTCCCCGCCGAACATGCCGACAACAGCCGGAACAATATAGGTAAACAGGTAGTTAAAAATATAACCGACTACCAGCGCGCCCAAAATATTCGGTACGAAATACATACCCCGTAAGGCGCTTTTAAATTTAATTTTGCTGTTTAAGCCAATCGCAAGCATCAGGCTGATCACGTTTACAACCACCGTTGCCACCAGCGCAAATTTAATGGTAAACAGATACGATTTTCCGACGCGGATATCGCCGAACAAATCGGCGTAATTGCGAAAGCCCACCCAGTCGTACGTTCCATATCCTTTAAAATTGGTAAAGCTGTACATAAATCCTTTGATCAAAGGCAGTGTATTAAATGCAAAAAACAGTATCAGAATCGGTATTGTCATCAGTGCAAAGGTCCGCTGCCTGTTATTCATTTTTTTCATTTTTTCAGGTCTCCTTCCCCTTTATTTGTGCTGCGCATTATATTCTTCTACCATACGGATGATATCGCGGTTATACCTTGCCCAGTCCGAATCAAATTTCTTTAAGAATGCATCCGGATCCTGGTTGATTAAAAACGTCTGAATCTGCGCATCCACCGCCATCTCGGCCGGATAATAGTGATCCTGGTAATCCGTCATATTTCCACTCTCTATGTAGGATTTCATACCGTCTAAGTTCGGCGCAAGCGTAAAATCCCCGGTTTTGCAGGGAACGGCATTCTGATCATCCAAGTACGCCTGCACGTTTTCATCCGCAAGCAGAAAATCAATAACCTCATACGCGGCTTCTTTATTCTCACATTCCTCCGTAACGGCAAACATCAGATCCACGCCGGAATTTAAGGTATTGCCGTCGGCATCCGAGCTGCCCGGCATCACAAACGAGTCGATGTCCATATCCGGATTTACCGATTTGATCTGCGGGATAGCATAGCTTCCGATCGCAAACATTGCGGACTGCCCGTTCGCAAACGCGGTGCAGGCGTCGTTGTATCCATACGCAAACGGCCCTTCCTCACCGTACTTTATCAGCTCCAGCATTTTTTCGGCAACCTCCCGGTACTCTTCGGAAAATGTGGCGTTCCCTGCGTTTACCTGCTTGCATACATCGGCGGGCGCAAGATCGACTGCCAGCGAGTTCCACGGCGCAAGGCAGGTCCAGACATCTTTAAACCCGAAATAAAACGGCAGGATCCCTTCCTTCTGAATTTCTTCACACAGCGCCATTAACTCTTCCCAGGTCTTTGGAATTTCCCATCCGTGTTCCTTGAACATAGCGCGGTTGTACAAAACCCCCGCTGCATTTGCCACATAAGGCACCCCGTATGTCCCGTCGGTCGGCACAAACTCCAGTCCCTCCAAAATCTCCACATACGCCGGGTTAATCTGTGAAAGCCCTTCGTAATCCGATACGTCCGCCAAAATGTCCGAATCAATAAAGTACGAATAGTTGATGTCCCCGCCAATCCCCAGAATATCCGGATAATCCTCCCGGACAAACCTGGTTTTCAACACAGTCATCGCATCATTCGGCGAACTGATCGTCAAATGGATGTCGTCATGCGTGCTGTTAAATTCCTCCTCCAGCTGTTCAAACACATCCACCGCTTCCGGCTTGTAATGCACCAGCTCAATTTGAATTTTGCCATCACTGCTATTTGCGCTGCACCCGGATAGCAAAAACGAGGCCGGCACCGTACATGCCAGGAGAAGACAAACTAATTTTTTCTTCATCCCTTTTTGCTCCTTTCTCTTATTGGATTTCCTTACCCTTAACTTATACACGTATTATAACATCCCATAATGCGTCCTATAAATAGCATATTTTTTCCAATTATATACCATAATGAGATTTTTTAAGAATATACAATAAGAGAACTTGCAAATTGGTAGGTTTGCAAAATTACTGTCATCTGACAGCCCTATCCTGCGTAAATAAAAATCCCCTTTGCCATCCACTCCCTATCGTTCGCTCTAGTACTCCATCCGGACAGAAATTGAAGTCTGGAACCATCTGCTTCGCACCATTGCGTCGTTAAAATTTCTAGATGATGCCACCGCATCGCCGTCGAAATTTTGCCTAGAGCGTGTTTGAAAAACCTAACAACAAAAAAGTCTGGTATTTTAACAAGTTTACGGTTATACTATTATAAAATAGCAAATACTCCCAAATTAACCCATCAAACAAAGGCGGTAAAAAATGCAAGATTTATTATTCTCCGTTTTCCCCAATGAAAATTTCGTAGACCTAAGCCTTTACCAGTTCGGTTGGGAGCGCTGCGCCCCATCGCACACATTCGGCCCGGCTGCAAGAAACCACTTCCTATTCCATTACATCATTTCTGGGACAGGTGTTTTATATGCAGATGATAAATCCGGGCAAACCAAAACCTACCGCGTCAAAAGCAGCCAAGGTTTTATGATATTTCCACATCAAATCAATACCTACATCGCTGACAAAGAACGCCCTTGGGAATATGTATGGATTGAATTTGACGGATTACGTGTCAAAGAAGCTGTCGAAGTTGCAGGCCTATCACTAAATACGCCTATTTACCATGCAACCTCCCATGATTTGCGGGAAACAATGATGAATGAAATGCTCTACATCGCCCAACACGGGAATATGTCCCCGTTCCATTTGATTGGGCATTTATATCTTTTTTTAGATGCCATGACCCGCTCCGTTTCCTCAATCCAGCTTTCGAGCACCGGGCGGCTACAGGATTTTTACATCCATGAGGCAATCAGTTTTATAGAGCAAAATTTCCAGAACAACATTTCTGTTGAAGATATTGCAGATAACTGCGGCTTAAACCGCAGTTATTTTGGAAAAATATTTAAAAAATCAGTTGGGCGTACGCCGCAGGAATTTTTATTAAATTATCGTATGACTAAGGCTTCAGAATTATTAAAGCTGACAAAGCTGTCAGTGGGGGATATCAGCAAAGCCGTTGGTTATGACAACCCATTTCATTTTTCTAGGGCATTTAAGGCAGTTTATGGGATTCCGCCAAGGGAATGGCGCAATAGGAACCAGATACATCCAATTGTATAAAAACGTTCACTGAAATACCATGATTGCCCACACCTGTCCATTCCCATACGAAACCGCACTGGCTTAACTTATGGCACGTTCTCAACACTTCCATCTTCTGTAATCCGCTGCCCTTCCCCGGCAACCGGAGTCCCCTGGCCCTGTTCCTGTGCCTTCTTTCTTTCTGCCTCTTCTTTTGCCTTTTCCTTTTCGGCATCATAATAAGAATACGCATTAGAAATCCTCGTATTCTCTGCTGTCAGCTTGACCTCTTCCCTATAGTAGGCTATCACTGGCGTATCCACCTTCACCATCTCATACATCATTGTAACTACCTCTTCCGGTGTGTTGATACAGCCATGCGAACCGCTTGTCTTATATATATTCCCACCAAACTTTCCATTCCTCCAGGAAGCGTCATGAATCCCAACATTGTAAGCAAACGGCATAAAGTACGTCACATTCGATTCATAATCCTCCCCCTTTAATACGGCGGGGCTTTTTTTGTAAACAATCTTAAATACACCGTCAGGCGATCCGTTCCCTCGGCTAATATTCCCAGATACAATATCCGTATCAATTTTCATCACGCCATTTTCATAATACCACATATGCTGGTTAGTATAATCAATCTCAATATACGTGTTTCCGATATCATCCTTATTGCGGCTGACTGCCGTCTGTGAATAAACTGGCTCCCTGGTCTTTACTTCGCCATTTTTCACTTCCTGCAATAGCTGCTCACGCTCTGCTTCCTTATCGATAACCCAGCCGTAATCTCCTCCGCCAATCGTAACCGTATCCCCTTTGCTCGTCAAAAACTCCCGTTCGTCGCCATATGTATTGTATTTGCTCGCAAGGCTCTGTACATACGCAGCAACTTTTTCTTCATCGAAAGATATATTATAATCCTCATCCACTACAATCCAGGACGAGATTACGCTCTGATCCACCACTTCCTTATCCATTCCCATGTCATAGGTAATTTCTGCCCCAAAAAAAGACTGGATTTTTGTTATACGCTCCTTTAAAAGCTCATCATCAGAAGTCACCTTCGGCTTCTCATACAGATCATCCGTAAAGGTAAACTCGGTTTCGCCCGCTTCCACGACCGCTTTAACCGCAGCCAGCGTTTTATCCGCAATCAGATAATTCCCCTGCTCCTCTGGAATCAGCTCATAGCCGTTATCTGTCATTTCAATCGTGGCATCTTTTGGTTTTTTCATGTTTTCTTCCTGCAAACAGGAAAAGGACATCACCTCTTCCCGCAGCAAGTCCTCGTCATAGGAAATACTCTTGTCTACGCTTAACTTCTTGTTCTTTGCTATTTTACCAGGCCAGAGAAATGACTTCTGTTCACTTACCAGCTTCTCCTCTTCCCCCATAGGCTTATAATCATATTCAATATCCGTGCCTACGATCTGGTACTTATTGCCGTCCCTATCATAGATTGTCAATAAATAATCCCGTACCTGCGAACGCAGCTCGTCAACCGCCTGCTCTGCCGTTTTGCCGCCGACGTCCACATCTTCTATACTGGTCTGATAGAAAAAATGTGACCGGAAGTAAATTCCAAAAAACACATAGATCACAATGATTAGAAACAGCACAACTCCTAAAGCCAACAGTAAAGACCTGCGCAAGATTCCCGTCCTTTTTTTTCTGCGAACCATAATTTCACTCCTTTTTTAATACATTTCCCTCTATTATACTCTATTTCATATCAAAAAGGACAAGAAGATTACAAATTTAATACTTTATTAAGATGATTAAAGATCAAACCACATAAAATATACGCTTTTTTAAACATTACGATAAAAATCATAGGGCATACACGATTTAATATTTTATTGAACCACCCTGTAAGTTATTACAATATACCAGTGAAGGGCAACAAAATAAGACGTCTTACAAATGGAGAATCAAATGACACACACAGAATTGGAAACCTGCATCACACAATATGGCACTGCTATCTACTCCTTCTGCCGCCAGCTTACGCAAAACCGCCAGGAAGCCGACGACCTGTACCAGGACACATTTTTAAAAGCGACAGAGCTTAGCAGCAAAATCAATTATAAAGACAACCCCAAAAGCTACTTGCTTTCTGTCGCTCTGCGAATCTGGAAAAATAAGAAGCGTAAATTTGCCTGGCGGATGAGGATTGCCCCTATGCATCCAATAACGGGAGGGTTAGGAGAAACAGCTGGCTCTTATGAAAGCTCCCCTGAGGATCAGGTTTTAAAAAAAGAAGAAGCTGCCCTAATACAGCAGGCCGTAGGGAATTTACCAGAACGGCTGAAAATACCGATCCTTTTATTTTATATGGAAGAGTTATCAGTGTCAGAAATCGCTTCTGTCCTAACTATCCCATCCGGCACAGTAAAAAGCAGGTTATATCAGGCCAGAAAAATATTAAAAAAAGAATTGGAGGTAATTTTAGATGAAAAAAATAAATGACATCTTAAAATTGGCCCTTACTCCAAACGAAGAACCAGATGTCCGGTTAAACCAGAACATTTTATTACAGGCAAAGGAGGCCAATCGAATGGAAAAAAAATCTATTAATAAATTTGCTGCCGTCGCACTTTCTGCAGCGCTGGTACTTGGTATAGGCTCCGTATCTATTTATGCGGCAAAGAAACTTATGCTGCCAGGCGAAGTCGCTGAGGACTTAAACAGTGGCGGGATACTTGACGCATTTTCCGGGGAAGACGCAATTCTAATCAATGAAACACAAAGCTATGGCGGCATAGACGTGACTCTCTACGGCGTTGTTTCCGGCAAAAACCTTTCAGAATTTAAAACCGAATCAGATGACGGTATCCACGATGACAGGACATACGCCGTTGTAAGTATCCAAAAATCAGACAAAACCCCGCTGCCCTCTACCTCGGAAGACTCTTATAGCGATTATTCTTTTTTGGTATCCCCGTACATCCAGGGCTTGAACCCGGCATTTTACAATTCGTTTACCCTGCTGGGAGGATACTCAGAGCTAGAAAAAAATGGCGTTTATTACCGGATCAGTGAATGTGATAATATTGAAATGTTCGCCGATCACAAAATCTATTTAGGTGTTTCACAAGGGACATTTTATGACAATAATGCCTACTGTTTTGATGAAACAACCGGCTATATCACCCGCAATGAAGCATATGAAGGCCTAAACGCACTATTTGAACTGCCGCTAGATCCACTGAAAGCCGATCCCAAAGCTGCCGCAAAATTTGTCAAAAGCCTCGAATCAGAGCCTGATGAAGATACAGAAACGGAAACAGGGGATAAAACAGACACAGACCAGAAAGTGGCTTCCTTTATTTCAAAGCTTACGCCAGAAACTATCGAAGATTATGCAAAACTTGTGGAAGACTCTGTCATCACAGCAATGCCAGATGAAGAAGGATACTTTTCCTACCAATACAAAATAAAAGGGCGCAGCAGCGGCAATGGAAAGGTAAATGTAAAGGATATTTTCCCGGACAATAAACCTGGTATGTGCGACCAGTATTCCTATGACTACTCAGACGATGGATTAGATTCCCTGGTTATTGAAGTTTATACGTTAAATGAAGACGGCTCTGTTACATTTGCCATTTATATTCCCAAATAAAGCTTAACACAAAAAAAGCCTGCCGCAGAAGGGCATTCACCACCTCCTGCCGCAGGCTTTTGCCTTACTGGCGTTTCACAATATAATTTACAAGCCCCCCGCAGTCTATAATCTTTTGCATAAACTCCGGGAACGCCTGGCCCTGGTATGATTTTCCTGTCGTCCTATCCACAATCATACCTGTGTCAAAATCTACTTCCACTTCATCCCCCGCCCCAATTTCCTTTGCCGCCTGCTCACATTCAATAATCGGCAAGCCAATATTAATAGCATTCCGGTAAAAAATCCTGGCAAAAGTTTCCGCAATAACACAGCTAATGCCCGCCGCCTTAATTGCAATCGGTGCATGCTCCCTAGACGAGCCACAGCCAAAATTCTTGGTGGCTACTATTATATCGCCTTCTTTGACATTGCCTACAAACCCTTTGTCAATATCTTCCATGCAATGGCCCGCCAGTTCTTTTGGATCAGAGGAATTTAAATACCTTGCTGGAATAATCACATCGGTATCTACATTGTCGCCATATTTAAAAACTTTCCCTACTGCTGCTTTCATATATGCTCCCTCCTAACATTCATCTGGGCCTGTAATCATGCCAGTTATTGCGCTTGCAGCCGCCACTGCTGGGCTTGCAAGGTAAATCTCCGAATCAGTATGCCCCATACGGCCGACAAAATTCCGGTTTGTAGTAGAAACACACCGTTCCCCTTCTGCCAAAATCCCCATATATCCGCCCAGGCATGGACCACAGGTCGGTGTGCTGACCACTGCCCCTGCTTCCACAAAGATTTTAAGCAGGCCTTCTTCCATCGCATCCAGGTAAATCTGCTGCGTTGCCGGGATTATAATGGCGCGGACTCCTTTTGCCACTTTTTTACCCTTTAATATCTCCGCCGCAATTTTTAAATCCTCTAAACGTCCATTTGTACAGGAGCCAATCACCACCTGGTCAATTTTAATACCGCCTGCCTCATCAACCGTTTTTGTATTCTCCGGCAGGTGTGGAAATGCAACCGTCGGTTTTAAAGCGCTAAGGTCAATGGTGTACTCCGTCTCATAACAGGCGTCTTCATCCGCCTCATAAATGTGGTACGGGCGTGCAGAATGCGCTTTTAAATAAGCCTCGCAAGCTTCATCCACCGGGAAAATACCATTTTTACCCCCGCCTTCAATCGCCATATTAGCAATTGTAAAACGGTCGTCCATCGACAAATACTGTATGCCGTCCCCGGTAAATTCCATGGATTTATACAACGCGCCGTCCACGCCAATCATTCCAATGATGTGCAGTATAATATCTTTTCCGCTAATCCACTTTGCCGGTTTGCCAGTCAGGCAAAAACGGATCGCCGGCGGAACCTTAAACCATGCTTTCCCTGTCGCCATTCCGGCTGCCATATCCGTACTGCCTACCCCGGTTGAAAACGCGCCCAATGCGCCGTAAGTACAGGTATGCGAATCCGCCCCGATAATGACATCCCCGGCAACGGTAAGCCCTTTTTCCGGCAAAAGCGCGTGCTCAATCCCCATTTCTCCTACGTCAAAATAATTTGTAATCTCATGCTTGCATGCAAATTCGCGGACACATTTGCAGTGCTGCGCCGATTTGATATCCTTATTAGGTACAAAATGATCGAGCACCAGCGCGATTTTATCCTTGTCAAAGACACCGTCTGCCTGCATCTTTTCCATTTCATGAATAGCAACCGGGGAAGTAATGTCGTTCCCAAGCACTAAATCCAAACTGGCTTCAATTAACTGCCCCGCCTGCACGGATTTAAGCCCTGCATGTGCTGCAAGAATCTTCTGGGTCATTGTCATTCCCATGCGATGATACCTCCTGTTATTATTTTCGTGTGTGTGAGTGTAATTATTATGGCTATTAGTTCTACCCTCACATTCTAACATACTGCGCAATATAATAAAAATACATAATAAACATATTTACCATAATTCCAAGTTATAAAATTCAATAAACTGAACCAGCGGCTTCGGAAGCTTCGCCCTCTTTTTATAAACAAACCCTACTTCCCTTTTGGGAATAGGAACCTCTAAAGGAATTTCGACCAATGCCCCTTGCTCAAGCTCCCCCAAAACAAAGCTGCGTATCACACAAGCAACCCCAACCCCAATTTTAGCAAAATCAATCAACAAATCCATATCCGATATATGTATAGAATCCTGAATTTTTATCTGCCTTTGCCGTAGGTAGCTGTCAATATACTGCCGGGTCATATTATTTTTATCCAACAGCATCAAGGTTGCATTTTGCAAAATTTGATCTTTATTTACGCCCCGTGCATTTAAATTCCGCAGATAATCCTTCGTAGCTACAAAAATATCTTCTATTTCCTTTAAATAGTCAAACTGAATATTTTTAATTTTCTCCGGCTTCCCTACCAGCCCGATATCAATTTTATCCTCCTCTAAAAGCTCCAATGTCTCATTCGTAGACTGGCAGCTGATGGAAATGCTGATATGGGGATAACGGCGGATAAATTCTTTTAAATAAGGCAGCAGCAGATATTTACACAAGGTAGAACTCACACCGATTTTTAAATATCCAATCCCAAGTTCAATTGATCTGTGCAGCTTCTTTTCCCCCTGGGAAAGTGTTTCAAATGCACTTTTTACATAAGAATAAAAAAGCTCGCCTTCCTCTGTCAGCATAACCCCCCGCGAACTGCGGACAAAAAGCGTACACCCTAACCCGTCCTCCAATTTCTGGATAGATTTACTGATCGCAGGCTGGCTAATATAAAGCTCCTTCGCAGCTTTAGAAATATTGCCTAATCTGGCAACCGCATAAAAAATACGGTATGCAGACAGATTTTGATCCATAAAAACTCCCCCTGTTCTACATTTGAAGCAAGCCCAAAAGCGGGGTGGCTTTTATATAACAAAACCCACCCCGTTTTTTATGTTCTATTTTATCCTTATCATATCATTATCAGGATATCTGCGTATACAGTTTAGCAGCAGATAAATTATTTGTCAACACGACCTATGTGCGTACTATATACTTAACTACACTTTCTGAATTCTTATTTTTTAACTGTAAATTTAATACTATTTGCTATCGCCCAATCCTTGCTTTTTTGGCTGTACACAAGCACATTCAGAGAAACAGCCTGCCCTGCCCATTTTTTTAAATTAATGCCATTAATCTCAAATTTACCGTCTGCGCCGACCTTCCAGCGTTTTTCCCTATACAGGCTGCTTGCAGGATTATAAAGCTGCACATAAATATCTTTTGTATAACCTGGCAGCCGGGATATGCTTCCGGTAATTTTCGTAGTATTTTTCGTGATCTTTTTTGCAGAAGAAGGAGATATAAATGTTATATCAGAATTCAGCTTCTGCAGATTGACGACATCTGCCCTCCAATTTTTATTTTTCCAGAATTTATTTGGTATCTTGCTTTTCAATTCCTTTTCTGTAAAATAATTCCTGTCCACAGAAATACTAGATAATTTCTTTAGGTTTTTTAAATCCGGCAGCTTTTTCAAATGATTATCCGACAGTGACAACTGTAATAAATTTTTTAGGTATTTTATCTCCTGCACATCAATAAGCTTGTTATCAGAAAGATCTAACTGCTCTAATTCCGCTAAATCCTTAAGACCAGAGGCCTTCTTTAATCCATTTGATCGTACATTCAGAATTCTTAATTTCTTTAATCGGCTAACTGCTTTTATATTTGTCAGTTTATTCTCATCTAAATACAAAACCTCCAGGTTTACCAACGCCTTGATCTCTTTTATATTTTTCAATTTATTTTTGGATGCACTTAGACTTTTTAAATTTTTAAGTCCTTCAATGCCTTTTAAGCTTTTAAGATTAATGTTGTCAATATATAAACTTTCTAAAGTGATAAGTTTAGAAATCGGTTCCAGACTCTTAACACGGCTGCCCTCTAAATCAAGGGATTTTAACTTTGTAAGCTCTTCAATCCCATCAAGATTAATAAGCCCATGCCCCCGTAAATCCAACTGAACCATATTACTTAAACACCCAATCCCTTTTAAGCTTTTAATCGGGCGAAATCCTCTGGTATCCAGCCATTCAATCGCAGACGCTTCTTGTTTGGTAAATGTTTCATTCTCTTTTTTTTCTAATGTTTCTAAAATCCATTGATACAGGCCTTTATCCGGTATCCCGGTTTCATCGTTCATCACAACGTCATCTGATGCAAAGACAGCCCCTGCATGTATGGAAAAGACACAAAAGAATACTACAAACAGCATAAACAATTTTTTTCTCATAACTTTCCCTCCTTTGAACGGGCAAATTTTGCCAAACATTTTTCTGCCTGGGATTATGCGCCCCTTATCCACTATTACTGCTTAAAATGTACATTTCTTGACTCAATATTGGCCAGACTTAATGCCGAACCGCTATATCCATTTGCATTTACATATTTTTTCAAGTTAATAACTTTATATTCAGTAGTTTCTGTAAAAAGATCTTTCACCGCTTTAAATATTACTTCTCCATCACTGAATTCCTCATTTAACAAATTCTGTATACCATATTGGACACCCCTAACTGCAACTTTATAACGCTTAGGGTGAAATTCAAAATCATCTGTTCTGTCATCATAAAAATAATTATGTCCAAGATAGTTGCCACTCAAATTTGTAGTAGAATGTGCAAATAAATCTGTCATTAAATGCAATCCGCATCCATACAAAAAATACTTACGATTTGCCTTCGTATTTGCATAAGGTGCCAAAATAGTGTCATATTTCCCATTTAGTGGCTTAATAAGATCTTTTATTGCTTTAAATGTTGCACTATCCATTCCCATAATATTATTGTGGGTATAACTAGAATCCGATAATAGACTCATCCCTTGCACTGCAACCTCTGTAACCATTTCAAAGGCTGCTGCATAATTCACTTCTGTCGTATTGTCACCTTTTGCCCACCTCCCATGAAACCAGGGATTCTTTTCCGATTTATTCCAGCCTGTATCGCTCTGGTCGGGATATACAGCCCCTTTCTTTACTAGTTCAATAGCCTCTACGCTAAGCCCCGCACGATTGCTATTAATTGCTTCTATATGTTTTCCACCGGACCAGCGCCCCTCTACATATGCATCATCTTCTTCTACATATGTAAAGTCTTCAGGCTCTGTTGTATTCTCTGAAATGAAACTCCCCTGTTCCAAACTTTCACCATTAAAGTTATCCGCAAAGACATCATAACTTTTCATTGCATAATCCACATCTAATAACCCACATTCATCCATGCCATCTATATCTTTGGCACTATAATTAATTAGCTGACGGATAAATTCATTGGATTTTGTAGTGTCTTTCCCCCATAACAATGCTGCTGCTCCTGCTACATGTGGCACTGCAACACTTGTTCCATGTGTAACTATACTTCCATCAAAAAAACTTGCTGTATGTATTTTTTCTCCTGGAGCTGCAACGTCCAGTTCCTTTCCTGTATTACAAAAATCACTGATTTCTGCTGCAGGATTAACAGAAGCTACCGCCATTACTTCATCAAAAGCTGCCGGATATTCTACACTTCCACCACCATTGCCTGCCGCACCCACCATCAGTATATTAGCCATATAAGCGTCTTCAATTGCATGTTCTAATGCTTTTGAATATATGGATGTGCCAAAACTCATATTAATAATATTTATTTTATTCTCTATACACCAGTAAATACCCTCTATAATCCTGCTAAGAGGAGCCGTATTTTCACTGTCTAAAACTTTGACAGAATAAAGTTCAGCATTTGGAGCCACACCATATACGCCAGTTTCCCCATTTCCAGAAATTATACCTGCAATCGCAGTTCCATGCCCAGTTAGATCGCAGAAGATAGGTGATATTTCTTCATCTTCATCCACAAAATTCACATTTCCAGCCAAGTTAATCCCTTCCACAATATCAACGCCTGAATCTAAAACCGCCACTTTTATTTTTTGATTAGATAACAATTCCAAATTTATTTTGTCAGCATTGATTGCCTTTAAGTTCCATTTATATTCTGATTCGGTTTCCATACTGGACTCATCTTTTACCTGATCCAACATTTCTTGGCGCCTGCGTTTTATATCCTCTT
Organism: Lachnospiraceae bacterium; assembly: GCA_009911505.1. Classification (GTDB taxonomy): domain Bacteria; phylum Bacillota; class Clostridia; order Lachnospirales; family Lachnospiraceae; genus Roseburia_B. Next base: position 346 of record QXXL01000157.1, on the reverse strand, counting down.
TCTCTTGCCAAATATCTCTAGTATCATATACGCCTGTGTAGCTGTCGGTTCCTTCAGTACTTGCTGTCAATATAATATCCTCTTCCACCAAAATATTATCATTTTCAAGCGTTACCACTTCTTTTTCCGTCAATTCTGCAACTATTACATTATTATTTAACAATCCCGGGTTATCCACAACAACACTATTATCAATATTCTTTGATATCTCATCATATGCATCATTCGTATCCGCAATGATTATATACTGTCTCTTCACCAATTCTTCCTGCGCATTTACTGATACACCACAACATCCTAAAATTAGAACAACTAATGACATGATACTGGGGTCAAAACATAGAGT
>QXXL01000156.1 GCA_009911505.1 Lachnospiraceae bacterium | reverse complement strand
TCAAGCACTCTTTTTGAGATGCCGATATTCTGTGCTTTCTTTAATATAAGCTGCTGTTGGCATTTCCCATCAGACAGGCAATCCATGATTAATTTCTCTGCTTGTTCGGATTTCTTTTCACGGCTAATGCCGTTTAATAAATCATCAATGGAAATATCATAATGACCTTTCCACACAAATCCAGTTTCTTTATTCAGTTCAAAAGCAATAGGCTCACCTTCAGGCGCAAGGGAAGATTTTTCATGCGCAACTACCCGCACTTCCTTGTTTTCCTTGAGCCTGCCGACAATGAGTACGCTTCGTGCCGTTGCTTGGAAATCAATTGAGCCAAGCCCTCTGTAATTTGCTTTGCCGCCCTGTGCTTTATTCAAGTGTCCGACAAGGATAACGGCACATCCATGTTTTTCTGCTACCCGACCTAACTGCGAAAGGACATTGCGGACTTCGTTTGCCCTGTTCATATCAATTTGAGCGCCGATATACGCTTGTACGGGGTCTAAAATAATTACCTTTGCGCCCGCTTCAATAATTGCCTGTTCAATTCTTTCATCAAGCATTGAGAGCGCGGCTTCCGACTCGTCAATTACCTTGATTTGCGTACAGTCGGCATTGGCTGCAAGCAGACGGGGCTTAATTGTGTCGCCAAGTCCATCCTCTGCGGTTTGGTAAATAATTCTTATTGGCTCACGCTCTGTATCGTCACAAGGCAGTTTATCTCCCCTTGATAAGATAGAAGCTAACTGTAAAATCATCATTGTTTTTCCATCGCCA
>QXXL01000155.1 GCA_009911505.1 Lachnospiraceae bacterium | reverse complement strand
GAATATACGGATACCAAAGCCACCCGACCTCGGTTGCAGGTATCTCGTCCATGTTCAAAATTTTAAGCTCAGCCATTATAGCCACCGCCTTTTTCTATGAAAAGATTGAATTTTTCGGTTTTTAGGGTTATACTATTACTACTACATTTTTGAATTGGCTGCTCCGTATCTGCGCCAACAGATACATTCGGTGCAGCCGTTTCTTTTTTATTCGCCATCTTCACTTTCTCCTTTCAAACCGCCGAGAATAACAGCAATCAGTTCGATTGTATCAAGCAGTTCTTCATTTACGCCCCCGCCCGCTTCAATCCTCTGCAATTCTGCAAGAACGACGACAAGGTCATTGCGGAGTGCCTTATACACCCTCGGATTGCCCTGCACTACCACGTCTTGGCATAAAAGCCGCCTTGTGATATAGTCCTGCTTGGTAAGTCCCGAAAGCCGCACCGCTTTGTCAATCCGCTCACTTTCTTCGGGAGATACCCGAAAGGCGACGGTTTTATTTCTCCAACGGTTACAGTTGTCTAAATTCTTTGCCGACATATCAAAAATCCCCCTTTCCTAAATCGTCAAGCCTGTCTGCCATTTCCGTCTGCTTTGACGGAAACAGGTGAGCATATCTATAAGTGATTTCTATGCTCTCATGCCCTACACGGTCAGCAATCGCCACCGCCGAGAAACCCATGTCAATCAATAAACTGATGTGGCTATGCCGCAAATCGTGAATCCGTATACGTTTTACGCCTGCGGCTTTTGCGCCCCTGTCCATCTCGTGATGGAGATAACTCTTTGTTACCGTGAAAATGCGGTCTTTCTTCTTTAAACCGTACAGCATACTGATATATTCCTGCATCTCCTCACAGAGAAACTTTGGCATCTTGATTGTGT
>QXXL01000154.1 GCA_009911505.1 Lachnospiraceae bacterium | reverse complement strand
ACGTCCTCCCCATGCAGGCGTTGGTAGGATTTGTTAATCGTGACCGTTTCCTTATCAAAATTGAAATCAGCGGCGGTCAAAGCTAATAATTCTCCCTCTCGGATTCCGCACCAGTAGAGCATTTCAAAGGCGTAAAAGGAAACTGGCTTGTCCATCATTTCATCCGCAAACCTCTTATATTCCTCTTTTGTCCAGAACAGCATTTCCTTGTGTTCCTCGCTCCCCATATTGCCCGCCTTTGCCGCAGGATTGGAGCGGAGGTCATAATAGCGCACTGCATGGTTAAATATCGCTGAAAGCTGGTTGTGTACCGTTTTCAGATACGTCTGCGAATAGGGATTGCGTTTTTCATCACGGTAGGCAAGCAGTTCATTCTGCCATGCAATAATTTCCTTTGTGCCAATCCCGCTAATCTTCATCTTCCCGAAGTACGGGAGAATCTTCGTCCGAATGATATGCTCTTTTGTCAGCCAAGTGTTTTCTTTCAGTCGGTTCTTGACATCATTCGCATAAAGCTCTGTAAAGGCTTCAAAATCCATGTCAAGGTCAGCGGAATTTTGTAGCTGAAACTTGCGCTCCCACTCCTGCGCTTCACGTTTTGTAGCAAACCCACGCTTGCACTTCTGCTTACGTTCACCTTTCCAGTTTACATACCTTGCCATCACATACCATGTGCCGTTGCCCTCGTTCTTAAATACTGGCATTTACACTTCCCCCTTTCCCGCCCCGTAAAGCCTTTCTTGAAAATACTGGCGGTTTACTCTCCCTGCAATCGTGATAAAACCCTGCTCCTTCAACTCATCATTCAGTTTCTTGATGAGCTTGTAAGCGTAAGGCTTTGATACAGACAGTTCCTGCGCCACCTCGTCCACACGGATAAATTTGTTGTCCATACAACCTCTCCTTTCCTTTTTGCCGCCCATTACTCTGGGCATATAGGTATGCCCTTGCGGCATTTCTTGTTAAGCGTTTTTGCTTAATACATAATACTAAACAATTCTGCTATTGTCAATAGGTTTGCAAGAAAATATTAAACTTTTTTGTTTCACTTACGCTTGACTTTCTCTAAACATATATGCTATACTCCTTATAAACATAAGCACAAGGAGTGAAACACTATGGCGATTGGCGAAAGAATACATTTTTTCCGTATCATGCGGGGCATGACACAGAAATATCTCGGTATGCTTGTCGGGTTTCCCGAAAAATCAGCGGATGTCCGTCTGGCACAGTACGAAACAGGCTCACGCAAGCCGAAGGCAGACTTGACTGCTGCACTGGCGCAGGCTCTTGACGTTGCGCCGCAAGCACTGGACATACCCGACATTGACAGCTACATCGGGCTTATGCACACCTTATTTTCCCTTGAGGACATTTACGGTCTTATTGTCAGTGAAGCAGACGGAGAAGTCTGTTTGAAAGTCAGCAAAGACAAAAGTAAGGATGCCGCCGAGTTACTGCAAATGCTTACCGCTTGGCAGGAACAGGCTGTA
>QXXL01000153.1 GCA_009911505.1 Lachnospiraceae bacterium | reverse complement strand
GCCGAGGAAATCAGCAGGGAAGATTACGACCAGTGGCGGTACAATTACCCGAAGTTTGACACCACGCAGCATTGGGCAAAAGTTCCCTCTAAGGAATTGAGTGATACCTTGATTGAACAGTTCAAGGACAAACTCAAAACTGATTAACAAGCACAACAAAAAACGCCCTTAGCCATGAGTTCCTACCCACAGCTAAGGGCGTTTCTAATATGGATTTATTTCAGTCATCCAAACCGCTTACAAATCATTCCCCCATCAACAAACCACTTGACAGTAAGAATAATCGCACTCAAACGACTGTTATCAATTTGTTATCAAAAGACCTTTCCAAAGTCCGCAAACCCGCATAAACACTGGATTCACTAAGCATTTTTGTTTATTCGAACTCGGCAAGTTCAGTTTGTTTCTTAATCTGTTTTGTTTAACTTCCTATATCTAATTGCCGAGTTTATACTTCAATTATGCACTATATTTAGGCTTACTGATTTTCTGTTGCCAAAGTGTTGCCATAAACTTATTATATCCTAATCACAAGATAATGCAACTTCTTTTCCTAATTATTTTTCTAAACATGACTGAACATATTTTTTTAGACTTTTCCAACTCGATAGTATTAAGTTCTCATCGACAGAATTAGAATAATGAATATATAAATTTAGTATTTGAATTATATCTGTTCCAGACAAATATTCTTTAATTGTTTCCTTTATCTTAGGCAAATCCTTTTGTTTACTTTTATTAAACAAGAAATTATTTGTTAAATAGAGCATATTTGATTTCAAATCATTTTCATTATATGTACGACCTATTTCACTCGCTTTAACATGATAAACCCGCTTTGTACAGATTTCTAACAATGTTCTATAAAGCAAGGCTACAGTATATGGATGAGTATACACAGAAAATTTTCCCAAATCATACAACAAACTCTTAATTTTTAAATTATAGTCATTTTCAGTTGCAAGTTGGAATTTATTAGCCTCATCCCTTGTGAAATATAATGTCTCACCCTTATATCTCTTTGGATTATAACGAATTTCTGGTACATATCTTTCTTGGTTTATATTTGTACTATTGTTTTCATTTTTATCAGTCTTATCCATATCTTTGTCATCAGTTGTATCTGTTGCTTTTTTTTGCTCACTGCTTTGTCCAATATTACCTTCTATTTCCTCATGTAGCATACCTTTTTCATTTTTACTATCAGTTACGTCTTGTTGCAAATTTAATCCATTATTATTTTCATTTTTTTATCCGTCAATTGTCTGGCGTCCATTCCCTGATTAAAGTCAACTGCCCTCCTACTTCCGACTGGATGATGGTAATAATCTAATATTTCTATTAATTCTTTTTCATTTTCAAATATAATCTGTAATTTATCATCAGCTCTATCTATCTTTTCCAGGATTTCTAGATATTTTTCCTGATATATTTTCGTTTTTTTTATTTTTTCTTTTTCTTTCAAATAACAAAGTGTTTCGCTCAAAACATTTATACTTGCAACTGTTTCTCTTTTGTATTTATGTAGTTTTCGCAGAAATTGTTTCAGCGGAAGTTCCTTGTAAAATTTGGTTTCTTTGTCAAATCCCAACCGCTCAATATCACTAACAATTTCTTCCAATTCTCTTTCTGAAAAACTTAATATATTATTATCAAGCAACAGTAAATTCTTTTTTTCTCCAAATTCTTTACTTATTCTTTTTATTTGATTAACTATATTATTTGTCATACAAAATTTAGGTTCCAGTATAGGAACAGCACAGAATTTACACTTGTTGGTACATCCTCTACTAATATATGCAAAATAGTTATCTCCTGCCGGATATTTATAAACTATATCATCTAAAATAGAATAATCTAATGGAAGTATATCAATATTCACAGAATCCCCTAATTTTAAAATACAAGAATCCGTTAATAGCCCTGTAAGAATGGTAACCCTATCATCAATATCTCCTTTAATTTTCTCTTTTAAAAGAGATACCATTATCCCACCGATAAATATTCTCTCTGGTGAGATAAGTTTTTCATAATTTTTTATAGTTTTAATTGTCTGACTATAATAAAAAGTAAACAAAGATGTTATATACACTCTGTCATACTGGTTTTCTAAAAAATCCTTCGAATCCATAACTCCCTAAAAAAAGTCACTTCATCTCCTCGTTCTTTATGATATGTACTTATCTTCATCAATCCCATTGGTGGGTATTTATTCTTGTAATTAGGCTCTACTAATAAAATTTTCATTATTGTTTCTCCAATTTTTATCAAGTTCGTGTAAAATAAAACATTTTAAAATGATAATATTTATATATCTGTTTTACTCCCCTCAAATATCTTCAATCTCTCCACAATCTCCTCCGGCTCCGGCAACATTTCCTTCATATCCTCCGGCAGAGAATCACTCAGCTTATAAGTCGCCACCCCAATCGGCACATTCGATTGTTTCAAAGCATATTCCACATAAGTCTTATCTTTGCTCTTACAGATGATAATACCAATAGACGGATTTTCCTCCGGTAATTTTACCTGCTCGTCCAACGCTGTTAGATATAGTTGCATTTTCCCAGCATATTCCGCCTCAAACTCGCCTATTTTCAGTTCAATTGCTACTAAACTCCTCAACCTTCTATGAAAAAGCAGTAAATCAATATATAAATTCCTGCTCCCAACAGTCAAGTGGTATTGATTGCCAATAAAGGTAAAATCCCCGCCCATCTCTATCAAAAATGCACGGATATTATTTACTAACTGCATTTCCAACTCATGCTCAGAATATTCCGGTGACAGTTCCGCAAAGTCAAAGGTATATTCATCTTTTACAGCTAACTTTGCCTGCACCCTGCGTTCTTCGGGCAGTGTCAAATCAAAATTCGTCTGATTTAATAAATACTTTTCATAGGTCTGTGCCTCAATGAAATTGGCTAAAATGCGTTTTGTCCAACCATACCGCTTTGCCATCTGGATGTAAAATTCTCTCTGCAAATCGTCTTTGCATTTCTCCATAATGACAATATTATTGCTCCAGCTAATTCCTCGCACCAAAGGCGCGAGTTTTTCAGAATTACGGTAACTCAAGTAAAAGTTGCGCATTCTCCAAAGGTTTGCCGCAGAATATCCCTTTGCTCCCGGAAATTCTTTCTGCAATTCTTTTGAAAGAACTTTTACAATGGATTTGCCCCATCCGTTGATTTCCTGTTGTCTGTATATTTCCTCTCCAATCTCCCAATAAAGGTTGATGGTCTCCGTATTCATTATTTTCAGGACATGATACTGCTTTTTATGTATCAGTTCCTTCACGTCATTTACCAACGGCTCATAGCCTGCAATTTCCACTCCGCCCATTTATTCTCCAATTCTCGCACCAGTGGTGCGAGTTTTATCAATCTATCATCTCACTAATATCTTCAATAATTACCTGGCTATTCTTCCCCCGGCGGATGGAATACCAGCAAATCTTGTATCTCACACCCTAACACCGTACAAAGTTTACACAGTACATATACATCCAACCGGGTAATGCTGTTCGTACAGTAATTATCTATCTGTTTCCAGTTCATTTCTGCCTTGTGCGACAGCTTGTTCTTGCTCAGCCCTTTTTTCTTTAGCAGTTCGTCCAGCCGAATTTCCAAATATCCGTAATCTTCCTCCACGTTCCCACCTCTGCATTTTCATACTTGTTTCATGCTTACAGTCTCATTCTATATTTATTGCAGAAACTCGCTAACCCTAAATAAATATCAGAATACTAGTTGCAGAAACATTAGTTCTTTTTTCTTAAATGCGGATTATAAATTTATATCTATTTTCCCTGCTCTTTCTCTGCTCGGACAAAAACAAGCAAATCTTGAATTTCACATTCCAAAACGGTGCAGAGTTTACACAATACAAAAGTGTCCAACCTGGTAATGTCATTCTCACAATATCTGTCAACCTGCCTCCAATTCATAGCCGCTTTCAGAGACACTTTATTTCGGTTCAGTCCTTTTTTCTCTATTAACTCTGCCAGCCGGATTTCCAGATGACCGTAATTTTCTTCCACCTTGTCGCCTCCTGTCGAAAAATGATACCCTGTTCTCCTTGCATTTTTATTCTATACTTGTTATAGTGTTTTTGTAATCTTAAAGAAGTATTATAATACTTCTAACACAAACAAACATTTTCACAGGAGGAAAGGAATGGGATTGGACTACTTTAAAGACACTGTCTTTGAACTGCTTAACGATTCTGATGATATGGCAGTCAAGGACATTCAAACGAAAGACAAAGAAAATATTTTTACGGTACTGCTGATGGACGGAAGCCATTTTGAATTAGAGTGCCGTCAAATATACTAATTCAAAGAAGAACAGGTAATGTTATGGATATGAAAAATTTTGCAGCTATGCTTTTAAAAGACATTGAAAAATCTGGACTTCCTATTGCAGAAATAAAACGCATACAATCGGACAAAGGTTTATTTGCGATAGAAACTTCTGATAATAGCGAGTTCCTGATTAAAATTGCAAACAGGAATGCCAAGCGCGAAACATTTTTTCTGGAGATAGATGAAACGGAACGCAGAATCCATGAGATTTACGAGAAGTACGTCAGCAGTTGGGAATATGACGAGATTCTTATGAACAACGATTTCGACATTGACTGGCTGGAGGGTATTCTGGACATGAAAGATTACCGCAAGCTGGAAAATATTATCTTACAGTACAGCTCAAGGAATGATGAACTGTTATTTACTTTGGGATTCAAATATGCCTGGTCTTTATTTATGGAATGCACCAAAGGCAATGATAGAACAAATTCTACAAAGTTGAATTCCGACACTGATTCTGCAAAATAATAACCTGAACTTTTCCACATATTAGACTGGGACATTTCAAAGCATGACTGCAAAAAAGGGGCTAGGGGATTTCCCCTAATAAGTGCCAGAGGTTGCCACTGCCCATAAGGGCATGGCAATCCAAAGGCGTTGCTTGCTGGTATTGTGTATTAATTTTTCGTCCGCTATCTGAGTCCGACACTGCCTATTCCACCAGCCGAAAAGAAATCTTTCACAGGCTTTCCCACCATCCTATTCCACCAAAAATATCCATATTTTAAGTCTATATACTGATTTTCCTCAAAGAAAATAGAGCGGTTTCCCGCCCTACTTCTATAAAATATTTCCATTTTTCCGGCATGGTTTTCCCCGGCCGTCTGCAAATTCTTCCAGCAGCGTCTTCCTTTTATCATCATAATTTTTCGGGCAATCTACCTACTCCTTCAGCAATATATTCCCTTTCCAATACGACTTTTATCACAAACATACCAGTTTGTCTGGTACGGATTCACTAACAATATACTAACTCTTTCAGCACAATCTCCTCCGTAGCAGAGCGGACATTATTCATTAATCCAACCCATTTCATCTGTTCTTTTTCCTTTAATTCTTCCGTAATCCCTGCCCCGGCTTTCATCTGTTCCGTGAGAAATTCCAACCTCGCCCTGCATTCCTCATCACATTCATACAGATGCCTGTTAAGTTTTCCGCTTGTCAGCAAATCCAAATACAGCCCTTTGCGGTGGTTTTTGAGATACTCCAGCCTCATGTTTCCATATCTGCCGATCTCATAATCTTCCCCTTCCGGCAACTTCAAATCTGAATAATAAATCCCATCTGTTCCTTTCGTATAGCTGATTCCATTTTCTCCAATGATGTGCTTTCCCATGATTTCCTCCTATCCGGCGACCTGATATTATCCTTCTGTCAGTCGCCTTATCCGTAAATTTTTATTCCATTGAGGTCAAATTGTTTGCATTTTGTCAAGCTGACAGAATGTTTGGGTAACAAAAAACGGGTATTGTTTAAACAAATATCTTCTATAAATTTTTCTTTTTCGGCTGGTAAATACAAGGCTGACTGCAATCAGTTTTCCCCTTTCAGCCCATTCATGGTTTGTGCAATTAACTGGATGGTATAAAGCAGTTCATCATTTTCCCCGCCACATTTTCCCAGACGTTTTAATTCCCCATAGATTTCTGCCATCTGGTTGCGCAGTGCCTTATATACCCTCGGATTGCCCTGAACCACCACGTCCCGGCACTGTAAACGCCGGATAATATACTCCTGCTTGGTAAGTCCCGACAGGCTCACACATCGGTCAATCAGCTTTCCTTCCTCCTCCGAGACATGGAATGCCACTGTTTTATTCCTCCATCTTCCCTTATAATCAAGCCTTTTTTCCATAATTTCAAATCCCCTTTCTCCGTTCCGGCTCAAATTCCTTATCCATATGAAACTGGATGACTGTGCAATTATCTGGTCTGCGCAAGGCTCTCCATGCGCTCCATATCCAGCTTGTCCGCCATTTCCGTCTGCTTGTTTGGGAACAGATGCGCATAGCGGTAGGTGATGTCTATGCTCTCATGCCCCACCCTGTCCGCTATGGCAAGTGCCGAAAATCCCATTTCAATCAATAAACTGATATGTGAATGGCGCAGGTCATGGATTCTGATTCGTTTCACATTTGCGGCTTTCGCTCCCCTGTCCATCTCGTGATGGAGATATGATTTTGTGACCTGAAACATCCTTTCATCTTCACTGATTTCATAGAGCATACCGATATACTCCTGCATTTCCTCACATAAGAAATGCGGCATTTTTATCGTCCGGTTGCTCTTTGCTGTCTTGGGGGAAGTGATGACATCCCTCCCCTTTATCCGCTGATAGGACTTATTTATCGTCACGGTATTCCGCCCAAAATCAAAGTCTAACGGAGTCAGCGCGAGCATTTCACCCAGCCGGACACCGCACCAGTAGAGCATTTCAAAGGCATAATAGGACAACGGCTTGTCCATCATCACATCTGCAAATTTCAGATATTCTTCTTTCGTCCAGAACAGCATTTCTTTATGTTCCTCACTGCCCATCGTCCCGGCTTTCTGCGCCGGGTTGCCCGGAAGGTGGTAAAACCTTACGGCATGGTTGAAAATTGCGCTTAACTGCGCATGGATAGTCTTTAAATAGGTCGGTGAATAGATCTCTCCATTCTCGCCTTTATAAGCAAGCATTTCATTCTGCCATGCAATCACGTCCTTCGGCTCAATCTCCGCAATCTTCCGCTCCCCGAAATAGGGAAGTATCTTCGTGCGTATCACATGGCTCTTGGATTCCCATGTGTTCTCCTTCACCCTTTTCTTCTTGTCCGCCTCATAAATTTCAAAGAAACTGGCAAAAGTCATGTCAAGTTTGGATTCACTTTTGAGCATGACTTCCCGTTCCCAGCTCAAAGCCTCCCTTTTGGTCACAAAACCCCTTTTCTGCGTCTGTTTCCTTTCCCCTTTGTAATTCGTATATCGGTAGATGACGCGCCATTTGTCGCCATCCTTATAAACAGCCATACGCTCACACTCCTTTCCCCGGGACTGGCTACAGAAGCAATAAACTCTGAGGTCAGCCCCGGCAACATTCTAAAAATTCCTACACTTTCCACTACAACATAACTTCTTGCAGAAAAACTTCCCGCTGTAATATAAATCCTTACGAAAAACTATTCACTGTAACATAACTTCTTGCGGAAGAAATTTGTGTTCACCCTGCCCGATACTGTCAGGTAGCCAAGCCCGCGCATTTCTGTATTCAGCTCCCGGACAACCTTGTAGGCATAGGATTTGGAGACATTTAGCTCCTGCGCAACTTCCTCAACCGTCATAAAATTTTTGCCTTCCATTATCCATCCTCTCCTTTCCCCTCTTTTATTCCTGATTCCTCTGCCTGCACCCGTAAATCTGCATTTCTTTTCAAACAGCAGTTTTTACCGACAGTTTTAAATGTGACTAAATTTGTTTGTTTAGTCTATGTACTTCCTATATTACTAAACTTATCAATTTAAGTCAAGGGGTTTCAGAAAAAATCTTAACTTTTTAAATTTAATTTCTTCTTGCTATCTTCACTGCGACATGCTATACTGTACCCAACAAATTTGTTTAACCACTTAACCACGGCGAAATTGCGCTGACATGGCTAAACAACAAAAACTATACGGAGGTCTGCTTATGGCAATCGGAAAACGCATCAAACTTTTTCGCAATCGGAAGAACCTGACGCAGAAACAGCTCGGCGAACAACTCGGCTTTCTGGGCAGGACTTCCGACGTGCGCATGGCGCAGTACGAATCGGAGGCGAGAATTCCCAAACAAAACCTCGTGAAACAAATGGCGGGCATACTCGGCGTCAGCCCCCATGCCCTGACTGTGCCGGACATTGACACATACATCGGTTTTTTACATACCCTCTTTGCATTGGAGGACATATACGGATTCAAGATAACGGAAAAAGACGGTCTCATCTGCCTTTACCGCGATCCTTCCAGTTCTTCCCCTGTTGATACGGTCAGCAATATGCTCCGGGAATGGCAGCAACAGGCAGAAAAACTTGAAAACGGCGAAATCAGCAGGGAGGAATACGACGAATGGCGTTACCGATACCCGGAACTGGACACCAGCCATCACTGGGCTAAGACGCCTTCTCAAGAAATGAGTGATTACCTCATTAAGAAATCGGAGAAATAGCCAAAGAAATGCAATAAGAAAAACCTTGCTGATATTCAGTTTTCACTTCAGAATATCAGCAAGGTTTCCCTATGTGCTTTATTGAAATATATAAATCATTTTCTGAATAAGAAAAAAATGTTGCCAAATCGTTGCCAATCACTAAACTATTCTGCTTGCAACCAGCATAAATACTTGGTTTTTCTCATCCGTTTAATTATTCGAACTCGATTTTGATAACTATATATTGTGTCCAATCAATCTTCCTTCCACCTTATCTTGTATAATTATTCTAAATATTCCACACATTTTTTCTCTTTTGGGAACTTTTTGCAAGCATTTTGCAAGCATATTATGTCTATAACGCAAGAGAGCCGGATCACTCCGACTCTCTCAAGTATGCATCCGCAAACGCATACCCCAATTAGTACCTATAATATACAACAAACACTGAAAAAATGCAAGCTTTTATAAAAAATTTTTCAAAATATTCATTCTTGATGTCAAATCCGGGTGAATCACTATCGCAACAACATTAGGATTAACAGCTTGTCTATAATTATCTGTTAACCTTTCAAACTCCCGAATAAATGCTTTTATTTCTGTCTTTGATACCTTCAGCAGCTTCATGTAGTAGCACATAAGAATAATGTAGTCACCAATTGTCTTAAAATTCACATATGGTAATCCAATCTCAAGTTTCAAGCACTGTTTCATTGCACCTGTAGGATCAATATTCCTGAATCTGGTATCAAAAACTACAGCATTATGTGCAATAGCATTTCGTAAATCTTTTAATGTATAGATGTATTTGTATATCAATTGTCTATCTGTATCGCAAGACACATTTAAAGATAAACGCTTTGAAATATCATCTCGAACATCATATGTAAGGCATGATAATAAATAACCCAAATCACCCATTGTCATTATTTCAAACAAAGCCCATATAGGAACATCTGAATATCCAATATTATTATAGAAATGTGTTATTTTAGGATTATTCTTCTTATAGGCATACGCAAGGCTGGATTGAATAGAATTCTGTAAATTCAGCTTATTCTGTTGCAATTTTCTTTTCTGCTCTGTAGTTGCTGAAATCGGTGCATTATTGTATCCGCTGACAACCTTATCATACATATCCTGAATAGATTCCGAATTGGCACTTACAAGTATACTTTCCAACGCAATGTTTTTTACTGCAGTCTCAATAAACATTATTTTTCCATACAACAACGATTTCAAATTAGAATCGTATTGGATAGTAGCATAGACTTCATCATATGACGTAAATAGTAAGCGTCTATGTGCATTTCCAAAAAAACGATATCCCTTGTATCCATGAAAATATCCTGTGTTAATGAGTTGACACTTCTGTTTTGAACCCTGTATTAAAATTCCACTATCTCGTAAATGCCTCATTAGAGCATCTGTTTTTTTATAACTCATAGACTCCTCCTGAATTTAAATTTAAATCAATTATAATGCGATTTTACAGCAAAAACAAGATATTTCAAATTATAGCTATGTCTTTCCTCATTTGTTATCTATAATCGGCTCAATTATCTTCTCGAAAAAATGCCGAAAAAACAATATCTTCTACTTTTCTCTTTATATCACGTAAATTATTATAAATCACAAGTCTCTCTAAATCATCTTTTATATGTTCGAAATTTATCCTTTTACAAAAATGATGCTCTAATTTTTCTATCAACTCCAAAGCACTATTCTTTATAAATACTTCCTTTTCACTTTTGGGAACATCAACAAAATAATATACCATATCAAACCTAGACTTTAAAGAATCCGGTATATGCCTTTGATATATATCTTGAGACATATTAGAAGTAAAAACAATTATATATCCATTCAAATCATGCTTTTCGCCATGCCGATCAGTAAATATTCCATCCTCCAATAATTCATAAAAAAAGTTATATACACTGGGTGTTGCTTTTTCAAACTCATCAATCAGAATAACTCTTGATTTAGATTTTTTTATTTTATTAATCAGTTCCCCTCCCTCTTCACTGCCAACATATCCTAATGGAGAACCAATAAGACTATTAAGAACTCCCTCTGTTGAATAATTTCCAAAATTTATCTTTATCAGCTCTTCTTGTGGAAACATTTTTTCAGAAACAATTTTCGCAAACTCAGTTTTCCCAATTCCTGATTCTCCACAAATAATTATTGAAAAGATTTTCCTATCACCCATATTATTTAAAAATGAATATTTTAACAAATTTCTTTTAAAATCTGTTTTAAAATCATCGTGACCTTTCAAGGCATCATTTATTTCATCAGCTATCCTACATATTATTTCCGTATTCAAATCATTTTCACAAACATCTACTTCTATTACCTCTTCCGCTAATTCTTTTTTTATTGGTACTAATTCCATAAACATGTATGGAATTTTTTCTTCCAAAATACTAACACAGTCTCTTTTTATACAGAATTTATTACAATATACAGAAGAAATCTGCAAAAAAAGAAGTTCAGCCTGTAAAAGTATATCACTACGTAATTGAATAACCTGCACAAGAGATGATATGTCAACAAATTCAATCTTTTCTTCTGTAAGCTTTTTCTCTATTTTTTCTATATCATATTGAAGAAATATCCCTTCATGTTTATCAATCAGCTCACTAATTGACATTATCTTTTTTTTATCAAAATTTTCTGTTATTTGAATTCTATCATATACATACACTTTGTCTGGAATTATATAACCCAAAATATCTATTTTTTCATTATCATTATCTTGAAAGCCTTCGTTTTTACCATAGAATCTATCAATATCTATTTCTTCAAATATATCTGGAAACCACTGCATAAATTCATCCAAATAACTTTCTTTGATGCAAAAATGTATATGTTCCACATAAGTCAATAATATCCAAAAAACTCTTTCTAAATATACTTTGTAATAATTTCCATCTTTTATCCAATTTGAAATATCCACTATAAGATAATCAAAGTCTTCAACTTCTACTAAATTCAAAATGTCATCCACATTGTCGCTATCGCGAATAAAAAAGAAGGACCCACAAATTTATATTCACAATATTTATCCTTAAATTGTTTTCTCTTTTCTGCATCTTCATAAACAAATAACATAATTACTTATTCTCCGTTTTATTACCAATATTAATCTCTTGAATAATTGCTATAACATCAATCAATGAAATTGTATCCTTCAATTTATTATGTTTAAATTCAAAGGGAAAAGTATTAAATTCTTTTTCGTTATGACTTAGCTTCATTATCTCATTTTTACTATCTGTAGAATCGTCATTTGCAAAAGAGTCTTGCATTAGATCCAAAAATTTTGATGATATGCTATCCCTTTCTGAAAAATTCACTTTGCCACGATATATACCAATAAGGCTTAGTTTTCCCAATTGCAAATCGTTATGTTGGTATCCATTTTCAAAATTATCTGATGATTTATATGGCAATTGAATAATATATTGCTCATCATTTTCATTGTTCCAATTATACTTAAATGTGTAATCTATAGTAAAATCGTCTAACATCTTTTCAATCATTTTATTTAAGTTAATTTCCAAATCTTCATTGCCTTGATTTTTAAATTTACTATCTTGCAAAACATTCAAAATCATTAACGTATCATCCATATTACGTTGCTGCAATTCTATATTTTCAAAAAGAACCAAATCCCCCTCTTGAAGTTCCTTATTTAAGTTACCTAAAGCAGTTTCGTATATTTTCCGCAACATAATAGATTTTGTTGTTTTGACATCAAAATTCTCATATACTCTCTTTTTAGAACTTTCTTCATTTGAATATCCTATTTCATTCGCAAAAACTTCTTTTTTACCATAAGAACCTGAAATATTATGTTTCAATAATTCTTCTGAAGTTTGTTCCTTTTCTATCGTCTTCATAATCTTATTATCAATCAACATCGCTATCTCATGTGTTTTGGATGTATTTAGATAAAAAAGATTAAATAAATAATTATTTCTCTTCTTATTCTCCTCGCTTGTCTTTTTTATTATATCTTGCTTTATCATCAAAGCAGATAAAAGGAAAATACATGTAAGAAAAGAAAAAAAACTATATTTGTTCCAAATTAGATTATATATTTTTTCATTACAAATAACAATGTACAGCATAAGAAGTGCCAAAATATTTGATATTTCAATTGAAACACAATGAATTTCTTTTTTTTCTTCAAATTTTTTATACAATTGTAAAAAAATATAAAGTAAAAAAGGAATAACCACCCAATACCTGTGTAAACCTATAGGTTGAACAATTCCATACAAAGTAATTTCTAAAAAGAAATATACAAACGAAATTGCAAATATACAATAGTTTTCTTTTATCATCTTAGCAACTCCTTAAATCTTTTCTCCATTTTATCATAATTTAACTCTGCTTTCCATAGATTACAGAAAAAAATAGCATCCAAACTATCCTACACATACACCATCTCCCTTACCACAATCTCCTCCGCACACGCCATAATATTATTCACTCTCCCCAAAATCCAAACTTAGGAGAAATCCAAACTTTTCTGAAAATGGCTTGATAATAGGGGATTCTTGTAGAAAAAAGTTTGGATTTCATTTCGCCAAATGCAATGCTCCAATTATGACAAAATGAGAAAAACACTGTTATTTAGCTCTGTTCCAACTAATTTATTTCCATTTTTGACAAAAGAAAGCCAAAACAAAATCCAAACTTTTTTGTCAGAAAACGCCTTAAATAAAGGATTTACAGAAGAAAGTTTGGATTTCTCAAAAGTTGGGATTTCAGGAAAAATCTAAACTTTTGGATTTTCCGCACCCATAACATCTGGTTCTCCGCTTTCAGCTTCTCCGTCACCCCCTGTTTTTCCTTCATCTGCTCCACAATTCGATTCAGCATCACATGACACTCCTCATCAATCTCATGCAAGTATTCATTTAGTTTCCCGTCAAGCAGCAGCTCCATATAATATCCATGCTTAAATTTTTTCAAATACTCACATCGCATATACCCAAACTTTCCGATTGGATAATCTGTACCTTTCGGCAATCTTAAATCCGGATAATAAAGATTATCTGCACCCAATACATAAGTGATTCCGTTCTCCACGATAACCTTCTCCAATTTTTCCATAGCTTTCATCCACCTTTCCGTAATATTCCACACATAAATATCAATAGTAACCTCTGGCTCTTTTACAGCCACGCACATATACCCTGATTCCGACATATACCACCTGAACCAATAAAAGAGCGACTACCAAATTACATTTTATGACAGACTTTATCCAATCTCCAAAATATACCACTATTGCCATACTTGTTACTGCAACAGCAATACTAACAACATCCCTGCAATTCTCCTGGTATATTTTTATCCCTTTCTTTCCGATTATCACTAAAAATACACCTGCACCGCCAGCCAAACCAGCGACAACGATTACCAGCAACAACCAATATACGATTACTGCCGCCATCTCATTTGACATTCTTCCACTTATCTGTGCCACATACTGACCAATAAAAAGAATGCTTTGACCAAACCGGCGAGCCGTTTTCCATATTGTACTGCTAAAAACAATAAAATCTCCTTTTGCCGCTTCCGCCCACATTGCCGCAAATACAGTTGTTACTATTGCATACCACCACAATACCACAATCATTGCATCCAACCGCACAGCCTTTGCCTTGTACTCTTTTTCCAGTCCCTTCCTCTGATGTTCATACCATTCCTTCGTCTGCTGATATGCCTTTCGCTCACAGGACTGGCATTTTTCGTAGAGTACCGGCTTTTCCACCGGTATCTCCACTTTTTTCTGATGCGTTATGGCAAACTCTTTTTCTTTCTCTGCACGATACAGCCTACCTTGATAATCCTTTATCATGAGATTTGCATTTTGCAGTTTCTCTTTCTCGCTCTGCAACAATTCTTTTGTTTGCTTCAAGTCGCTCTTTAAGGCTTGCACGTTCTCGGCTTTGTTTTCGTTGTTCAGCTTCTCGCATAAGTTCAGCGATTCGTTCAGTTGCTGCTGTAGTGCCTGTATCTCGCTCTCCTTCTGCCAGATAATTGTATCTTTCTGAGCTGCCTCCTGCTCCATACGCTCCAACAAATCCAACATTTCCTCCATCTGCTCGTCTTGCCTTGAGCCGCTTAATTCGTTCATCCACATTCCTCACTTTCTCTAATCGTTTTCGCATTTCAACAATTCCCTGTTCTGTTTCTGCAATAATCTGTTCTCGTTGTTCAACTTCTCTGCCAATTCTTTCCATTGCTGATTTTCGTTGTTCCGCACCTGAATCCTCCCTTGCAATGTCTGAATTTCTCCATCCTTCTTCTCCAATAGCTCCAACAGTTCCTCTATACTTGGCAAGATTTGAAGCTGCTCTTTCAACCCGATGTTTAATTTCTGCAAGTTTTGATTCTCCTCCCGAAACAAAAGAAGCTGTTCGTCTCTCCAAGCCATCTCCTGATACATCTCTGCCATCAGGTTCTGTTGTTCCTCGATCTGGTTTATCATATCTTCCATCATGGGAATAACTTCTCTGCTTTCTTCTAATGTCATACAACCGCTCCTTCCATTGCTTTAATAAAATACCAACCTGACCAAACACTTCCTGTAACTTTTTTAATATTGCATTCTGCTTCTTTATAATCCGATTTTCCTCCACTTTCCATGAGGCAGATTCCATCTGTCCCGACTGATATTTTTCCTCTATCCTTCTTGCATCTGCGCCCTCATGAATTGTTGGGATTTGAATCTTTCCCTGCCGGTCATAAGAACGATGGTCAATTTTCTGCTCCTGCTTCAAATGCAGATTACATTCTTTGGCCCACTCACTCCGCCACAGCTCGCAGTTTTTTGGATTATTCCAACCTGTAGCATCGGTAAGCTCCCTTTTCCATTGTTTTCGGTTACGGGAATCCAATTTCTGATTTCCATCTGCATCCAATATCGGAATACGAATACCACAACGCTCTGGTTTCTTCTTATCCTGCCACCAATCCGGGTGCGTTTCATCCATCACAATATTTCCTTCCTTATCCCTGACAAAAACCCAATCTTTAATCTCTTTATTTCCCCAAGTATGATTTTTCTTAAACGGACGCATGGTAACCAATAAATGAACATGAGGATTGCCATCCCCCTTATCGTGAATACTCCAATCAGCACACATTCCTTCTGCCACAAAATTCTTTTGTATGAAATCTGTGGTATAAGAAATCTGTTCCTGCCTGCTCCACTCTTTCGGAAGAGAAAACTCAAATGACCTGCCAAGTTGTGCATTTGCACTTTGCTCCACTTTTAAAACTTCATTCCATAAACGCTGTTTTCGGAACACAATTTTGAACTTTTCCAGAGCTGCTTCTTTATCCTCAGCTCTTTGATAACGGATGGATTTTTGAAACCGTTTGATATTTTCATTCGGCACATCCATCCATTCCGGCGGTGCATTTTCGCACATCATAAGACTGGTATAAACTACTTCCTTTTTGGAAGTATAATAACTAACCTTGCCGGTTTCCTCATTTTTCATCACATCACCATTCAAATATGCAGATGCAGCTATGATAGATTTCCCTTTGCTCCGTCCAACAATCTTTACTGTAAAATGAAATATCGCCAACGCTCCCCCTCCCTTCTGCCATATCCGGCATTAATTTCCTGCAAAAGCAAATTTCAATAATAAGATAGAACATTTGTAGAAACGCCCTCTGCGTAAGAGTGCACTGCGCATAGCAGCCTGCATGGAATGCGCCCCTCTAGCGAAGAGTGCCTCCTGCGGCATGAGCAGGTCCGGCTGAAAGCCCCGCCGACGGAACGAGCCCGGCAAGCGAAGCGCAGACCGGTTGCCGCTTGCGGCAAACTTATTAGACGACCTCTGGTTGTCTATAAGTGCGCCCTATCCAAGAACTCGGATAGGGCGCATTATCCGAGATAAAAACTTATCCGAGGTAAATTGATTAAATCCGATGAATACAGCATTTGAAAACGATTATCTCGGATAATTAACCCCGCTTTCAATTGTGGGTGATTTGTAACTTAT
>QXXL01000152.1 GCA_009911505.1 Lachnospiraceae bacterium | reverse complement strand
TTTACGGGCTTCTGGCATTTTGATAAAATTTATTATGGCAGTCCAGAGAACTTACACACATAATCTGACACTCTCGTACTTATCCGAGATAATTGGGTAAATCACACCTTTGCCTCTGATAATTTTTGAAATGGCAGTTGCTCTTTTCATAAATAATTATCCGAGGTAATTTCTTTGAAAGCCTTTCATATCGGCAGCTTTGAGAGTTACTTCGGATAATTAAAAATCTCGGATAATGCGCCCTTCATGAAAAAACAATGAAGGGATTAGAAAACGAACCCCTCCACCTTCATGCTTCCTCCGTTTTGGGAACTTGCTCCTTTTGCATCGCTTTAGAAAAATATCTTCCATTAGCTTCCTGCCGTTTCAGAAATCCAATCAGTTTTGGTATATCTTCTTCCTCAATCGAACAGCCAAGCACCGACTCCACCGCACCGCCAATCACGCAAAGCCGGTGGGTTCGTTTTTTATTCTCCTCGGCTTTCTGCCGCTTCTGCAATTCCCTTTTCTGTGCAGCATACCGTTTCGCTTTCTCTAAACTCTCCTGCTCCCTCTTTTCCATTTCAAGCAGGCGTTCCTCATAACTTTTTGTTGATCTGCTCATTCGCATTACCCTCTCTTTCCAATCCATGAAACATTTCCAGAATCATCCGAAGGGATTCCAAAACTTCTATATCCAGCTCCTCCGATTTTTCAATCTGCTGCAAATGCCTGTCAATTCCTGCAAGTTTCTTTTTTATCTCGTCAAATGTCCTGACATTTCCAAAGGTAACTATCTTTTGGTGCATACAGCTGTTAATGAAAAATTCTGCCCTCGCAAGCCCCGATAAAGCAATCCTTTCATCAATAAGCTGTTTCTCCTCCGGTGTCACTCGGAAATTTACAATCACACTCCGCTTGCGGTTCTTCTCGTTCTTTTTCTTAGTTCGAACACCTGATATAAGGTTGTCACGTCTGTAAATTTTTGCCATGTTTATTCCTCCCCTCCAGCTTCATCTTTATCCATGTTCTCCCTGTCCTCATTCAGCTTATCCGCAAGTGCTTTCTGCTTGGACGGATAAAGATGAGCATAATTAAATGTGATATTGATTCCCTCATGCCCCATCCGCTCTGCAATCGCTAACGGAGAAAATCCAAGCTCAATGCAGTGAGCCACGTGCGAGTGACGCAGATCATGGATGCGGATTCTCTTTACTCCTGCCGCCTTTGCCCCTCTGTCCATCTCGTGGTGCAGATAGCTTTTGGAAAATGTGAACCGTCTTGTATGCTCGTCGCATTTATAAAGCATTCCAAAATAATCCTCCATCTCCCGGCAGAGAAATTCCGGCAGTTCGATTATCCGGTTGCTCTTTTCCGTCTTAGGACTGGTAATATAATCCTCGCCCTGCAAATGCTGATAAGATTTGTTAATCGTCAATTTCCTGTCCGGGATACTAAAATCCCCCTTTTCCAATGCAAGGAGTTCGCCTTCCCTAATTCCCGTCCAGTAAAGGATTTCAAAGGCATAATAGGAAATCGGCTTCTCCTTCATGACTTCTGCAAACTTCAAATATTCCTCTTTCGTCCAGAACAGCATTTCTTTTCCTTTTGCCTTCCCCATTTTCCCCGCCTGCTTTGATGGATTTGCTGTTAATCCGTAAAAGCGGCAGGCATGATTGAAAATGGCACTGAGCTGATTCTGAATGGTACGGAGATACGTCTGGGAATACGGCATCCCATTTTCATCTCTCATACTAAGCAACTGATTCTGCCACTGGATAATATCCGTTGCCGTAATCTCTGCCAGACTTTTCTTCTCAAAATAAGGAATAATTTTCGTATCCATAATATGCCTCTTAGTTAAAAAGGTATTTAATTTCAATCTCGGCTTCATATCTTCCATATAGACCTCCACAAACTGCGAAAATCCCATGTTCACATCTTTCGCCTTCTTTAACAGGAACTCTCTCTCATATTCAAGCGCTTCTCTCTTTGTGGCAAAACCACGTTTTGTATGAATCTGACTGATTCCCTGCCAGTCCTTATATCTGATATAGACCTTCCAAGTACCTCTTTTGTTATCTTTACTTGCCGACATAACCAACACCTCCTCCTGTCATGTCCCTGCTATGCTTTTTTTGCCATGCCATAACAATTTTCTTCATAAAATCTGCGGTTTACCTTGCCGGATAAGACAATAAGATTGGGATTAAGTGCAAGCATACGCTTGTTGAGCTGCTTAATCATCTTGTAACCCTGCGCCCTGCTGACGCCCCAATCTTCGCAAATTTCATTTACATCGACATACATCTTTTTATTCATAGACCGATACCCCCTTTCCGTCCTAGTGTCATTTTGAAAACATTTGGCACTGTTGTATGCGTACATTTTTGTACTTGTTTGATTAAGATACACTATCTTTTTTGTTTCGTCAAGCACTTTTTTGTACTTTATTTCTTTTTGTCATAAACTTTTCTGTTCACATTTTAAGTTTTATGTGATACAATGTTGTTACGATTTGATGTTGATTTCAATTGTTGAGGAAATAAGAGTGAATAAACAAAGTTTATTCACTCGGCAAGTTTGTGTCTGAGGTTCGACACAAACATTGCGTTAATGCGTATAGTCTCAGCAAAGCTGAGCCATTAAAACAACGCAGAAATGAGGTAGATTATGACTCTTGGAGATAAAATCAGAAAATATCGGACATTAAAAGGTCTGACACAGGCACAGCTTGGCTCTATGGTTAAACTGACCGGAGACAGAATCCGGCAGTACGAAAATGATGTGCGGAAACCAAAGGATGGAAAACTGATGGAGATTGCCAAAGCACTGGACATCAATCCGACAGCACTATTTGAGCCGGATTACCGCAATCCGAACAGCGTCATGCACGCTCTTTTTGAATTGGAAGATATTTATGGCTTACGCTTTGAAAAATCAGGAGAAAACTATCAGCTTGTGTTTTCCCAAAATGAGAACGGGCAAAACAGCGGCTGGCTGATGGAGGGAATCGCTGCATGGACAGCCAAAAGAAAAGAACTCCAGCCGGATATTAACGATTCCGCTGAAGCGATTACCGATAAAAAAGAGAAGTATGCACTCTGGAAAGCCCGCTATCCCTATGACTTGGGAGAGGACATTCCGAAACAGTCTGCCCTCATAGCGGATTTCCATAAAAATGCCGCCCCGCTGATTTCCCAGAACCGCAAAAAGATTACAACTTTTTCGGAATTTTTCAAAAGCCTTTTGGCTCTTGATACGGAAGGCGTAATATTCCATACAACGATTGGTGAAGTAACAGCCATACGAAGCGCCATATTTACCATCAACCTTGATTACATCATGAATGCCTCTGTTTCCGTACAAAAAGCATATATGTGTTTTCGGGAGTGTTGGCAGGATATGAAAAAAATTGGAATAGAGATTATTGAAAATCCCATGCTTGTTGATGGCATAATTCATATAAGCATGGGTACGCCATGCCCACAGGTAATCGCACTTTTTGAGGAGTATGAAAAACTGCAAGAGGAAAAGGCAGCTCCGGTCTTTGATGAAGAGGCTTATAAGATGGAGATTGAGGATGTCATGCGGATGTTTCGAGTACCGATAGAGGAGTATGTGTAATGAACAGGAGGACAAAATTTTGATTAAGACAATACTTTCAAAAAATGAGAATATTTCCCCTAATGACAAGGAAATTTCCATATTAAGAGAACATTTCCCATCCTGCTTTAGATTAGATGGTTCTTTTGATATGGTACGATTTTCAGAATTTTTAGAGGATAAAATTGATGTTGCTCATGAAGGATACGAACTAAAATTCTTAGGGAAAAACTACGCCAGACTTCTATCCTCGCTTGAAACAGAAACAGTCATAGTTCCTGACGAAGCACATAACAAACTCCCAGAGAATTGTAATAGTGAAAACATCTATATCAGTGGCGATAATCTCGACGCTCTAAAACATTTGCTAAAATCATATGCGGGCAAAATCAAGTGCATATATATTGATCCACCATATAACACTGGTACAGACGGTTTTGTCTATAACGATAATTTCAATTTTTCCATAGATGATTTGGTGGAAAAATTAAGTATTAATGAAGATCAGGCACAACATATACTGGATCTTACCACACGTGGAAGCGCCTCTCATTCAGCATGGCTTATGTTTATGTATCCACGTTTACAACTTGCAAGAGATTTGCTTACAAATGATGGTATTATTTTTATTTCTATTGATGATAACGAACAATCAAATTGCAAATTAATATGTGATGATATTTTCGGAGAAGACAATTTTTTAACCTGTATTTCCAGAGCAACCGGAACTCCTACTGGTGGTGGTTTTGATGGATTAGTTAATGAACTAGATTATATACTAATTTATGCCCGCAATATTTCGACAGCTTCTATAAACAGTTTAGAAAGGCTTGAAAAGGATGAAGAAATCTATAATGAAGTGGATGAACAAGGAAATCGGTATTTGACTCGTTCACTACGCAGAACAGGTGGGGATAACAGACGTGAAGACCGCCCTACCATGTACTTCCCTATGATTGATCCAGACGGAAATGAAGTTTTCCCTATTGGTCCATCCGGATACGAAAGTCGATGGATTTGTAATCGTGAAACTGCCACTCAATTAGAAGCTAATGGAATGATTGTATGGAAAAAAAGAAAATTATTAGGAAAAGAAGTCTGGCATCCATACCAAAAACATTATTTGAATGGAAAAAACAAAAAACCGGGTAATATTTGGAAATATTTTTTCTGTCCTGATAATAATCAAGTTTTTTTATGGGATGAAATTGAAGGCAATAAAAAGGCAACTAGAGATATTAGAGATATTTTTGATGGAAAAAAAATTTTTGATACTGCAAAACCCATTGAACTTATCGAAAAAATAATATCCATTGGAAGCAATCCGAAAGATATTGTTTTGGATTTCTTTTCTGGTTCTGCTACAACAGCACACTCTTTAATGAACATTAACTGCCAGAATCAAGAATCAGAAAGAAAATATATACTCATACAAATTCCTGAACAGGTCAAAAAAAATAGTGATGCTGAGAAAGCTGGTTTTAAAACAATTGATGAAATAGGAATGAAGCGCATTATTTATACTACACATAAATTAAAAGAAACTTATCCTGATATATTAACAGATTTAGGGTTTAAGCATTATACTCTTAAAGACCTAAGTCAAAATACCCTAAACAAACTCGAACAATTTGACAATAGTGGTTTTATTACGGATACATCCATTTATGATGAATTTGGAACTGCCACGATACTTACAACATGGTTAATGCATGACGGATATGGTTTCACAAACAATGCCCAGATAATTACTCTCGACAATTACACTGCCTATTGGTGTGATAATCACTTGTATTGTATTAATCCGGATATGTCAGAGGAATCCATCAAAGCACTTATTGATAAATACAATATGCAGGGTACTTTTAATCCACAGAATATTGTCATTTTTGGATATAACTTTAACTATGTAGAACTGGAAAACATAAAAACCAATATAAAAATTTTACGTGATTCTGAGAAAAATCTCAAAATCAATTTAGATATTCGCTATTAGGGGGTGTATCATTTGGAGTTAATTCTTGAAAAAGATTTAGAGCATCAGTTAAAAGCAGTAACTGCCTTATCCGCTGCTTTAGATGGGGTTTCAATATCCAGACCAAACCTCGCCTATGAAAATCCGACTATTGATTGCTACGATTTAGGTTTAGCCCATAACATATCCGATATACAAAAAACAATACGAAATGATTATTGCGGCTGTCGGGATGAGGGTAGCTATATCAATCTTGATGTAAAAATGGAGACAGGCACGGGAAAAACGTATGTATATACTCATACCATTTACGAACTGCATAAACTATATGGTTTCAATAAATTTATTATTGCTGTCCCATCCTTACCAATTAAAGCTGGGACACGCCAATTTATGGATGATCTTTATGTGCATCATCATTTTTCTAACACCTGTGGATATAATTGCGACATTGATTTAGGTGTTCTTGAAAGTCCGAAAAAGAAGAAAAAGGGCTTTCTTTCCATGCCACCAGCAATCAGAGATTTTGTTACTGGATCATGTCAAAATTCAAACAAAATCTATGTACTGCTTGTCAATATGCAGCTTCTTACAAACGGAACTATGCTTACCCGTTCTGATTATGATTATCTTGTTGAGGGTTTTTACAGACCATTTGATGCGCTGCGAGCTACCAAACCAGTAGTTATTATTGACGAACCACACCGTTTTTCCAGAGAACAGAAAGCTTACCAAACCATCGTCCAAGAATTACAGCCTCAAATGATTATGCGCTTCGGTGCAACATTCCCAACAGTAACAGTTGGCAACGGACGTAACAAAGTAACCTACAAAGATTTTAATAACCTTGTTTATGAACTGAATGCATGTGATTCTTTTAATCAAAATTTAATAAAAGGTGTTGTAAAAGAACATTTTCAGGCACTTTCAGAAAAAGAGGAAAAGGTCAAAATTACAGCCGTAAACAATAAAACTTCCGCTTCTTTTCAATTCAAAAAAAGCGGTTTACAAGCAAAAACATATATACTTACAAATGGCGACTCCCTTTCAGTAATAGATCCTGTTTTTGAAGGAATTACCATTTCTGCAATCGGAAAGAATTTTGTTGAACTTACAAACGGTCAAACCAAATATCAGGGGGAAGAATTCAACACAGACATTTACTCTTCTTCCTATCAAGAACAAATGATAAAACTTGCTATCCAGAGACATTTTGAGACAGAACGCCAGAACTTTTCAGGCAGACATTTCAAAATTAAAACATTGTCTTTATTTTTTATTGATGACATTACATCATACCGTAATACAGAAGATGAAAAAGCTCCCTATTTAAAAGAAATGTTTGAGCGCTTACTTTTAGAAAAAATGTCCTCACTTATTACTGAACTTCCAGATACGGAATCAGAATACAAAAATTATCTTAAAGCAAGCATTGCAGACATTTCAAAATGTCATGCCGGCTACTTTGCACAGGATAATAATGATTCCGATGAAGCTATCGCAGCAGAAGTGTCAGATATATTGCACAATAAAAAAAGCTTAATTTCTTTTTATAATAATGACGGTACATACAACACACGTCGTTTTCTCTTTTCTAAATGGACACTTAAAGAGGGCTGGGACAACCCTAATATCTTTACAATTACTAAATTACGTTCTAGCGGAAGTGAAAACAGTAAATTGCAAGAAGTCGGAAGAGGATTACGTTTGCCAGTAGATGAAAATGGGAACAGAATCTCTAATGAAGAATTTAAGCTGAATTATATTGTAGACTTTACGGAATCTGATTTTGCCCAAAAATTAATTGATGAAATAAATGGTGAATTACCTGAAACACAGTTTGTCCAACCAGAAATGTTAGAAAAAGTAGCTAAGGCACGTAACTCAGATGCCGATGAATTGTTTACTGATTTACTTATCAAAAAATATATTACTAGGAATTCTGAAATTCGTTTTGAGAACAGAGATGCCTTTTTTGCTGAATATCCTGAATTTGTATGCGGTGTCGGTGGGAATAAAATCACCGACAGGAATCAAAAACCAACACATGACATTCATATTCGCAAAGCTGCATTTTCAGAATTAGAGGATTTATGGACTGCTATAAACCAGAAATACTATCTTTTCTATGATAAAGAATTAAATGACGAAATTGCATCTGCTCTACATGATATTTTACATAAGCATGACACTTTTGGCAGTTTGTCCATTTATAGCTATCGTGATGAACTTACCACAGAAGCAAACCATATGGCGGTTCGTGAGAATATTGGTGTTTCATATACTGTAAGAAAACCTCTCGCATATAATGAATTTCTAAAGCGTATATGCGAACAAACTAGCATTCCAATCCGATTACTTCATCAGGAAATGCTTATTTTAGGAAAAGAGAAAAAAATTACAAATGATCTGATTAATGATTACAGTGCTACAAACATTATACGTGCATTTACTGACTGGAAAATCAAACATACTCAAACAAGATTCAAGTATGCAAAATCCTCTCAGCCAGTTTCAGAAACTGCCCTGACTTATAAAGATGGTTCTGCCCGCAAAATCATTAAACAAGGCAACGTTGGTACTATATTCATTGAAGGAACACCTTCTGACAAATACCTTTATGATGAAATCGCATTCGATTCTCCTCTAGAGAAAGATAACATTATGACAGACATTGATGAAGTGGTTGTATATGGAAAAATACCTCGCTCCAGTATAGCTATTCCAACGGTTGTCGGAGAAAATTACAGTCCTGACTTTATGTATGTGGTAAAGCGTGCTGATGGCACTAAAGAGTTGAATATTATTGTCGAAACCAAACTGGTAGAGAACAAATCAACACTCCGAGGCACAGAAAATGTAAAGATAAAATGTGCGGAGGCATTTTTTAAGCAATTAACATTGGATGGTTATAAAGTTTCTTTTCACACGCAGTTGAGTAATAAAAAAATGAAACAGATTATTGAGGATACATTATCCCAAAATCATTCAGCAATATAGGAGATGATATTAAAATGACTAATTATTTTATATGTAGCGATATATCAAATTCAATACAACACACCAATTCTACACTTGATAACATTGTCGCATCTATTACTACAGACACTGAAAAAGCATATTTCATTTATGCCTATTCTTTGTTTGAAAGTACCATTACAGAAATAGTTCGGTACTATTTAAAAGCTTTTCCATATAAAATTGATAAAAACATCACTGTAAATAAAGAACTTGTGCTTATGTCTTCCAGATCCAGTATTATCATAGATGACATGATAGATCAAAATATACGAAAACACTCAAATAAATCACTTTGTGAATATCTACAGTTTTTTGTATCCATACAAGACTTAGATTTATCAATAGATGAATATAAGTTTAAAGGAATATCCAATTTACGTAACTCCATCGTTCATGATGACATCAAGAACTCATTGATATATAAACATACAAATAGTACAAAAACATCAAATGAAGATGCTCCTACAACATTATACAAAGATTATATCTGCTATTTTATCCAATTTCTTAACTCATATGATGTATGCATGAAAACAAAATATTCCGAATATACTCTTGACAAACTGGCTCGAACAATTTGGAAAAATACCTTTTCTACGCCTTTATTAGCTTTTGATGCTGTATGGGAGTATCACTCAGAAGGTTATCTACAATTTAAAAATATTGATGATTTGAAAAATAGGGCAAGTTCACTCTGCAATAGCGAACATTTATTGCTAGCAGTTTTCCTTCAGCAATACAATCATACTATCAATGAATATGTTCATGGTTTTAACAAAATTCCTTCTCTGGTCAGCATAGATACCGACAATAAGTCGAAGCTCGTAGAACTCATTGACTTTTTTGATTCTTTTCCATTGCTCTTTAATGGTGAAATAATAAAACCAAGTACCCCTAAATAAACTGCAAGCATTTTGCAAGCACAGCAAACGGGAAGCCGCATAAACACTGGCTTCCCGCTGTTTTTCGCTCACTCGAACTCGGCGTGTTCTTTGCTAATATTAACTATTTTTGTTTAAGTTTTATGCAAATACACGCCCATTTTTACATCAATTACATCATTTATTATGGCTTGCTGATTTTCTGTTGCCAAAATGTTGCCACGCATCTATTATAGCAAATCCCCGCAAATTAGCAATCCATTTTTGAAAATCCTTTTTTGTACTTTTTCGTAAAAGTGTTCCCTATAAGATATTGGCATAATATTGTTTCAAATAGTTTCTAATATCCTGTGGTGTAACAGGAATTTCCGTATCCAAAAAAGGATACTCCAAATGCACTTTTTTATCATCTGATATAATATGTACTCTATGACCATGCTCATTAATTCTCACATACCAATAATAATTTGTTCCTTCATATACTATTTTTCGTTTGTTTTTCTTGGATACCATACTTTCCTCAACTATATAAGATTTTCAACAGAAACACAATCCCGACAAGGTAGTCGATTTTTGAAATGTTACGCAATAAAAGCTATTTTTGAGGATAGAGGTATAAAATATCCTCCCCGCCCTGTTCATATTCCAAATGCCTTGTAAAATAAGGTATTCCCAAAGCCTAAAGCGTAACAACGCCAACACACATTTTCTCCTTAAACGCCTTCATAACATGGTGCTAGCACCATGTTTGTACCATCAACAAGGAAAAACATTGATTCAATAACAAGAACGTTAGTCCCACCAGCAATAGTAAACGCGCTGCCCCTCATGGGATAGTTCTGTAATTGAAATCAATTCCCCATTATCCCCAATCATAAAAGTTGGTTGTGAAAAATCTGTTTCTTCTCCAATATCACTCGGAAATATATCTTTTGGTTCATTAAAAATCTGCTTTATTTCCACAAGCGATAGTTTACTGAAAATAATCAAAGTATCTGCGGTTATAACCTTGTCTTTATTGTCCAGCCCATAAACCTGCACAAAGATTTTTGCCGTTTTATCTTTATTGATTAAATTTTCAATCAAGGCAATATATTCATGCTTTCCCTCAAGACATTCACAGCAAAAATCCGTAAAATCATCTGCCGGGTCCAGATAGTCTTTATATGAGAACCAATAATTATTTGTATAGTTGCTGCTCATTTCATCCGTTTTCAGCAACGTTAAAATAGAACCTTTTTGTAGACTATTCATATTGACGCTCCTTAAATATAATAATATCTCATCTTTCCGCTTCTTTGAAAATAAAACTATTGATTTTTGAAACAGTCAAGGTTTAATCCCTCTCCAATACACGAAACAATATCGTGGTGATTGAAGCCGATAATCCATTGATATTTTTTTGAAACAACATAATAATCTAACCAGCCATTATCTAAAAAAGCTGTATGATTTAGTAAATCAAGGGCTTTCACTAATTCAGATACATAACTTTCAAATATCCAAAATTCTTCTCCACAATACCAATCGCTGCTCTTGTCGATTAGAAAATAAACCATTTTATTTTCTTCTTTTATAATTTGAGGCAAAAAATGAAACCATGTTGAATAATCAACCGCATAGCACCCAAGAAGTTTTTTCATGCTTTTAGGACTATAACCATTCGTATTAGCCCAATGCAGACCGTTTTTCCACGTTTTTGTTTTATCCGCATATTTTTCTGCAATCTTTTGATATATATTTTCCCACTGGTTTTCACTCACTTTACGAAAACGTTCTTTCGATATGCCACACTTTGTTATTATTTCGTGTTCTAATCTAAATATATCACTTGCAGACCTGTTCATACTCTATTCTCGCTTTCAATCCATAATTTCATTTATAAAATCATCGTCTTTCAAAACTCTTTATTATAACATCTGAACAATAAAATTCTATTTCATTTTCTTCATAATCACCGACCTCATACTTTGAATTATTTTCATATCCTCTCACGGTCATATCTTTAATATAAAATCCAGAAATTTTACCACTTCCATGAAAGCGCCAAGAATTTACATCTACAAATTCTATGAAAATCTTATAATTATCTGGACTGGTCATACCTAATATTAAATTTGTATGTTCTTCCCAAGAATTATTATCTAATGTTGTTTCCCATTTCAAAAATATAATCGTATCAAACATATTGAAGTGGCTCATTTGAAAATCCGGTAAAATAGATTTGATTTTATTCAAGTTCACCTATACCCCACCTTTGCAACTTTATGATTTACGAATTTGATTATATCACTTTCACGCTCCATTTACCATAAAAACATAGGGCATGACAACCGCCACGCCCTACATTTCTTATCGTTCCAACGACTTCTCAATCTTCCACTTCTGCCCTTTCAAATCATTCTGTTTCTCATACAGACTATTGCGCTCTTTGCAAAGTTCTTTCATACGCTCCAACTGCGCCCGCACTCCCTCCCGGCAATCCGGCTCTATCTTTTTATATTCCCCGGTCAGATTGCGGATTGTATTATTGTTTTCCTTTATCTGCTCCGACAAACATACCCAGTCTATCAGATTTTGTACTTCCTTGTCCGTTTCGTAAAGGTCTGTTTCTGCTGCAATTTTAGCGCACAGCCGTATCATAACTTTTTTCTCCATATCTGTCATATCAAATCAATCCTCTCTTTCCTATCGGCTCATTTCAAAGGCACGTTTCGGGCGTTTCTTTGCCCGTTCTGTCTGTTCCAATGCCTTTGACCGTTCCACTATCGACTGCACCTGTTCCCTGCCTAAATGACGCTCCATACGCCCCAAATCAGACGCTTTTTCCTGCAATCGGTCTATGGTGTCGCTCTGCTCCATGACCTTATCCGTCAAGCGGCTAATCTGTTTTTTCTGTTCGTCTACTTTGGCTGTCAGCTTCTTTCCCTGCTCCGTAAGCTGTACGCATTTGATAGTCAGATTTTTTACCACTTCTTTCAATTTCTCCACAAGCGGTAAAGCCTTTTTATCACGATAAGCCTTTGCGCTCATCAATGCCCCCGGCTCTGCCAACTGCCATTTTACATCTTCGTCATAGGCATGGATATTGCGCTCCATGACTTCCTTTGACTGCACCATTTTGTTAAGTTCCTGCTGTAACTTTTTCTGCTGTTTTTCCAATTTTTCATTTTCGGATAACAGCTTTTCTTTATCCTCTGTTAATTCTTCCGTCTGCTCTTTCAAAAGAAGATTTGTTGCGGAAAGTTCTGATACTTCCTGCCGGATCGCTTCGCCCTCTTTCCGTATCTGTTCCGTTTCCTGCCCTGCCGCTATCTGCTGATGAAGAATAGAAGATAATTTTTCCTTACTGCCGGAAATCGTCTGTTCCAGTTCTGCAACTTCTTTCTGCCGTTCCTGCTTTTCAAAATCGAGTACGGACAAATGCTTGTTATGTGTGCCTAACTGCTTCCATTGTACGCCATAACGTCCCATGACTTTTGAAAGTTCCCGCTTCTCCGCTTCAATCCATTCATTCCATTCCGTCATTCCCCTTGTGCCGCCTTTAAAGCCCTGCTCCGACAGTGCGCCTTTGAGGGAAACTCTCGTATCAAGTCCACGCTTGCTGTTACGGATAAAGGGAACAAAATCAATGTGAATGTGCGGTGTCTGCTCGTCCATGTGCAAGTGACTTGAAAAAACGTATAAGTTCGGATTTCTTTTCTGAAACTGCTCCATAAACTCGCATAAAATATCTTTTGCCAACTCTCCCTCATTGCTCTGTACGTTCATATCGTCCTTATTGCCGATTTGGAAGATTACCTCATAAAATAATTTCTCCTGCTTTCCCCGGCGTATCTTCTCATAATAATCATCAATCTTTCGGTCACTCCGTTTCTGCTTTGCGTTGTAGCGTTCCAGTGCTTCATCAAAAAGATTATGATAGACCTCTTTTATATCCGAGTGACAAAATTCCACGTTGTCCCGACTACGTTCCTTATCTACATTTTTAGCTGTAAAGGCTCTTGTATTGTGATTGACCGAACCTTTCCCAACCATGCCGCTAATCGTCCTTTCCAATAGGCATATCCTCCACATTCTATATATTTGCGCCGCTAACTTTACTGCGCCGACTAAGGCGCAAAGCGAAGTTTCTTCGCTTTGGCTTTGTTACTTTCCCGAAAGTAACGCAAAAGCACTTTCGACAGGCTACGCTCTATCAAAAGTGCCTTTGCGCCCTGCCGGGGGCTTTTCCGTCCTGCGGACGGTGGGCGGCTACTCGCCGCTTTACTGCTCCCCATGCGTCGGTTTGCGTCGATAGCGTCGGTATTTTCTATACCGCCCCGCTATCAAAAATACCGTCGCAACCGACGCATATCGTCGCACTTTACGTTTTCGACTCTAGCCGTTTCAAAATGATTTTTCTCTCATGCCCCCGCTTGTTGTCATAGAAAATACCGTAGTCATTAAGCAACTGGCTGTTCACTACATTTAATCTCCGGGAAAGCACATTCGCCGATAACTGCATATCCGGCAACTGTTTCAGAAGTTCCGTTGCCGTCCCCTCCCACTCCTGCACTTCCTCTGTCAGAAATTCGTTGATTGCTTCAAGTAATGGGTTCGGCGGCTGTTTCCAAAGTTCCGTTTCCGCTTTCTGAAATTTCCAAATACACTGTTCCCGGTCAAATTCGATTGTTAATTCTTGATCGGGCTGGTCACGCCCCACAATATCCATGACCGCCGTGTTGTCCGTGCGCTTTTTCTTGTGCATGATAAACGCCCCGTCTGCCGCACCGAGAAGCCCGTTTGTGCCGGAAATCATATCGAAGCTGTCCTCGGACTCCAACTTGCGGGTATGATGAACCACTAACAAGCAGACACCGTATTTATCACTGAATGATTTCAGCTTTGTCACAATCTCATAGTCACTGGAATAGCTGTACCTGTCCCCGCCGACCTCACGCACCTTTTGGAGCGTGTCAATGATAATCAGCCTTGCGTCCTTATGCTCTTTTAGAAAGCCCTCTAACTCCCCGTCCAGTCCCTCATTCAGTGTCTTTGCCTGCGTTGCGAAAAATAAATTGTCCGCACACTCCACACCAAACATGACGGACAGCCGCCGCTGAAGCCTTGCATAATCATCTTCCAGTGCAAGGTATAGCACCGTCCCTTTTCTTACTGGATAATTCCACAGCGGAAGCCCCATAGCCACATGGTAGGCAAGCTGTCCCATAAAGAACGATTTCCCCACTTTCGGCGCACCCACAAAGAGGTAAGTGCCGCCATACAGAAAACCGTCCACAACAGGCGTTCTAGGCGGATAAACCGTATCATACAGTTCTGTCATGGAAACGGTTTGAAGCCCGCCGCCCTGCCCGGATTTCTCCGGGCAATTTGTGTCAAAGCCACAAAAAACAGTGGCTTGCAGATTGTTTTTTACGTTTTCATTTGCTATAATTTCAGTGTGATTTTTTGTTTTCGGCTGTTCCCCATCTGCGCCAACAGATGATACGGGGGCAGTCGATTTTATTTTGTCTGTCATTCATCTTCCCCTTTCAGACCGTCTAATGTGATTGCAATAACTTGTAGCGTATAGAGCAGTTCGTCATTGTCCGGGCTTATGCTTTCCATGCGCTTCAATTCCTCATGGATTGCCGCCATCTGATTTTTCAGTGCCTTATACACCCTCGGATTGCCCTGCACCACAACGTCCCGGCATAAGAGCCGCCTTGTGATGTAGTCCTGCTTTGTCAGCCCCGACAATGCCACCAAATCATTCAACAGCTTTGCTTCTTCGTCCGATACCCGGAACGCCACCGTATGGTTGCGCCATCTTCCCTTGTAATCCAGTGATTTTTCCATGTTCTTAGTCCTCCTTTGTCATTCTCTCCATTTCCAGTTTCTCCGCCATTTCCGTCTGCACCGTAGGGAACAAGTGGGCATAACGGTAAGTGATTTTCTCCGCTTCGTGCCCCATGCGCTCCCCAATCGCCAGTACCGAAAATCCCATGTTGATTAACAGCGAAACCGCACTATGACGAATATCGTGGACACGGATTTTCTTAACGCCCGCCTGCTTCGCCCCTCTCTCCATCTCGTGATTAAGATAGGATTTTGTGACGGTAAATAACCTTTCGTCCTGCTTAATATCATAAAGCATTTTGATGTACTCTTGCATTTCCTCACAGAGAAACGGCGGCATTTTGATTGTGCGGTTGCTCTTTTTCGTCTTAGGACTTGTGATAATGTCCCGTCCTTTGGAACGGTGGAAAGTTTTGCTGATCGTGACCGTCTGCTTCTCAAAATCAATATCAGCAGGCGTTAAGGCAAGCAGTTCGCCGGAACGCATACCGCACCAGTAGAGCATTTCAAACGCATAATAGGAACGGGGCTTATCCATCATAGCTTCGGAAAATTTCAGATATTCCTCTTTTGTCCAAAAGTCCATTTCCTTAACGGCTTCGCTCCCAATCGTCCCCGCCCGCCTTGCCGGGTTGTAGGGGAGATTATAAAAGTTTACCGCATGGTTGAATATCGCCGTCAGTTGTGCGTGTATCGTCCGCAAATAATCTGCGGAATATGGCTTG
>QXXL01000151.1 GCA_009911505.1 Lachnospiraceae bacterium | reverse complement strand
TTCTCGTCCCGGTATGCCATTAACTCATTCTGCCACGCAATCACGTCCTTTGCTTCAATCTCTGCGATTTTGCGGTTCTCAAAGTACGGTAAAATTTTTGTCCGTATCACATGGCTTTTGGACTCCCAAGTGCTTTCCTTGACACGCTGTTTCTTGTCGGCTTCGTACACTTCAAAGAAACTGCCGAAAGTCATATCCAGTTTTGCGCCCTGCTTTAACATGGCTTCATGCTCCCACGCCTGCGCTTCCCTTTTGGTTGCAAACCCTCTCTTTTGTGTCTGTTTCCTCTCCCCTTTCCAGTTGGTAAAGCGGTAGATAACCCGCCACGTCCCCGTAGCGTTGTCCTTGTATACAGCCATTCCATCATCTCCCTTCTATTCGCTGTAACATACCTTTTTATGAAAAAATGTAGCGTTCACACGTCCTGCTACCGTCAGATAGCCCTGTTTCTGCATTTCTGCGTTCAGTTCCCTTACAATCTGATAGGCTTTTGACTTCGACACGCGCAGTTCCGCTGCCACTTCCTCCACTGTCATAAATGATTTTTCCGTCATTCAGATACCCTCTCCTTTCGATAATTAACTGTTTTTGTTTAAGTCTTGTTGATATAATACTAAATAAATTCCGTTAAGTCAAGTGGCTTTCGAGAAAATCTTAACTTTTTTATTTAAGTTATTCTTGCTATTTCTATTGCACCATGTTATACTGACTTCAACAGATTTGTTTAAGTACAGTCATGCAGGGCTGTACCACTTTCACTACAACGGAGGTTTTATTATGGCAATCGGCAAACGCATCCGCTTTTTCCGCAACCGAAAGGGCATGACACAGAAACAGTTAGGCGAAATCCTCGGCTTTCTCGGAAAGACCTCTGATGTCCGTATGGCACAGTATGAAACCGAAGCGAGGACACCAAAGCACGACCTTGTAAAAGAAATGGCGGGTATCTTTGATGTAAGCACCCATGCCCTTACCGTGCCGGATATTGATACCTATACCGGGCTTATGCACACGCTCTTTGCGTTGGAAGATATGTACGGGCTGAAAATCGGGGAGATTGACGGGGAAATCTGCCTGCGCCTTGACAAGTCCGACTATTCCACTTATACGTCCATGTTTGATATGTTCCACGCATGGCAGGAGCAAGCCGCCAAACTGGAACAGGGCGAGATAAGCAGAGAGGAATACGACCAGTGGCGGTACAAATACCCGGAATTGGACACCTCAAAACATTGGGCGAAAGTCCCCTCACAGGCGGTCAGTGATATGCTTATAGAGGAATTTCAGAAAATCGAGAAAGAAGAAAAGAAAACAGCGAAAAAGAAAAAACAGAAATAAGCATAAAAAGACCTTGCCGATATTCAGCTTCCATATCTGAAAATCAGCAAGGTTTTTCTTATGCCATTGATGTAATTATTTAGTGCGTGATGTTGAAAATGTTGCCAAATCGTTGCCAGTGCCTAAACAAATTTGCTTGCAGCCCTCATAAACACTAGCTTTCTAAATCCAATTTCATCACTCGAACTCGACTTTTCCTAACTAATTTTGTTTAGAAATCATTCTCA
>QXXL01000150.1 GCA_009911505.1 Lachnospiraceae bacterium | reverse complement strand
TATGTAAATCTTTTGATTATTTGATATATCCATATTATCCTGCCTATATGAGCTAATGTTATCATTTTGTTATCGCTCCTGATAACACTTACTCTACAACTGCGGATAATAGCTATATGCTATGGCTTAAATTATAAGCGATTTTGCTTAAAAATTCAATATGCTTATCTAGTCATATCTTAAAAATCTCTTCAAAAAATTGTTATAACTCCTTACTATCTTACTTTCTCTTGAACCAAATATAATTTAGAAAATGGGCTACCAAACGTAGCCCAATGGGAATTGTAGGATTCGAACCTACGGCGTCTTCATGTCATATTAATTTTTGCTTTCTCATATGCTCCTGCATACTTTTGTACAAATTCCCAGAACTGCCCGTACCCACCATAATGCTTTTTACAGTTGTTATTATTGTCATAATCGTACCTCCTGATATTATGAATCTATACTGCCATCCATTTTTTAACTTATGAGAATACATGACAGAGCAACATGAGAAAGCGCAAATTAATACTCCTAGCCATGACTATGTAATTATCTAAATTTTGATTCCTAACTGTCTCATCATATAATACAAGTTATTCGTCCTAACTCCAAATTTCTTCGCTACATCTGGTATTTTAGCATTTCTATTTGGATTCTTTACACTTAATCCACCTGATGGTACTTCTGCTGTAATAATTGTATAATCATTTACTGCTGCCACCGCAATCAACCAAGGGTCTGCAACATCTCCATTAGCCCATGTTTGTAGTGCTTGTTCTTTGTATAAGCCACACATTTGTATATACTGTAAAACCTCTTGATACTTACCAATAATTTCTGGTGATATATGATTACAGATAACAAATCCTGCTTGTCTGCTTATCCAATCAGCCAAATCATCCTTGCCTTTATCAATTTCTGCTTTGACTATATCAAGCAGTACCAATCTTCCCGAACTCGTACATTTTGATATTTCTTCCCAATAGGCTGGAACTAAATCAAAAGCATAATACTGTCTATATGGTGTCATAAATGAATTGGAGTCGATTAAAAATTTTTCTACCATTCCACACCTCCAAGACGCTGTGCCACTTCGGAAAATGTCTTGCGGCTGGTATTAGTCAAACGATAGGCTTCTGTATAAGTAGTCCTTCCCATATTAATACTTTCACACAACGCCCTTATCAGACATCCATCCAAGCGAGAGCCCATTGTATTATAGTAATTACCACCATCGGTTTGTTTATTTTCTTTCATCTGTTTGTAATTTTTGATTGCGGTGTTTGCTACCTCATCGTATATATTTTGCTCTATCTTCTTACAATCAATGGCTTTTCTTGCTATAACAGTCTCTCCACATCGAAAATATTTTGCCAATTCTGTAATCTTTTCAAATATTTCCATATCATACATATCCCATTTGTTTAAAAATGCATTCTTGGGCACTATTAATTCTCCTGCCACAGCATTACATATCACCTCTATATCACTTACACCAGATATTCGACTTTGTCTATCATTAAATAAATCATCTCTGCCTAACCAGATATGGACAATTTCATGCAATATAGAAAATAATCTGGCACCATTAGAATCTGCTGTATTGATGAATATAAGCGGAGCCCAATCATCCACCATTGCAAATGCCCTGAATTCATCTACGTCCAAAGCACGGTGAGTATTTTTGCCAACAATACCACTCATCATTACAACAACACCACATACCTCCAGTTGTCTTCTAATATAATTGAAAGCCTCTCTAGCATCTTTACTTTTCTCATACCAAGCATCATCAAACTCTAAATCCCTGCGTATTCTATTTACAATAACATCAACCTCATGAATTCCTCTCATACAACCGACAATCGATAACTTATCAAATCCCAAATCCTGTCTATATGTTTTCATCCAATCTTGAATATTCTCCATCTCATGAATGGTGTCAACTAAATTACGACTAGGATTTGCTAGTTGAACACTATCAACCGTTCGATACTCTAATAAATCAATTTGCTCCACAGGCGGAGTTTGCAGGAAAAAATATCCTAACGGAATATTGGCTTTCTTACTAAAATCCTCTATCTGATTGAAAGTCGGCTTTTTTGTACCATCAAGCCATTTTGTTATATTATTCATCAGTTTGTCACCCAGTTTATCTTCTTGTGTCTGGCTTAAAGCCCAGTTAATTATTTCAGGGCAAATATTCACATTCACTGCTGGCATAGTACAACCTCCTTCCATCAAATCTTCTTACTTATAATTATATCAAATATATACTAAATACGCACCATATTTTGATAAAAATTTTTATTTGTTTAGTAATACTAATGCTCTTTTATAGAGCGGGTCTAACTCACACCCACAACTGCCACATTCTCTATCTGCTTGTTTGATAGAAGCAATGA
Organism: Lachnospiraceae bacterium; assembly: GCA_009911505.1. Taxonomy (GTDB): domain Bacteria; phylum Bacillota; class Clostridia; order Lachnospirales; family Lachnospiraceae; genus Roseburia_B. The sequence continues at coordinate 2,276 of QXXL01000150.1, read as the reverse complement.
GTGTATCTTTATTACTTTCTCCCATTAACCATGCATGTGCAGGAATAGAAATCAAGTCCCATCCAGATGCTGCAAATTTTTCCATAATATTCCTTAATTCTTCCATAGTGTTTCATCCTTTCTGATTTTGATAATCTTTTATGACCTTTACAACCAAACCTTTCACATCAACTAAACTTTCCTGTCTGCACTTAGGACAATACAGCGGAAAATGCTTTAATTCTGTATCCTCTCTAATTCTGTTTCGTGTTTTATTACCACAAATAGGACAAAGTATCCATTCTGTTTCCATTACTCTAAGTCCCCAATATTAAAACTTTCTGTTTGCAAATCACAATAATGCCTGCCTTTTATTGCTGTAAATTTCAGTACACAATAATCTGGGTCATTTACACCTTGTTTATAATACATAGTATCTCCAGTACGCCATATTTCTTGCTTTATACCATCATCTTGCAAAACTTCCATTGTCCCTGTCAGCATAATGCCCTCATACTTAAAACGCCCTCTATGATAAACATAGATACTTGCTTTTGGATTCTTCATAAACTGTTGTGCCCGCATGGAAGACGTATTCGTGCTAAAATAAAAACAATTCCCATCTATCTTGCGTGGCGTAAACATGGCTTTCATATTTGGAAAACCATCTTCATCTACAGAACCGACAAAAGCTGTTTTTTGTTTTTGGATAAATTCGATGATACTTTCTCTTGTTTTCATTTATTATTCTCCTCGTCTTAAAATTATTTGTTTTTATGCAGATTTTCTATCAAAGTTTCCAGTATTCGGGCAAGATACTGTTCAAATTGTTTTTGCTCATCTTCTGAAAAGCCTTGATAAAACAACAGGTTCATTTGCTGAGAGACAACTTCATATTTTGCTTGTAATGATTTTGCATAATCAGTAAGCGACACAATAGTCTGGCGGCGATTCTTAGGATTGATATTCCTTTCCACAATTCCCTTATTAACCATACCATTTATTACAACGGATACTGTGTTTTTAGCAAGGGAGGTTTTTTCACTTATTTCGCTGATTGTAAGATTATCTGTTTTCCACAAAATAAATAAGATTCTTCCCTGCCCGCCACTTATTTCAATACCATTTTCGAGTAATAGCCTTTCAAAAATCCTATCTTGAAGCTGTTTTATCTGCGTAATATAAAATCCACCCTTTGTTTCCAATCCTTCACCTCTAATCCTATTAGAACAATTCTATATAGAACAATTATAAGTTTACCATGATTTTGTTCAAAAAGCAACTTGAAATATCACGGCACTTCTATAAAAATACAGAAGTGCCGCCATTTTCATTTTATAGATAAAGAATTTCTCTCTCCACAATTTCTCTCACGCACATCCGAATATTATTCATTTTTTGAACCCATAAAATCTGGTTTTCTGCCTTTAGCCGTTCCGTCACTCCCTGCCTGTCGGCATATTCCTCTGCCAGCCGAGAAAACATATCCTCTGCCTGTTCATCTACGCTTGCAAGGTATTCGTTCAGCCTACCGCTTGTCAGCAGATTGATATAAACAAACTGCTTATGCTCTTTGAGATACTGTAAATGTCGCTGCCCCCAAATACCAATCGGCTTTTCTTCTTCGGGAGGTAATGCAAGCTCTGGGAGATAATAGTCACCTTGCTTTGCATACCAGAGACTGTTGTTTTCGTCATAAATCCTGTTTTCCATAATGTTTCCTACCTTTCCTCTTTGTTGTTTTTAAAGTGTTTCCCTCGCTGTTTCAACTTCTGCGCCGCTTTTGCCTGCTCCAAAAGGCTTTCCATCTGCTTACTTCCAAATGCCTTACGGAGCAGCTTATAATCTTTGTTTTCCGCACGGAGGTTTTCATTATCCCCTGCCAGTTTCTCATTGATTTTCCTTAACCCGTCATTTTCACGATGAAGATTACTGTTTGTGGCATTCAGCCGATAATAGCTGTCCCAAGCTTCAAAACACCTTATAAGAGCTGTTTTAACAAGCGATTTCAGCTTTTGCACCAAAGGCTCTGCCACTTTATTTCTATATGACTTCGCCGACATGAACCCCTGCGGCTCTGGCAACTGGTACTCTGGAGAAGTGTCAAGCACCTGTTCCAGAGTTTTTAGGTTTTCCATTCCTTTGCCGTAATTCTCCACCCTGTCCGCCAATATTTGAAATTCCTCTTTTTTCTCCGAAATCTGCCCCTCAAGCTGAACAACCTCTTTTTCCCGTTCCTGCTTTTTATAATCAAGGACAGATAAATGTTTCTCATGCGTGCCTTTATGCTCCCATTT
>QXXL01000149.1 GCA_009911505.1 Lachnospiraceae bacterium | reverse complement strand
CGGCAAGGTTTTCTTTTTCGGACTGTACCCACTGGCTCCACTCCGTATCGCCACGGGAGCCGCCTTTGAATCCCTGCACCGCCAACGCCTGTTTCAGAGATACCCTTGTATCAAGCCCACGCTTACTGCCAGTCGTGAACGGGACAAAGTCAATGTGCAGATGCGGCGTTGCTTCATCCATATGGATATGAGCGGAAAATACATAAAGGTTCGAGTTTCGCTCTTGAAATCCATGATAATATTCATCTAAAATCTTCCTTGCAAGCTGTCCGTTCTCACTTCCTGCACTCATATTTTCTTTATCCCCAATCTGCAAAATCAGTTCATGGAATGGCTTTTCCTGCTTTGAGTTCCGTATCTTCTCGTAATAATCGGCAATGCGTCGGTCTGCCCTCGTCTGTTTCTCGTTATATCTCTGCAATGCTTCATCAAAGAGTTTATGGTACACATTCTTGATACTCTCGTTACAATAATCCACATTAAGG
>QXXL01000148.1 GCA_009911505.1 Lachnospiraceae bacterium | reverse complement strand
CGCTCCCCATCCACATTTTCAGCCTTAAATTTTCGGCTGTTATGGTTGACCGAGCCTTTCCCCACCATTGCGCTAATTGTCCGTCTTATAAAATCACACCCTTTCTTTTCGGCTGGTAGGCTTTGTTACTTTCCCGAAAGTAACGCAAAAGCACTTTTGTCGGCTGTGCCAACAAAAATGCAACCTGCAAGCAGGTTTTGCGCTCTCCGAGGGGCGAGGGCGGCTTTTTGTAAAAAGCCCCCTGCACCCCGCAAAAACTTTAATTTTGCTCACTCCCAACCGAAAAAGAACAT
>QXXL01000010.1 GCA_009911505.1 Lachnospiraceae bacterium | reverse complement strand
GCTCTCAAGCATTAGAATACCAAAATCAAATGGCTCTCAAGCTATAAAACGGTGGCTCCGAAGCGTTAGAATATTCAGCAGGAGCATGAAGTGGTGCATATCTGCACGGAGGAGCAGAAACGGCAGATCAGCCTGAAAAACTCCGGAAGGAAGCAGACAGAGGAACAGCGCAGACGGCACAGTGAGCGGATGAAGGAATACTGGAAGGGGCGCGAATTCCCGGAGGAGCAGCGCCAGCGGCAGAGCGAAAAGATGAAAGCGTACTGGAACGACAGGGAGGCTTCGGAGGCGCACAGGCAGACGGTGAGCCGCATGATGAAAGAAATGCGCGCAGGGAACACCAGCGCCGGAAAGGAGGGGGACGGCAATGCCTAATGTGACAGTGATACCGGCGACAAGGAACCTGCATACCGGGGTAAGGAATGACGCAGTGGCAAAGCGGAAGACCGCCGGATACGCCCGCGTCAGCACGGACAGCGAGGAGCAGCTCACCAGCTACGAGGCGCAGGTGGATTATTACACCAACTACATCAAGTCCCGGCCCGAATGGGAATTCGTAAACGTCTATACGGACGAAGGGATCAGTGCGACTGACACGAGGCACCGCGACGGATTTAACAAAATGGTGCAGGATGCGCTGGATGGGAAGATAGACCTCATCGTGACCAAGTCCGTAAGCCGGTTCGCAAGGAACACGGTGGACAGCCTCACCACGGTCCGGAAACTGAAGGAGAAAGGCGTGGAGGTCTACTTCCAGAAGGAGAACATCTACACGCTTGATTCCAAGGGCGAGCTGCTCATCACCATCATGTCCTCGCTGGCGCAGGAAGAGTCCCGCTCCATTTCGGAAAACGTGACATGGGGGAAACGGAAGCGGTTTGCGGACGGCAAGGTCAGCCTGGCCTACAGTTCCTTCCTCGGCTACCGGAAAGGGGAGGACGGGCAGATGGAGGTTGTGCCGGAAGAGGCGGAGACGGTGCGGCTCATCTACCGGCTGTTCATGCAGGGGCAGACGCCCTACGCCATCGCAAAATATCTGACGGAGAGGAACATCCCGACGCCCACGGGGAAGGAAACATGGCGGCACAGGACAGTGGAGAATATCCTCTCCAACGAAAAGTACAAAGGCGATGCCCGCCTGCAGAAGTGCTACACGGTGGACTTCCTTTCCAAGAAACGCAAGGCGAACGAAGGGGAGGTGCCGCAGTATTATGTGGAGGGCAGCCATGACGCCATCATTGAGCCTGCGGAGTGGCAGCTCGTGCAGATGGAGATACAGCGGCGGAAGAACCTGGGGCGGAGCCATAACTGCTGCAGCCCGTTCTCGGCAAAGCTGAAATGCGGGGACTGCGGGGAATACTTCGGCTCCAAGGTCTGGCATTCCAACAGCAAGTACAAGCGGACGGTCTGGCAGTGCAACGCCAAGTTCAAAGGCGAAAGCAAATGCGCCACGCCCCATCTGTACGAGCAGAGGATAAAGGAGCTGTTCCTTGAGGCGGCCGGCATCCTGATGGAGAAACGGGAGGAGGTCATCGGGGACTGCAGGGCGGTCATTGAAGCCCTGGCAGACTGCGGTTCCCTTGACACAGAGATGGAAGCGGTCAGCAGCGAGATGGAGGTGACTGCGGGGCTGATCCAGAAGCTGGTCGATGAGAACGCCACCCGGAAACTTGACCAGCACGACTACCGCAAAAAGTATGACGGGTATGCCAGCCGGTACGCCGCTTTGGAGAGCCGGATGGACAGCCTGGAAAAAGAGCGTGAAAGAAAGGAAATCCAGTATGACATTTTCAGCGGCTTCCTTGCGGGGCTAAGCGAGACAAAGGAGCTGCCGGTGGATTTCAACGAGAAGCTGTTCCACAGGCTTGTGGATTACGCAACGGTCTATCCGGACGGTAGGGCGGTTTTCACTTTCCACAACGGAGTGGAGGTCAGCACGGAGATTTGAAAGCGGCGGGCAGGTTCCAGGGAGTCCTGGATATCCTGCCCGCTGCTTTTTCTGTGTGTGGAATCAGAATGTTCTGTGTATGGAAATTTGCGTAGATTTAGAGTATAATAACAAAAAAATTATTTAACGCTGTAAGGAGTGGGAATATGATAGTAGGATTTTTAGATTTATTAGGATTTTCACAATTACTGGATTTATCAACAGAGATGGCGATTGATAATGTTAACTCTTTTAATTATGTGATTAAGACTAGAGTGATGGATAATATGACCCATCCTATAGAAGAATACAAAAGGGATTACCCTAATGATAAGCATTTTCAAAAGTTTGTTGAAAAATCAGCAGTATCATCTTTTGAGTATTTGATTAGTTTTAGTGATTCGCTAATTTTAGGATCAAATAGTGTAGAGTTATTTGTTGAACAATTATGCAATTTCATATCATCATTGTACATAAATTATACAGAACCTTTTAGAGATCAATTTGAGGATATATTTAATGTAGATAGTAACAAAGTGGTTTCATATGAAAATGGAGGATTTAGAAAACACAAGGCTTTTCCTATTTTGTTTAGAGGGGGATTATCAGTTGGAGATGAGTGTACTTTCTTCAAGGAAAATAGCATTCAAAACGGAAAATTTTGTTATGACGGGTATAATGTTTTTGGCAGAACTTATTTGAATGCAGTAAGGTTGGAACATTCAGGAAAAGGTCCTAGATTATTTTGTGATAAATCTGTTGTTGACAATATGCAAAATAAGCGAATTATTCGAAGGATAAATAAGGAAAAAAATATATTTGAAATTGTATGGACAATAGAAGGGTGTGAAGCAACTGGATGTTGTAGTTCCGACTTATGGAGAAATGTTTTAGATAGGATTCATACAGAATTACTTCCAGCAGCCATCAATTTTGTTAAGTTTTACGGTTCTGATGAGAGGTATGCTGATATATTACCTCAATATGAAGAATTGTTAAGATTGGTTTGTTGCGGAATTGTAAAATATGCGAAAGACGAATGCAACAGAGGTGAGGAGGCTTTGGAAAAGATAAACCTTGTTCTTCGCACAAAACATTTGAATGAGTATACATATGCAGATTTGCTAAGTGGTTTTGTTGAGTGAGAACAGTGATAAAAACGACCAAAATCTCTTGGGTGCAAAAAATAACGATAGCCTCTCTGAAAAACGGGTTATCGTTAAATTTTACACTCCTAAATATCGAAAGTGCGGCAAATTTAATTCAAAAAACGATAGCCGCCCATGTATGGGTGCATTTGCCTTTCTGAAAAGTGTTGATTTCAAGGGCATTTGCGGTAAATGTAAAAACGATAGCACTGGGGAAATATTTGTATCAATTTGGACACGCAATATGGTATTATGAAATGCCGATGATTATGTACAGTTTTCTTGACCAGTACGATCTGGCAGGAAAAACAGTGGTTCCTTTTGTCACATCCGGCGGGAGCGGTTTTTCTGACGCAATCAGCACGATCAAAGACATGGAGCCGGACGCAGATGTGGTTACAGATGGCCTTTCCATTTCACGCAATGTGGCTCAGGATTCGGAATCTGATATTATCGAATGGCTAACAAAAAAAGGGTTTATTCAGTAAATTACTATAGGAGGCAGACAGCATGAAACAACAAATAATTTTGAAAATAGTAGTAGATATTGGAATGACGGTCATGTTGCTGCTTCTTATGACTTATGAATTGATTGGTGAAGCAGCACATGGACGGCTTGGAGTCAGGATATTTGCTCTTTTCATCACTCACCATATTTTAAACCGCAAATGGAGCCGGAGTGTTTTCAAAGGGAAGGATACACCACTATGCATCTGGCAGACTGTTCTTGTTAATTGATAAGAAACATCTCCTTTCATTGGCAGGGTGATCTGTATGCAGACCCCACACGGGAAGTTATTGGTTATTTTTACAGACCCACCCATATTGTTGACGCGCTCAGTGATCAGCGAAATCCCTCTGTGCTTTGACAGATCGGCGGATGAAAATGATTACCGTTACGAGGGAGAAAAGGATACATTTCTATTCTGCCTTAATAACAAAGGAAGTCCTCTTTCCGTGGAAGACAACAATGAAAACGAAATAGAGCCAGACCGCAATATGATACTTTGAAATCCGGACTTGAAGCGGCAGGGGTTATCTTGCTGGAGGATAAGGCTGTTTCTTTGGAACGGAATGGGGGAAGTATAGCGCTCATGGGATTAGCCGATCCTAATTTTACGGTCAAGGGGGATATGTTTAATGAAACATCTGCTATGGTTAGTACGAAACTGAAAAATCTGCATAACGGTGAAGGAGGGTATACCATTTTGCGCTCATACAGGCCGGAGTTGTTTGAAATGTAAGTAAACTGCGGCATTGCTCTGGTCTTTGCAGGCCATGCGCATGGCGGCCAGTTCCGGCTGCCGTTTATCGGTGGAGTGGTCGCTCCCAATCAGGGGCTGTTCCCTAAGTATGATGCCGGGCTGTATACAGACGGCGGTACGAACATGGTGGTCAGCCGCGGTATTGGAAAGCGGAGGAATCATTTATATGCTTACACGGCGGTTTGCGTTTGTGCCGCCTTGTGGAGAATTGTTGAGTTTGCTAAATCTTTTTTAGGGGAGTGGCGATATATAACATAAATCTATGGAAGTGCAAAGAGGGGATTCGAATATTTGTATCAAAGAGAGACAAGATTATAACAATGAAAATTAGCAAAGCAGATGGGACGGAAAGAAATATAGGAATGGGATTGCAGTATAGGGAAGGTAGTAAAAATTAGTGTACATATTAGAAAGGAAGCGGGGAAAAATGATTGAGATATACTATGTGGAAGATGATGTAGACATATCCTGTGCGGTGAAAGAATTTCTTGGACAGCAGGGCTATAATGTTTCGGTTTTTTCTACGGTTGCCAGTGCAAAAGAAGCCTTAGCCAGTATGTGTCCAACGCTTGTTCTGGTGGACTGGAATATGCCGGATGGGAGTGGGAACCTGCTGGTGCAGTGGATTCGTTTGAAATGGAGGGAGCTGCCTGTGATTTTTCTTACGGTCCGCGGTGATTCCTGTGACATTGTTTCCGGATTTGAGAATGGTGCGGATGACTATATAGTAAAACCTTTTGAACTGGAAGTGTTGCTTTCGCACATAAAGGCTTTGCTGCGAAGAACAGGAGATGCCTCCAGACAATACTTATCCTGTGGTTCGCTATCCATTGACTTGAAAAAAATGTCAGTTTATAACGGTAATGAGGAAATCGGTTTAAGCCCGTCAGAATATCAGCTGCTTTTGTATCTTCTGCAAAATAAAGGAAAAACCGTCGCACGGAGGAAGTTATTGGAAGAAATCTGGGATAGCTGTGGGAACTATGTGAATGACAATACACTTACTGTTACCATGAAACGCCTGCGTGAAAAGCTGCATCAGCCGGTCTGTCTGAAAACGGTCAGGAGCGTAGGCTACCGAATGGAGGAGCCGGAATGAGTGGAAAAAAAGGTTTGGTTGTTTTGGTAGGGTTTGTCTTTTCTGTAAGCCTGATTGCAGTTTCAGCCACTTCCATGCTTTTGGCAGATTATTATAGTCATGCTCATATACAGGCATTAGGCGGGATCTGCCAGAAAATTATAGAAAAGCAGCCGGAGACAGAGCAGACAGTACTGGAGGCTATTAAAGAATATAAATATGGATCGTCTGTTTTGCCGGAAGAAAATATTATTTTAATATATGGATACAGACCGTCAGGACTTTGGGGCCCATCCGGAATGCATCGTACATTTTTTCTGGTTTTGGGCTTTCTTGCAGGGGTATTGTTATTTTTTATTACATGTTTGTTCTGGCGGCAAAAACAGATTGTACGCATAAAAATGCTGACGGAATATCTGGAAAAGGTAAATATGGGATATTGCGGCGCTCTTCTTCAGACCGGCGAAGACGACTTTTCTAAATTGCAGGATGAAATCTATAAGACAGTGACTGAATTGCACCAGACGAGGGATGCGGCAGTTCAGGCTAAAAATAATTTTGCAGATAATCTTTATAATATCGCCCATCAGATCAAAACACCCGTTACTTCTATTTCCCTGTCTGTGCAGATGATGCAGGACAATCCGTCTCCAATCCATTTGGAACAGATGCGTAGGCAGATTTCCCATATGACACATTTTGAAGATGCGTTATTACTGCTGTCACGTATTGATGCGGGGACTTTGTCCCTGAAGAGGGAAGATGTTGATGTCTTCACAATTCTTATGCTTGCGGCCGACAATCTGCAGCAGATGTTTTTAAGGGCAGATGTCTTTGTCGATATACCAGAGTCGGGTGAAATGCTGATTCGTGCGGACATGGAGTGGACAATGGAGGCAATTATGAATATTCTGAAAGACTGCATGGAACATACGCCGTCGGGAGGAACTGTCCACTGTTCCTATGAACAGAATCCGCTTTATACACAGATAAGGATTTGGGATACAGGAGACGGATTTGCAAAAGAGGACATTCCACACCTTTTTGAACGGTTTTATCGGGGGCGGAAGATGAAAGGGGATGGCATAGGGATTGGCCTGGCGCTTTCCAAAGCGATCATAGAGGAGCAGAATGGAACCATTACAGCACGAAACCTAATAAATGCCGGGGCGTGTTTTGAAATCCGTTTTTACAGTCACTGAGTTGTCATTTAACTTTGCTATAATAAAATTATAAGCAATGTACAATTCATGACAGGAGGAAATGAAGGCATGGAGATTTTAAGATGCGAAGGGATTAAAAAGGTATACGGCGCTGGAAACAACAGGGTTGCGGCTCTGCAAAAAGTAGATCTGTCAGTGGAAAAAGGGGAGTTTGTGGCAATCGTAGGGGCTTCAGGATCTGGAAAATCCACATTGCTGCACATCCTTGGTTCTGTGGATAAGCCTACTGAGGGAAAGGTCATCATTGAAGGAACCGATATTTCTACTCTGAATCAAACCGGGGCAGCTATTTTCAGGCGTAGGAAAGTAGGGCTGGTTTATCAGTTTTATAATCTGATACCGACACTTACTATTCGGAAAAATATCCTTATGCCGCTGTTATTGGATAAGAAAAAACCGAACCAGGAATATTTTGGACAGGTAGTCAGCTCTTTGGGCATCGCTGATAAACTGGAATCGCTCCCCAACCAGTTATCAGGAGGCCAGCAGCAGCGGGCTGCGATTGCCCGGTCTTTGATATACCGCCCAGCTCTTCTCCTGGCAGATGAACCCACCGGAAATCTAGATCAGAAAAATTCAAGAGAGATCATTGATATGCTGAAATTATCGAACCGTAATCTGAAGCAGACCATTTTGCTGATCACTCATGACGAAAAGATTGCGCTGGAGGCAGACCGCATTGTAACCATTGAAGATGGGCAGATTATCAGCGATGAGAAGAAGGGGGGTAAATCGTTGTCATAAAAACATGACAACGATTGGCAGTATGTGGAAAAATTATTCAATTGATTATATAAAAAATAACCGGGCATCCGGTATATCTATTATAGCAGCATCTTTCATAGCCGCTTTGTTTCTCTCTTTTCTCTGTTGTCTGTTTTATAATTTCTGGCTAGACAACATTGAAGGGACAAAATTGGAGGATGGCAGTTGGCATGGCCGTATTACCGGGGAAATCAGCGGAGACGAACTGGCAGCTATCAATAATTTTGCCAATGTAGAAAAGGCGGTAGTCAATGAGGAACTGTCCGGGGAACAGGGAACGGTGGTAGATGTGTATTTTTATAACAAAAGGACAGTCTATCAGGATATGTCCGCCCTCGTAAATATTCTGGGACTGGCAGAAGATGCGGCTAATTATAATTATCAGCTTTTATCCTTGTATTTTGTCCGTATTCCGGTCGATAATATGCCGAGACTTCTGATGCCGGCGTATCTGGCAATAGTGATGATTGTGTGTTTTTCTTTGATACTGGTAATCCATAATTCATTTGCTGCATCTATGAACAGCAGGGTTCATCAGTTTGGGATTTTTTCAAGCATCGGGGCTACGCCGGGGCAGATCCGGATATGTCTGGTACAGGAGGCGCTCTTTCTGTCTATTGTACCGATTATGGCAGGGATCTTGTTAGGAATTATTTTCAGCTTTGGCACGGTTTGGGGAATGAACGCTTTCGCGGCGAATTTTGCGGGAGGAAGGCAGGCATCCTTTCACTGCCATCCTGTTATTCTGATCCTTGTCCTTTTTTTATCTATTCTTACAGTGCTTGTTTCTGCATGGCTTCCGGCGAGAAAGCTGAGCAGGCTGACTCCGCTTGAATCAATCCGTGGAACGGATGAATTGCAGCTAAAAAAGAAAAAGCATTCTCCCGTTTTGTCTGCGCTGTTCGGAGTGGAGGGGGAAATGGCCGGAAATGCATTAAAGGCTCAGAAAAAGGCTCTGCGTACCACATCTTTGTCGTTCATGCTCGCCTTTCTGGGTTTTATGATAATGCAGTGCTTTTGGACGCTTTCCGGTATCAGCACAAACCATACCTATTTTGAAAAATATCAGGATGCATGGGATGTCATGGTAACTGTGAAGGATACTCATATAGAGGATTTTGGGCTGATCAATGAACTTCAGGGAATGCCTAAAGCGGACAGCAGTGTTGTTTACCAAAAGGCAGAGGCAGTATGTATTTTGCCGCAGGATGCACAAAGTAAGGAACTGCTGGCATTGGGTGGTTTGGAAGTGTTTTTGGGAGATGCAGCATTTTATGGTAAGGGCTTATTTCAGATAAAGGCTCCCATCTTTATATTAGATGATGAGAGTTTTGGCGAATTCTGCGGACAGATAGGAATAGCTTCCCGGATGGATGGGACAATCGTCTTAAATCGGTTATGGGACAGCGTTAACAGTAATTTTCGTTATCCGGAATACATTCCTTATGTAAACGAAGATATGGAAGCAGTTGTTTTGAATAACGCTGCTGAAAAAGGAGACGAAAACACGGTAGAGATCCCGGTGCTGGCCTGTACAAAGGAATATCCGCTCCTGCGGGAAGAATACGGGAAATTCGACTGCCCTCTGGTACAATTTATGCCTTTGTCCTTGTGGAAAGAAATCGGAGGGCAGATAGGCGGAGCGGAGCAGGATACTTATGTCCGGGTGTTGGCAAATGACAGGACAGAAGTGGATATATTGAATGCGCTGGAAAATGAAATAACGCAGATAATCGGATTGGAATATGAAATAGAGAGTGAGAATCGTATTCAGGAAAAAGTTGACAACGATAAAATGATACAGGGGTATGAACTGATATTAGGTGCGTTTTGCGTCCTGCTTGCAATCATTGGGATTGCCCATGTGTTTTCTCATACCCTTGGTTTCCTGCGTCAAAGGAAACGGGAATTTGCCCGGTATATGTCTGTTGGGCTTACACCAGAAGGGATACGGAAGATGTTCTTCATAGAGGCTTTGATGATTGCCGGACGTCCGTTGCTTGCCACATCGGCACTGACAATAGTGGCTGTGGCATTCATGATAAGGGCAAGCTATTTAGATCCTATGGAATTTATTAAAGTGGCTCCGATAGCGCCGATTCTGGCGTTTGTTTCAGCCGTCTTTGCATTTGTAGCATTGGCATATTACCTCGGAGGGAAAAAGATACTAAAGGTCAGCCTGGCGGAGACTTTACGTGATGATACTATGATGTAAAACGAAAAACTCCAATGACTGCATATCCCAATAAGCCACGGAGGATAACATAGGGCAGGTATGCCTAGCGTTCCCAACCAAACCTCCAGAGCGGAGGGAATACCCTTGTGTGGTTCGGCCTTACCTGGTCGCTGGAACTATACCAGCAGACGGTGGCGAGGCTGTGGCGGCAGGGGCAGGAATCGGAAACCGTGGTGGTGCAACACATCATCACGGAAGGCACCATAGACGGGCGGATCATGAAGGCGTTATCTGAAAAAGACACCACGCATGCCGCACTGATCAATGCGGTGAAAGCAGACCTTAAGATATAGGCGAAAATGCCTGTTTATTTCTTACACTCCTGTTTGTCAGCGTTAATGATAAGTTATTGTGAATACTTCCTTATCAACCCAAAACCAAGGGTTGAGATGATTTAGTCCTTTCTCAAAATTGCAACGAAGCAGGATATTGGTGGAAGGCAGCGCTGTTTTGCTAATCAAATAGCTCACAAATGTATTGCGGATCTGGTCCTGCCTTTTTATTTTGAGAAGGAGGATTAACAGATGGGCTTTACAAGAAGAGAGCTGAATGAGTTCTTGGACGGACTGGTGGAATTAGCCAGTAAAGAAAATAAGGTAAAAGCAGTATTGGCAAAAGAGAAATTTCTAAATGACTTTGAAAAGACTTACGGATACGAAAAGGGGGTAATCACAGGAGTTTCAAAGCTGCCGCCACACTATATAACAGCAATGCCGGATGCCGTGCAGGAAGAAATCAAGCAGAAAGTAATAGCAGCACTGAAAGAACGCGGCGAATGTACTCCTGAAAATATGCAATAGGAGTTCAGATATGTTTGAATATATGACAGCACAGGAAGCCGCAGAAAAATGGAATGTTCGCTTCATTGGGTGTAGCGACTATGCAAGGAAAACCGTATTGAGAGCGTGTGAAACATAAACGAGTATAGTTAATATTAAGAGGAACGGATAAACCCGCCGATGCCCGTAGAAAGAACTCCAATATGCCAAAAAGAAATAAAGCAATTTCACACCCATTCCACATTAGTATGGTATGCTTAAAAAGAGGTGATATATATGGCGACATTTCGGGCAATTCCGGTTCTTTCAGTTCATCAACCAGATAACGCCCGTATTTTTCTTCATTGTGGACGGACGGATAAAGCCAGTAGCAGTCAAGGTTTTGTTCAAGGTTGATGATGTATATATCAAACGAAGAGAACCTTGAATTGCATTTTGGAATTATTATAGAAAATACTGGAATAAATTGTCCTGATTAGTGCAATACTTAAGAGGGACTAATATAAAGGAGGAGCAGAATATGCGTGCAGTGGTAGACAAAGACACTTGTATTGGTTGCGGCTTATGCGCTGCGACCGAGCCTGCGGTATTTGTAATTGATGATGATGGTAAAGCCTTGAGTATTGCAGATACAACGGAAGAAAACAAGGATTCTGTAGAGACTTGCATTACCGGGTGCCCGGTTAATGCGATACATGCAGAATAATAACGGGAAAGCACCTTCAAATAGTAATTTTGGAGGTGTTATTTTTTGTGGGAAAGGTTTTAGTTTTATGTCGTGGGCGGATGTTTGTCAAATAAAAATATTTTTGAATAGGTTTACATTTTCTTCAGTTAAGTTTATCATAATATAGGAAGCAATGAAGTTTAAATTTTTCAGGAAGGAATAAAGGAGTAAATATGGGTGGATTTTTTGGTGTTGCATCCAAAGAGGATTGTGTATTTGATTTGTTTTTTGGGATTGATTATCATTCCCATTTAGGAACCAGGCGCGGTGGAATGGTAGTGTATGGTAAAGGCGGTTATGACCGCTCCATCCACAATATTGAAAATGCCCCGTTCCGTACTAAGTTTGATAAAGACATGCAGGAAATGTCGGGGCGCTTAGGTATTGGCTGCATTTCCGATTATGAGCCGCAGCCGCTTTTGATCCGCTCCCACCATGGTACATTTGCTATTACATCGGTGTGCAAAATCAACAATATGGACGAGCTTTCTAAAATGCTGTTTGAAAACGAACATTCTCATTTCCTGGAAATGAGCGGCGGTGATATTAATGCTACGGAATTGCTTGCAGCCTTAATTAACCAAAAGGAGAACCTGATTGACGGTATCCGTTATGCCCTTGAAATGGTAGACGGTTCAGTATCTTTACTTCTGATGAATGAAAAAGGGATTTATGCGGCCAGGGACTTACATGGGCGTACGCCGGTAGTCGTAGGCAAGAAGGAAGGGGCTTTTTGTGTCTCGTTTGAAAATTTTGCATACAAGAACCTGGGGTATTCGGATTATAAAGAGCTGGGGCCAGGGGAAGTTGTGGCAGTGACAGATGAAGGGTGCGCTACTTTGGTAAGCCCTGGGGATGATATGAAAATCTGCACATTCTTGTGGGTATATTATGGGTACCCATCCAGTTCATACGAAGGGGTCGGGGTGGAAGAGATGCGTTATGCCTGCGGGCGGAAAATGGCTAAACGGGATAATGTACATCCGGATATTGTGGCAGGGGTTCCAGATTCCGGAATTGCACACGCTATTGGGTATGCGAATGAGTCTGGTATCCCATTTTCGCGGCCGTTTATCAAATATACGCCGACCTGGCCGCGTTCGTTTATGCCTACGATACAAAGCCAGCGGAATTTAATTGCCCGTATGAAGCTTTTGGCAGTGGAAGAATTAATTTGCGGTAAAAGCCTGCTTTTAATTGATGATTCTATTGTCAGGGGTACGCAGCTTCGGGAAACTACAGAATTTTTATATCAGAGCGGGGCTAAAGAGGTGCATATCCGCCCGGCATGCCCTCCTCTTTTATATGGGTGCAAGTACCTGAATTTTTCACGCTCTTCATCGGAAATGGATTTGATTACACGCAGGGTGATTGACAAGCTTGAGGATGGGGAAGTGACAGATGAGGTTTTGGAAGAATACACTGATCCAGAATCAGAAAAATACAGCAGGATGGTGGATGAAATCTGTAAGGAGCTAAATTTTACAACGCTTCGGTATAACCGTCTGGACGATATGCTGGATGCAGTGGGGATTGACAAATGTAAATTGTGTACATATTGCTGGAATGGGAAGTAGGCAAAGTTCACAAAAGTAGAATGAAACAAAAAATGCCTCATAAAATAAAGTAAAGATTTTTTATGGGTGCATATGAAATACAAAAAAACACTATTGTTGCTTTTACTTTTTCTGATGATGTATGGCGCCGGGGCGGGCGCCGCGAGGCTTGTAGAGGTGTTTGGCGGCTTCCATGCACTGCGGGGTGAAACAGATAACTGGGGGCTGGGTTTTTTAGAAGAGGGAACCGTCCCGACAGGGAATGTAAGCGCAGAGGAGCTGGCAAAGGAAGATGCATTTTATGTGGGGGATACGCAAAAAAAGGTTATTTACCTGACATTTGACTGTGGATATGAAAACGGCAATACGGAAAAAATTATGGATGCATTAAAAAAGCACAATGCAACAGGAACCTTTTTTGTGGTAGGCAATTTCTTAGAAACCGCCCCACAAATCGTAAAACGGATGGCAAAAGAGGGGCATCTGGTTGGCAACCATACCTATCACCATCCGGATATGTCTAAAATTGGCGATTTGGAGTCATTTGGCAAGGAAATTGGCGATGTGGAGAAACTGTACGAGGAAATTACTGGAGAGAAAATGGTTAAGCTCTACCGTCCGCCACAGGGAAAATTTAATCTACAAAATTTAAAAATGGCAAAAGAACTGGGCTACCATACATTTTTCTGGAGCCTTGCATATGTTGACTGGTATGAGGATAAACAGCCGACGCCGGAGGAGGCATATGCCAAACTTTTGCCGCGGATCCATCCAGGGGCAGTTGTACTATTACACAGTACGTCATCCACAAACGGGCAGATACTGGATGAGCTGCTGACAAAATGGGAAGGTATGGGCTATACATTTGGAACCCTTATGGATTTCCTCAAATAGCCAGCTGTCACGAAGGTATTTTGCAGGCAGGCCGCCTGGCTTATTGTGGCCAGGCGGCCATATGCGTTTGCCGCCGAGAGAAGGCAGCTTTGACTGCTGTTTGTGTGGATTTTATAGGTTTGGCCATTGTTTATGGGATGGGCTTTTGCAGATATAGTGGTATAAAGTAAGTGATTGACTTCACTACTGAAAATTGTTATAGTTATAACTATAAACTGCCTGCGGGATTTGATGGCATAAACTGCCTGCTGGCAGGCAAAAAGTGCATTTGTAAAATAAAAAAGGAGGAAAAACATGAAAAAAGGAAGAGTAAAATGGAGGCTGGGGATTCATATGGCTGCCATATTTACATTGGTTCTGGCGTTTTGTTTGCCAGTGTATGCAGGGGTAAAAGAGGGGGACGGCGAATATGAAATTTACCCAACGCCGCAGAGTATCGAGTATGGGACAGGTAATCTGGTGTTAACCGATAAGGTGACGGTTACGGCCGGAAGCGCAATAGATTCTTATACACAAAAGAAGATTGATGACACGCTTGCAGTTCTGGGGCTTACAAAGGTGTCGTCTGGGGCGGCGAATACGAAGCTTACGGTAGGCGTGTATGGTTCGGGTGATGCGGCAGATAAATTCGGTATGCTCCATGGTGCAGACGAGGAGGTTTTTGCCAAGTTTGACGCTTACATGCTGTGGATTGACGGGAGCAATATCGTGATCCTGGGGAAGAATACTGATGCAGCTTATTATGGTGTGACGACTTTAAAACGTATTTTTGAGCAGCTAAACGGGAAGAGCGTCCGCAATTTGCAAATCCAGGATTACGCAGAAATAGAATACCGCGGTTTTATTGAGGGATATTACGGAAACCCATGGTCACATGAAGATCGTGTGGATTTGATGAAATTTGGCGGCGAAATTAAAATGAACCAATATGTGTTTGCGCCAAAGGATGATCCATACCATGCCGAACAATGGCGTGATTTGTATCCGGATACGGATGCAGATAAGAATACGTTAAACCACGTCAGGGAATTGGCAAAGGCTGGGAATGAGAGTAAATGCTTTTATGTATATGCCCTTCATCCTTTTAAAAGCTCCAGGCCTTTAACAGCGAATACATATGATAAGGATCTGGAAGACCTTAAGGCAAAGTTTGGCCAGGTAATAGAAGCAGGGGTTAGGCAGATTGCAATTTTAGAGGATGATGCATCGGATGGCGGCAGATGGTCCGCAGATACGCTTGTAATGCTTTTAAATGATGTAACGGAATGGCTGGTGGAATTGAAGGAAACAAAGTATCCGGACTTGAAAACAGACCTTCTGTTTTGCCCTGGATGGATGGCATATGCAAACAGTATGTCAGGCAATGACAGTGATGTACAGAAAATCCAGAAATTGCACGAGGGTACAGGGGATAATGTGCGTATTGTAATGACAGGGGGAAAGATCTGGGGAGATGTTACTACTGCGTTTGCGGACAGGTTCTATAACAAACTGGCAGAAAAGAAGGAGCCGGGGCGTTATCCGTACCTCTGGGTAAACTGGCCGTGTAATGATAATACAAAGGACAGCCTTGTTATGGGCGGCCATAACAATATTTTGCGGACCAATTTAGACGGCAGCAAATACCAGGGGGTTATTTTAAACCCGATGCAGGATTCTGAACCGTCAAAGGTAGCGATTTTTACGGCATCTGATTTTTGCTGGAAGATATGGAAGGATACAGACGAAGGCGATCAGGCATGGGATGACGCGTTTAAATATATCGATCATATGACGCCGATCAGTTCAGAGTCATCAGATGCACTGCGTGAAATTGCTAAGCACATGATTACCCAGAGTCCTGGACAGGCAGGAAAACAGGGTGAATTCGACGAATCCGTTGAAATTAAAGACAAGCTGGCTGCATTTAGGTCAAAGCTTACGGCGGGTAATGTCCAGTTAAGCGATGTAGAAGAAATGAAGGCCATTTTTGGGACGATAAATGACGCCATAAATTTTTATATGCAGGAAGGTACCAACAGGCGTATGGCAGCACAGCTTACACCATATGCGGGCAACCTGCGTGATGTAACCCAGGCTGATCTTTATTTGCTGGATGCGTTAGAGTCTATTCTTAACGATGACAAATCAGCTGTTTACGATGGGTTTTCAGCGGCGCAGGCATGCTACGAAACGTCGAAGACCTATAGCTTTACTTATGTAGATATTATTGTAACTGGACAGGGCGGAAGGAAATATATCCAGCCATTTACAGAGCAGCTGATGGAATATGTTTCAGATGCGGTAAAGCAGATTGTAAGTCCGGATGATGACGATACAGTGCCCCCTACGAAGTACAGGGCGGAGCTTTCTTATACAGAAGGATGGACAATTCATGAAGGCGATGTAGGGAATGTAACAGACGGAAATGACTCCACCTATACATGGTTTAACCCGTCAACAACTGTAAGAGATGTATCCCTGGCGGGGGATTATATCCAGCTTGATTTGGGGGAGGCCAAAACAGTGGGCAATGTACGTGCCCTGGTAGGTTCTCCTGGAAGTGGCGATAAATGGACCCGTTACCATTTAGAGTATTCACAGGATGGGGAGAACTGGACAGCTTTAGACTCCTATACAGGTTCGGGCTCTGACATGGATACTTATGTAGCAGATTTGCGCGGTGCTTTGGCCCGGTATATCAGGCTGGTAAACGATGTTGATATTAATAAATGGGTTCAGTTCAGCGAGTTTGCAGCGTATTCTTATGTTGGAGGCAATAATGGGCCAGTTTATACCAATACTGATGACGAGAGCTGGGAAGCCAATATGGGAGAGGACTCTTTTGCATTACTGGCCAAAGAGGGCGCGTCATTGCCTGCAGGCGGATTTGTCGGGCTGAAGCTTGACCGGATCCATGAAATTACAGATATTACGGTAACAGGCACCGGTATAGAGGGGCTTGTGTTGGAAAAGTCAGTCAACGCAAAAGAATGGACGGCAAGTAAGAATGGATCTGCGCGTTATATCCGCCTGATGAATAAGGGCGGGCAGGCAGTTAATTTTAACCTGGATACTTTTGTAGTTTCATCCAAGGAAATTTGGCCCATTGATTTTATGGATAGCAATATCTCGATTGGAAGCTCATCCGAGGACGCGAGAAGCATAGGAACAACGAGGAACTGGGTGGATGGCGATCTTAATACAGCAGCAAAATATACTAATACGCCGGCAGCAGGATCTTATGTGACATACGATTTGGGTCAGGAGATAGATATCCGTTCCCTGAAAGTATGGACGAAAGTAGGTACATATGATTATCCGCGTGCCGCTAAGTTCCAGGCATCCCTTACTTCCGGAGACGATGCCGACTGGCAGGATATTTTAGTGATTGATGGGGATTCCAGCAGTGCATCGTTTTCAATAAGCCCGGAAGAAAATGGATGGACACCTGGGGAAGGGGCAGTAGAGGTTGCATATGCATACCGCGAGGCCAAAAACATAACCCCTGTGAGGGCCAGGTATCTGCGCCTGTATTTTACGGCGGCGAATGGAGGGCGTTGGGCAGAATTATATGAAATAGAGATTAATGATGGTGAATTTATCCCGTCAATCAACGATCCTACATTTGATATGGATTTTGAGCTGCAAAAGGGTATTGTAATGCAGCACCTTAACGATAATGATTTTACGACGGCGTTTAAACCAGAAGGTGTAACAAAAGGAAGCGTAGTTTATCACCTTTCGGAAGAGAGGGGTGTTGGCAGGATTAATATTCTCCAGAGCGGCGCAAGCATTTGCAATGCTACAGTATCTGTCCGTACTGGGGCAGATACATGGGAAGAGCTGGGGACGTTAGATCGCAGCTATACGGCTTTCTATACAGCGGATTTGGAAAATGTTTACGACATTAAATTGGAATGGGATGGCGTTGTCCCCACTATTTATGAAATCATTACCCTAAAAAATGCAGGCGATGTATTAGAATCGAATATACAGGCGGCACAAAAGCAGTTAGACGCGGCGGACGCAAAAGTGGCACAAGCCCAGGAAGCTTTAAACAGTATTGCTGCACAGATAACAGCAGCAGAAACCAAAGTAAATGCAGCGGCAAATGTGCAGGATAAGCTCGTTGCTGAAGTAGAGCTTTATAAATTATATGCAAAACGTGCCAGTGCAGAGTCGGATATGTCGGAGAAAAAGGCGGTTAGTGCAGTATGCAGCGCGAAAGTTGCAAGGGCACAGGCCAGGAAATATAAGGCAGAGGATCTTGCTGACGAGGCTGCAAAGAAAGAAGCAGAGGCTATAAACAAACTGCAGGAAGCAGACGCACAGCAAAAACTGGCACAGGATAAGAAGGCCGAGCAGACAGGCTATGAGCAGAAAGCAAAGGATAAGCAGGAAGAGCTAGACAAACTGCTGAACACCCCCAATCCTCCAGGGACGAACCCGCCATCAACAAATCCCCCGGCCAATGAGGGGGACAATAAGGATCCGCAGCCCGTACAGCCAGAAGTAAAGAGCTTTAAAACTAAGTCCTTAAAGTACAAAGTAGTAAGCGCTTCGGCAAAAACAGTTACAGTAACCGGGCCGGTAAAGAAATCTATAACTTCTGCGGTAATTCCGGCGGCTGTGACGTATAAGGGCGTGTCTTACAAAGTAGTACAGATAAGCAATAGTGCATTTAAAAACTGCAGTAAGCTGAGGAAAGTAACGATTGGAAGTAACGTTAAAAAAATTGGCAAACAGGCATTTTCTGGATGTGGCAGACTAAAGGATATCAATATGAAAAAGGCATCCAAGATCACCTCGTTTGGAACAAAAGCATTTAACAAGATCAATACAAAAGCGAAGGTAACAGTACCTGCCAAAAAACTTAAAAAATATAAAAACGCTTTGAAAAAAGCGGGGCTTCCGAAAAAAGCAACTGTTAAGAAATAAGGCAAAACAGGCAGCGGAGATGAAACGGATTGGGTTTCATCTCCGCCGCTTTTTAGGCGAGGTGAATGATTTGAAAAACAAACGGGATACCTTTCTTAGAAAAGAACTAGTAAAGGTTCAAAAAGCAGAAGAAAACATCAAAAAATCAGCTGTCCGAAGCATTACGCCTACATGGAAATCCGGATTGGAACAAAAAATCCCCCCAAAAGCGAAAAAAGCTTTAAACACTGCCTTTGGCAAAGCGTTTGCCCTCATATTTGAGAAAGGCACTGGTATCATTGAAAAAACATACGACAAAAAAGAAATGGAACAGGACTATATCATCCGCGACTATGCCATCCAGCTAAAAGGCGGGCGTAAGGAAATCCGCCAGATACGCAAAGAAGCCGCTAAATCAGACCTAATGAATTTGGCGGCAGCTACTGCCGAAGGCGTCGGGCTTGGTATATTTGGGATTGGGGTTCCAGATATTGTGTTATTTGTGGGTGTGCTCTTAAAGGGCATTTACCAGTCAGCGCTAAATTATGGAGTAAATTATGAGCATCTAACGGAAAAATACCTCATATTAAAAATGATGGAAGCAGCTATGGCAAAAGGGGAAGAATTTGAAGGGTTAAATCAAAAGCTAGATTGTTACCTGCAAGAAGGCGGTTTGCAATCTGTGTCCAAAGAGCAGTTTGAGGGGCAGGTGCAGAAAACAGCCGAAGCATTTGCAGCTGATATGATGTTTTTAAAATTTATCCAGGGTATTCCAGTTGCCGGAATCCTTGGAGGTATGGCAAATCCGGTTTGTTATCATAAAGTCATGCGGTATGTCGGAATAAAATACCACAAGCGGTATTTGTTAAAGCTGATAGGCAGCGAATGCAAAAAGGATGGTGGTACATGAATATCATGATACTCCTGGTGGCAGTCGTCATCTTTGCGTGTGTAATCTGCAACCGGATTTCAAGCAGGTTTGGCATCCCCATGCTGCTGGCGTTTTTGTTATTGGGAATGTTTTTTGGCTCAGACGGAGCCATACGGATTCCATTTGACAACTTTGATGTGGCAGGGCAGATTTGTTCCGTGGCGCTCATTTTTATTATGTTTTATGGCGGGTTTGGGACAAAGTGGAGTGCGGCAAAGCCTGTAATGGGGCGTGCGGCGCTGCTTTCGACCCTTGGCGTTGTGCTCACGGCTGGGGTTACAGGGCTATTTTGCTATGTCGTGCTTAATATAGGGCTGGCGGAGAGCTTTTTAATTGGTTCCCTGATTAGTTCTACAGACGCGGCTTCTGTGTTTTCCATTTTGCGTTCCAAACGCCTTAACTTAAAGTACCGGACAGCTTCCCTCTTAGAGGTCGAGAGCGGCAGCAACGATCCCTGTTCTTATATGCTTACAACAGTTGTGTTAACTGCAATGGGAGGCGGCGGCATACGCATAGGCAGTATTTTGGTGTCTATGACTATGCAAGTGGCCTTTGGGCTTTCGTGCGGGGTAGTGTCCGCATATATTACAAAATATATCCTAAAGCGTTTTTCATTTACTACGGAGGGGTTTGATACAATTTTTGTATTTGGGATGGTCTTATTTTCTTATGCTGTCCCGGCGTCGGTGGGCGGCAATGGGTATCTGTCGGCGTATATATTTGGGATTTTACTGGGCAACTGCAAACTCAAGGCAAAAAAAACGCTGGTTCATTTTTTTGACGGGGTAACAGGGTTGATGCAGATGCTTTTATTTTTCCTATTAGGCCTTTTGTCGTTTCCGTCCCAGTTTGCAAAGGTAGTTGGTGTTGGGCTTGCAATTGCGCTGTTTGTTACGTTTGCGGCGAGGCCATTTGCAGTCTGGGCTGTACTTGGCCCGTTTGGGAGCAGGAAAAACCAGCTGATATTTGTGTCCGCGGCAGGGCTCCGTGGGGCAGCGTCTATTGTATTTGCGATTATGGCTGTTACAAGCCCGGCGAAAATCAGCCATGACGTGTTCCATATTGTATTTTTTATTGTGTTGTTTTCCATATTGATCCAGGGGACGCTTTTGCCGTTTGTTGCAAAAAAGCTGGATATGATAGACGATAAGGAAGATGTATTAAAAACGTTTTCCGATTATACAGAGGAAGTCCCGGTGCAGTTTATTGAGTTTCGGGTTAAAAAGAACCATCCGTGGGCGGGGAGCATGGTTAAGGATATTTTGCTGCCGCCGGAAACGCTGTTGGTACAGGTGCGCCGCAGGGATACTAGCGAGATGATTACGCCGGATGGCAGTACCGTGCTTTTGGAAGGCGATAAGATGGTGCTTAGCGCGCGTGCGAACCGCGTTGCGAAGGATGTGGAGCTTTCGGAGCTTTTGCTGGAGGAAGGAAATGCATGGATTGGTAAACGGCTTTCGGACATAAGCTTGGAGACGGGGCGGCTGGTGGTGATGGTACAGCGCGGTGAGGATGTGGTGATTCCGAATGGGGGGACGGAGCTTAGGGAGGGGGATGTGCTGGTGATTAAGGAGGATTTTTAAACATGCTCTAGGTGAATTTTTGGGAGTGGATGGCAAAGGGGCCGTCAGGCAGACGCACACCCTGCCCTCTGCCTAACTACGGTTTTGGCTGGCCTATAGGGGATTTCTTGTTTACGCCGGATAGGTATAGGGGTATCCTGTAGGATTTTCTTGTTTTTTCATATGGAAGTAATTTTTAGCTGGCAGGTATCCAATAATGTAGTCAGGAGCGCATGGCTATAAGATAAAAGTTTTGCGATAAGATTTTTATAAATGATGGGATCCTGCCTGCTTGACAATCCTGCCTACCTGTGTTAGCCTATATGAGTATTTTAACATGGTAACGTGGTAGCAGATTACTACGAAAGCAAACGAGGAGGATTCATATGAAAAAATTAGTTGCAGCGCTTTTGGTGGCAGGAATGGCAGTTTCCCTTACGGCATGCGGGAATGGGGGCGCCGATGCCGATGCCCCGGCGTCATCCGGCAGCGGGGATGAAACAACGGGCAGCGGGGCGGACAGTGAAGCGGTTGCCGGGGATGAGGATACGCAGGCGGCTGACGAAAGCGGCTCTGTGGGCGGCGAAACGTTTACCGTAGGCTTTGATCAGGATTTTCCGCCGTTTGGTTATGTCGGTGACGACGGCGAATTTACGGGCTTTGATATTGAGATGGCGACAGAGTGCGCAAAGCGTATGGGCAAAGAAATCAAGCTGCAGCCGATTGACTGGGATGCGAAGGATATGGAACTGGAATCTGGCACGATTGACTGTATCTGGAACGGATTTACGATGAACGGGCGAGAGGATCAGTATACCTGGAGCGATTCTTATATGGACAACACGCAGGTGGTTATTACGAAGAAGGATTCCGGAATCAACGCGCTTTCCGATTTGGCGGGCAAGATTGTAGAGGTGCAGAAGGAATCTTCCGCGCAGTCCGCATTGGAGGACGAGGATCACACGGAGCTTCTGTCTTCTTTCGGTGATTTCTTACAGGTGGCCGAATACAATACGGCGTTTATGGATCTTGAATCCGGCGCGGTAGACGCGATTGCAATTGATATCGGCGTGGCAAACTTCCAGTTAGAGGGCAGGGAGGATGAATTTGTTATTTTAGACGAAGTGATTTCTTCTGAACAATATGCCGTAGGATTTTTAAAGGGAAACGAAGCGCTTCGCGACGAGGTGCAGGCTACGTTGATGGAAATGGTAGACGATGGTACGTTCGCACAGATTTCGGACAAGTACTTTGGGTATGACGTCTGCACATTAAAGGGCGCAGATGTAGCGGACACAGAGAAGGAGAGCGTGAGTCCGGAGAATACAGAAGCAGCGGCAGAATAAGATGCCGGGGGCGTGTCCTAAAATCATTCCCGCCCTCTGCGGGGGTGTATTTTTGGAACATGCTCTGAGCCGGAGGTTAAAATGAGTTTACAGGTTATGATGGGGCAGCTTGCGGAAGGGATGTTTATAACGGTTCAGATTTTTGTACTGACGCTGTTATTTTCCCTGCCGCTGGGGCTTTTGGTATCTTTTGGCAGAATGTCTAATAATATTTTGCTGCGCGGCATTGCCAAAATTTACATATCGGTTATGCGCGGCACGCCGCTGATGCTGCAGCTTTTAGTCGTATATTTCGGGCCGTATTATATCTTTAAAATCGGCATTACGTCTTCGTACCGCGCCTATGCGGTGATTATTGCGTTTGCCATTAATTACGCCGCTTATTTTGCGGAAATATACCGCGGCGGGATTGAATCCATGCCGAAGGGGCAGTATGAAGCGGCAAAGGTTTTGGGCTATACGAAAGGACAGACATTTTTTAAGATTATATTCCCGCAGGTGATTAAGCGTATTCTGCCGTCTGTGACCAATGAGGTCATTACGCTGG
The DNA here is from genome assembly GCA_009911505.1 of Lachnospiraceae bacterium. Classification (GTDB taxonomy): domain Bacteria; phylum Bacillota; class Clostridia; order Lachnospirales; family Lachnospiraceae; genus Roseburia_B. The sequence goes on along the minus strand of QXXL01000010.1, from coordinate 20,437 downwards.
TTAAGGATACGTCGCTGGCATTTTCCATTGCTTATGTCGAGATGTTTACGACGGCAAAGGCGATCGCGGCGTCCCAGAAGAGTATGGTTCCTTTGATTGCGGCAGGTATTTTTTATTATGTGTTTAACTTTGTTGTCGCCGCGGTTATGGAGCTTTGGGAAAAGAAGCTTGGTTATTACAGTTAGGAGGCTGCCCGGATGAATTTACTGGAAATGAACCATGTGAAAAAAAGTTTTGATGACAATACTGTTTTAAAAAACATCAGCTTTTCGGTGAAGGAAGGCGAAGTGGTATCTATTATAGGGCCTTCTGGCTCCGGGAAGTCTACGCTTCTGCGCTGTGCAACGCTGCTTGAGACGATGGACGACGGGGATTTGTATTATGTGGGCGAGGCAGCGGCTAAAAGCGAACACGGCAGGGCGGTTTATGCGCCGGGCGCGGATTTGAAGAAAATCAGCCGCCAGTTCGGGCTTGTCTTTCAGAATTTTAACCTGTTTCCGCATTATTCGGTGCTGAAAAATGTTATGGATGCGCCTGTTCATGTACAAAAGCGGGACAAGGAGGAGGTGCGCGGGGAGACGGAAGAGCTGCTCTCTAAAATGGGGCTTAAGGATCGTGCCAGTTATTATCCCTGCCAGCTTTCCGGCGGGCAGCAGCAGCGGGTGTCGATTGCAAGGGCACTGGCGATGAAGCCCAAAATTTTATTTTTTGACGAGCCGACTTCGGCGCTTGATCCGGAGCTGACGGGGGAGATTTTAAAGGTTATTACGCAGCTTGCCAAAGAAAAGATGACGATGGTGATTGTGACACATGAGATGCATTTTGCAAGGGATGTGTCGGATCGTATGATTTTCATGGATCAGGGCGTGATTGTGGAGGAGACGACGCCGGAAGGGCTGTTTGCTTCAGAAAACCAGAGGACAAGGGAGTTTCTGGGGAAATATCATGTGACGGGAGTTTGATAGAGGGGGTACGAAAGAGCGGCAAAACTTTGGAAGAGGGGATGCCGCTTTTTGGTATAAAGAGCGGAGGCTGATTAAGTGCCAAAATCCTAATGCTCCATATCTGTATAAAATTTGCTAATATTGGAAAATATTAATTCCATAACAAGTAAAAGGAGAACAGAATGGATAAGGTATTAGAGGAATTTTCCCACATAGGCATTGTTCCTGTTATCGCAATTGAAAAGGCGGAGGATGCGGAACCGTTAGCGGGCGCATTGATAAACGGCGGGCTGCCTTGTGCGGAGGTGACGTTCCGCACGGATGCGGCAGAAGAATCAATCTATAGGATAACGGGCAGGTTTCCGGAAATGCTGGCCGGAGCAGGGACAGTCCTTACTACAGAACAGGCCAAAAGGGCGGTTGGCGCAGGAGCCAAATTTATAGTAAGCCCCGGCTTTAACCCAAAAGTTGTGGAATGGTGCTTAAGTCATGATATCCCGGTGATACCCGGCTGTGCTTGCCCAAGTGATATGGAGCAGGCGCTTTCTATGGGGCTTTCGGCTGTAAAATTTTTCCCTGCAGAAGCAAATGGAGGCCTGGCGGCAATTAAGGCGATGGCAGCCCCTTACCACACACTAAAGTTTATGCCGACCGGAGGTATTTCTGTGGAGAATTTGAACCGTTACCTTGCGTTTGAAAAGGTGTTTGCCTGCGGTGGGAGCTGGATGGCAAGCAGTGCCCTGATAAAAGCGAAGGACTGGGAAGGTATTGCTTTAAAGACAAGGGAAGCGGTAGCGGCTATGCTTGGGCTTATGTTAAAGCGCGTTGTGATTCATGTTCAAAACGAAGAGGAGGCCAGGTTAGAGACATCCCGGTTTGCGGCACTGTTTGGTGTGGATGGCGCAATGCAAAAAGAATCTGGTTTGGCAGGAAATTTTGTGGAGATTAGAAAGAAGCAGGATACGGATGATGGCGGGCAGTTTGTTATTGGGACAAACTATGTGGAGCGTGCTGTGTATTATTTGCAGAAGAGGGGATTTTGCCCCAGGAAATATTCTAGTATGCATTGTGGAAACGGGATGGAGGCGTTGGGGTATACTGTGGGCAAGATTGCGGGGTATACGGTTAGGATAGAGCATGTTTAAATGTTGGGTAGTACAGTTTTTTTTGATGGAATAAGGGTGTCGATAGTATAGGTGTATAAAGAAGGAGGATGTAATATGAAACAGGATATGGCACAGGTAAATATTAGGAAGGTGGCTATGATTGGCTGCGGTTTTGTTGGTTCTGCGTCGGCGTTTTGCCTGATGCAGAGCGGTTTGTTTTCAGAGATGGTATTGATTGATGCTGACCGGGCGCGGGCGGAAGGTGAAGCGCTTGATATTGGGCATGGGGTTCCATTTGCAAGGCAGATGAAGATTTATGCGGGGGATTACGATGATATTGTGGATGCTGCGATTATTATTATTACGGCAGGCGCGAATCAGAAGCCAGGGGAGACACGCCTGGATCTGGTAAATAAAAATGTAGGTATTTTTGGCAGTATTATTCCGGAGATTGCGAAACGCGGCTGCGGCGGTATCCTTTTGGTTGTGTCGAACCCGGTGGATATTTTGACCTATACTGCTTTAAAGCTTTCCGGGTTTACAGAGAACCGTGTGATTGGATCGGGGACGGTGCTTGATACGGCAAGGCTAAAGTGTGCGCTCGGTGAGCACCTTTCCGTGGACAGCAAGAGTGTGCATGCGTTTATTGTCGGCGAGCACGGGGATAGCGAAATCGCGGCATTCAGCAGTGCAAACGTATCGGGAATAGCGCTGAGTGAATTCTGTGAAATGCGGGGGCACTTTGCGCACGATGAAAATTCCAGACAGATTGCAGAAAACGTAAAAAATAGCGCTTATGAGATTATTAGCAAGAAACATGCCACATATTATGGGATAGCTATGGCGGTGAAACGGATTTGCGAGGTTATTATCCGGGATGAAAAATCCATCCTGCCGGTTTCGTCTATGATGCATGGGGAGTATGGGATTGAGGACGTGGTGCTTAGTATGCCTGCGGTCGTAGGCAAGCACGGGGTGGAAACCCATGTGCCGATCCCGCTAAATGAAGAGGAGCAGGAGAAGCTGCGGGTTTCGGCGGAAACATTGAAAGGTATTTTGGAAAAGGCAGTGAAATAGGGGAAATATGTTGTTTGGAAAGCAGCCTGTATAGACAGGCTGTTTTTTCATATAAAATTAAAGAAACTTTAAGATGCATTTTTTATGGGGCTGCGGTATGATAAAAGAAAGCTACATTATTAGAAGGGATTTGAGAGATATGGATGGAACGGGGCAAAGGGAGCAGGAGGAGTATGAAAGGAGGAGGGCGGCAATCCGCGCCCAAAGACGGAAGAGAAACAGGCAGGAAGTTATTGTAAAGATGGTGTTGGGAGGAGTTTGTTTTGCAATTCTGGCAGTGACGGGTACGGTTGTCCTGCGGGCCGTTAAAGGACGTGGTACACAGCCTGTTATAGAGGAAGTAGCCGTGCAAAAGAGAATCGTAAAGTCACCGCCGGAGTATGAAGAGGAGCTGTTAAGTATAAATGAATATTCCAGGCCAGGCGATGCATTGGACAATGTAAAAGGGATCGTGATACATTATACGGCAAACCCAGGCACAACAGCCAGGCAAAACAGGGATTATTTTGAAGGGCTTGGGCTGTCGGGGGAAACGTATGCCAGCAGCCATTTTATTGTCGGGATGGAGGGGGAGGTAATACAGTGTATCCCCTGTGATGAAATAGCATATGCCTCTAATGAACGGAATGAAGATACTATAGCAATTGAATGCTGTATTCCAGATGATACAGGACAATTTACCGACGCGACATATCAGTCGTTACTGCATTTGGTATCATGGCTGATGGGACAATATGAGCTTGGGATTGACGATGTCATACGCCATTATGATGTTACTGGAAAAGAGTGCCCAAAATATTATGTGAAATATCCATTAAAGTGGAAGAAAATGAAAGATGATATTGAAGGGTATATTGATACATATGGAAATTAAAATTTCTTATTGACAAGTTGGAAAAGCTATAGTACAATAGATTAGCAAGCTGCTGTGGCTCAGTCGGTAGAGCGTCGCATTGGTAGTGCGGAGGTCACGGGTTCGATTCCCGTCAGCAGCTCTGTAAAAGGGATGAAAGGCTTTTTGAAGCATACTGCTTTGAAAGGCCTTTATTTTGTCTTCCATAAGATAGCCAATTGACATACGCAAGGCAAACAGGGTATTATAAAAAAGGAAAATAAAAAAGGAGAAAGAAGTACTATGAAAGAGGACAAAAGAGAAGATAAAAAATTTGCCATTGAGGTTATAAAGCTTGTACGGATGCTTATTATTATTGCTGTGGCAGCTGGGGCTGGTATCTTTATATATGTGCGGTTTTTAGGGCCAAAGGAACCGGAGCTGACGTCTTCGTTTGTAAACGGCAAGCTGGAGTCAGTTAGTGATCTAACGGTTTCCGAGCTAAGTTATACGGGGCTGATCCGGTATTCTGAAGGAGAAATCCCGTTTCTTACGCAGAACGGTTTTTCCATGATGTATACGGCCAAGGTGCGCGCAGGCATTGATGTTGCAGACGCACAGGTTACAGTGGCGGGGGATGAGGTAGTAGTCACACTGCCAGAATGCAAAGTGCAGTCTATTGATGTTGATCCGGAATCTATTGAATTTTATGATGAGCGCTTCGCGCTGTTTAACTGGACGGAAAAAAAAGACATTATTGATACCGTATCTGCAGCAAAGCAGGACGTATCTGAGAAGGCGGATTTGGACAGCCTTTTAGAACAGGCAAAGGTACAGACGAAAGCGCTTCTAAAAGGGCTGCTTTCGGATGTGATTGGGGACAGGGAACTGAAGATTGAATAAAAAATGCTTTCCGGTACATTGATTATCCGGAAAGCTTTTTTAGTGTTTATAAATAGGCCTGCATATCCCGGTAAAGTGTATCTTCAATTGCAATCAGGCGTTTGCATATGTTGCGGGAGGGTTCGTTTGCGGCATCGTATTGGTTTAAGTGCTTATGAAGTGTTTTAATTCCCATGTTGCAGCCGTCCGTAATTAAATCGGCTGCAGTGGCGTCACTGTGGTCCATACCCATTTTCATGTTGGCCTTAATCCAGGACATGCCTTTTGCTATGGGGGTTGGATCTTTTTCGCCGCTTCCGTATTGTAATAACATGGAATGGAGTTCATTGCCTAAGGCTTTATGGTGTTCCTTGCTTTTAGAGAGGATCTGCTTTAAGCTGGAATCGCGGATTTCGTCCATAATTTCATCAATAGAAGAAACAGCCATCTTAGAGCCCAAATCACATTCTTTGAGCAATTGGATTGTGTCATTGTTTATCATAGGAAAACCTCCCGTTTTTTATTTTAATATATCCAGCAAGGCAGGAATACATACGCTTTTGAAAGGGGAAAATTTTCAGATAAAACGTAAAGCAGGTGGATTTGTGTATTGAAAGCAAATGTATTTGGTGATATACTCCAAGTTAACAGCTACTTTCAAACTGCAAACTATAAGGAGACCAGGATAGATGGAAGGATACAAAGCAGAATTCATTGAATTTATGGTAGAAAGCAACGTATTAAAATTTGGCAGCTTCACATTAAAAAGCGGACGTAAATCCCCGTTTTTTATGAATGCGGGAGCATATACGACGGGATCGCAGCTGATGCGTTTGGGCGAGTTTTACGCAAAAGCCATCTACGACAATTATGGGGCAGATTTTGACGTATTATTTGGCCCGGCATACAAAGGGATCCCCCTGTGTGTCGCGGCATGTATTGCGTTTTCCAAATTATACGGCAAAGAAATCCGTTACTGCTCTAACCGCAAGGAAATAAAGGATCACGGGGATACCGGGATTTTGCTTGGAACCAAGCTAAAAGATCACGAGCGTGTTGTAATCATTGAGGACGTTACTACATCCGGCAAATCAATCGAAGAAACCTTCCCCATTTTAAAAACGCAGGCCAATGTAAAGATTGTGGGGTTAATGGTTTCTTTAAACCGGATGGAGGTGGGGCTTTCAGGAAAAATGGGCGCCCTGGATGAAATCCGCCAAACATATGGCTTTCCTGCAAATGCTATCGTAAGTATGGCAGAGGTTACAGAGTATCTCTATAACCGTCCCTGCCAGGGCAGTATTATCATTGACGATACAATAAAAGCAGCAATTGACGAATACTATAAAGAGTATGGGGTAAAGTAGGATTTTGAAAAAAGAGGATACCAGAAGGTTATTATACGCGTTGAAAATTCTCTTGTTTACTGCTTATCTTGCATTTTTATGTTATTTTTTGTTTTTTGCAGAAAGCATGGGAAGGGGCTTTACAGAACGGGCTTACCACTATAACCTGATGCCGTTGAAAGAAATCTGCCGTTTCTGGATACACAGGAAGGCGCTCGGATTCTGGTCGGTTGCCCTGAACTTGGTTGGCAATGTCGTGGCGTTTATTCCGTTCGGCATGTTTTTGCCTTGGCTTTATGGGCGGTGCCGGAGGTTTGGGCTTACAGTATGGGCCAGTTTTGAATTTAGCCTGCTGGTGGAAACGATCCAGCTTGTGTTTAAGGTGGGAAGCTTTGATGTAGATGATATTTTGCTGAATACACTGGGCGGTATACTTGGTTTTTGGGGATACCGTATCTATGTATATGTGAGGAAGAGGATCGCATGAGGGACAGAAAACACTACAAATTTACTAGAAAAAAACAATCAAAAAGAGGGATGCTGGCCTGCGCTGTTGCGGCAGCATCCATCTTTGCCCTAATCTATCTCATTTTGCTGTCATTTAGGCAGAAGGGGGAGGGGGGCGCATATTTGGGAGGCGTGGGGATACTGGCGTTGTTTGCGGCATTGGCAGCGCTGGTTTTGGCTATAGGGAGCCTGCGGGAAGAGGATTCCTTCCGGGGCTTTGCAGTCGCGTCTATGCTGCTTTCCGTGCTGGCAGCCGGGGCATGGATTGCGCTGTATGCAGCAGGTTTTTTCCTGGCTTAATAAATAACGATAGAAAGGAAGAGGTATGGAACGGTTAGAACAGCAGCTAAAATTTATACTGGAGCTGGATAAACAAAAAGAAATTGTCCGCCAGACCTATCTGGCAGACGCGAGCCGCAAGGAGGGCGACGCAGAGCATGCATGGCATTTGGCAGTAATGGCGTTTTTGCTGGCGGATTATGCCAATGAAAAAATCGACGTATTAAAGACCATTAAAATGGTGCTGTTACACGATGTGGTGGAAATTGATGCAGGGGACACCTATGCTTATGATATACAAGGGGGAAAAACCAAGCGCCTTAGGGAAGAACGTGCCGCAGACCGGATTTATGGGATGCTGCCGGAGGATCAGAAGCAGGAATACCGCGCCCTTTGGGAAGAATTTGAAAAAAGGGAAACGCCAGAGGCGAAGTTTGCCAATACGCTCGACAGGGTACAGCCAGTGCTGCTTAACAACGCTTCGGGTGGAAAAAGCTGGAGGGAGCATGGTATTAAAAAAGAACAGGTTATAGGCCGCAATCAGACAACCCACGAGGGAAGTGAGGCGTTATGGGAGTATATTAGAAATATTATTGAGGAGAATACCCAGAAAGGAAATATTTTAGAATAGGAAGAGGGATATGGGATATCAGGATATTTTTAAGACGTCAAATGAAGAGGTAGAGGAACGTTATGGGCTGTCGCTTGGACGGATCCGCGAGATTAGAACAGAGCAAAGCGTATCGCAGCCATACCGGGATTATTTTAAGAAGTCAGCGGAAGTTATCTGTTTTATGGATGGGATACTTTGCATGGCTCTGGATCAAAAGCTGTGGGAGCGGACTCTTTCAGAATGTGAAGCGTGCAACATGGATCTGTATAGGGAGCTTTTGCCGGAGCATTACAGCAGCAGCTACGCTAATCCGGCGGCGGCAGTACAAATGTTGGGGGAGGAATTCGGCGGGCTTTTATGTTTTTTGTATACGGAGCTTCGCGGCCTGGCAGCGTATGCATTTGAAAGCCGGAAAATGCATTTTACTATTTTTTGCGAACTTTTCCTGGAGATTTACAATTGCTTTGAACGGGAGGAGGGCACGTCGCCCAAAGAAATACAGCAGATTTTGTATTGGTTTTTTCACGATTACAGCGAGGTGTTTGCACAGGACAAGGTACGTGACATGGTAGATCCAGAGTATGACTTTTTTACCGGGATCGTAATGGGCGCGGATTTGTCCGATTTGCGGTATTTATACCAGTACGGCGAGTATGTCGGTGAAAATGAAATCCGGATTGCACAGTTTTTAAATACACTGCCCCAGTCACAGATAGAGGCAATGGCAGAAACAATGACGAAAGGGTTTTGTATCGGCTATGAGAAGCTGGGCAAGGATTTGGCAAGGAAGGATACCGTATGCATGGAATATCCGATGGGCTTTGAGCGGATTGTGCGCGCTGCCATCTGTAATTTTAAGGGGATGGGGCTGGAAGCCACAGTATACCGCAGCCCGCAGTCTTCGTTTGGCAGGGGGAGCGGGCGCAGGCGGGGCTTTTCTTCTGGTTCTGTAAATCCGCAATTTGATTTTGACCATAAGGCGGATGCTGCCGTTTATCTGGATAAGGCGTTTGTAGAACGCCGGTTAGAGGCGATGAAGGCGGCGTTTGAAACATATCAAAAGAAAGCGGCGCGCCATGCGGGGCCGGCAGTGATTGAGACGTTTGGGGAAGACAATTTTGAACCGATTCAAAAGGGGGAATCATTTTCGTACAGCGATTTGCAAAAACAGCTGGCGATTTATCAGATGGGGCGGCTGGGGGAGCTGACGAATTTTTATATTCCTGGAGATGAGCGCAGCTTTACAATTATCGCATATCCAATTCCTGCAATTGGGGATCGGTTTGCGGAGATTTTTCAGGAAACAGTTAAGCTTAATACCCTGGATTATAAGAAATACAGCGATATGCAGCAGAAGCTGATTGATGTTTTGGATACGGCGGATCGGGTGCATATTGTGGGGAAAGGGGCAAACCATACAGATCTGTGGGTGAAAATATTTCCGCTGCAGTCTCCGGATAAACAGACAGCGTTTGAAAATTGCGTGGCTGATGTGAATATTCCGGTAGGGGAAGTGTTTACTTCTCCGGTCCTGGAAGGGACAAACGGTGTGCTGCATGTGACCTGGGTTTATTTGAACGGGCTGAAATATAAAGATTTAAAACTGGAATTTGCAGAGGGGAGAGTCGTGTCATTTAGCTGCGCTAATTTTGCAAATAAAGAAGAAAATGAGAAATTTTTGCTGGAAAACCTGATGCAGCAGCATACGTCGCTTCCTCTTGGAGAGTTTGCTATTGGGACAAATACAACGGCTTACCGGATGGCAAATAAGTATGGGATTATGGAAAAGCTGCCGATCTTAATAGCGGAAAAGACAGGCCCCCATTTTGCGATTGGGGATACGTGTTATTCACATGCAGAAGACACCAGGGTATTTAATCCGGACGGGAAAGAAATGGTGGCAAAGGATAACAGTATCTCAATTCTGCGGAAGGAAGATGCATCGGCCGCCTATCTAAACTGCCATACGGATATTACAGTCCCGTTTGAAGAGCTGGGGGAAATAAGCGTGGTGAGGAAAGACGGCAGTACAGTGGATGTGATCCGGGATGGGATGTTCGTAGTGCCAGGAACGGAAGATTTGAATATACCGCTTGCGGATTGAACTTGAATCATCCATTTATTTATTGTAAAATATTACAGTGCAGAATTAATGAAAAATATTTTTGGCGGAGAGATAATTATTCTGATAACGAAGCCGTATTTCCGATTATGTGCGTGCTTATAAGAAATTGGACGGTAAGAAGGTTTATACCAGATATTGTGGAAAACGTTTTGTTAAGACAAAATAATTTTTGCAGAAAATGGGGGGCAGCAGTAAGCTGTCCCCCCATTATTCGTCAAACAGATTGGATTTGTATATTGAAAGGAACTTTATTTGATGATATACTCCAAAGCGGAGGGCTATATGATCCACTGACAGGCGGGGTGGGGGTAGTATCATTTAATACGAATCAGAAAAGGAGCGTCATTATGGCAAAAATAGGAATTGTAATGGGAAGCGACTCAGATATGCCGGTTATGGCTAAGGCTGCCGATGTGTTAGAGCAGCTGGGTATCGAATATGACATGCGGATTATTTCTGCACACCGTGAACCGGATGTTTTTTTTGAATATGCTAAAACAGCTGAGGATAAAGGGTTTAAGGTTATTATAGCAGGCGCGGGGATGGCGGCTCACTTACCGGGTATGTGCGCGGCAATTTTTCCGATGCCAGTGATCGGGATCCCGATGCACACTTCATCCCTTGGCGGGCGGGATTCGCTGTATTCAATTGTGCAGATGCCGTCGGGCATCCCGGTAGCGACCGTGGCGATTAACGGCGGGGCAAATGCGGCGCTGCTTGCGGCAAAGATTTTAGCGACAGGCGACGCGGCGCTTTTGCAGAGGTTGAAGGATTATGCCAAGGATTTGAAGGGGCAGGTTCAGGCTAAAGACGCAAAGCTGCAGGAAACAGGTTATAAAAAGTATGGAAAAGAGTAGGGGAGATCAGATGGATTATAAAAAAGCAGGCGTGGATATTGAGGCCGGCTATAAGTCGGTTGAGCTGATGAAGCAGCATGTACAAAAAACGATGCGCAGTGAGGTGCTAACCGGGATTGGCGGTTTTTCGGGCGCGTTTTCGATGGATGGGTTTAAGGGAATGGAGAAGCCGACACTGGTGTCCGGGACGGATGGCGTGGGCACAAAGCTAAAGCTGGCATTTTTGTTGGATAAGCATGATACCATTGGGATTGACTGTGTCGCTATGTGCGTGAACGATATTGCGTGCGCAGGGGCAGAGCCATTATTCTTCCTGGATTATATTGCGTGCGGCAAAAATTATCCGGAGAAAATCGCAGAGATTGTAAAGGGCGTGGCGGAAGGCTGTAGGATGAGCGGCGCGGCGCTTATCGGCGGCGAAACGGCGGAGCATCCAGGGCTGATGCCTAAGGATGAGTATGATCTGGCGGGATTTGCCGTAGGGGTTGTAGATCAAAAGGAGATTATTACAGGCAGTGAAATTACAGAGGGGGATGTTATAATCGGCATAGCAAGTTCCGGCGTGCATTCCAATGGATTTTCCCTGGTGCGCAAGGTATTTCGGATGGAAGAGGGGGCGCTTCGCACGCACTGCGACGAACTGGGCATGACGCTTGGCGAAGCGCTGCTTACCCCGACGAAGATTTATGTGAAAGCTTTAAAAGCAGTAAAGGATGCGGGCGTGCGTATTAAGGGGTGCAGCCATATTACAGGCGGCGGCTTTTATGAAAATATCCCGCGGATGCTGCCGGAAGGGATGCACGCAGTAATTGAACAGAATAGCTATCCGGTGCCGCCCATTTTTCAAATGCTGGCAAAGGAAGGGCAGGTATCGGAGCAGATGATGTATAACACTTACAATATGGGGCTTGGCATGGCGCTTGCGGTTTCTCCTGTGGATGTGGACAAGGTAATGGAAGCGGTCCGGTCGGCTGGGGATACGCCATATGTGGTTGGTAATATCATACGGAAAGAAAAAGGGGTTACTTTATGTTAAAGGTTGTGGTGCTGGTGTCTGGCGGCGGTACGAATCTGGCGGCGGTTTTGGACGCTGTCGAAAACGGGACGGTTACAAACGCCAGGGTAGAAGCGGTTATCAGCAATAATCCAAATGCCTATGCCCTGGAGCGTGCGGCAAAAAGGGGGATTGCGCATGAGTGCATTTCCCCCAAGGCGTTTGAGGGCAGGGAACAGTTTAACCAGGCCCTGCTTTTTAAGCTGAATGAATTGGAGCCGGATTTGATTGTGCTTGCGGGTTTTCTGGTGGTAATCCCGCCGGAGGTGATTGCGGCATACCCAAACAGGATTATTAATATTCATCCGTCCCTTATCCCTTCTTTTTGCGGTAAGGGGTATTACGGCTTAAAGGTGCACGAGGGCGTGCTTTCGCGTGGGGTCAAAGTGACAGGGGCGACAGTACACTTTGTGGACGAAGGCACGGATACCGGGCCTATCCTGCTGCAGAAGGCAGTTGCGGTGGAAGAGACGGATACGCCAGAGACGCTGCAGCGCAGGGTAATGGAACAGGCGGAGTGGAAGATTTTGCCCGAAGCGATTGATTTGATTGCAAACGGGCGTGTGCGGATTGCAGACGGCAGGGCTGTGGTTCTGCCGGAAGGGGAATGAGTGGCCTGAAATGAAAGGAGCGTACGATGAAAGTACTGATTGTAGGAAGCGGCGGACGGGAGCATGCGATTGCGGCAAGCGTGGCAAAGAGCAGCCGCGTGGATAAAATTTACTGCGCGCCGGGCAACGCCGGGATTGGAAAGATAGCCGAATGCGTGCCACTTGGCGCGATGGAATTTCAAAAATTGGCTGCTTTTGCAAAGGAAAAAGAGATTGATTTTACAATTATCGGGATGGACGATCCACTTTGCGGCGGGATTGTAGACGTGTTTGAAGCGGCCGGGCTAAAAGTATTTGGACCTAGGAAGGATGCGGCAATCTTAGAAGGTTCCAAAGCGTTTTCCAAAGATCTGATGAAAAAATACGGGATACCGACTGCGGCATATGAGACGTTTGACGATCCGGCGGCGGCGCTTTTGTATCTTGAGACGGCAAAGATGCCTATTGTGTTAAAGGCGGACGGGCTGGCGCTTGGAAAAGGCGTCTTAATCTGCAATACATTAGAAGAAGCAAAAGCCGGGGTCAGGCAAATAATGCAGGACAAGAAATTCGGGGCGGCTGGAAACCATATGGTCGTAGAGGAATTTATGACAGGGCGCGAGGTTTCCGTGCTCACGTTTGTAGACGGCAAAACTATCCGTATTATGTCGTCCGCGCAGGATCACAAACGCGCAAAGGACGGGGATCAGGGATTAAATACCGGAGGAATGGGAACCTTCTCCCCCAGCCCATTTTATACAAAGGAAGTGGACGCTTTCTGCAGGGAGCATATTTACCAGAAAACGGTGGATGCGATGGCTGCGGAAGGAAGGGAATATAAGGGCGTTATTTTCTTTGGGCTGATGCTGACAAAGGAAGGGCCGAAGGTGTTGGAATACAATGCCAGGTTTGGTGATCCGGAAGCGCAGGTTGTACTGCCACGGATGAAAAACGATATAATGGATGTGATGGAAGCCTGTGTGGACGGCACATTAGATCAAATTCCACTGGAGTTTGAAGACAATGCGGCAGTCTGCGTAGTGCTGGCTTCGGACGGTTATCCGGTTTCCTATCAAAAAGGGTTTGCAGTAACTGGGGAAGAGAATTTTGAAGGAAAAGAAGGGTTTTATTGCTTCCATGCCGGGACAAAGCTGGATGAAAGCGGGGCGGTTGTGACAAACGGCGGGCGTGTGCTAGGTGTTACGGCAAAAGGGGTGGATTTAAAAGAAGCGCGTGCAAATGCGTATGCGGCGGCGGAATGGGTTTCTTTTGAAAATAAGTATATGCGCCATGATATTGGAAGGGCGATTGACGAGGTTTAGCCGGAAGGGGGCTGCATGAAAAAAGGAATAATTTTTGACATGGACGGCACGCTATGGGATTCTTCTGAAAATGTTGCCCGTTCCTGGGATGAAACGGTCCGAAAGAAAGCAGGAGGCATAAGAAGGATTACGGCAGAGGATATCAGCAGTGTGATGGGCCGGACAATGACGGAGATTGCAGGGCTTTTATTTCCTATGCTGGGGCAGAAAGAGGCGAATGCGCTTGTGGATCTTTGCGGGGAAGAAGAAAACGCATATCTTAGGGTGCATGGGGGCATACTGTATCCTAAGCTTTCGGAGACGTTACAGATTCTGGCAGAGGAGTACCCTCTTTATATAGTAAGCAATTGCCAGAAGGGTTATATTGAGGCGTTTCTGGATTATTATGGGTTATGGGAATATTTTAAGGACACTGAGTGCTTTGGGAATAACCATATGGGGAAGGGGCACAATATTGCGCTGGTTGTAAAGAGGAATGCGCTGGATGATGCGGTCTATGTCGGGGATATCCAGGGCGACTATGATGCCAGTATGGAAGCGGGGGTCAAGTTTATCCATGCGGCGTATGGGTTTGGAAAGATTTCGCAGCAGGTAGCGTTTGTGCGGGAAATATCAAGTCTGCCTCAGGTTTTGCGGGAGGTGTTTTAAGGAGGTATCTTATATGTACAATCCATCAAAAGAACGGTATGCCCAAATGATATATAACCGCTGTGGGCAAAGCGGGCTGAAGCTGCCTGCTGTTTCGCTGGGGCTGTGGCACAATTTTGGCGACACGGCAAATTATGAAACGATGAAGCAGCTTTGCTTTACTGCGTTTGACAATGGAATTACACATTTTGATCTGGCCAATAATTATGGGCCTGCCCCAGGAAGCGCGGAGGCAAATCTGGGGAAAATTTTAAAGGATCACCTTGCAGCCTACCGTGATGAACTTTTGATCAGTACAAAGGCGGGCTATTTCATGTGGGACGGCCCTTATGGAGACTGGGGCAGCCGCAAATACCTGCTGGCAAGCCTGGATCAAAGCCTCAAACGCATGGGGCTTGATTATGTTGATATTTTCTACCATCACCGTATGGATAAAGATACTCCGCTGGAGGAGACAATGGGCGCGCTTGCGCAGGCAGTCATAAGCGGAAAAGCGCTTTATGTGGGGCTTTCTAATTATGATGGCGAGACGCTATCTCGTGCTGCAGAGATCCTAAAGGAATGGAACTGCCCGTTTATCATCAACCAGAACCGCTATTCTATTTTTGATAGGACAATTGAGCAAAACGGTTTAAAGGAAACGGCAAAACAGCTCAAAAAAGGAATGATTGCTTTTAGCCCCTTAGCCCAGGGAATGTTAACGGATCGTTATCTGCACGGGATTCCGGAGGACAGCCGTATGAAACGGGACGGACGGTTTTTAAAGGAGTCTGCGTTGAATGCAGAGCGGCTGGGGCAAATCTGGACGCTTAACGAGATTGCGGCAAAACGCGGCCAGTCGCTTGCTGAAATGGCGCTGGCATGGGTGCTTAAGGATGACGAGGTGACAAGCGTATTGATAGGGGCATCTAAGCCGGAGCAGATATTGGATAATATCCGGGCGCTCTGCAATACTTCGTTTACAGAAGAAGAGTTAAAACGGATAGATGAGATAGGTTAAAACGTATTAAAAAAGCTCTGTTTGGAATGTGTTTGCCAGAACAGGGCTTTTTTTGGAGCAGGAAAGGAACAGGGCTTTTATGGAATGGGATTTGAAACAGGAATATTCGCAGGTAGTGGCAAGGAACCCTTTTGCCGCGCAGCTTGGCATTGAGATTTTGGAAGTGCGGGAGGGGTTTGTGCGCGCAAGGGCGAAGAAAAAGAGGGAGCTTGAAAATATATACGGCGACCTGCATGGCGGCTGCCTGTACGCAATTGCGGACAATATGGCGGGCGTAGCGGCCAGTACCTACGGGTATTTTGTGACGACTGTCCATGGCAGTATCCAGTATTTAAAGGCGGCGCGCAATACGGAATATATTTACTGCGAGGCGACGGTGATTAAGCCGGGGAAGACGATTGACGCCGTACATGTGGATATTACGGACGATAACGGTATGTTAATTGATACGGCGGAATTTACTTATTTTAATCTGAAGAAACGGGAAGGGACAGACTGACATATGCAGCTTAAGGACTATTTAAAACAGGGCAGGCTGGTTGCAGACGGGGCGATGGGGACTTATTTTGAGGCAAAATACCCAGAAGAGAAGGGTATGGCGGAGGCCTGTAATTTAAGCTGCCCGGACAAAATCAAGGCAATCCACTTAGAGTATATCAAAAGCGGCGCAAGGCTTATCCGCACGAATACGTTTGCGGCAAATACGATGTTTTTTGATACGCTAGATACTGTAACGCAGGTGGTAAAAGCAGGCTGGCAGATTGCCGAAGACGCTGTAAAAGAAGCGGGGCAGGAGGTTTTTATTGCGGCGGATATCGGGCCAGTGTACGATCCGCAGTTTTTGGGAAAGGAACAGGTGTTAAAGGAATATTTTGCCGTCTGCGATACATTCCTTGCATGCGGGGCGCAAATTTTTGTACTGGAGACACAGGCAGAGTTTGCATATGTAAAAGAGGTCGCAGCTTATTTGAAGCATAAAAAAGATGTATTTGTAGGTGCATTTTTTTCTGTGGATAAAAACGGATATACCAGGAACGGCGTTAGTATGGATAAGCTAATCAGGCAGGCAGTGGAAGCACAGGAGCTGGATGCGTATGGCTTTAACTGCGGGGTGGGGGCGGCTCATCTAAAACGCCTGCTGGAGGGCGCGTCATTTCCCGGCAAAAAGCCTTTGGCTGCGCTGCCTAATGCGGGTTATCCTGTTGAATTGCGGGGCAAAACCATTTATCAGGAGAATAAGGGGTATTTTGTAGAAATGATGCGTGGGATTGCCGCTCTTGGCGTGGATATTTTGGGTGGCTGCTGTGGGACGGCGCCGGAATATATCTTTGATATGCAAAAGGAGCTAAAAAGCGTGCCTGTGTACCCGAAAAAGATGGCGGCAGCAGGGCAAAAACCGGGAAAAGCGCCGTATATCATGTCTCCTAAAAAGCAATGGGGCAGCCAGAAGCAGATTCTGGTAGAACTGGATCCGCCGTTTGGCATTGATATTTCCAAAGTGCTGCATGGGGCAGCAGAGTTAAAAGAAGCGGGGGCAGATATGCTTACGCTTGCGGATTCTCCGATGGCCAGGGTCCGTATGGATGCAGCGAAGCTGGCGGCGCATGTGCAGCGCAAGGTGGGCATTCCTGTGATGCCGCATATTTGCTGCAGGGACAAAAATGTGATTGCCATGCGTTCCGGGATTCTGGGGGATTACATGAATGGAATCCGGCATTTTTTGGTTGTGACAGGCGATCCGGTGGGAAGGGACGACAGGGGTGTGATTACCCCGGTGTTCGATTTTAATTCCATCCGGTTTATGGGGTATTTGGCGGAAATGAATGCAGATGTGTTTGTTGAAAACCCGGTGTGCTATGGAGGCGCGCTAAACTACCATGGTGCGAATGTGGATGCAATTATAAGGCGTATGAAGCAGAAGATGGAAAACGGATGCAGTATGTTTTTGACACAGCCAGTCTATTCTAAGGAGGATATGGAGCGGGTGGCTTATCTAAAGGAACAGTCGGGGGCGGCGGTTTTGTGTGGGATACTGCCTCTTGTGAGCTATAAAAATGCGGTTTTTCTGGCGAATGAAATGCCGGGGATACGGATTCCGGAAGAGGTTATCGCCCGTTATTCGCCGGATATGGGAAGGGATGAGGCTGAGCGCACCGGAATTTCGCTTGCGGTGGAGCTTGCAGAAAAGATGCAGGATGCGGTGGATGGGTATTATTTTATGACGCCGTTTAACCGGGCAGGGATGATGTCCCAGATAGTCCGGAAGGTAAAAAGTTTTTTTGTATAAGACAGCTGTTGAAAATAAAACTAACAAAAGTTCTTGACAACATACATCTGTTAGTGTATACTAACAGATGTAAATTTGATTGGACTAAAAGGAGGATGAAGATATGCCGTTATCAATGGTTAAGGAAGGCGAGCCCAATATCATCAAAAAAGTAGGGGGAAAAGAAGAAACCCGCCGTTTTTTGGAAACCCTTGGTTTTGTAAATGGCGGCTGTGTCACTGTCATTTCTGAAATAGCAGGGAATATGATTGTAAATATCAGGGATTCGCGTGTTGCTATCGGAAAGGAAATGGCAAATAAAATTTTAGTATAAGGAGGATTGCGGTGAAAACATTAAAAGAAGTGCAATGCAATACAACTGTAACCGTCAAAAAACTGTCCGGTGAAGGCCCGGTGAAACGGCGTATTATGGATATGGGCATAACAAAAGGCGTGGAGCTGTTTGTACGCAAAGTAGCGCCCCTTGGAGATCCCATTGAGATTACAGTCCGGGGTTATGAGTTGTCTTTGCGTAAGGCGGATGCAGAAATGATAGAGGTTTTATAATTTTTTTGCCCAATAGTTAGTTTCAACTAATAAAAAGAAGCCGTGACATACATATATTAGTCTGGTAAAATTAGAGGAGAAAGGAGCGGGAATATGGCGCTGAAAATTGCATTGGCAGGAAACCCCAATAGCGGCAAAACAACACTATTTAATGCACTGACCGGATCCAACCAGTTTGTAGGGAACTGGCCGGGCGTAACAGTCGAGAAAAAAGAAGGGAAGCTCAAAGGGCATAAAGAGGTAACAGTGATAGATTTACCAGGTATTTATTCCCTTTCCCCATATACACCAGAAGAGGTTGCCGCGAGGAATTATTTAATAGGAGAGCGCCCTGATGCGATATTAAATATTGTAGACGGTACGAATATTGAGCGTAACCTGTATTTAACTACACAGCTGATGGAGCTTGGCATTCCGGTAGTTATAGCAGTAAACATGATGGATCTGGTTGAGAAAAACAAGGATCAGATCCACACAGATAAGCTGGGCAAACGGTTAGGCTGCGAGGCAGTAGAGATTTCCGCCTTAAAGGGCGCCGGGATTTTAAAGGCGGCGGAAAAGGCCATTGCCCTGGCGCAAAGAAAAAATCCGGTAAAACCAGCACACGGGTTTGACCCGCAGGTAGAAGCTGCAATCCATGCAGTAGAAGAGAAGCTGCCTGCAAATACCCCGGCGTCCCAGAAGCGTTTTTTTGCGGTAAAGCTTTTGGAAAAGGATGAAAAAATAGCAGGCCAGATGGGATATGCCCTGGATATGTCCGGGGAAATAAAATTGCTTGAGGACGCATTTGACGACGATACAGAGAGTATTATAACAAATGAACGGTATACTTATATTTCGTCTGTAATTGGGGAATGCTGTACAAAAGGCAAAGCCCGGGGGCTTAGTGCTTCAGATAAAATTGACCGGATTGTAACAAACCGTATTTTAGCGCTCCCAGTTTTTGCGGCAGTAATGTTTTTAGTCTATTATGTATCAGTGACGACTGTCGGGGGATGGGCAACGGATTGGGTAAATGATAGCTTATTTGGCGAAGGCTGGAGCCTGTTTGGCATACAGCTTCCTGGTATTCCGGTTATGGCGGAACATGCCTTAGGCGCCATAGGATGCGCAGAATGGCTTAGCAGGCTGGTAGTGGACGGCATAATCGGAGGCGTTGGGGCGGTGCTTGGATTTGTGCCGCAGATGCTAGTGCTGTTTATGTTCCTGGCGTTTCTAGAAGCCTGTGGATATATGGCCAGGGTGGCTTTTATAATGGATCGGATTTTCCGGAAATTTGGATTGTCAGGCAAATCCTTTATTCCAATGCTAATTGGCACGGGCTGTGGTGTTCCAGGCATTATGGCATCAAGGACGATTGAAAACGACAGGGACCGCAAGATGACAGTTATGACGACGACCTTTATCCCCTGTGGGGCGAAGCTTCCGATTATTGCACTAATTGCAGGGGCTTTTTTCGGCAATGCCGGATGGGTTTCATTTAGTGCTTTCTTTGTGGGGATTGGTGCGGTAGTTTGTTCCGGTATCCTGTTAAAGAAGACAAGGATGTTTGCCGGGGATACTGCGCCATTTGTAATGGAGCTTCCGGCCTACCATATGCCGTCGGCCGGAAATGTGCTGCGGAGTATGTGGGAGCGTGGATGGTCATTTATAAAAAAAGCAGGGACTGTGATTTTGCTTTCTGCAATCGTGCTCTGGTTTCTGCAGGGCTTTGGATGGGTAGAAGGGAAGTTTACGCTTTTAGATGAGGGGCAGCTTGACGCAAGCATCCTGGCAGCGCTTGGCAGTATAATTGCACCTGTGTTTGCACCGCTTGGCTGGGGCGATTGGAGGATGGCGGTGGCGGCTGTAACCGGGCTGGTTGCCAAAGAGAATGTGGTTACAACGTTTGGTATCCTGTTTGGTTTTGCTGAGGTTTCAGAAGACGGGGCTGAAATCTGGCTTGCGCTTTCTGGCAGTATGACGGCAGTGGCAGCGTATTCGTTTTTGGTGTTTAATCTTTTGTGCGCGCCTTGCTTTGCTGCAATGGGGGCGATTAAAAGGGAGATGAACAGCCGGAAATGGTTTTGGTTTGCAATTGGGTACCAGACAGGTTTGGCATATACGGTGTCACTTTGTGTTTATCAGATAGGCAGCTTGTTTGTGACGGGTGTATTTGGGGCTGGTACGGTTTTGGCGATAGCTGTTTTGGCAGTATTTGTTTATTTGCTGGTACGTCCTGTGAGAATGGGAAATGCTTTTTTTGCAGCATAGGAAGGGGGTGTGCGTATATGGGTACGTTTTTGGTTGGCGCGGTTGTTTTAGTATGTGCGGCGCTGGCGGTCCGGAGCCTTCGGGCGGATAAAAAGAAGGGGAAGGGGGTCTGTGGAGGAGATTGTGGGAAGTGTAAGGGGTGCCATAGGTTTTAAAGGGTACTGTAGGG
>QXXL01000009.1 GCA_009911505.1 Lachnospiraceae bacterium | reverse complement strand
ACCACCGTAAACGCGCCGTCCATGGCGCGGTTACGGTTTGCACTGCCATCCGTGGCAGGGCATTGCTGTGGATCGGACGGGATGCTTAAGAGCCCCTAACCCCCATCACAAGGCTAAAGCCGCATACCCTGCCCTCTGACTGACGGCCCCTTTGCCACCCACCCGAGTGCAAAACCTGTTCAGGCTTTACACTTAGGCGGAACTGTAATTTAAAAATCTACATCTGTGTCGTAATAACAGCACTTTAACAGCTTTTCCATATCTTCCTGGCTTGGCTGGCGCGGATTTGAGCCTGTGCAGGCGTCTAGGATAGCATTTGCGGCAATCTCCGGCAGCCTCTCTAGGAATACGTCTTCTGGTACAAATCCCTGCTCACAAGGATAGCTGTCCGGCCCATAATTCTTAATGCAGTGCGGAATATTTAAATCGTCGTTCATTTTCCTTAAATATGTAATTAAAAGATCAACCTTTTCGTTTAACGTCTCTCCGCCCAATCCCATAAAATCTGCAATATCGCCATAACGCTTCCGGGCTGTTTCATCCTTGGCATTATATGCGATTACCTTTGGCAGGTACATTGCATTCGCTGCGCCGTGGATAATATGCGCGCCATGATCAGCGAACGCAGCGCCTGTCTTGTGCGCCATGGAATGTACGATGCCAAGAAGTGCATTGGAAAATGCCATTCCTGCCAGGCACTGTGCGTTGTGCATAGAATCCCTTTTTGCCATATCCCCGTTATAGGAATCTACTAAATCATGCTGTATCATTTTTATCGCATGCAATGCCAGCGGATCGGTGTAGTCGCAGTTTGCCGTGGATACATATGCTTCCACTGCATGTGTCATAGCGTCCATACCAGTGTGTGCCACCAGCTTCTTAGGCATTGTTTCTGCTAAATCTGGATCGACAATTGCAACATCCGGTGTAATTTCAAAATCAGCAATCGGATACTTAATACCTTTCTGGTAATCAGTGATAATGGAAAATGCCGTAACCTCAGTTGCTGTGCCTGAAGTAGAGGAAATTGCACAAAAATGGGCTTTTTTGCGCAAAGACGGGATACCAAATACTTTGCACATTTCTTCAAATGTAATATCGGGATATTCGTATTTGATCCACATTGCCTTTGCCGCATCAATTGGGGAACCGCCGCCCATTGCAATAATCCAGTCAGGTTCAAATTTGGCCATTGCTTCTGCGCCTTTCATTACGGTTTCTACGGATGGATCCGGCTCAATGCCTTCAAAAACCTCCACTTGCATACCTGCTTCTTTTAAATATTCTGCTGCGCGGTCTAAAAAACCGAAACGTTTCATAGAACCGCCCCCCACGCAAATCATTGCCTTTTTTCCGGAAAACGACTTTAATGCCTCTAAAGAACCCTTGCCATGATATAAATCGCGCGGTAATGTAAATCTTGCCATTTGTGAATACCTCCTTAAAATTTTGTCTTATTTTGTCGCTTTCTTATTCATTTATAGTTGGAAAGCAACTTTTACTATAACAAATATTTTTAAAACATACAACCGTTTCATAAAAATTCACGAAAAAGTTGTAAAATATTGACAACAGGTGATTTTTAGGTGTATAACTATATATAACAGCGGCGTCAGGGCGCTAATTTATAAAATATAATATCAGGAGGATTTTTTATGCAGCTGATTCAGGCAAAAGATTATGAAGACATGAGCCGCAAGGCAGCAAATATTATTTCTGCGCAGGTGATTTTAAAACCGGACTGCGTACTGGGGCTTGCGACAGGATCAACCCCGTTATCCACTTATGCAAACCTAATTGAATGGTACAAAAAAGGGGACTTGGATTTTAGCAACGTTTCTTCCGTAAATTTAGACGAATACCGCGGGCTTACGGCAGATAATGATCAGAGCTACCGGTATTTTATGAATACTAATTTATTTGACCATATCAATATTGACAAGGCAAAGACATTTGTTCCAGACGGGACAGAGCCGGACAGCGATAAAGCATGCAGCAGGCATGATGAGGTTATTAAAGAGCTGGGCGGTATTGATTTACAGCTGCTAGGGATGGGGTTAAACGGGCATATTGGGTTTAATGAGCCTGCTTCAGAGTTCCCCAAGGGAACACATTGTGTAGACTTGACCCAGAGTACCATTGAAGCAAATTCCCGTTTCTTTGCATCCATTGACGATGTTCCGACACAGGCTTATACCATGGGGATCCAGTCAATAATGCTAGCTAAGAAAATCCTTGTCATTGTCAGCGGCGCTAATAAAGCGCAAATCGTGGCTGATGCATTTTTAGGGCCTGTTACGCCTGAAGTTCCTGCATCTATTTTACAAATGCATCCTGATGTTACGGTTGTAGCGGATGCAGATGCCTTAACAGTTTATCTGGAGCGCTGCAAGGCATAATTATCCCATATTTTGTATTCACACGAACAATACCGCGCAGGAAGCTGCGCGGTATTATTATCTTGGGGCGTGTATGAAAAATCCTTATTGAAAATATTTTACGCCAGATTCAAATAACTTCATATCCTGTTCCCCGTATATATTTATTGCAACAGATCTTCCCCGCCGTTCTACATGCGCCATCTTTCCAAGCACGCGTCCGTCAGGGCTGGTAATCCCTTCAATTGCCGCGTACGATCCGTTTACGTTCCACTCTTCATCCATTGTGGGCAGCCCTGTTTCATTGACATACTGTGTCGCCACCTGCCCATTGGCAAATAACTTGTCTATCCATTCCCTTGGTGCGACAAAACGCCCTTCGCCATGAGAAGTCGGGCTGCAGTAAACCTGCCCTGTCTTTGCGCCTGTCAGCCACGGTGATTTATCCGACACAACTTTAGTATAAACCATCTTACTAATATGCCGTCCAATCGTATTGTAGGTCAGAGTGGGGGAATCTGCCTTCTGTTCCGTTATTTCCCCGTGGGGTACAAGCCCGAGCTTAATTAGCGCCTGAAAGCCGTTACAGATGCCCAACATCAGCCCGTCACGCTCTTTTAACAGGCGGCTGACAGCTTCGGCCAGTTTCGCATTGCGGAATGCCGTTGCGAAAAATTTTGCCGAGCCCTCTGGCTCGTCCCCTGCCGAAAAACCGCCCGGAAACATAATGATCTGTGCTTCCGATACTGCTTTTTCAAAAAAATCTACAGAGTCGCGGATATCCTGCGCGTTTAGGTTACGAAAGACCTTTGTCACAACATTGGCCCCTGCCGCTTCAAATGCCCTCGCGCTGTCATACTCACAGTTTGTCCCTGGGAATACAGGGATAAATACCGTCGGCTTTGCTACCTTGTGCTTGCAGACATATACCTTTCCGCCTTGATAAACCTTTGTGCCTACAATGTCTTTTTGATCCGAAGTGCGTGTCGGGAATATACCTTCAAGCGTGCCCGTCCATGCCGTAAGAGCTTCGTCCATAGAAAGGCGCATGTCTTTGTAGATAAATTCCTGTGTGCCGTTTACTTCACCTGTCTCGGATACAAATTCCGCAAGGCCTGCTTCTTCAAAGGCGCTGTATATTTCTTTCTCTTTCCCTGCTGGTGCTTCTGCTAATATATTGCCAAATCCAGACGCAAACAGGCTTTCCGTACTCAATGCTGTATTTATGGTAACGCCTAGTTTGTTGCCGAATGCCATTTTACTGGTTGCCGCTGCCAGCCCTTTCCCATCTAATGCATAAGCCGCTGTCACTGTGCCCGCTGCCATAAGCTTGTGCACGGTATCATACAGCCTTTTTACTTGTGGAAATACTGGAAGCCCGTATGCATCTTTTTGGATGGTAAACAAGAATAGCTTATCGCCTGTCTCTTTTAATTCCGGCGTTACAATATCCTTCTCTTTTGCCACATCTACGGCAAAGGAAACCAATGTAGGGGGCACGTCTGTTTCATTAAAGCTGCCAGACATACTGTCTTTGCCCCCAATGGATGGCAGAGACAGGCCCATTTGAGCATAATAAGCCCCCAAAAGTGCGGTAAACGGCTGGCTCCAGCGGGCAGGATCTTGAGACATCCTGCGGAAATATTCCTGGAAAGAAAACCGGATTTTACAAAAATCGCCTCCGGACGCTACAATGCGTGCCACAGATTCGAGCACAGCATACACCGCCCCGTGGTATGGGCTCCAGGAAGACAGGTATGGATCAAAGCCATAGCTCATCATGGTCACAACATCTGTCTCTCCGTTTACTACCGGAAGCTTTGCTACCATGCTTTGTGTTTCGGTGAGCTGGTAACGCCCGCCGTATGGCATAAAGACACTGCCTGCGCCAATGGAACCGTCAAACATTTCTACCAAGCCTTTTTGGGAGCATACATTTAAATCAGAAAGCATTGCCTTAAAGGCTGATTTGACGTCATTTTGCTTTAGGGCGTCCCGGACGGGCTCAAGCATGACGCTGTCTAAGCAGCAGCCTTTTTTGGAAGGGATTTCTACTGCGACAGATGTCTCCTGGTGGGCTCCGTTAGTATCCAAAAATGCGCGGGAAATATTGACAATCTCTTTCCCTCTCCAGCTTAATATCAGGCGTGGCTCTTCCGTTACTACAGCCACTGCAACTGCTTCTAAATTTTCTTCTTTGGCATAGGCCAAAAACTGTTCTTTGTCTTCTGGGGCTATAACTACGGCCATACGTTCCTGTGATTCGGAAATGGCAATTTCCGTTCCATCTAAGCCGGCATATTTTTTAGGTACAAGGTCCAAATCCACTTTTAAACCCGCTGCAAGCTCGCCTATTGCAACCGATACGCCCCCCGCCCCAAAATCATTGCATTTTTTGATAAGATAGCTGACCTCTTCGCGGCGGAAAAGCCTTTGGATTTTACGTTCTGTCGGAGGGTTTCCTTTTTGGACTTCGGCTCCGCAAGTGTCAATGGAAGCTGTGTTGTGCGCTTTCGACGATCCGGTTGCGCCGCCGCAGCCGTCACGGCCGGTACGCCCGCCCAGTAAAACAACAATGTCGCCCGGGTCTGATGTAAGCCTTCTTACTGCGCGCCTTGGGGCTGCGCCCATAACCGCGCCAATTTCCATACGCTTTGCCACATAATTGGGATGGTAAATTTCCTTCACATATCCTGTTGCAAGCCCAATCTGGTTTCCATAAGAGCTGTAGCCGTGCGCTGCTTCACGGACAATTTTTTTCTGTGGAAGCTTGCCTTGTATGGTATCCTTCACCGGGATACCAGGATCTGCTGCACCAGTAACACGCATTGCCTGGTATACATAGGTGCGGCCGGAGAGCGGATCGCGGATCGCTCCGCCAAGGCAGGTCGCAGCGCCGCCGAAGGGTTCGATTTCTGTTGGATGGTTGTGCGTTTCATTTTTAAAATTTACAAGCCATTCCTCGGTTTTACCGTCTACCTCTGCCGGGACGACAATAGAGCAGGCGTTGATTTCCTCAGACTCCTCCTGATCGCTTAATTTGCCTTCTTCTTTCAGGCGTTTCATGGCCAAAAGGGCTATGTCCATCAGGCAGACAAATTTGTCGGTGCGCCCTGCGTAAAGTTTTTTGTGTGCCGCCAGGTAATCCTCATAGGTTTGTTGTATTGGCTCCCTATAGTCGCCTTCACCAAAAACAACGTCCTTTAATTCTGTGGAAAATGTAGTGTGGCGGCAGTGATCGGACCAGTAGGTATCAAGCACGCGTATTTCTGTCATTGACGGGTCGCGTTTTTCTTCTTCCCTGAAATAGTTTTGGATATGGAGGAAGTCCTTGAAGGTCATGGCAAGGTGGAAAGATTCAAATAATTCTCGGAATGCAGGCTCTTGCATACTGCAAAAGCCAGTTAAAATGGGTACGTCTTTTGGCTCTTCAAAAACGGAAATAAGTGTTTCGGGTTTTTTGAAACCGGCTTCGCGGGAATCGACGGGGTTGATACAGTGTGCCTTGATAGCGGCAAACTGTTCATCCGTTATGGAGCCGGATATCACATAGGTTATTGCGGAACGGATAACCGGGTTTTCGTTTTCATTTAGGAGCTTTACGCATTGTTGGGCGGAATCCGCCCGCTGGTCAAACTGGCCTGGCAGGTACTCTACACAAAATACGCGTGCGCCATCCAGATCAAAGCTTTCCTCGTATACTTCATCTACCGGAGGCTCGGAAAAAACGGTGCGGATTGCTTTTTTGTAGGTTGTATCGGAAATATGCTCCATGTCATAGCGGATCAGGACACGTACATCTTCTACACTGGTAATGCCAAGGTAGCTTGTGATTTCCGATTTCAGTGCATTTGCCTGTATAGCATAGGCAGGCTTTTTTTCAACATAGACTCTTTTTACATTTGCCATAAGTGGTTCCTTTATCCTTTCGCTTTATTGTGGGTTTATCATAACATGATTTTATTGATAAGTATAATTAATATATCTTATCTTATTTATAAGTCATGCTGTTGTACTGCAAAAGGCTTTGGACAGCTTACATCCGCTCCGTAACCGTCACCCATACCTTATCGCCCGGCTGTTTTGAAATTTTAGAGCGGATATCTTTGCGTATCCCAATAATATAACAGATACTGCCGTCTGCATGTTTCATACCCATATTTACAATGCTCCCGTCATACGGCTCGCCGTCAAATGTAACATGTACCTTTATGCGCCCCCTGCCAAACTCTTTTCTAATATCGTAGGGAAAAATAACATAAGCGCCCCCGCTGTCTTTGGCCGGGTATATCATAGAATCAAACTCATAAATTTTTGCTGCCATCTGTATTTTCCTTTCATATTTTTTACAGTATGCCGCTTTTGGGCTATAAAATACTTCAAAGGGTGCGCTTTTTAGTGGATTTTTAAACGTCCTATTAGCTGGTACAATGTAGGGGTAAGCCTATATTCCTGCATCATCCGTTGTACCTCCTCAAGCATTTTCCTACAGTGCGCCGGATCCTTTCCTTCCTTTTTTACTGCCCGGATTAAAAGGTTTTTTGGCGTATGCGACAAATCCACAAACTCCAGCACCTGTGTCTTGTATCCGCAGTATTCCAGCAGGTTAGCCCGGATCGCATCTGTAGCAAGGGCCGCGAACCGTTCTTTAATAATTCCATAGCGTGTCATGAGGGAAAACGCGCTGCTTTCCATTTGCCCATTTAATTCATGCTGGCAGCATGGTACAGAAAAAATCAGCTTCGCCCCCCACTCTATTGCATTGTAAAGCGCATAATCTGTCGCTGTATCGCAGGCATGCAGCGATACTACCATATCTACCTCAAACGGCGCCTGGTACCCGTTAATATCCCCAAGCTCAAACCGAAGCCCCGTATAACCGTACTTTTTTGCCGTTTGCCCGCATTTTTCAATAACGCCGGCTTTTAAATCCAGTCCCACCATCTGCACCGTAAGGCGGCATTTGACCGTCAGATAATAATACAGCACAAACGTAAGGTACGATTTGCCGCATCCGAAATCAATTATATTAAGCGGGCCAGGGGGAAGGGTGCGCACAGCATCGTCAATTATCTCCAAAAAGCGGTTAATTTGGCGAAACTTATCATACATAGCAGAGACTACCTTTCCTTCTGCTGTAAAAACCCCCATGTCCACAAGCGGCGGGATTGCTTCCCCCTCTTCCAAAAGATAACGTTTTTTCCGGTTATGCTCCGGCTGCATTTTTGGCGCAAGCGCGGATTTTTTTTGTTTAAATGTTACCTTTCCCTTTTTGGAAACCAGAAAAATATATTCCGTCCCGTTCCCAAAGCCGTTTAATTGCCGGAATGCCCCGCTAAGCCATTGTGCAATCCTGTCTGCCAGGACATCTTTATTTACATTCTCGTGGAATGCCTGCTTTGCCGTCAGTTTTTCAATCTGGTACGAACCCGCCTTCTTAAAAACATTTACCCTGCGGTATTCCACTGCCTTCCCTGGCTTGCTAAGTACAATGCGTTCACATCCAGCATCCAGCATCTGCATAATGTCTGCTGCCATCTGATCCATTCTTGCCCACCTTCCCTTATTCAGCCCTTGGCGCCTTTTTACCAGGCGCACAATAAAAAGTGCAAAGCCTTAATTTACCTATATAGACTTTGCACCTTTTATGAAACAACGCTTGCTGTGTTTATTTTATTCTTTTAATCAGAGGGGCCTTGTCAGATTCACACCTGGCGCCCTCTTTTTTAGCCTGCTACCGTCTGATCATAGCAGATAATACAATTGGTGTAAAGGCCTTCTTATGACTTTTTCATGGCCTTAAAAATCCCCCCAAGCTTCGGCTTTGTCCCGTAAAGCAGTACTCCAACACGGTAAATTTTGGCGGAGAGCACTCCAACGGCAACTACGCTTACTATCAAAACTGCAATGGAAATGGCTATTTGATACAAAGGGACTGTGCTCATTGCAATCCTTGTAAACATCGCCATAGGCGAGGTGAACGGCACATATGAGCAAATCTGCATCAATAGGCTGTCAACATCACCGCCCGACATTGAAGTCATGACTACGATAAATCCTGCTACAAACAGAAGTACCACTGGCATAACTGAAGTATTGATATCCTCCAGCTTCGATGCAGTAGAGCCAATTGCGCCGAACATAAATGCATACATCAAAAATCCCAGGACAAAAAATATCAGCATATATACCAGCAGGCTTATTGGCATATCAAACAGTGATGCAATAATAAAATTATTCCCCCACTGCGCTTTGTTGAGGTTATAGAATAAAATTGCCGCCCCAAACACTGCCACAATTTGAAAAAATCCCGCCAGGCACGAGGAAAGCACTTTTCCAAACATCATGCTGACTGGCTTAGCGCTTGTAATCAAAAGCTCCATTGCCCGGGAGCTTTTCTCTGTCGCAACATTTGTCGCTACCATCTGCCCATATAATAAAATCACCAGATACAGCGCAAAAATCATAATATATGTATAAAAGAAATTCTGCATCTGATCTTTGCCAAGATTTTGTGTTTCACCCTCGATTTTAACGCTAAGCGCCTCGTTCACCTGCTCTGGCGACATACCGCCCTCTGCCATAGCATTTATCTGGTAAACATTTTCAAGGACTGTATCCGCAATAGCTGTCCTGGAGTCATATATGCTTAAATTATCCACATAATATGTATACGAAGTCGGGCTGTGGAGCACAAATGCACATTCTGCTTCCCCTGATACTACGCGTTCCTTAATACGCTCTTCATCATCCTCTGTCGCGCCTACCTCATACTCTGTAAATGCTTCTTCAAAAAACGTCTGGTACAATTTGGCATCGTCTAAGCCTTCTGCTGAAAATAACATCAGGCCTTCTACGCCTGCCGCTTCGTCTCCTTCATTGATGTCAGAGCCGTTTCCCATAATCGATGGGAAAAACATCACAACTGCAATTAACCCTACTAAAAGTACGGTAATGCCAACAAAAATCTTATTCTTCAGATAACTTTGCAATTCAAATTTTAAGATGGTCCAAAACTGTTTCATACGGCTGCCTCCTTTGCCTGATCTCCTGCATATTCTACAAAAATATCATTTAATGACGGCTCAAACACTCTGATTTCATCCAGATCATATTGTTTTGCCAGCCGCTGCATCATGGCCTGTTTTTCATCAGCCGCCGCAAGCTGTATCAAAAGCTCGCCGTTTTCTTTTGGCATGCAGCAATCCCCTAAGTCCTGCCGGATCTGATCCGCTGACTCAGAGCGCACTACCAGCTTATCCCGTACATAATTGCGCTTGATCTCATGGATATCGCCTTCAATAGCAGCAGTTCCGTTGTTTAAAATCGCAATGCGGTCGCAAAATTCCTCAATATAGTTCATTTGATGGCTGGAAAACAGTACAATCTTGCCCTTTGCAATTTCTTCCTTGACTACGTCCTCAAGCAGCATCGCATTTACCGGATCCAAACCGGAAAACGGTTCGTCTAAAATCACAATCTGCGGATTGTGGGCAAGCGCCGTTATCAGCTGTATCTTTTGCTGGTTTCCTTTGGAAAGGGTGTCTAGCCGTTTATTCCGGTGTTCCTGCATGCCAAGCCGGTTGAGCCAGTAATCGGCAGCCTTGACTGCCTCTTGCCGTTTCATGCCATGCAGCTCGCCAAAATATGCCAGCTGATCAATAATTTTCTTCTTTGGGTAAAGGCCCCTTTCCTCTGGGAGGTAGCCAATCCGGATATTATTATAATTTATAGGCTTCCCGTCAATAGAAACTTCCCCGGCGTCTGCTCCAAACACATCCATTAAAATGCGGATTGTTGTCGTCTTGCCCGCACCATTGCGCCCTAACAGCCCAAATGCCCTTCCGCTTTCCGCTGAAAAGGAAATGCCCTTTAACACTTCTTTTTCGCCAAAGCTTTTAAAAATGTTATGTAATGTAAGTCTCATAATGTCTCCTTTTCTAAATCAGTTGCCGCGTATCCTGCCAATTGTATGGCTTTGCCCTGTTTTCCCTATCCATGCGGTTATCCGTCGTCCCAGAACAAATCATTTAGCGTCTTTCCCAGTACTTTGCAAATCGCAATACACAGGTTGATAGTAGGGTTGTAGTCGCCCTTTTCAATTGCGCTAATGGTCTGTCTCGATACCCCGACCAAGTCGGCCAGATCCTGTTGTGACAAATCCAGCCCGGCCCTTGCCGCTTTTAAACGTAAATTCTTCATGGGTACCCTTATCCTTCCTCTTGCTGCTTTTTTCCGGCAGTTTTTACCAGCATAACCAAAACAATAATCAATAGGGTAACAGCGCACATCAGATTGATTACCCTGTCTGTCAGCTTGCCGTTTTTCACAAGAAGCCCATTGAAGATATAAAACAATGTTCCCGCAAAATTCATTAGAAACAGCGTTAAAAATACCGTAACGACCCGTTTGGGATTTTCATTTAAAGAAAAATACCCGTCATTTAAGATCCCATGTACAGACAGCACTATCACTCCAATGCAAAGGTAAAGCATACCGACAGCATCGCGCGCCATAACCTGATCCAGCAGTTCTCCAAACATAATGTCTGTCACAAGGCAGGCAATCAGGGCATAAAAAGCATACTTAAAACTTCTTCCGCGGATCAGCTCCTGCCGTTCATCATACCTGCACTTAAACCTTCTGTCCTTATTCATAAAAAGAATCAGCAATACCCCCACAAAAGCGCCGCATAATGCACCCACAAGCTTGCCTGTCATATAGCCTTCCCCATACCCCATATCAAATCCTCCTGTTCCATTTTGCAAATACATTTTACCGATTGGCTGCAATAAAGCTGTCGTATTACAACATTTAAACCACATCTTTAAACAGGCCGGAAAATTCGCCCCCTGTTTTGATTATAGTAGCACTCAAATAGAATTTTGTCAATTATATTTTACATATTGATTGATATATCTTGTTTTTTGTGCTCCAAGCAGAACCAGTCTCTATTACTTCATCCGGCCAGAAAGCATATATCCCCCTCCACTCTACATCTGGCAAACATTATATATCAAGTTCAGGCGGAACATCCAGCTCGTCGGAAATATATTTACCGTTCTTCTTGCGTTGCCGCACACATTCTGTCAAAAGGTATTCTATCTGCCCATTAATGGATCGGAAATCGTCTTCTGCCCAGGCTGCAATGGCATTATAAAGTTTTGTGGAAAGTCTGAGCGGAATCTGTTTTTTCTTATTTTCTGCCACTAATATAAGCTGCCGGAATTGACGACGGGCTGTGCGTCATGGTTGCCGCAAAGGACAACTAAGAGATTGGATACCATTGCCGCTTTGCGCTCCTCATCCAATTCTACTGTGCCTTTTTCTGATAAACGTTCCAATGCCATTTCTACCATGCCCACGGCTCCGTCCACAATCATTTTCCTCGCATCTATAATTGCGGAGGCCTGCTGCCTTTGGAGCATAACGGCAGCGATTTCTGGTGCGTATGCCAGATATGTAATCCGTGCGTCAACGATTTTGATGCCGGCTTCATCGACTTTTGCTTGTATTTCTTCTTTGATCCGTGCGGCCACGATTTCACTTGAGCCGCGTAGGCTTCCGTCGTCCGCTATGCCGTCCCCGGTCGTATCTACATTCGGCGACACGTCATATGGGTAAAGACGCACAATATTGCGCAGCGCGCTGTCACATTGTAAGGAGAGGTATTCCTTGTAATTATCAACATTAAACACGGCTTTTGCAGTGTTGACAATACGCCAGGTTACGGCAATGCCGATTTCAACCGGGTTGCCAAGGCAGTCATTGATTTTCTGGCGGTTATTGTTGAGCGTCATAATTTTTAGTGAAATCTTTTTGGTGGCGGCTTCGGCCTGGTTTATAGTATTTTTAGTCTTTACGTCGCCGCTTTGATTTAGCTGGGTTTTGGCGGCTGGGTTTATAGGGCTGCAAAAGGGGTTTACAAAGTAAAAACCAGGCTCTTTTAGTGTGCCAATGTATTTACCGAACAAAGTAAGTACAACGGCTTCCTGCGGGCGGATAATTGTAAGTCCGCACCACAGCAGCCAGGCGGTAAGCGCTATAATAAGGCTGACAATAAATAGGGCGGGGGATTTGCCCTGCTCCATAAGGATCGCGCCGAAGATAATGCCAGGGATTACGGCGGCATATATCAGCAGTGAAAGCAGTAGGATGGGCATGCCGTTCTTTTTGTTTTTTAGTATGATCTCGTTTGGAATGCCAGATAACATGGTAGTTTCTTTTGATGTTTCTTTCATTTGAATCATTCCTTTCTCTTTTTGATATTATTATGATATCACTATGATCCTTATGTGTCAAGAAATAAATTGGCTAAAGGAAGGGGTTAAAAAATTATATTAAAAGATAAAAGTAAGAAAAATAAAAGGTGACTAATATGCAGATATATGCTATAATAAAACTGCCCTAAAGGCGCAGAATAACAGAAAGATAACGGAGAAGCCATGAATAACGAAACAAAAAAAACAGAAACACTTATACAAATTTACAAAGAAGATCCAGTACGTGATAATTTAAGGGCGCTCGTGCACCAGATGCGCAAGACGCTTTTCCTTTCGCCTGCCATACTGCCCAATACACCAGAGGCAGAGGAATTCCGGAGGCTTGCAAAAGAGAAAAAAGGCGAGCAGCTGACACTTCCCAAAGAAGCGGCCCCCATTCCTTCTATTTTAAAAAATAAAGACGGCATTACATTTTTCCCAATTTACACAACTGTAGAACAAATTCCAAAAGAGCCCCCATACGATGTTTTAATGAACGTACCGTTCCAATCTTGTGTTGGCGTTGTGATGAACGGGAGTATGAATGCGGAAGGGATAGCCTTAAACCCGTTTACGGACAATCTGATTTTTAGGAAAGAGCTGCTTGAAGCTTTGCACAGGGAAGACGAAGCGATGAGGGCAGGGGCAAAACCGGTCAAGCTGACACCGGAGCAAATGAAAATCGCGATGCGCCAGAAGGCAGAGTTTCAGGAATTTCCGTCCAGGATTTATAAGGAAGGCCCATCCTTTGTACAGCAGTTAAGTGATGAGCGGGAAACTATAGTGAATGAAATTTACCAGAATGCGTACGGGAACCCGGAAATGTATCCGTACAGCGAGGCGGATTTCTCGGTTATGCCGCTGGATATCAGTGACGAATTGCTGTTAGTGCGTGTGGATTTACCGGAAGTGAAGGATTCGGCGCAGCTATGCCACCGTGTTTATGTTACGCTCAATCCCCAAAATGAGGAAATTCATTATTTTACAGTAGAACGCGGCAGGAAAAAAGGGCAGAACAACCTTTGCGGCGTAGCCCGGGACGGAAGGCACCTTGAATATGGAGAAGCCCCGGTAGAAGGGGCAGAGATCCAAAGGATTATGGATATTATTGAACAGCAGAAAGAGCAGACAAGCTAGAGCGTGTCCCCAAAATCATTCCCGCCATCTGCACGATCCAGACGGAAGGGGCTTTGGGCGCTATTGGGGGATGTCCTCTGTTTGACAGGAGGACATCCCCCGTTAAGTGTGGAATGCTGGTTATTCTATGCGTATATCCTCTAAAACTTCATTTGGAATTAAGAATTCTACGCACCCCATATACATTGGCGCAACTTCCCCCTCATTAAAACATATAGTAAGCTCTTGCTTGTCATTTAGGTAAAATGAAGTTTCTTCCGTAATTTCATTAAAATTCCATTCGGGCGTGTCTGTATCAAGGTTGTACATCACATTTTCATCTAAAGCCATCTGTTCTTTCATCTGCTCCTTAATATTTTCGCTGATAATGGAAATATAATCGTTTCCTTCAACAAACAAATCCTTTAACTTAAGGCGTTCCCCTGTTTTTAAATCAATCGTATAGAAATAGTTTTCTTCATAACCGCTTCCGGCTGCCTGGAAACAAATCAGCTTTAAAGTAAAATAATCGTCTGTAGTAGAAATAACCTCAGATGTGACTTGCATGGCCTGATGGCCTTCCTGCTGTTTTAATCCTGCTTTGAATTCTTCGATCAATTTTAGTGTAATGTTTTTAATTTCTGTATTAATTTCTGCGGCGGATTTTTTTATATTCTCGTCTGCTGGCATATCGCTGCTTTCATTTTGAGGGGTATTGGTTACGATTTCAGGTACGCTGATGTCTGCGGTGTGCCGATTGTCATCGTACTGGTAATCCTTAACCGTAACGACCTCCACCCATTTGGTAAGGAACGGAATACGGCTCATGGCATATGCAATGTCCGAAGATGTATTTGGCAATATCGTAATGGTAACGGCCACAACTGCAGCTGCAGCTGCAGTGTATTTGCATATCTGCTTTTTGCGCTTCTTGCGGTTTTCTGATTTTGCTTTATCGATTGTCTCTGTTAATTTTCTTACTTGTGTTTTTGTCATATTCCGGCTGTTGTACTCCTGTTTCATTTCGTCCCACTTCTTTTCTCGTTTACCCATGTCTTGCCTCCTGTTTTGGAATAGATTATGTATGTTAGGTATCTAATTCTAGACGCAGTTTTTGGATGCTGCGGTACAGCCTGCTTTTTATAGTATTGATGTTTTCTTCCATTAAAGCTGCAATTTCTTCGAGCTTCATATCTTCAAAATACTTTAGCTCCACAATCATTTTGTCTTTTGCAGGCAAGGCCTCAAGCGCCCGTTTTAAGTCGATATCTTCATAAGTGTCTGTTGTCTGCAGCTCGTTTGGAACAGTGTCTAAGGCTTCGGTTTTCCTTTGCTTTAAGAAGGTGAAAACCTCATTTAATACGATACGGTACAGCCAGGTTGCGGCGTATGCTTCCTGTTTTAGGTTTTCGTAGTTTTTGATGGCCTTGTAGGCGCTGTTTTGCACGATATCCGCGGCATCATCCTCGTTGTGGACACAGCTTAGGGCAAGCCGGTAGTACCGGTTGTAGTTGGCAAGCAGCAGAGTTTCTATCGTATTTTCCTTCGTTTTTTTGTGTGGATGCCATTTTAATGGTTTCAATCGTTTCGCCTCCTTTTTGGTTGGTTTTATATATTAGACGCTGCTTTATAACAAAAAGTTTCATTCAAATAAAAAATTGTCGGGGATGTTGTGATAATAGTTGATTTTGTTGTATTTTTGGTTATTATGTTTGTAATTTTTTTTGTATCCAATAACGCAGTCAGAAGCGTATAGCTGTGAAACGTTCGCTGTAGTATTAGTGCTTCATCTGGCCAGAAATTGAAGTTTGGAACCATCTGCTTTACACCATTGTGTCGTTAAAATTTCTAGACGATGCCACCGCATTGCCGTCGAAATTTTGCCCAGAGCGTGTTTGAAAAATTATTTTATATAATAAAAAACATAAAAACAAAGGTAAATTATATAACATATAACTATAGATGAAAGCATTATTTGTTGATATAATAGTTAATAATAACAGAAATGAAAGGCTAAACCATTATATTCCTGTAAATAATGACAAAAGACAAAAGGAGGAGTAAACAAAATGAAAAG
The DNA here is from genome assembly GCA_009911505.1 of Lachnospiraceae bacterium. Taxonomy (GTDB): domain Bacteria; phylum Bacillota; class Clostridia; order Lachnospirales; family Lachnospiraceae; genus Roseburia_B. The sequence goes on along the minus strand of QXXL01000009.1, from coordinate 8,066 downwards.
ACAGTTATTGGCAGGGCTTTTATCATTTTCCTTGTGCACAGGCACAGTGGGAGCGGCATTGCCGATGGAAGCAGACGCGGCACAGGGCACACCCCAAAAAGCGGAAGTAACAGTCTCGGGCAGCGGTATTACAGTTGGAAATGGGCATATTAGCAGGCAATATGAGATTTCCGGCGGAAAAATAAAAACGAGCGCTGTACAAAACGGCAGAATAGGAAAGTCGCTTATACCGCAGGATGGATCGCAGGATTTTGTAATCCATACAATAAAGCCAGAAGGCGGAGATGGGGAAGATATCCCGGTAACGGAGGTATTTCCGCAAAAAGCGCTGGATAAGGCAGGCTGGTCTGTTTCCATCAAAAATGCGGCAGGGACAGCATTTTCAGAGGAAGGCTCTAAAAAGCTGATAGACGGAGACATCAGCACTTATCCAGATGAATATAGGGTTTCGGGCAACCCGTTTACGGTAGACATAGACTTTGGGGCAAAAAAAGAAATCCGTTCTATGTCCGTAGACAAGCGTCCAGGGTTTGAGACGTCCCAATATGGGATTAATGGTACAATGGGGAAGTTTGAATTATATACCAGTGAAGACGGGGAAGCCTATCACCTGGCGTATACAGGTGATTTTAAAGAGGAAGCATATCAGCTCCATGAAGAAGGCGGGCTATACAACGTGGGTAAAACCGTATATGCTGATTTTGGCGGGGCTGTTACGGCACGGTTTGTACGTCTGGTTCAAAAGACCTGTTCGCTTGGCACGGCGCAGGAATTTTCCTCGGCAGAGCTTACGTTTTATGAAGACGCCTACAGCGGCTATGACTGGGCAGACGGCGGTGGGGCGGGGAGTAGCCCTGACGCCATTTATTCTGGGGATTTGGTTTATGAGGGCAGCGGGCAGGCGGATATCGAAGGGGGCAAAAAGCTGTCTATCCATTATGCCCCATATGAAAAAAACGGCGTAACATGGGATATTGACCAGGTAGTTGTTATAAAGGATGACGAACACTATATGTGTTCATTTTTGGAAATTGCTGTTTCAGATCCGGAGCGTGCGGCGATTGATTTTATAGATACAGACCGGTTTGTGCTGTCAGGTGGGGAAGAAGGGCTTTGGAGCCATCCGAAGGATGCCCAGATTGATTCTTACTGGATGAATGCGCATGAACAGATGCTTGGGCAACCGATTTATGCACAGGGCATGTTTTTCGGCTGTGAGTTCCCGGCAAACGACAATATAATAGAAGATAACCAGATCCAGATCAGGTACTATTCCGGTAAAAATTTTACGAAGCTTAAAGAAGACGGGCAGCTTACAGTAGATGGGAAGTTTGTGTCATGGCAGAATGTCATTGGCGCGGCGGAAGGGACGGATACTTCTGTGGTACAGACGGCGTTTTTTGATTATATTGAAGATATTGCTACGCCGACGCAGTTCCGCAAGCAGTATAATTCGTGGTATGATAATATGATGTCTATTACCGATGAGAGTATTGCGGCTTCTTTTTATGGGGTAGAGGACGGGCTTTCTTCCAACGGTGTGGAGCCGCTTGACTGCTATGTCGTGGACGACGGCTGGAATAATTATTACTATGACGAACCGGATTCGGGGCTTCCTGAGGTTTCTCCTGGGAGCACGCAGGGGACGACGCCGAACAAAACTGGTTTCTGGGAGTTTAATGCAAAGTTTCCCAATGAGCTATATACGTCCGCATCGCTATCCGATAAACTAAAGTCAAAGTTTGGGATGTGGGTAGGGCCGCAGGGGGGCTACAATTATTATACCTCGTTTGCAAAATTCCTGGAATATAAGGGGACGGGCGAGGTACAGCCTAATTCTTCGCTGGGGCAGGTGATCTGCACCGGATCAAGGACCTATTTGAAAAATTTTGAAAAGATGGCGCTGGATTATCAGGAGCGCTTTGACATTGATTACTGGAAATGGGATGGGTTTGCTTCAAGGCCCTGCAGCAGTAAGTCGCATAACCATATGGCGGGGGGCACGGACAATATGTATTTCACCTCTGATATGTGGGAAGCGTGGACGGATTTGTTTGAGCATGTCCGGGCACAACGGCAGGGGCAGGGCAAGGGGCTGTTTATCAACGCTACTTGTTATGTGAATTTAAGCCCTTGGCTTTTACAGTGGGTCAATACGGTTTGGCTGCAGGAATCAGGCGATACAGGCCATTTAGGTACTGGGGAGAGACATCAGCAGAAAATATATTACCGCGACCAGGTATATTATAAAATCTGCAAAAAGAACGAAGCCCAGTTCCCATTAAAAAATATTTATAACCACGATCCGATTTATGGGGTATCTGATAACAGCAGTGCAGGCACGGATGTATTCCGGGAATTTTTGTTTGCTAACGCGGTACGAGGCACAGCGTTTTGGGAGCTGTATTTCTCCCCGTCTATTATGGATGGCGATAAGTGGAAGGTAACGGCGGACGCGCTTTTTTGGGCTCAGGAAAACCATGAAATTTTAAAGAATGCCAAATTGTTCGGGAATGAGCCCGCAAAGGGGGTTTATGGATATTCCTGCTGGAAAGGGGATCAAGGCATTGTCTCTTTTACCAATCCGCTGGATTCGGAACAGACGTATGAGCTTTTAGTTACGGATGTTGTGGGCGCGGGCAAATCTTTGCAAAATGCTACAGGCATCCAGGTGTATCCATACAGCGAAGAGGTTATGCAACCGGTTTCTTATGGCGATACGATAACAGTGACGTTAAAGCCGCATCAGACCGTTATCCGGCAGTATGGCATGGAAGACACAAAAGAGCCGGCGTTAATTTCCGCCAAAATAACGGGGGAACGGGAGGTAACGCTTAAATTTGACGAGCGCATAAAGAACGGGGCTTATACCGTAGGCGCTAAGACGGCAGGGCAGAGGCTTTTGGCGGACTACCGTACGGTAGTGCTTACCACACAGGATTCCCTGGAAAAAGGTGCTTCTGTTACAGCGGAAGTTTCCGATATGTCAGGCAATACCGCACAGGAGACGGTACAGCTTTTATACGTAAAGGATGGTGTTATAGGAAATGTAGACCGGCTGCAAGGGCTAAAGCGTTCTTATGATGCGGTTTCTGGGATTACCTGGATAAAAGATGTCCGGCAGCAGTATACGGCAAAAACAGAAGGCACATTATCCGGAACGGGAGATTTTTCGGTTTGTACTGGTGTAAATACGCAGGCAAAGGGTGTGGATCTGGTAAGCATAGGGGACGGCGTTAGGCTGTCTATTGACAATGACGGGTTTGTGCGGTTTTCGGTAAAAGACGTAATGATATCTTCCAGGGAAAACGTGACGACTGTTACAGAAAAAGCACACGGCGTATTTGGGACAGACGAATATGTACCTACTGCGGTAAAAACTGAAACGGCAGGGAAGGTAAACGACGGCAGCCCGCACATGGTGGCAGCTGTAAGGGAAGTAAACGGGATGTTAAAACTGTATGTGGACGGGAAGCTTTGTGCGTCTGCCTATGAAAAAGGGCAGTTAAACCAGGATATTTCAGGCGGTACGGTTAAGATTGCAGACAACGGATTTTCCGGGGATCTGGCGGATGTGAAAATTTTAAACTATGCCCTGGGGTATGATGAAATCCCGGTGACAGTTGAACCGGAACCGTTTTTGCTCCCTTCGCACGAAGGATGGACAGCTACGGCGTGTACCGAATGCACTGGCACGTCTGGAGATGCAGGCGCGATGGCTTCTATTGACAGAAACCTAAATAGCTGGTGGCATACGGATTACAGGAACGGGGATCCCTGTACAGAAAACGGGGAAAACCACTGGCTTTGTGTGCGGTTTGAAAAACCTGAAACATTCAGCAAATTTTTGTATACGGGACGCGGCGCCACAATCAACGGTTCTATCAAAAATTACAGGCTGGAATTGATGGATGAAAAAGGGGACTTTACAACTGTAATAGAAAACGGCAGTTTTTCTGCAGAAGAAACCGAAAATGTAGTGGATTTGGATCGGGTTTATACAGCATATGGGTTCCGGCTGACATGCCTGTCTGCGCAAAATGGGAAAGATTTTGCTGCGGCAGTGGAAGTGGATGTCGCTTCAGATAACCCGCTTTTGGGTGCGCAGGAGTTAGAAGAGGTGAAAGCAGGGCTATTGGCAAAGGCAGGAGGGTTTGATGCGGCTTCTTATACCAAGGAATCGGCAGCGGCCGTTACCGAAGCCTTAGAAATTATACAGGGCACATACCGGGCAACTGCGCTTCATATGGCACAGCTGGGGGCAAAACTGGACGAAGCAATCAAAAACCTTGTAAAACAAAATGTAGTACAGCCGCCACAGCCGTGCAACCATGTGGAAACGAGATCTGTCGTACCGGCAACAGAGTCTTCGGATGGAAAAATAACTGTTAGCTGCCAGGCTTGCGGTAATGTGTTAAGGGAGGAACCCATTTATAAAATCCAGGAAATAGAGCTGTCCAAACAGAGCTTTATCTATGACGGGAAAGCGAAAAAGCCTTCTTTGTCTGTAAAAGACAGTATGGGGCAGCCAGTTGGTTCTGGCTATTACAGTATCTCATATTCCAAGAATGCAAAAAAAGTTGGAACATACCAGGTTGCCGTTGCCTTTGCGGGTAATTACAGCGGTACGGCAGTAAGGGAATTTACGATTGTTCCAAAGGGGACAAAGCTTACGCAGGTGAAGGCAAAGAAAAAAGCGATAGGGGTAAAGTGGAAGAAGCAGAAGAAGGAGATCACAGGATATGAGATCCAGTGCTCTTTGAACCGTAATTTTGCAAAGAAGAAGACAGTATCGTTTCAATTTAAGAAAAATGCGGGATCTGCAGTGTTAAAGAAATTAAAGGGAGGAAAGAAATATTTTGTGCGGATCCGTACTTATAAAAATGTGTCAAAGGTGAAATATACTTCTGGCTGGTCTGCGGTGAAGCAGGTGAAGGCCGGAAAGTAATTTTAAAGGAAAACGGTGTAGATTAGAGGGGGTTTTGCTTATAATTATGAAGGCGGATAAGCGGTTTTTGGTTTATCCGCCTTCTATTTGCATATCTGGGTGGTTGGCAAAGGGGCTGGCCTGCGGATTGTTAAAAGAATATGAAAAGGCTGGCTTATCATAATAAACAGTGCTATACTGTTACACGTGCCCGGGGTTAAATCTTTTATGGGATTTTAAAATAAAGACAGAAGAGGAAGGCAGAATGAAACAAAAATACGGTTTAAGACGAATTACGGGGGCGGCTGGCATATGTTTTTTATTGGGGATGGGAGGCTGCAGCTTTATGGGCAGCGCATCAGCGGAGTATACGATGTCTGGTATTGGGGCGGTACAAGGCGGTACAGAGGAATTGCCGCCGGATGAAGATACGGAAGCATTTGTGCAGCCTGATACACAGGCGCAAGAAGAAGCGGTAGAAAAAGCCTGCCAGGCTATTTTGGATCCAGCCGCGGCGGAATTTATGAAAGGATACCGGGTGGATCGGACGTTTGTGGAATGGGCTGTACAGGAGTATGGGGAGGATTGTATCTTAGAGCTTGCGGGAAAGATACCGCATACTCTGCAAGATCAAGATATCTGGTATGCGATGACAGGCAATACGATCCATGCGCTTTGGCTTTTATACTGTAAGGATACTGGAATCGAAGAGTACCGGCTTGAAAATGTGGAATGGAAAGAATGCGCTGCGCTGGATATAACAACCCTGGCGTTTACTGGCGATATTAATTTTTCAGAAGGATATTCTACCACACGCTACTTAGACGGATGTGCAAATGGGCTTTTAGATTGTTTTTCTAGCGACTTGCTGGAAGTAATGAACGGCATGGATGTTATGATGATAAATAATGAGTTTACCTACAGTACAAGGGGCGAACCGTTGAAAGGGAAGACGTATACTTTTCGTGCAGATCCCTCGCGTGCAAAGCTTTTGCATGAGTTTGGGACAGATATTGTAAATCTGGCAAATAACCATGTTTATGATTTTGGGCCGGATGCCTTGCTTGATACTATTTCCACATTGGATCAGGAAAAAATACCGCATGTGGGTGCGGGCGCCAATATAAAAGATGCCAGTAAACCATATTATTTTATTTGCAATGGGAGAAAAATTGCGATTGTGGCGGCGACACAGATAGAACGTACTACCAATTATACCAAAGAGGCCACCGAAGATTCCCCAGGCGTCTTAAAGGCGTTAAACCCGGACAAGTTTGTGAAGGTTATTGAAGAGGCAGAAAAAAACAGCGATTGTGTGATAGCAGTGGTACATTGGGGAACAGAGGGGGACAGCTTTTACGGCAGGGATCAGGAGAGTTTGGCGCGTGCATTTGTGGAGGCGGGCGCAGACGCGATTATTGGAGGGCATACGCATTGCCTGCAGGGATTTGAGGTCATGGACGGCGTTCCGGTTATTTACAGCCTGGGCAATTTTTGGTTTAGCAGCAAAACGCTTGACACGGGGCTTGCAGTGGTGACAATCGAAAAGGACGGCGCGCTTTCGCTTTCTTTCCTCCCCTGTATCCAGAAAAATTTTAAGACAAGCCTGGTAACGGAGGAAGCAGAAAAGGAGCGTATTTTTACTTTCCTGCAAAAGCATTCAGCGCCAGGGACACAGCTTACAGAGGACGGAACCGTGCAGCAGGTGCAGCAGTAGGCCGCCTATGCGGTGCAAAACAGGTAATAGGGCGTGTAAATGGGCATTCTTAAAATGGAGGGATTTTATATGGATGAATTTATTAAGGTGGGTATTATCACTAGTACGCACGGGCTGCGTGGAGAGGTAAAGGTTTTTCCAACGACGGACGATGCAAAGCGGTTTTTAGATTTGGAAGAAATTATATTGGATACTGGAAAAGGAAAAAGGCAGCTTGTGATTGAACGCGTCCGCTTTTTTAAAAATATGGTGATTTTAAAATTTAAAGGAATTGATTCGATTGATGATGTGCAGAAGTTTCGTCAAAAGGAATTGCTTGTCACAAGGGATCAGGCGGTTCCGTTAAAAGAAAATGAATATTTTATTGCGGATTTAATAGGGCTTTTGGCGCTGTCTGACGAAGGGGAGGATTTGGGGACGCTTGCCGGGGTGCTGCAGTCTGCGGCGAATGACGTGTATGTGATCCGCAAACCTGGGGCAGATGATTTGCTGATCCCGGCGATCAGGGAATGCGTCAGGCAGGTTGATTTGGAAAATGGGCAGATCACGCTGCATCTTTTGCCGGGGCTGCGTGAAGCAAATCAGAAAAAGAAAAAACAGGAGTAGATATGCGTTATTATATACTTACATTGTTTCCGGAAATGGTTTTGTCTGCGCTTACTACCAGTATTATTGGGAAAGCGGCCCAAAAAGGGATTATTGGCATCGAAACAGTAAATATCCGGGATTTTACAAAAGACAGGCACCAGAAGGTGGATGATTACCCGTACGGCGGCGGCGCAGGTATGGTGATGCAGGCGCAGCCGATTTATGATGCTTACAGGTCTGTGGCTGAGCAGATTGGCAGGCGTCCTAGGACGGTTTATCTGACGCCGCAGGGGAGGACGTTTACTCAGGCGGCGGCGAAGGAGCTGGCGCAACAGGAGGAGCTTTTGTTTCTCTGCGGGCATTATGAAGGTGTGGACGAGCGTGTGTTAGAGGAGATTGTGACAGATTATGTGTCGATTGGCGATTACGTGCTGACGGGTGGGGAGCTTGCGGCTATGGTGATGGTGGATGCCATTTCCCGTATGGTGCCGGGGGTTTTGACAAATGAGGAATCTGCTTTTATGGAATCGTTTGAGGGGAATCTGTTGGAATATCCGCAATATTCCAGGCCTGTAGAGTGGAATGGGAAACGGGTGCCGGATGTTTTGCTGTCAGGAGATCATAAGAAGGTAGAGGACTGGCGCAGGGAGCAGTCGATTCTTCGGACGAGGGAGTTTCGGCCGGATTTGTTGAGGAAGGCAAAGCTTACGATTAGGGAGAAGGCGGTGTATGGGGTGAATGACAGGGGGTAGATGAGGGATAGGGTGAGTATAGGGTGGATGGCAAAGGGGCCGTCAGTCAGAGGGCAGGGTGTGCGTCTGGGTCTGTGTTCAG
>QXXL01000008.1 GCA_009911505.1 Lachnospiraceae bacterium | reverse complement strand
CTGCCATCCGTGGCAGGGCATTGCTGTGGATCGGATGGGATGCTTAAGAGCCCCTAACCCCCATCACAAGGCCCCAGACGCACACCCTGCCCTCTGACTGACTACGGTTTTGGCTGGTCTATAGGGGGTTTTTCTTTTCTATGAATTATAAAATAAAACTGCTATAAGCAATAAACTTATAAAGTCTAATATAATAGAGTCACGGATAATTTTTACATTTATATTATGTTGATGAATATACATATAAATGATCATTGAAAGCATTGAGCAGCCAATTGCGAAAATTATTCCTATTATCCATACTCCCATGAATTGTTCTTTGATAATAAAGCGGCTGGCTAAAGCGCCTATTATTAAGCCGATGCTCCATGAAGATCTTACAAATCTTTCAAAATTCTTATCCAACGAAACTACCTCCTTATATCATACTGATTTATTTTTTTATATTATATATGATAATATATATATTATATAGTATATAATTTGGTTGATAAAATATATTTGTGGTGAAAATGAAAGAAAAATATAAAATTTTGACAGCAAGTAATGAAAATGATTGGATATTTAATGCTTTTTTCGATATCTTTATTGGTGTAATTGCATTGTTGTTAGATTTTATGCGGGGATATATGCGGCGGTGTACCGGAATGTATTTGAAGGCTACTTTTTGCCGGAGGAAGCGCAGTTTATGCATGTTAAAGAATCTTTGTTGATTCCTTTGTTTAAACTGATACATACCCTGCTAAGAATAATACATACGCCATTTCTTTTTTATGATAAGATTGTATTATCATAATACATAATATAAGGGAGGAGCTATTTATCATGCGAAAATCTATTATCAGACAAGGGCTATGCATTGCCGGGCTTATTACCTTGGCGGGAATGGGCAGTACGCGGATTTTGGCTGCGGATAACACCCTGGTATTAAAAGCTACTTTTGACCAGGAAAATGCAGACGATTCATCAGGCAAAGGGAACCATGGGACGGTTGTGGGAACCCCGGAGTTTACTGAGGGCGTGCTAGGCAAGGCAATCCATTTGACTAACCCGGATGGTGTTGCCGGGGAATACAAGGAGGCAAGGCAGTATGTGAACTTTGGCGAGCCGGATGATTTAAAGTTTGGGACGGGGGATTTTAGTGTTTTATTCTGGTACAAATCTGATGGCGCAGACCCGGAGGAGGTAGCGGTAATCGGCAATAAGGACTGGAATAGCGGTGGGAATGAAGGGCTGGCCATTGCGGATTTCAGGAATGGTATGGGGTTAAATTTTACAGCGGCAGGCGAGGGCAGGCTGGATACGGATCGGGTTAGCGCGGCAACGGACAATGAATGGCACCATATTGCGGCGGTTTTTGACCGGGACGATGTGATGTCGCTTTATGTGGACGGGGAGAAAATGTCGGAGAAAGACATTAAAAGCCGTGCGGGAAAGACAATTGATGTTACAGATTTTGTGCTGGGCGCGGATGGGTTTAAGCGGTTTGGCGTAAAGGATTCTTATATTGATGAGCTTTTGGTCTATAAGAAGGCGTTTACAAAAGAAGAAATTCAGGAAATGGACGCCCCTTACCGCCTGCTTAAAACGATTGAGGAGTATGAGGATATCCTAAAAAATTCAGATGCTTCCGCGGATAAGAAGAAAGCTTTTGAAACGGTGCTTGCGGCAGTTAAAAGGGAGGCCGGGCAGGCGGAGGGCATAGAAGAGGTACAAGCCCTTCTTAAGCGGCTTTCAGATGCGTATTACGAGTTTTCAAAACCGGAAAAGGGTATCGTGGAGTTTGAAGTTTTAAGTGATGTGCATATCCGCCAGGATAACGATACGGAAACAAATAGCGCTAATTTTATTGACGCGCTTTTAGATATCAACGATAAGTTCCCGGATACGCTTGGGGTAATGAACAGCGGCGATTTTTCTGATTCTGGGAATGAGAACCAGTACAGCGGGTATTTTAGTGTCATTGAGCGGTTTGGCGGTGAAATCCCAGCGTTTATGACGGCTCTTGGCAATCACGATGTGCGGTGGAAATCCGGATGGGATGAGGTTTACGAACGCTATATGCGGCATAATCAGGAGCATATGGGGGATACGGATGGTAAAGTTTATTTTGATAAGTGGCTGGGCGGCTATCATTTTTTGGTGCTGAATACGGAATGGGATTTAAAAGACCGCGCGTATATTTCAGAGGAACAGATCAAGTGGCTGGATGCAAAGATAGCGGAAAACGGCTCGGAGGATAAGCCTGTATTTTTGTTTTTGCATCAGGCTATGCGGGATACCTATTTTAACAGTAATGACTGGGATGTTGGGGTACAGGATCATGAGATGAAGGAGGTTTTGCGTAAATATCCAAATGTTATCCTGTTTACCGGGCATATCCACAATGGGCTTGGGGCTTGTGACGTGATTGAAACGGATTACGGTGCGATGGTGGACGTGCCAGCTTTTTATTCCAATGATTACGGGGATTCGCGGGGGCAGCTGGGATACCATGTGACAGTTTACGAGGATAAAGTACTGCTTAGCATGTATGATTACAAGAACGATGTATTTATGCCGGAATACAGCCATACAATCCTGCTAAAAGGGAGGGACTGGCGAAAGAGCAAAATGCTGGAAGTGAATTTTGACGACGGTACGGCGGATGATATATCCGGGAACGGACATAACGGAACAGTAGCAGGGGAGCCGGAGTTTGTAAAGGGGATAAAAGGAAAGGCTATTCGCCTGGCCAATGACGAGAGTGTGGCTGGGGCTGCCCAAAAGGCGCGGCAGTATGTGGACTTTGGGAAAGCTGACAGCTTACGGCTTGGTACGGATGATTTTTCCGTACTGTTTTGGTACAAGGGCAGTGCGGCAAGCAGCGGGGACTACAGTATTTTTTCCAACAAAAACTGGGATACTGGCGCAAATCCGGGATTTACGGTCGGCTCATTTGAAGGCGGTAACAGAGGCATGTGCCTTAATTTTACAGCAGAGGGAGGCAGTCGGGCAGATACGGGCCGTTTTGAGCAGGCTTTGGACGGAAACTGGCATATGATTGCGGCAACGTTTGACAGGGATGGTGAAATGACGCTTTATATTGATGGGAAAAAAGCGGGCAGTACAGATATCAGCGGGCAGCAGGGCAGTATAGATGTAGACGGGCTTGGCCTGGTACTGGGAGCAGATGGAAATATGCAGTACGGCGTAAAGGATGCCTGCGTGGACGAATTGTCTGTTTATAAGGCGCTGCTTGGGCCAGGGGAAGTTGAAAGCGCGTACTATCCGTATACGGTGGAAGTTACGGCGGATAGCGCAGAAATCGTCTGGCAGGCCGACGGTGTGACGGAACCGGCATATGTTTTGTTAAACGGCGGAAAAAGACAGGATATTGCATCTGGGGCAGGGCGTATTTTGTTAAATAGCTTAGAGCCGGATACAGAGTATGACGTATTGGTTGTAACCCGGGAGGTTAGCCATACCGGAAATTATAAGGACGCATTTGAGTTCTCCATTTGTACAGAGCCGCTTGTTGCTCCGGAAGCGCAAAAGAAGATGCTGGCTGCGGTCTATAACGCATATGCCGGGTTTGATATGGCAGCTTATACGAAGGATTCTGCTAACGCGCTGAAAATGGCCCTTGCGCTTGCCGCTGGTATTTTACAGCAGGAACGCGCTACAGAACAAGAGGTACAAGAGGCGGCGGATGCGGTTTTAAAGGCGGCCGCTTCATTAATACCAGATACGGCAGGTCCAGAAAAGGAGCTTTTAGACGCGAAAGCTTTGGCGCAAGAGAGAGAAGAAGCGCGTAAAAAAGCGGAAGCTGCCTTAGCGCAGGCAAAAGAGGCCGAAAAGGAGGCGTTATCTGCAAAAGAGCAGGCAGAGTTTACATCCGCAGGAGTTACACTGCGTTCTGTGAAAAAATCGGGTAAGAAGGGCGTTGTGGTTTCTTGGAAAAAAGTGGACGGGGCAGAAGGATATGTGGTTGAGTATGCCACAAACGCTAAGTTTAAAAAGCCAGTGAAGGCGACGGCAAAAGGCGGCGCCATACGGAAAACGATTAAGAAGTTAAAAAGCGGAAAAAAATATTATTTTAGGATCCGGGCATACCGTACGGTGGACGGGAAGAGAATTTATACGAAGTATAGTGTAAAAAAACAGATAAAACTATAGAATTTTGAAAAGAAACATTGGGGGTTATCTTAGGATGCCCCCTTATTTTAATGGAAGAATCCATTGAACAAATTGTCCACATAGCTTATAATAATTAACAGAAGGAAAAGCAAGAGGCAACGCGAAAAATACAAAAGGGATAATCTAAAATGCAAAAACACATCACATTCAGACATATTCTTTTAACCCTTATCCTGTGCGCCGCCCTTTTCACACTGGCGTCTTGTAAGGGCAGCTTATCTAGGCAGAATACAGAGGCGCCGCGTCTAAAAGATCCTTTAACTATCTGGGCTTGGGACGAATCCTTTAATATTGCCGCGGCTAAAACGGCAAAAGAATTTTATTTAAAAGAGCATCCGGATGCTGACATCGAAATCGTTACTGTTGCGCAGGACGATATTGTGGCCATGCTCTATACCCGCTTTTCTGCCGGTGCATATGATGATTTGCCAGATATTGTCCTGATAGAAGATTACCGTATCCAGGGCTACCTGCATACATACGCAAACGAATTTGCAGACTTGTCAGATATCGCAGTCCCGGATGATTTTGCTTCTTATAAAACAGAAATGAACCAATTTAACGGCAAAATGTACGGGATTCCATTCGACTGCGGCGTGGCCGCTTTGTTTTACCGGACAGATTATATAAAGCAGGCTGGGTATAGTAAGAAAGATATGGAAAATCTGACATGGGAGAGGTATATTGAAATCGGAAAAGAGGTGAAAGAAAAAACCGGAAAATATATGCTCACATTAAACCCGGGTGATCTGGGCCAGATCCGCATGATGCTGCAAAGCGCTGGTTCATGGTATACAGATGAGGATGGAAACCCTAATGTTTTAGAGAACGATGTCTTGAAGGAAGCCATCCGGACATATAAAAAAATCGTAGATTCGGGCATTGCGACGTATGTTGGCGACTGGGGGCAGTTTGTCGGAGCATTCAACAACGGGGAAGTGGCAACTGTGCCGACAGGATGCTGGATTGCGCCGTCGCTTGAGCATGCGCAGGATCAAAAGGGGAAGTGGGCAGTTGCAGAAATCCCACGGCTGGAAGGTATAAAAAATTCAGTTAATGCGTCGTCTCTTGGCGGAGGCGGGTGGTATGTATTAAAAAATGCAGGCCATGAACAGGAGGCAAAACAGTTCCTGCAGGAAACATTTGCGTCAGATGTAACCTTAATGGATCGGCTGGCAGGCGACATTGAGCTGGTAAGCACGTTAAAAGCAGCAAAGTCAGCCCCCAATTACAGCGAAGGGGTAGCGTTTTTTGGAGGGCAGAAAATTTTTAAAGATTTTATCCGCTGGGTCAAGAACGTGCCTACAGTCAATTATGGGGAGGATACATACGAAATTGAAGACAGTATGACAGAAGCCCTTCAGAAAATCATAGACGGTATTGATATGGAAGTTGTGTTGGAAAGTACATTTGCAGCCACTATAACAGCAGCTCCTAAAGGCGGTGGACAATGATATGGAAGAATATTGCAAAGTTCTCATAGTAGATGACGAACGGATGATACGAAAGGGTATCAGGCATATGGCAGACTGGGAAAAAGAAGGGTTTTTGATTGCAGGCGAAGCGGGGGACGGACAAGAAGCCCTGCGGCTTGTGAGGGAGCTTACCCCCCATATTGTGCTGGCGGATATTGTTATGCCAGTTATGGACGGGCTGGATTTCTCTGAAAGGCTGCTAGAAGAGTTCCCCAGTATTAAACTTATTATCTTAAGCAGTTATGATAAATTTGAATATGTAAAAACGGCATTGCTGAACGGGGCGGCGGATTACATATTAAAACCTATGCTAAGTGTGGAAGGGCTGCTAAAAACACTGCGTAAAGTGGCGGCGCAGATCCCAGGCGCACAGTTTTGCCGCGAGGGGAAAACATCATATGAAATACAGCTTGCCCGTTTTCTGGGCGGCTATCAGAAACAGCTTTCCAGAGAGGATTTTAAGGAACGGCTGCCCCACCCGTCTTTTCGTATGCTGGGCATCTGTTTTAAAGGGCTTTCCGAAGGGCAGATAAAAGCTATACGCCAAAAGACGCAGGATATTTTTCAGGAATATGAAGAAATTGCCATAATTGCCGCGTTATTGGATGAAACGGTTTTATGCGCCGTATTAAATTACCGTAAGGAAGATGACGCAAGGTGCCAGGCGTCGGTATTTGAATTTGCGGAGCAGATATCACATTACTATGCAAAGCCATTTTTGGCTTTAAGCTGGAGTTATACAGATTTTATGGAAACACGGACAGTTTATTTGGAGGGCATACAAAAGCTTTTGCGTATGAAATTTTATTTTCCGGGTAAAAGCCTTGTGATCCTGGAAGAGAAGCTGGCGGAATGCGAACGGGCGAGGTTTGAGTATGAAACGTTTTCAGGGTATCTTGATAATCTGGATTTAGGAAAAGCAATCGCCATGTTTTATGCATATATGGAAAGCCTGGTGCAGATTTATGAGGAGGAATATAAGATAAAAAACCTGGCCAAAAACCTGTTGTTTAATTATTTTGTGGCGCGGGAAAGGCTGGGGGAAGCCGGAGAAGAGATACGCGATGCCTGTTTTTTAGAAATTGATAAAACAGAAGATGTGGAAGCTTTTTTCACGGTTATCCGTAAGTATGTCCCCAATCAGGGGAACTATGCCCAAAAGAAATACGATCTGACCCATGAGCATATTGAAAAAATGAAAGCGTATATAAGGGAGCACTACAATGAGGATTTAAAGCTGATGGATCTGGCAAAACAGTTCGGGTTTAGTTATTGCTATATTTCCACATATTTTAAGGAAAACATGGCGGAGGGCTTTAGCGGGTACCTAAATAAAATCCGGATTGGCAAGGCAAAAAGCATGCTGTTAAACACGGCAAGGACTATTACAGAGGTGGGAAGTGAAGTGGGGTATACAGACCAGAGCTATTTTTGCAGGGTCTTTAAAAAAATAGTTGGAGTAACGCCAGGAAGGTACCGCAAAGATAAGGGGAGGCAGGTGCAGTGAATTGGAGGAAAATTACAAATACGCTTATGTTTAAGCTTATTTTTGCGGTTGCAGCAGGCATACTCACTCTTGCGGCTGCGCTTTATGTGATGAACCGTTCTATATCAGAGGGGATTTTTGCAGAAACCTTTTCGGAAGCGCAGCAAAAGATTTTTAACCAGATTGACCAGCAGTTTTACCAGTTTTATGAGGATATCTGGAATATTTCCAGTACGATTGTTTCAAGCGCTTCTGTCAAAAGCTACCTGGCGGAAAAAGATCCTGCGTCGGTGAATGAGTGGCGCAATATCTACTATATGCAAAAAGAAATGGAAAAAACCAGGCTTTCGGATTATACCAAGCTCAATGTCGCGCTGGTTGGAACAAAAGGCAAGAGCTATGTTTATAACTGGACAGATAAGCTGGCAGCGTCTACAGAAGATATCCTGTATAATTCCGTTACAAAAAGGGCGGCAAAGGCGCCGGGAAAGCTCGTATGTGAATATCAGGAATCCGGTTACAGTGACACCACAAAATCGGAACCTGTGATTGTCATGGCATGTGCCGTCCATGAACAGGGTACGGCGCTGGGGTATTTGTATATTACAATGAAAGAAGCTGATTTTAGGGATATGTACAACCATTTTACATCCCAGACAAGCGCCATTGCGGTATTAAACGGGGAGGGCGACGTTATTTCCTCAAATGATCCGGATTACCTGGAGGGCGGATCCCCTAAGCAGGAGCGGGTCAGGCAGCTTGCCGCAGAAATGGAAGCGCAGCAGGTGTACCAAAAGCAGGAAAAAAACGGCGGTTCAACAGAGCATATCTTATACCAGCGCCTGCAAAACAGCAACTATCATTTGATAGGTATTGTAAACGCCAAGGAAGCATTTGCATTAAAGTACAAGACGGTGAATATTATATTTTTTACCTTATTTGCGGCAAGCCTGGTGCTTATGGCAGTGATTGTATTTGTACGCCAGCAGGCAAAGCCGTTAGCAAACCTGGCGGATAAAATGCGCAGTGTGCATGACGGCAGCTTTGGCGGTTGTGTAAAGGTAGAAGGCACAGAAGAAATACGTGAACTGACCAAAACGTATAACCAGATGATAAGCCTTTTAGACGATTCTGTCCGTAAGCTGATAGAAACTGAAAAAGAGAAACGCACCGCAGAAATCCATGCGCTCCAAATGCAGATTAACCCACATTATGTTTATAATACGCTAACCAGTATCAAAATGCTTATCTGGCAGGGAAATACCGAATTGTCCACTCGCGTGATAGATGCTTTTGTGCTGCTTTTGCGTAACACGATCAGCAATACCCAGGAATGTATTACAGTGGAACAGGAGATTGAAAACTTAAAAAACTATGTTTTGATTAACCATGTCCGTTATGGAGATGCGATTCAGACAGAGTATTATGTGGAGCATGGCTGTATCGGCTGTTATTTGCCCAAAATGGTATTGCAGCCCTTTGTTGAAAATGCATTTTTCCATGCATTTCCTGAGGGGAAAGGGGGTCTGATCCAGGTGTTTGCCAGGAAAAAGGGGGACATGCTGGTGTTTGAGATTGTAGATAACGGCGTTGGGATGTCAAAGGAGCAGCTTGAGTTAGTGCAGAGGAATGAAAAGCGTGGAGGGAAAGAGCATTTAACTGGCATTGGTATAAATAATGTAGACGGCCGCTTAAAGCTTTTGTATGGGGATAAGTTTGGGGTAAAGATTCAAAGCCAGGAAGGAAAAGGGACGAAGGCCGTGGTTTTGATGCCGGCCCAGACACAGATTTAATTTTCTCCCGCCAACCTCTTGCGCGCCAGAAGAAATTGTGCTATAGTCTTATAGTTACATTAACCATACGATGGTCCTCTGTTACAAAAGGTATTAAGAACATCGGAGAAATCAGGAGGAATAAAAATGAACGCAACTGAAATTATCAAGAACATCGAAGCAGAGCAGATGAAAGCTGAAGTAGCCGAATTCCACGTAGGCGATACCGTAAAAGTATACGGCAAGATCAAAGAGGGAAACCGCGAAAGGATTCAGGTATTTGAAGGGATTGTATTAAAACGCCAGGGCGGTAGCAGCAGGGAGACATTTACGGTCCGCAAGTTTTCAAATGGCATTGGCGTAGAAAAGACATGGCCTCTGCATTCCCCGAACGTGGAGAAGATCGAAGTTGTCCGTTACGGTAAAGTAAGAAGGGCAAAATTATACTACTTAAGGGATCGTGTAGGTAAGGCAGCGAAGGTTAAAGAAAAAGTTAGATAATCAATGCAGCAGATGCAATAATAAAGCCGTATCCTGTGCCAGACTTTTGGGCAGGTACGGCTATTTTTACCAGGAGAAACGATTGAGGCGGACATGAGAAGAAAAAGCGGATTACATTTCGGACGAGAAAAAAAGAAAGTCAATATACCCATTATAAAAGAAGTTGTTACATGGATTATAGAAATTGCCATTGTGCTTGGGATCGCATTTGTATTTGTCTATTACATTGGGCTGCGCACCAGCGTAGTGGGACAGTCTATGATGCCAGTTTTAACAAATAAGCAGGAAATTTTGATTAACCGTTTTATTTATTTGCTGACCGACCCCAAGCCCAATGATATTATTGTTTTTTTGCCGAATGGCAATGAAAAATCCCATTACTATGTAAAGCGTGTGGTAGGGACGCCAGGGGATACGGTGCAGATTAAGGAAGGCATAGTTTTTGTGAACGGGGAGCCGTTTGAAGAAGCAGGGGAAATGGATGCAATTTTGGATGCAGAGCTGGCTGCGGAGGAGATCATTTTGGCGGAGGACGAATACTTTGTACTGGGCGATAACCGCAATAACAGCGAAGATAGCCGGTATGCCAATATTGGGAATGTCAAAAAGCAGCATATTATCGGAAAAGCCTGGTTTATTGTGTCGCCATATGAGGACTTTGGCTTTTTAAAGAATTAGAGTGTGTTAAAAAATGGAGGGTATTATGCATTTTCAATGGTATCCGGGGCATATGACCAAGGCAAAGCGTCAGATGCAGGAAGATATAAAATTAATAGATTTGATTATTGAGCTCGTAGATGCAAGGATTCCGCTTTCAAGCCGTAACCCTGACATTGATATGTTAGGGAAACAGAAGGCCCGCCTGATTTTGATGAATAAGGCGGATTTGGCGGATCCAAAGAAAACGGAGCTTTTCGGCCGTTATTTTAAGGATAAAGGTTATTTTACAGTTAATTTAGACGCCAGGAGCAGGGCTGGCATGAAGGCAATCCAGAATACGATTTTGGAAGCCTGCAAAGAGAAGATGGAGCGTGACAGGAAAAGGGGTATAAAAAACCGTCCAGTGCGTGCGATGGTGGTTGGCATTCCAAACGTGGGCAAGTCTACGTTTATCAATACCTATGCAGGCAAAGCATGTACGAAAACGGGTAATAAGCCGGGGGTTACAAAAGGGAAGCAGTGGATCCGGCTGAATAAAAACGTGGAATTATTGGACACGCCGGGGATATTGTGGCCGAAGTTTGAGGATCAGACGGTGGGGCTTCATCTGGCATTAATTGGCTCGATTAAGGATGAGATTTTAAATACAGACGGCCTGGCGGTTGAGCTGATCCGGATCCTTCTTAAAGAGTATCCAGGCAGCCTGGCAGGGCGGTATGGGATAGAGGAGGCGCAGGACGCCGCAGAGGTGCTTAGTGCAGTCGCAAAGGCACGCAACTGTATTGGGAAGGGCGGCGAGCCGGATGATAGCAAAGCGGCGTCGATTGTGATAGATGAATTCCGCAGTGGGAAGACAGGAAGGTTTACGATTGAGGCGCCATAACAGGGAAGGATAAAATGGATACAAAAAAGATAAGTGAAATAAAAGGGGAGTTAAAGGCAGCAGCGGTGGAAGGGCTGCCTTCTTTTATTAGGCAGTATGGGAAGGACACACGTTCTGGTGTGGTACAATTGGTTTCACAGGCTCAAAATTGCCTGGATAAGCTGGAGGCGGAAAAAGAGCGCACAATGAGGTTAAAGGCGTATGAAACAGAATATGCACCGTTTGGGGCTGTCTGCGGAGTAGATGAAGTGGGCCGTGGGCCGCTTGCAGGGCCTGTTGTGGCGGGGGCCGTGATTTTACCGGAGGACTGCGGCATCCTTTATATTAATGATTCTAAAAAGCTGAGCGCAAAGAAACGGGAGGAGCTTTATGATGTAATCATGGATGAAGCGGTTGCTGTTGGGATAGGAATGGTTTCTCCGCAGAGGATTGATGAGATTAATATTTTGCAGGCAACGTATGAAGCGATGCGGCAGGCTATTCACAATTTGGGCGTAGTGCCCGATATATTATTAAATGACGCAGTGACGATCCCGGGGGTTGCGATACGGCAGGTACCGATTGTGAAAGGGGATGCGAAGAGCATTTCAATCGGGGCGGCAAGTATTGTGGCTAAGGTGACGAGGGACCGTCTGATGGTGGAGTATGACGCTATCCTGCCGGGGTATGGGTTTGCTGATAATAAGGGGTATGGGTCGGCGGCCCATATTGAAGCGATAAAGCAGCTTGGGGCGACACCAATCCATCGCAGGTCTTTTATAGGGAAATTCGTTTAGATACTTATTTTTGCAGTTAGGAGAAGGAATGTATGCAGATTACAGATATGCTAAACCAATATAACAGGAATATTGCAAATGGCACAGAAATTTCCGGCGGGACACAGGGCATCCGGCAGATTGCATCTTCCCTGCAGCAGCTATCGGTGGGGAACGTCTTCGAGGGCAGTATTACCCATATGGAGAATGGCGTTGTGACCTTGGGGCTTTCCGATGGTAAAACCATTCAGGCCAGGCTTGATTCGGGGGTTTCGGTCCGTGTTGGGGAATCAATGTTTTTCCAGGTGCGTTCTAATAGCGGCACGCAGATTGAGATTCGCCCGTTTTCACAGGCAGGGGGGATGAACCCGGCGCTTTTGAATGCTTTAAAAGCAGCGAATTTACCGGCAGACGGTAAGATGGTCACGATGGTGAACAGCATGATGGAATTGTCTATGCCGATTGATAAGCAGAGCCTGGTGCAGATGGCAAAGCTGGTTGTGGGGAATGGCAGGATGGATGCCGCTACAATTGTACAGATGGCTAAGCTTAAAATTCCTGTTACCGAAGAAATGGCGGCCCAGTTTGAAAATTACAAATCGGATCAGTATGCTATTTTGGACAGCCTCGAAGCTGTGATGGAAACGCTTCCGGATGCGTTAGCGCACGGCAGCGGGGACTTAAAAGGGCTTTTGGAGCTAAACCGCCAAATGCTGGAGATACTGCTGGGGGAGATACCAAAAGAAGCTGACGGGAAAGTAACTGTTAATGGGGAAGGCGCTGGCAATACGGCGCAGCAGCCGCAGGATGCGCTGCAAACAGAGGGGCAGGCCGGCGGAAAAGTGGTTTTAGAAGGAGGCGTATTGCCAGAGGCGGAGCTAAACGGAAGCGGGGGCTTGCAGCCAGAAGAAGCAATTACCGGAAAAAATGGGGCGCAGCTTGCAGAAGGGCTTGCCGGAAAAAACGTGGTACAGCTTGCAGAAGGGCTTGTAGGGGAAAACAAGACGCCAGAGGCAGGGGCAGCCGGGAAGCCTGGCCCACAGCCTGAAGCAGGCATTTTAGGGAAAGAAACAGTACAGCCAGGGGCAGATACAGCTGGGAAAGCCGGGATACAGCCAGGGGAAGGGCAGCAGCTTGCAGAAGCAGCGGCTTCTGATAACAGAAAAGCCGCTGTGTATTCTGCACAGACTGACACAGTAAAAAGCCTTTTTAACAGCAGCGGGTTACAGCACCTGTCAGGATATCTCGCCAAAATTCCGGAATTGTCGCAAAATCCTGCCGTGTTCCAGAACGGGATGCTTGCGGCCGGCCTGTCATCCAGGGAGCTGCTGCAGTTAATCGGGCAGGCATTTTCCAGCAAAAATCCATTTAGCAGGCAGGCGCTTAGCGGGCTGGTATCTTCAAAAGAATACCGTACCTTAATCCGCAATGCTATGGAACAGCAATGGCTGCTAAGGCCAGAGGCGCTAAAAGGGGAACACAAGGTAAGCGAGCTGTATGAGCGCCTGGACCGCCAGATGGAGCATATGGAAAAAGTATTAAAGTCTTTTGGGCAAAGTACACCGCAGCTATCCGATACCGCAGCAAGCGTACGCAATAACATCCAGTTTATGAATCAGCTGAACCAGAACTTTGCTTATGTACAGATCCCGTTAAAATTGGCTGGGCAGAATGCCCATAGTGATTTGTATGTGTATACCGACAAACGCAAAAAACGGGGGAAAGACGACGAGCTGACGGCATTTTTGCATTTGGATCTGGATCACCTTGGTCCGGCCGACGTATCCATAAAACTGCATAACCGCCAGGTGTCCACGAATTTTTACCTGGCAGATGAGCTTTCTTACCAGATTTTATCAGAGCATATAGAAATATTGGAAGGGAGGCTTTTGGAAAAAGGCTACAATGCGAAAATCTATATTTCAAACCAGAAGGAAAAAGTTAACTTTGTAGAAGATATCTTAAAACAAGGTGCGCCGTCCGCAGGGGGTATGGTGCACCGGTATTCGTTTGATGTCAGGGCGTGAGGTTATGAAACAGGAAAAAAGGGATACTAAAATAAAAACGGCGGTTGCCCTCTCTTATGAGCCAGGGGATGTTGCACCAAAGATCTTAGCGACTGGCAAAGGGGAGCTGGCGGAGAGGATTATCAAAAAAGGGCAGGAGGAGGATGTGCCGCTTTATAAGGATCATAAGCTGGCAAATACGCTTTCCAAGCTTGAGATTGGGGATTCTATCCCGCCGGAGCTATATGATGTGGTGGCAGAGATCCTTGTGTTTGTGGACGATATGGACAGATTGAAGGCTAAGCTTGGCAGGTAGGGGATTTTGCAGGGCCTTGGCCGTAAAAGGGGAGAATTATAAAATATGGCAGCAGGCAATAAAAGGCAGGTGGGCGGCATTTATGAACAAAAAGCAGCCGATTACCTGTCCAGGCAGGGATTTCGGATTATAGAGCACAATTTCTACAGCCGCTTTGGGGAAATTGATCTGATTGCTAAGGATGGCAAATACCTTGTATTTATAGAAGTAAAGTACCGCAGGGACAGCGCCTGCGGTACCCCTTTAGAAGCAGTAACATTAAAAAAGCAAAAGCGTATTTGCAGGACGGCTTTGTATTATTGCGGCAAAAATGGATATGGCGACAGCACGCCATGCCGCTTTGATGTGGTTGCAATCGAAGGGGAGGGTGCGGCGCTGCATATTAAAGGTGCATTTGATTTTATATATTGATATGCATCAAGGCGGTATTGTGGGGGCATTGATGCTGGAAATGATCAGGAAAGGAAAAACAGGATGTATACTGGAAATAAACCCAAATTACGGCGGTTTTTTACAGAAAATGGTGAAAGCCTGCCTTTTTTTATTTATCCGTCAATAGAACAGCTTGGAATTGTAAAGCATGCTTTTACAACGCGTTTGGGAGGAGTCAGCGAGGGCATATTTTCATCACTGAACTTAAGCTTTAGCAGGGGGGATAAGCGCGAAGCTGTAGAGGAAAACTTCCGCAGGCTTTCAGAAGCCCTTGGCGTAAGCTATGATAGTTTTGTCTGCTGTGATCAGTCCCATACGACAAATGTGGTGCGTGTCGGCAAAGCAGACGCGGGGTGTGGGGTTACAAGGGAACTGAAATTTACGGATGTGGACGGTATGGTAACAAACGAACCGGGTGTGACATTAATCACGTATTTTGCAGATTGTGTGCCACTTTATTTTGTGGATCCGGTCCATCGTGCGATTGGCCTTAGCCATTCTGGGTGGCGCGGGACGGTGGGGCGCATGGGGCAGGTGACGCTGGATAAAATGAAACAGGAATTTGGCACGGATGCAAAGGATGTAATCTGCGCGGTTGGCCCTTCTATTTGCAGGAATTGTTATGAAGTTGGCGGGGACGTGGCGGAGGTGTTTGGGCAAAAATTTGAGGGGTTGGAGCATGAAATCCTGTTTGATAAAGGGAATGGGAAGTATCAGCTGGATCTTTGGCGGGCTAATGAGGCGGTGCTGCTTTCGGCAGGGGTAAAGAAAGAGAATATAGCGCTGCCGGATGTTTGTACTTGTTGTAACCCAAGGTTATTGTTTTCCCATAGGGCAAGCGGGGGGAAACGTGGAAACTTGGCGGCGGCGCTTGCGTTACGGGGGTAAAGGTTTAAATAAAGTGAATGATGGTTATTTTTGGGAGGGTATGTTTGTAGGACGCTGGTTTTTTTGTTTAAGCCGCATTTATCTTAAAAGAAAATTAAAAAATTCCTTCTAATATCTTTATTGTACCGTTCCTTGCAGAATGTTACACTAAGTGTATCAATTGTATTAATACACTTAGGAATGGCGTTTGCACACCGTTCCTTGGGACAGGAGGTTATAGGATTGCTGCAATTAAATTACAGGGATGCAAAGCCCATTTATGAACAGATTAAAGACGGAATCCGTCATTTGCTGCTGTCTAATGCGATTTTGGCGGATGAAAAGCTGCCAAGTGTCCGGGAGCTGGCATCGAATCTGGCGATTAATCCCAATACTATTCAGCGTGCATACCGTGAACTTGAGTCAGAGGGCTATATTTATTCCAAACAGGGAAAAGGTACGTTTGCATCTGAGGCGTCGTTTATACACAAGACGCGGGAGCAGGAGCTATTGACAGCATTTGATGATGTAGTGACTGAGCTTTTCGTGCTGGATGTGACCAAGGAAGCTTTGGGGCGGCGTATGGAAAATCTGGAGCAGGGGAGGATGTCAGAGAATGGTTGAGGTAAGAGGTTTAGTAAAAGAATTTGATGGCTTTCGCGCGCTTGACGGCGCAAATATGAATGTGAAAAGGGGCGCTATATATGGCTTGGTCGGGCCTAATGGCGCGGGGAAGTCGACACTGCTTCGGCATTTGACCGGGGTTTACAGGCAAAATGCCGGAACGGTTAAAATAGCGGGCGAGGAAGTCTATGAGAATCCGAAGATAAAGGCTGGCTTTGCGTTTATTCCAGATGATATTTTTTATTTTATGCAGGCTAATACTATGGAAATGAAACATTTTTACCAGGGGATTTACCCGACGTTTGATGAAAAAATGTTTACGCGCCTGATGGAATATTTTCCTACGATTGACCCGAAGAAAAATATCCGCAGCCTTTCCAAAGGGATGCAGAAGCAGGTCGCATTCTGGCTGGCAGCCTGTATCCGGCCTGAGCTTTTGATTTTGGATGAACCTGTGGACGGCCTGGATCCAGTGATGCGGCGGCAGATTTGGAGTATTATTATGGCGGACGTAGCAGAGCGCAATACGACGGTTATTGTATCTTCCCATAACCTGCGCGAGTTAGAGGATGTTTGTGACCATGTGGGGATTATGCATAAGGGAAAAGTCATGATTGAGCGTTCATTAAGTGATCTGCAGGGGAGCGTATGCAAGATCCAGGTTGCATTTCAGGCGGAAATGCCAAAGCTGCCAGAAGGGTTTGATGTATTGCATATGTCTAATACAGGGAGGGTTTACACTATGATTGTCAAAGGGGACCCTGCCGAGGCAAAGGTGCAGCTGGAAAAGATGCACCCTATGTTAATTGATATCCTTCCACTGACACTTGAAGAGATTTTCATATATGAATTAGGAGGAGTTGATTATGAAGTCAAAGACATCTTATTTTAATAAGACGATTTTTAAGAAGAACATCACGCACTACTGGCCGATCTGGGGAATTATTCTGTTTTGGAATTTGTTTTTGCTGCCTTTTATGCTCTATGACAATTCTTTGCAATATCGTTATTTTACCAATATGACACAGGCGCAGATGGATCAGCAGCGTTTAAGTGATGTGACATCGTTGCTGCAAATTTATATCACCCCCGGGCTATTGTTTATATTTTCGGTCGCGGCGGTTATGGCGGTGTTTTCCTATCTGTATAGTACAAGGAGCGCGTATACATTCCACGCCCTTCCAGTTACGCGCATAGAACTTTTTGTGACCAATTATGTTTCGGGGCTTTTGTTTTTGCTTGTGCCGGAAGCGATTGGATTTTTGGCTGGCACGCTGGTTAGTGTGGTATGCGGGTATACGAGCATCAATTATCTGTTTACAGGGCTTTTGTTTGCAGCCGGGATTAGCTTTTTCTTTTATACGTTTACGGTGTTTGTAGCTATGGTTACTGGGCAGCTGTTTGCGGTTCCGGTTTTGACGCTGATTTTAAACGGCTTGTTTGTAGGGGGGCGGCTGTTAGTTTCAGCGATGGTAGAGATCCTTTCCTATGGTGTGGCTTGGGGCTTTTCGGGCAGCGGCCTGGATTTTTTATCACCCCTTGTCTATCTGATACGCAATACCGGTATAGATTTTGAATATGTTGATAATGCTACAGTTGTAAACGGGTTTCGGGGAGCGGAGATAGTAGCGGGCTATGCGGTGGCGGCCCTTGTGTTTTTGGCAGCGGCTTATTATGTGTACAAAAAGAAGCATCTGGAAACGGCAGGGAGCCTGATTTCTGTTTTTTGGATCAGCCCAATTTTCCGGTGGGGTGCGGCGCTTTGTGGCGGATGTCTCTTTAGTATGGGGTTTTGTTCCATGCTTGGTATTGCGTCGGGCAAGTCTTTATTTTTTGCTGTGCTTGCATTTGCTATTTTGTTTGGGGCAGTCTTCTTTTTTGCGGCGCAGATGCTTTTGGAAAAAGGGTTCCGTGTATTTAGGAAAAAAAGGCTGGCGGAGTATGGTATATTTTCCGTGGCGCTTTTTATTATGCTAGTAAGCATTGAATGCGATTTTTTTGGGCAGGAGAAAAAAATGCCGGACATTGCCGATGTGCAGAGTGCGTATATTTCTAGCTCCTATGTTATCAGGGGAATGGATCAGGAAAAAATACAACAGGTACTTGATATCCATAGCCAGATAATCTCATCAAAAAAAGAATTTGAAGCGTTTGAGGAGCGAAACCGCTGGGTAGACGGTGATTTGATTTCGGTGGCTGTTAAGTATTACCTGAAAGACGGTTCCATAATGAGGCGTTCTTATAACGTGCCTGCCCAAAAAGATATGGTTTCCGATACGTCGACTGTGGCTGGAAAGCTTGTCCAGCTATGCGTTGTGCCGGAAGTGTATTTGGATAATATGTTTGGCGGGGATTATCAGAATGTAGTAATTAAAGAGGGAAGTATGGATGTTTATAATGAAGGCGGGGAGTATGAGGATCGCCGGATTTCGGAGGAGGATGCGAAAAAACTGTACCAGGCGGTGGTTGAGGATGCTAAGGATGGAAATTTTAAGGAGTTTGTTAAAAGAGGGTTCCTCCGGTACCGTGATATGGAAGAGGCCATAGACAACGTTTATTATTATAATACACTTACGATTCAGTATATGCTCAAAAGCGATAAGTCCGGGAATAAGGATGCATTGCGCAGGGAGTATAATATGTGGGGGGCAGAGGGGGAGGCCTCGGTTACGTTTGATAAGAACTGTAAAAATGTGATTGAGGCGCTGGTTGAAACTGGTGTGATTGAGAGTGAGGATGAGCTTTATACGAAGGAGGATATGGATAGGATAAATGAGAAGGGGGAGGCCTTTGACTAGAGCATTTTTCAAATACGCTTTAATACTATAGCGAACTGTAGGGAGTGGGTGGCAAAGGGGCTCTAAAGCATCCCATCACAAGGCTAAAGCCGCATACCCTGCCCTCTGCCTGACTACGGTTTTGGCTGGCTTATCTTTAGTTGGCAGGTTTGCAATAACGTAATCAGGAGCGCATGGTTCCAGACTTCAATTTCTGTCTGGATGGAGTACTAGATAAGGATAAAAATTAAATATGTGTTTAAGACGATACGGTTGGGATTATATATGTTGATCTTCTCACAACCGACAGGTTCAATTATTTTCTTTCTCGGAAAGTAAAGACACGACGTAGGATGTGCAGAAAAATTGTCCTGTGATAGTGTCCACAAAAATAGCGAGCATCGGATTGTATTAGCCACAATCCCGTCTTTCAATATATTTCTGATAAATAATATAAAGAGCCACTTGAAAATCAAGCAGCTCTCATGTATAATCTACTTAGAAGTGATCGGAATTGAATCTCCGATTGCCCTCAGTAAAAAAGATTATAAGAAATAAGCATCCAAACTTGGGCGGTAGGGATGCTTATTTCTTTTTATGATTGTCTATGTAAGACAGAGCCGCAAACAATACAAGTAATAATGTAAGAACTTCCATTATACTCATAGGGCATCATCCTCTTTCGTTAGACTAGAGGGCATCCATCGAAAAATCACATTCTACTTTCTAATAAGAGCTCCTTCCTGTTGGCCAGCCAAAACCGTAGTCAGTCAGAGGGCCCCTTTGCCATCCACCCCCTATAGCTCCCTGTAGCGCCAGTAAAATAAATTTACAATTATTATACAAATATGGTATGATATTCCACAGCCCGAAATATCGATTCAGAAAGGAATAAAACCATGGATATTATTACAGCGCTTGCACAGGAGCTTAATGTTAAAAAGTACCAGGCAGAAGCAGCCGTAAAGCTTATCGACGAAGGCAACACAATCCCGTTCATCGCCCGCTACCGCAAGGAAGCTACAGGCGCGTTAAACGACGAGGTGCTGCGCAACCTCTACGACAGGCTAAATTACCTGCGGGGCCTTGAAGAAAAAAAGAACCAGGTATTAGCCAGCATTCAAGAGCAGGGTAAGCTGACCGAAGAACTGCGTGCACAGATTTTAGCAGCGGAAACGATGGTAGTTGTAGATGATCTCTACCGCCCTTTCCGCCCCAAACGCAGGACACGCGCCACGATTGCCAAAGAAAAGGGCTTAGAGCCGCTGGCAAACCTGATTTTTTTACAAAGGACAGAAAAACCAATAGAGGAAGAAGCAAATGCATTTTTGAACCCCGAAAAAGAAGTATATACCGTACAAGACGCTATCGAAGGGGCGAAGGATATTATTGCGGAATGTATTTCTGACGAAGCCGGATACCGCATCTATATCCGTGGGCTTACAATAAAAAAAGGCCGGATTGTTTCAGCTGCAAAGGATAAAGAAGCAGAATCCGTTTATGAAATGTATTACGAGTTTGACGAACCGCTCTCTAAAGTGGCAGGGCACCGCATACTCGCTTTAAACCGGGGGGAAGCAGAAAAGATACTTACGGTGAAAATAGAAGCGCCAGAGGATGAGATTTTGCGTTATCTGCACCGCCAGGCCATCCGCCGTGACAACCAGTATACTACGCCGCTCCTTGCCGATGCGGTTTCGGATAGCTATAAACGCCTGATTGCCCCTGCAATCGAAAGGGAAATCCGAAGCGCCCTGACAGAACAGGCGCAGGACGGCGCAATTAAAGTTTTTGGCAAAAATTTAGAGCAGCTTTTGATGCAGCCGCCGATTGCAGGGCAGACTGTGCTGGGCTGGGATCCTGCATTCCGTACCGGCTGCAAGCTGGCAGTTGTGGATTCTACCGGAAAAGTGCTGGATACTGTGGTCATTTACCCCACAGCGCCGCAAAACAAAGTAGAAGAATCTAAAAAAATATTAAAAAAGCTCATCCAGACATATGGCGTTACTCTGATTTCGGTGGGGAACGGCACGGCATCAAGGGAATCCGAAATGGTCATTGTGGAGCTGTTAAAGGAGATTCCCCAGAAGGTACAGTATGTGATTGTAAACGAAGCCGGGGCATCGGTGTATTCGGCAAGCAAGCTTGCGACGGAGGAATTCCCCAATTTTGATGTCGGCCAAAGGAGCGCGGCCTCGATTGCCAGGCGCCTGCAGGATCCGCTTGCGGAGCTCGTAAAAATTGATCCAAAGTCGATTGGAGTCGGGCAGTACCAGCATGATATGAACCAGAAGAAATTAGGTGAAGCGTTAGGGGGCGTAGTGGAGGGCTGCGTAAATAAGGTGGGCGTAGATTTAAACACGGCATCGGCTTCTTTATTAGAATACATTTCTGGCATCAGCAAAGCAGTGGCCAAAAACATTGTAGCATACCGGGAAGAAAACGGCAGGTTTACCGCCCGCACACAGCTTTTAAAGGTCGCAAAATTAGGGCCAAAGGCATACGAGCAGTGCGCTGGATTCCTTCGGATTTCAGGAGGAAAAAACCCGTTAGACGCCACCAGCGTCCATCCGGAAAGTTATGGGGCGACAGAGAAGCTGTTAGAGAAGCTGGGGTATACAGCGGGGGATTTAAAGCAGGGGAATTTAAAAGGGATTGCAAAAAAGGCGCAGGATATAAAGAAGCTGTCAAAAGAGCTTGAGGTTGGAGAGCTAACGCTTGCGGATATTGTAAAGGAGCTTGAAAAACCCGCCCGGGATCCCAGGGAGGACATGCCAAAGCCTATTTTGCGCAATGATGTGCTGGATATGAAAGACCTTACGCCTGGCATGGTGTTAAAGGGAACGGTGCGCAATGTAATAGATTTTGGTGCTTTTGTGGATATCGGGGTCCATCAAGACGGCCTGGTACATATTTCCAGATTTGCGAACGGTATATTAAGCATCCCCTTGAGGCGGTCAGCGTGGGGGATATCGTGGAAGTAAAGGTGCTTGACGTTGATTTGAAAAAGCAGAGGATTGCGCTCACAATGAAGCTTTAGGGCGCTTTTTCGTTCTGAAAAATATCCGTAAATAGCTTTTTTAAAGTGGAAATGCCTGACATCTTATGTTATACTGAAAATATAGTTTTGAAAAAGGAAGGAGAAATAACTATGAGGGCAAAAATAATAAAAAAGATTTTGTCTGCAGGGCTGGCAGCGGCAATGATAGTTACATCGGTTCCTGCTTTGGCGCCGGCAGGGCCTGTGGAAGCAGTGGGGGACGAAACGGCTGATAACCTGCTCCGGTTATGGTACGATGAACCGGCGACAGACTGGCAGCAGCAGACCATTCCTATCGGCAACGGCGATATGGGGGCGAATATTTACGGCTCCATTGCCAGTGAACACCTGACCTTTAACGAAAAAACGCTCTGGACAGGAGGGCCGAGCACGCTGCGTCCTAATTACAATGGTGGAAATCTGGAAAATGTCGGCAGGAACGGAGCGCTGGTAAAAGAAATCCAGGATTTGTTTGCAGCGGGAAATAACCAGGCTGCATCCACTAAATGCGGTTCTTTGGTTGGAGACGGCGGACAGGGTGAATGGAACAGTTCGGTTGGTTATGGCGCATATCAGCCATGGGGCGATATTTATTTTGATTATCAGGGCTTTACAGCAGACGATGCAACCGGATATACCAGGGATTTGGATTTGAATACCGCGTTGTCAACTGTAAATTTTGAAGCGGGCGGTACGTCCTATAAAAGGGAATATTTTGTCAGCAATCCGGATAATGTACTGGCAGCAAAGCTTTCTGCGGAAGGCAGCCAGAAACTGAATCTGGACGTCCGTTTTACATCACAGCATGGTGCGGTGGCGTCTGCTTCGGGCGACACCCTTATCGTAGCGGGCGAGCTTACTGACAACCAGTTAAAATATGATTCTGTGTTAAAAGTAGTAAATAACGGAGGAAGCGTGACGGCAAACGGGAGTAAATTAGAGGTGCGCAATGCGGATTCCATTACGGTATTTGTGTCCGCGGCAACTGATTATAAGAACGATTATCCCGTATACAGGACTGGTGAAACAGCAAGCGCACTTCATGGCAGGGTAGACGGCGCCGTGAGCAGCGCAGCTGCAAAAGGATATGAGGCAGTCAAAGCAGATCATATCGAAGATTACCAGAGCCTTTATTCCCGTATGAGTTTGGATTTGGATGCCGTTGTTTCCTCAAAGGCAACTGACGACCTGCTTGTCTCTTATAAAAACGGATCTGCAAGCGAGGGCGAAAGGAGGCAGCTCGAAACCATGCTGTTTCAATATGGCAGGTATTTGACTATAGCCTCTTCCAGGGAAAATTCACAGCTCCCATCTAACCTTCAGGGTGTATGGAATAAAGATATGCGCCCGGCATGGCACGCGGACTACCACACAAATGTCAACCTCCAGATGAATTACTGGCCGACTTATGTTACGAATCTGGCAGAATGCGGTAAGCCTTTGATCAGCTATGTAGATTCCCTGCGTGAGCCGGGGCGTGTAACGGCAAAGATTTATGCAGGAATTGAGAGTACGGATGAAAACCCGGAAAACGGGTTTATGGCACATACGCAGAATAATCCATTTGGATGGACCTGCCCAGGCTGGTCATTTTCCTGGGGCTGGTCTCCGGCTGCAATGCCGTGGATTATACAAAACTGCTGGGAATATTATGATTTTACCCGGGATGAGGATTACCTAAAAGAAAATATTTATCCAATGATGAAGGAAGAAGCTACGCTTTATGATCAGATGATGATTCAGGACGCTGATGGCAAGCTGGTATCTTCCCCGTCTTATTCTCCCGAGCACGGGCCATATACCAGTGGAAATACATATGAACAGTCCTTGATCTGGCAGCTTTATGAAGACGTGATTACAGCGGCAGAAATTGTCGGGGAAACGGATACTGCCAAAATAGACACCTGGATATCCAACCAGCAAAATTTAAAAGGCCCTATTGAGATCGGGGATGATGGACAAGTCAAAGAGTGGTACGACGAAACCACGCTTGGCAGCATGGGGGGCGAAGGATTCGGCCACAGGCATATTTCCCATATGCTTGGACTGTATCCGGGCGATTTGATTACCATCAAAACACCGGAGTGGCTGGAAGCCGCAAGAGTTTCCATGGAGAATAGAACCGACGCAAGCACCGGCTGGGGTATGGGCCAGAGGATTAACACTTGGGCGAGGCTCAGGGACGGAAACCGGGCGTACAAGCTGATTACCGATTTATTTAAAAATGGCATTTACGCCAACCTGTGGGATACTCATCCGCCATTCCAGATTGACGGTAATTTTGGCTATACCTCCGGTGTGGCGGAGATGCTGCTGCAAAGCAATGTAGACTGTATCGATCTGCTTCCGGCGCTTCCGGATGTCTGGACAGAAGGCGAAGTGGAAGGGCTTGTA
Source organism: Lachnospiraceae bacterium (assembly GCA_009911505.1). Lineage (GTDB taxonomy): Bacteria > Bacillota > Clostridia > Lachnospirales > Lachnospiraceae > Roseburia_B. The sequence goes on along the minus strand of QXXL01000008.1, from coordinate 95,760 downwards.
GCCAGGGGTAATTTTGAAGTGGGCCTAAACTGGTCCAACGGTAATTTAATAAGCGTGGGGATTACATCCAACAAAGGGAATGACGCAGTTGTCCAGTATGACAATATAGCTGTTGCGAAAGTCGTAGATCAGAATGGAAAGGCTGTGAAAACAGACAAGATTTCCGACAGCAAGATTTCATTTGCCACAGAGGCAGGCAAGAGCTATAAGATCACAGGATTCCCGGAGAAAGAAGCGATTCCAACAAACCTTGCGATTACAAAACAGGATGGGGACGAGGTGACGCTTTCCTGGGATGCAGTTTTGTCAGAAGGCGCAGTTTATAATATTTACCGCCAGACAGCAGGGGGCGGCATAACGCAGATTGCATCCGGCGTTTCGGCAACAAGCTATACCGATACCAAAGCATACGGGATTTTAGGCGCCCTGACGTATCAGGTAACAGCTGGAAGCGGCGCGTCAGAATCTAATTTAAGCGTACCTGTACAGACAAAAGAAGACGGGGATATGATAGACGATACAGACGGGCGTATTACATACGTCGGCGCATGGGGCGACTGGGAAGAAGGCGGCAATTATGCCGGAACCGTCAAATATCTGCAGAACCCGCAGGGCGGAGAAACAGCTACGCTGCCCTTTGAAGGCACCGGTGTAGAAGTCATTAGCGTATTAAACCACGATAGGGGCTTTTTGGAAATCAGTATAGATGGTGAAGTATGTGGTACCGTAGATACCTACTCAGCCAGCACCGTAAGGCAGAGCGTCATTTTCAGTAAAAAGGGGCTGGCTTATGGAGACCATACGATTACCGTGAAGGCGACTAACGAGAAAGTAAGCGGCAGCTCCGGTACAAAAGTAGAACTGGATGCATTCCGTATTTTCCGCAGTGAAATAAAAGCGCCTTCTCTTCCGTCCGGCAAAGACAGCCAGGTACTGGTTGTGGAAGACGGACGCGTCATGGCACAGTGGAAAGAGACGGAAGATGCAGAAAGCTATAACATTTATGTAGACGGCAATCTGGCAGACACGGTAGAAACACCTTATGCCTGGATTTTGACACCTACAGGGGAGTTGAAAAACATCGTAGTAAAAGCGGTTGTCAATTCGCAGGAAGTAAATGACGGCATTGCCTTTGGCGTGATAAGCGCCATTCCTGTTTCCGGCATTAACGTAACAGAAAGGGGTAAGTCATTAAATGTAGGGGAAACATACCAGATTCAGGCATCCGTTACCCCTAAAAATGCAACCCATCAAGAGCTGGCTTTTACTACTTCTAATGAAGCGGCTGCAAAAGTAGATGCATCCGGCAAGGTTACGGCAGTTGGGGCAGGCAGAGCGGATATTACGGTTTCAAGCGTTTCCTCTCCGGACAAAACGGCAGCCGTACATATTACGGTAACCCAAAAAACAGATCCGGATCCAGGTCCTATTATCAATCCGGATCCGCAGCCGCAACCGCAACCGCAGCCAGAGGCCCCAAAACCGCAGCCGGTAAACGCAGTCTTCACCAAAGGCGGTCTTTCGTACAAGGTAACGAAGTCCGATGCCAAAAACGGAACTGTAACCGTCCAGAAATTGACAGCTTCCGGCAAAAAGAAGAAGAAAATAACCATACCTGCAACTGTGGCGAAAGACGGCTTTACATATAAAGTAACGGCAATTGGAGAAAAAGCCTTCCAGGACAGCAAAACACTGGTAAATATAGTAATTGGATCCAATGTCACAAAAATCGGCGCAAACAGCTTTAACAAATGCAAAAAATTAAAGAGCGTTCAATTTAAAGGCAAGAAAGTACCCGGCATTGGCAAAAATGCATTTAAGGGCGTAAAATCCTGCAAGATTTATTATCCTAAGAAAATGAACGCAAAGTCCCTTAAGAAAAGTATGAAAGGCGCGGGGTTAAAGAAAGCTGCTTATAAGAAAAAATAAATCTTTAAACAAAACGGTATAGCCATTCTGGTTATGCCGTTTTTTAGTAATTGCTGCAATCGCCTGTCTGCTACCGTGCTTTGCATCGGAATGCCTTTTGAGGGATTGAAAACCCAAAAATAATCCCAACCGCAATTGCCCCCGCAATTTTAAATGTTTCCATCCCTTTTAGAGCGAATGAATCCATATCGTTTATGATAAAATAATAAGATGTATAATAAATCCCTGATCCTGGCACGAGCGTAAAAATACTGGTCACAAGGTAAAGTGTCACCGGGTTTTTCCGTACAGATGCAAAAAAACGGGACACAATAGTAAGGAAAAATGTAGCAAGCAAGGAGGCGGTAACTGTTCCGCACCCAAGCCTGTAAAAGACCAGGTAGCAAATCCAGCCCAAGGCTCCGGTTAGAGAGCTAAATAAAAACTGCCCCTTCGGTACACAGAATAAAACGGCAAAGGACGACGTTGCAATCATTGCAAGCACAAACTGCAGTATCATGGCAAAACCACACCTCCTGTCAAATCTCGGTATAATATCATAACCATCCCTACGCCAAGGGCAATGCACATGGCAGTTAAAAGTGCGTCTAACAGATGGATGGCGCCGGATAAATAATCGCCGCCAAATAAGTCGCGGATAGAAGTCGTAAGCGCGATTCCCGGCAGGAGCGGTACGATACTTCCAATTACAATTTTATCCTGTAAAACAGGAAGCCCCATTCTCACAAGGGCTAGGCTCGACGCCGTTAAAAACGCACTCCCGGCGATATTTGTTAAAAATTTGGACGTGCCGTGCGCCTGCTGGCGCAGACGCAGAAATTGCAGAAAAAAGCCTAACAAGAAGGAAAAAAAAGCGTCAAGGGGCCTGCCGCCAAAAATAGAACAAAAGCATGCACAGCCTATGCCACAGCAGGTTTTTTGCACAAACGGGCTTTGGACAGGGATTGCTTTGCAGGCATTTAGCTGTTTCCAAGCTTCATCTACACTGCACTCTCCAGCGCTGATTTCCCGAGAAAGCTGGTTGATTGCAGCTATTTTGCCCAGGTGCACGTCGCCGAGCGGGACATGGCGCACAATACTGCAGGCATCTGCCTTCTGCTCGTTGGCGCTGGCAAAAATACCGTTAGAAAGCACATAGACGTCGTATTCCTCTAAGCCAAATGCATTTAAAATATGCAGGATCGTATCTTCCACACGGTAAATTTCTCCGCCGCTTCTTAAAAGTACGTCGCCGATTTCTACGGCAAGTGTCAGGATTTCTTTACTGTCAGACATTCTGCCTGTCTCCTTTCCGGTTTGTTGTTTCTGTTTTTTGCTATCCATTTTGCATAAGTTTTACTAAAAAGATACATACTACTCAAAAGAAATTGAGAAGGAAGTGATCAGGATGAACCGAAAATTATACCGTCTTTGTCTGGTCATGGTGATAATGGCCGCTGTACTTTCCGGCATCTTATATTACAGGGTGCTGAAAAAGAAAACAGCTACCCCGCAGGAGGGGATATTTGTGTGGGAGGAGCTTATGGGGAGCGGATGCATATGAGCGCAAACGATGAAACAGTATATATTAAAATTGATCAAAACGTGCTTGTATTTGACAGGAATATCACCATAGGCGATATTGCTGCTATTACCAGCTCCAATGAAACAATGGTACGCCAGATTAAACAGAAAAAATTTTATACGTTCCAGCCCCCGCCCGCATCCAAAAAGAATGTTAAAATTCAGCGTGAAATTTTTTCTGTCCTTAAGGTTGTGGAGCTTATCCATCAGGATTATCCCAATGCTGAAATCCAAAACGAAGGCGAATCGGATTTTATTTTAGAATACCGGATGGGCCAGACAGCGCCCGGCTGGGTGGATTACATTAAGACGGCGGCGCTTTGCCTGGTGGTGTTTTTCGGCGGCGCGTTTACAATTATGTCGTTTAACAATGATATTGGCATAACGGAGCTGTTTGGAAAGTTTTACGAGCAGGTGATGGGCGCAGAGCAAAGCGGCGTAACGGAATTGGAGGTCATGTACTGCATCGGCCTTGCGATCGGCATTTTAGTATTTTTTAACCATTTTGGGAAGCATAAAATCACCCCCGATCCCACTCCAATCCAAGTTCAGCTACGGAAATATGAGAAGGATGTGGATACTACTTTTATCCAGAACGCTGGAAGGGGAGGAAAAGAAATAGATGTTGATTAACCATATTCTGCTTGGGGGGCTCGGGCTAATGTTCGGATTTGCGGCAGCTGGAGGGACATTTGCCCTGATTGTGGCGATCAGCGTAGTACCCCGGATTATCGGTATGAGCCGTACGGCGGCGCATGTGCTCTTTTATGAGTCCATGGTTATGCTAGGAGGGGTCCTTGGGAATATTGTGACTGTATTTCCGCAACTGCCTATTCCGTTTGGGAGGCCCATGCTGGCGCTTTTTGGGCTTGGCAGCGGTATTCAGGTGGGCTGTCTGGTGATGGCTTTGGCGGAGATTATGAATGTGTTTCCGATTGTATTCCGGAGGCTGAAGTTAAAGAGGGGATTGTCCCTGGTTATAACTGTGCTTGCGGCAGGAAAGGTGATAGGAGGCCTTTTTTATTTTTTCCGGCAGATGGGGTAGTTTTGATGACCTAATTGACGCAGGCGGGTAATACGGGTTACAATGGCTAAAACAGGAGGGGATAACATATGGTTACATTAGTTGCAAGGCAGAGTATTATTATCAAATGCAATATGCAGACGTCTGTGCTGCTTGGGAATTATGAATTTTATTATGCGGCGGGGCTTTTTTGCCGTCTGCGCCATATCGAGGTGGACGCGGATATTCTGCCTGGTGAACTCAAAGAAAAGATCTTGCCAGCATTAAAAGAATCAAAGCTGGATGATCCGAAGGAACGGTATTTGGTAAATATGCTGCTTGGATACGAGCCTGCCGAAGAGTATGAAACGCATATGAAAGAACTCTTGCGCTGGGGGCTTTTAGAAGAGCGGATCTGGCAGGTAAATTAAGAGAGGAAGAGAGGAAGGAAGATTGGCTAAAGAAAAGAAAATAAGCCCGCAGAAAGCGGAGGAACAAAAGGCATACAACGAATATGTAAAAGAAATCACGCCGACCCATTCACTGCCCAAAAATATGGCAAAGGCGTTTGTAGCAGGCGGGCTTATCTGTATGGTTGGGCAAGGGATTTTGCAGTATTGCAGTACTTTAGGGTTTGACAAGGATACAGCCGGAAGCTGGTGCAGCTTGCTTTTGATACTGTTAAGCGTAGTTTTGACGGGATTTAACCTGTATCCGAAATTTGCTAATTTTGGCGGAGCGGGTGCGCTTGTCCCAATTACCGGGTTTGCCAACTCGGTGGCGGCGCCATGTATTGAGTTTAAGAAAGATGAGTGTGTTATAATAAGACCAAGTCAGAGAAGCCCCGTTTAATCAGGGTGAGTATGATGATTCAGTCCAAATAATTCTGTAGAAAGGAGATTTGCAGTATTTAAGCATCAAAATGTATAATGCCACAGAAGGCCAGATGGGGAAAACCTGTCTGGTTTTTTCTTTTCATTGATTGTGGTGGAAATAATTGGCAATACTATAAAAAACAAGGAGGAATACAAGATGGAAAAACAGGGTGCTTTATATTATGATCCGGTAAGCGAACGTATGGATATTCGGTTCGGCTTAGAGAGTTACTATGGGGGGCTTCATTGTGGAACAGGTATGGATGTTCTCATTGATGGGGAGTGGATACCTACCAGAATAGAATTATCCGATGACTGGTATCTGGTAGGGATTAAAACGGACAAAATCGAAGGTTTAGTGGTAAGAATTTAATAGTAACACATCATAGGGCGGTTTCTGATTATAGGGAACTGCCCTATTTTTATGCGTAAATGTAGCGTTTAGAGAGGAGGTGTCCCGAAGTGAAATGTCTGATGAAATATCAATGGGTAAAACTGCCCAGGAACTGTATGCCCGAAGGCAAGGGGGTAATGGGCGCATGGGCGCGTCTGGCATCCCGTGCAGCGTTTCGCAAGGGACAGGCTCTTTATTGTGGACATATTAACGATGTAAGCCCTGGTATGTGGTCTGGTGGCGTTGTAGGGCTAAAGAGCATACTGGGCATTAAAATCCGTTCTAAGGCGCTGGAAATGCTTCAGATACTGTCGGATATGGGATATATTGAATATACATTGGATGAAAAGACGAAAAAGCTCACCTATACAATCACAGACTGGGTTTTGAAATGCTCAGGTGAGGCTTGTATGGATGGGGCTGTTTATGCCACGGAAGGATATGGCTTTCTTTGCCTTCCGCGCAACATAACAGAAAGACTTGCCGAACAGCAATATAAATTTGAAGAATCGGACGCATGGCTTGACCTTTGGTGTCACACGGTATTTGAGGAAACTAACAATGTGTTTTCTTTTTTGGCGCCAGAAGTCCAATATGGGAAATATGGCGCTGTTTTGACTTTGGAAGCCTTGAGCCAGCGATGGGGATGGGAGAAGACGAAGGTATGGAGGTTTTTTCAGAAGCATGGGGATGTCTTTGCTCTGTACCGTCTGCCCAGTTCTTATGGCTGTCTTATTTTTAATAAACTGTACCCAGTTGGTACAGAGGTTTCAATGCCTACGCAGGAGGATATTGTAAGTATTTTGAATGAAATACGCATTTTAGGTGCAAATACGCAGAAAAAAGGTTCAGGCCATGAGCATCTAAACCGTATCGTAGCATGGTACAGCAGGAGGCTTACAGGAGATATGGCAGAAGAAACCTGTCAAAGTGGAACCCCAAAGCGCGTTGCACTTTTGAACCCTATAATACGCGCGTATCTTTCTCTGTGTAGGAGTTGTAAGAAGTGTAGATATGACTGCAAGGATAGTAGTATATACCCAGGTGCAGTGATGGAAACGCGTAAAATCCGTGGGCCATGTATGTCTGTGGATATCACAAAAATAGCAAAGGAGTTTTTTGTACATGAGTAGACAGGATGAAAGAAAGCTGTATGAACAGCAGGAAGAAAAGATTTTAGCACAGTCAGATGCATTTATCAGTCTGTTGACAAAGAGGGGGATCCTTGCTGACCAGGAGATTGACAGTGAAAAGGTGCGTTCTGCAAAACAGGAGAAAACCAGGAACAGCTACCACAATACACTTATGCTCATGCAGCAGTACCGAACCATTGTCTGGATGATGGAATGTTTCCCGGAAACAATTGCGGAGGAACTGGAGAAGCCTTTTGAGGGAGTAGATACTCTGATTGAGCATATGGATGTGGAAATGGCAATGGGAAACCGGAAGCTTGAGAACCGGATGGAGGGAATACAGAAAACAAGACTGCTGTTAGATCGGGTGAATGAGGCGCTTACGGTATTGAAAAAAAAGCCGGAAAATGGTGAGAAGCTGTATCAGCTAATCTATCTGACATACATATCTCCAGAACACTTGAATCATACGGAGATTCTATATCGGTTGGACATGTCCTCCCGGCACTATTACCGTCTCCGCCAGCAGGCCATTACGGTTCTGTCTATCCGGCTATGGGCAGCACCGGCAAAGGATGTGGATTTTTGGCTGGAGGTGATTACGCTTATGGAGGGGATGGAGTGAAAAAGGAATGGCAGTAAAGTGGCACAAAATTGGCATTATAGAGCCGATGACATGCAAATGGAAAAGAGGTATACTGATATCGTCCCAAATTGGGAGAGGGCATAGGAGATGCCATTTCAGAAGCTGTATGCTTTTGGAGTGGCATTTTTATATGCCAATAATCAAAGGAGGTGCTTTCGTATGGCAAAACAACTGAAAAAGGGCAGGATTCACCTGAAAACTGCCTACTGGTCGCTGGTGGGGATGGTATGCGCCATGCTTATTTCTCTGCAGCCAGTTATGGCCGACACGATGTGGGATCGTTTTTCAAAGATTATGAAAGATGTGTATGGCCAGTTGGTGGGAATCAGTACAATTGTTGCAGTCACAGCTGCTGCGATTGCGCTGATTGTCAGGATGGTTTCCAGAAACCAGCGTGCGGTGGATGAAGCAACCAGTTGGCTGAAGCGGATTGTGGTTACATGGATTGTGCTCAATTCACTGGGCTTTATTGTTGCTTACCTGAAGCCGTTGATTGCCGGTGGAAATTACACTGGTTAATTTCCAGGTCAAGCCAGATGGGAGGTGATAAGAGATGCTTGACTGGGTATTTGAAGGGATTGTGAACTGGATTAGCAGTATCGTGTCTCAGATGATGGATGCGGTTTCCGGCCTGTTTCTGCAGGCGCTTGGAACGGACATGACAGCGATGGAAGAATATTTTCCGTTTGTGAATAAAGCCTTTACGGTTATACAGTATACAGCTTGGGCGGTTCTGTTCCTGATTACGGTATGGCAGCTATTCCGGGTGTTTGGAGGCCCGATTACAGAAGCGGAAAACCCATGGACGTTGCTCGCAAGAAGTTCTATCTCTGCAGTGCTGATTGGGTATGCCAGACCGATTTTTATGCTTACTCTGGATATTGCCAGGGCACCCTATACGGCGCTTATGGATATCAGTATGACAGGAGAGGATTTTACTTTTGCTGGTGTGGAGGAGGCATTGTCAAATGGACTGACTACGATTGTTGCTGTTGTATCTGTGGTAGGGCTGCTGCTTTTGATTATCCTGGAAATTTCCCTTGGATGGAACTATTTTAAGCTGTTGCTGGAAACAGTGGAGCGGTATATCGTAGTTGGCGTTCTTTGTTACACATCCCCTTTGGCATTTTCCATGGGGGCTTCCAAAACAACGGTACCAGTATTTAAAAGCTGGTGCCGTATGGTAGGCTCCCAGTTGCTTTTGCTTGTGATGAATGTATGGTTTTTACGGGGATTCAATTCTTCCGTAGGGCAGTATATAGGAAACGGCGGCGCGCTCTCAACTGGGCAGGGCAGCATTTTCCTATGGCTGTTCTGTGCCTTGGCATTTTTAAAGACGGCACAGAAATTTGACTCGTACCTTGCCTCTATAGGGCTGAATGTAGCCCAGACTGGTTCCAGTATGGGCATGGAGCTTCTGATGGCGGCGCGGGTGATTAGTGGCATGGGAGGAGGAGTCAGAAGCGCTGGAAGCGTTTTTGGAAAGAGCGGAAGTGCCGTAACCGGAACCGGGGCAGCTGCAAGCGGGTTTGCGGCTGGTTTTGCCAGCAAATTTAAAGGCAACAGCTATGTGAGGGATGCAGTTGTGGATGGTGGAGTGCGCATGGGAGCTGGTGGAAGCGTTGGCTTTGTAGGTCGTGCCTTTGGAGGAATGGCAGCCCGTAATGGAGCGGTTCTTACCGGAGAATCTATTTCTTCAGTTGCATCCAGAAGCCCAAATGTATCAGGAAGCATTGCCGGAGATATTGCGGACCGCAGTCTCGGAAATTATATGCCGCAGCTTGGAGGATATCAGCTGAAAGATACGCAGATATCTGGTGGCCGGATCAGTACTGTGGCGACAGTTGCAAATGGACAGGGTTCTAATGTGGAGATGTATCATGCTGCCCAGTTTGATAAACCGGATGGGCCGCATTCTGTTGTTACTGCATCGGATGGAAGCCAGTGGTATCAGATGGCATCCGGGGCAGGAGCAGGGGCGTTTTATGATGCACCTGCATTTTCCGGGGATATTTCCGAAGCGGCTCAGGTTGCGCAAACATTCCCATACGCAGCAGAGGGTACGACGCTTCGGACAGTCGGGGATGGCGTTATCGAGGCGAGCGGCAGCGATGGCAGCAATTCCTTGTGGTATAACAGTGCTTACTATGATGAGCCGGATGCACCGCATACCGTTATGCAGTCCGCAAACGGCGTAGACTGGTACGCAATGCAACAGCACGCCGAAGCGCCGGAATTTGAATCTGGAGATACAGCAGCTATGTACAACCAGGCACAGTTCCAGCAGTTTATGCCGGGATATGAGCAGAAAATATCGTCTGTGGACGGTTCGGGCCGTTCAGAAGGACATTTTGAAGTCCGTAATGAAAACGGATCAGGAACAATGTTTTATGATACTACGCAGTATGCAACACCTCGGGGTGATTACCAGGTATTTGAGGATGCACATGGAGGACAGTGGTATGCAGTGCATGGAGAGGCTTCTGTTGAGCGCAGGCCTGTGTATGAAAACGAGAAGCCCGTATATGATGGCGAGAATGTACGTTCCGTATCGGTGGAAACCGTGCGGTACAGGCAGACACCGGCACGCTTCGAGGAGCCGAAACCAAGGAAGGATCTGGGAAATAAGCCGCCGAAACGCAAAAGATAATTAGGAAACAGAAAGCCAGATTTGGGAGCCAGGTCTGGTTTTCTGTGTGTTTCTGGCAGGAAGTATGCTGTAGGGATGCAATTTGAAATAGTAGTGGGAGGTGAAGAAAATGGCAGAACCGTCAAAACAGCAGATTGGTGACGGCGCTGACAATTATGGACAGGCAGCTCATCAAATGGCGAAAGCGGCCAGCCAGACTGGGCAGACAGCCAACGCTGCTGCTGCGGCTGTAAAAGCCAGTACAGAGGGTGGAAAAGCTGCTGCTGAAATCGCAGCGGGAACCGCCACAGGAGGTCCCTGGGGAGCTGTCCTTTCGGCTGCCTGGTCTATGCGGCATACGCTGTTCAAGGTTCTGGTCTGCATCTGCCTGGCTCTGTTGTTTCTGGTCGTCATGGTAGTTTCGCTGCCTTCGATTGTCTTTAACAGTATATTTGGGTTGGATGGGAACAAGCCAGCAGAGGGTGTCACACCGATTGCAGTTTATGCGGAAATGGCAGGGGCAGTTTCCGATGTGGTGGATGATGGTTATGATCAGGCACTTGCTAAAGTGGAGGAGATCATAGCCGATAGCGGACATGATTACGATTTATCCATGGAAGCGCTGATTAATTATGCGCAAAGTTCATCCGGATATGACGTCAGCTATATTCTGGCGGCATACTCAGCATCCATGAAGCAGCAGAATACGAAGAAAGAGGATATGGTTGCAAAACTTGGCAATGTTGCTTCCAGTATGTTCCAGGTAACGGCAGAGGAAAAACAGAAAGAGGTCATCATTCCGGTCACTTATTATACTTATAAACCAGTTACATTGACAGTTGTAACGAATAAAGTGAAGATAGGAACGGTGAACGGGGTGGCGCAATATCGGTATGAAACCGCAGAAATGACTTATTATCTGCCAGATGAAGCCCATACCAGTGACCAGGCGGTTGAGATTGACGCATATAAAAGCGTGACAGTATCTCTTCCGGTATACTCTGGCAGTGAGATTACCGGCACTACAGAAGAAACCTATTATCAGGCAGATGGGAAAGAAACTGTTTCACCAGGAACGGAAATAGTCAAATATATGGAATGCACCATCCATCCATTCGATGATACAGTGATTGCAACAGCATTTGGGATTGACCTGAATGCCCCATATGAACGATTCGGAATCACTTATGGAGAAGCAATTCAAAAGATGGCCACGGCACTCAAAATGACGCTGTACGGAACGGTTGGAAACGGGCAGGCTGTTCCCCTGACGGATGAGGAACTGGTTGCTTTTGTAAATCAACAAAATTGTAATGCTACCAGAAAGCATATTTTGACAACAGCCCTTTCTCTGGTAGGGAAAGTACCATATTTTTGGGGAGGCAAGTCAGGACCGGGATGGAATGACGAATGGAATATGCCGAAGCTGGTGACGGCTGCAGGCTCTACGACAAGTGGGACCATCCGCCCTTATGGGCTGGATTGCTCTGGCTTTACCGACTGGACATATAAGACGGCTTTGGGAGTGAACCTTTATGGAGGAACATCAGGTCAGTGGGAAGAATCGGTTTCTGTTTCTGCAAGTGAGCTTCTTCCTGGGGATTTAGGATTCCTGAAAGAATCGGATGGGCAGGGATGGAGCCATGTGCTTATTTTTGCCGGGTATGGGGAAAATGGAAAACGTATGTGGGTACATTCGTCCAGTGGAAAGGGCGTTGTTTTAAATTCGCCAAGTTATGAAGCAACACTGGAATTACGCAGGCCAAAAGGCGTGGATTTTGATGCGCCAGTTCCAGAGAATGTCCAAGGCACGCCAATTTTAACTCTGGAAGTGGATGTGACACATTACTGTGCCTGCGCAAAATGCTGCGGAAGCAATGCAAACGGCATTACCGCCAGCGGAAAGCTGGCTTCCAGGGGAATGGTAGCCATGTCCAGCCATTATCCTTTTGGGACACAGATTATGATTAACGGTACGATATATACCGTAGAAGACCGTGGCGGTTCTGGGATTGAAAATGACATACACCGTGTGGATATTTATGTTCCGGACCATAATGAGGCGCTGCGGCTTGGACGTTACAGGACAACAGCAACAATTTACAGATTAGGAAGGTGAACCGTTTGGATGAGAAAGAATACAACAACATATATGCCATACCAGCGAACTATACAGACTCAGGAAAGATTTTTGGGGGTATGCTGGAGCCGCGGAATGCGGTGGAAGCGGTTATCCTGGTAGTGCTTTTAGGATATCCGGAACTGATGCTGATTCCAATGCCGGAAACCATATGCATTGTCGTTATGACCGTGACGATTTTGCCGACAGCCGTTATCGCTATGATGGGGGTTGACGGAGACTCTCTTTTTCAATACCTGCTCCATATAATCCGTCATATGGCAACAAAAAGAAAACTACATTTCAGAAGGGTGGGATATCATTATGAGCAAAAACAGCTCCGCAAAAGGAAAAAAGGTGGAAAAGCAAAGAAAAAAGCAGCAAAAGAGAAGAAAAAGGCCAGAAAAGCTTGATTTTGTGCAGGATTTCATTCCGATTAAGAACATAACCCATGGAATTGTGGAAACGACAGATGGAAGGTTTATCAGGATTCTGGAGATTGAGCCAATCAATTTTATGCTCCGTTCTGGTGAAGAGCAGTTCGGTATCATCTCATCCTTTGCGAGCTGGCTGAAAATCTCACCAATGCGCCTGCAGTTTAAAAGCATCACCAGAAAAGCGGATTCCGATAAGCATTTGGCAATGATTCAGGAAGAACTGGCAGAGGAAGAAAATGGACAGTGCAGGTCGCTTGGTGAGGGATATATCCGTCTGATTAAAGATGTGGGGAGCAGGGAAGCGCTGACAAGGCGTTTCTTTTTAATTTTCCAATACGAAGAAATCAGGCGGGGAGACAATGATGATTTTTCCCAGATATATGGGATGCTGCAGACGGCAGAACAGAACGCAAAAGCATATTTTCTGCAATGTGGAAACTCTATCCTGCAGCCGAGGGATCCGGATGAGGCGACGGCAGAAATATTATATATGTTTTTTAACCGCCATTCCTGTGTGGATGAGCCGTTTTCTTCCCGGATGAACAGAGTAGTGGTTGACACGATGGCATCACGGAATAAGGTGATTGGGGTGGACCCGGTGCCGCGTATCCGTATGGCGCATTTTTTGTCGCCGCGTGGGATTGACCTGACGCATTACAACTATATTGTCATGGATGGGCTGTACTATTCGTTTTTGTATATCAAAGGGAATGGATATCCTGGAATGGTGCGCGCAGGCTGGATGTCGGCGCTGATCAACGCAGGTGAAGGGATTGACATAGATGTCCACCTCCGCCGTGAGAACCGGAGCAAGACCATTGACAAAGTGGCGCAGCGTATCCGCCTGAACCGAACCAAACTCAAAAGCATGCAGGACACCAGTACCGACTATGAGGAACTGACAAATTCCATCCAGGCGGGCTACTTTATCAAGCATGGAATTGCCAATAACAATGAAGACTTATTTTATATGTCGGTATTCGTCACGATTTCCGCGAAAAGATATGAAGAGCTGATGTGGCGGAAACAGCAGATTTCCGATATGTTAAAATCCATGGATATGTATATCAGCGACTGTAAATTCCAGCAGGAGGCAGCACTGCGTTCTGTGATGCCGTTTTTGCAAATTGCCCCATCGCTGGAAAAGAAATCACAGAGGAATGTGCTGACAAGCGGAGCGGCATCTACCTATATGTTTACGAGCTTTGAGATGTCCGATGACACGGGGGTGCTTTTGGGAGTCAACCGGCATAACAATTCATTATGTATTGTGGATCTGTTTAATACAAAGAAAAATAAGAATGCCAACCTGAACCTGCTTGGCACCAGCGGCGCCGGAAAGACATTTACGCTTCAGCTGCTTGCGTTGCGTATGCGTATGAGGGGGATCCAGTGCTATATCCTGGCTCCAATCAAAGGGCATGAGTTCAAAAGAGCCTGTCACCGGATTGGCGGCCAATATATCAAGATAGCGCCTGGTTCCCCGCATTGTATCAATGTTATGGAAATCCGGCATACGATTACGCCAGAGATGGAACTGATTGACGAGATGGATTACAGCGAGATGGATTCCATGCTTGCAAGGAAGATCCAACAGCTGATGATTTTCTTTTCCCTGCTGATTCCGGATATGACCAATGAGGAGGAGCAGATGCTGGATGAGGCACTGATTAAGACATATGCGGAGTTCGGTATCACGCATGATAACGATTCCTTGTATGAGAATAAGAAGGCGGCAGAACCACAGATGAAAACTATGCCGATTCTTGGGGATCTCCATAAAAATCTTCTGGAAAATGCAATGACGCAGCGGATTGCCGTTATTGTTAGCCGTTTTGTCACTGGTTCAGCGCAGTCCTTTAACCAGCAGACCAATGTTGACTTGAACAATAAATATATTGTCCTTGATCTGTCAGAACTGAAAGGGAAGCTGCTTCCGGTCGGCATGATGATTGCTCTGGATTATGTCTGGGACAATGTAAAGGCGGATCGGACAAAAAAGAAAGCGATTATGATTGATGAAATCTGGCAGCTTGTGGGGGCATCCTCCAATAAACAGGCTGCAGAGTTCTGTCTGACGATTTTCAAGACAATCCGGGGGTTCGGAGGGGCGGCAATTTCAGCTACGCAGGACTTATCGGATTTTTTCAGCCTGGAGGATGGGAAGTATGGAAGAGCCATTGTCAATAACTCCAAAAACAAAATCATATTGAATCTGGAGCCGGACGAAGCACGTTATGTCCAGGATGTCCTGAAGCTGACAAAGACGGAGGTGCGTTCCATCACCAGGTTCGAGCGAGGAGAAGCTTTGGTATACTCAAATAACAATAAGGTTCCGGTTGTAATCAAAGCTTCCAAGGAAGAACAGGAAATGATTACCACAGACCGGGCAGAACTGGAAGCAATTTTGCGGGAACGGCAGAGAGAAAAAACGTATTCCGCATAGAATACTTATTTATATTATTATACTTACAAGGAGGTGGCAGGAATGCTGTTACAGGATGAGCAGTACGTTGTGAAATGGCTGTCCCAGTATGGGGCATTGCCAAAGACACAGATCATCCGGATGCTGCAAAAGCCGGAGAAGAAGGCAGAAAAGGTTCTGCGGAACCTGAAAAAACAGATGCAGATAGCAGATGTGTCAGGCGGCTATTACATCGGCCTGGATTCTATGTGCCGCCCGGATCAGCGCATCATACTGGCAGTATGGGTGCTGCTTAAGTTTATCGACTATGTAGAGCCAATGGCCCACTATCCTGCGGTCTACCCATCGCAGCTTTTCTTTTTAAAGGAAAATACCGGGTATGAGATTGTCGTTCTCTATGAGGGGGAACAGAGCCAATTAAGGCTTTTGCAGCCACAGGAAGATTTGAAATACATTATTATTGTCCCCCATATCGCAATGGCGGAGAAATTGAAACTGCCGGATGCGCCATGTCTGTTCGCAACCGTTGATTTTCAGGGGGAGGAAGAACCTAAAATTATTTTTTACTCAGAGGAGGCAGTTGGAAATGGCAGGAGAGAATTCCTTTATAAAAGTACTGGATAAAATAGAGTTTGCAAAACTCAGCCTGGAGTCCCAGATTACATGTGTGCGGAGGCTTTATCAGGATGCGAATCTTGAGGAGGCATACAAGGCGGCTCTCCAGTTGGAAGAAATTTCAGAAGGGCTGGTGCTTTTTGCCAGAAGGCTCCCTGCATATACAGGATGCCCAATGGCTGAAACGGATGTGGAAAACTGCATGGCAGAGTGTATCCCTGTTGAAATGGGTTTTACGATAGAGGGCTGGTTTGCACTCCGCATTCCGGCACTGCTTCCGAAAAAGTCTTCTGGTTCAGCGGATTATATCCGCTCTTTTTTATACCCTGCCATGCGCAGGTTTTTCCAGGCACAGCCGCCGGTGCGGTATCGGGATTGTGTTCTGGTTTATCGGCATGTCTATGACAGGGATATGCCCGACCGCCAAAAGCGGGATCATGACAATATTGAGGTTAATATGGTATCGGACATTGTGGCTATGTATGTGATGCCAGACGACAGCCCGGCAGTATGTTCCCATTACTACTGCAGCGCAGAAGGGACGGAGAACCGGACGGAGGTGTATGTCGTGCCGAAATGGGACTTTCCCATCTGGCTGGTGAAAGAAACAGGGATGCCGGATAAGGGGGTGGAACTCTATGAAAAAAGGTAAAAACAGTTGGAAAAACATATGTAAAAACGGACAGATTCCTGCCTATACAAAATACATATCTTCTAAATGGCGTAAAACGCCCGGTATTGCTGCGGTTTGGGGGCGGCACTATGCAGGAAAATCCGACAAAGAGAGCAGTCACGTTGTCGGAAAAATCCTCAAATCGGGAGGAGTGTGAGATGCTGCATTTCCGCCCGGGCAGTCAGGTCTGGCAGCTCATCACACTGCTTTCCGTTGTGGGGGAGTTTCCGTTTCGTTCGCTCGGGCTGCTTGGGAATGAACGTGTTCTGAAGGTGCTGGTAACGAAACTTTCCATGCCGCAGACAGTCCGAAATCCCCAGACTGAAATGGAAATGACCTGCCGCATCCTGACGGTTACTGGGAGAAGCAGTTTTAAAACAGTCCGTCTGTATAAGGCGGCTCTTCCCATATTGAATTGGGTTCACCCAGAAGCTTCCCGGTATTATATGGAGGCTTTCTGGAACCACCGTTTCCCTGGGGATTCGGCTCACAGGGAGAGGAACCACAGGGTATCAGAAGCTGTAATGTTATGTATACGGGCAGGGATAGAGTCACGGCCTTATTGGCTTCCGGCTCTGCAAAACAATGAACGCTTATCTGTCATACCGGACAGCGGTTCGTTTTATCTTGCGAAGGATATTAAAAAGATTGGGCAGACTGAGATGAATAAAACCATGTTTACCCGGATGGTCGGGGCCATTTTTTCCTGTGGCAGATGTTATGCAGTTTATAATACACGCGCAGCTGCGATGAAATGGAGCGGGATGGGGGAATTTAAGGCACTGCATAATTTGATTGAAGTCGGCCGCCTGAATGCCGGCACGGATCGGATTGATTCAGCCGTACTTTTTGGCGAGTCTGAGGAAACTGCCCTGAAGACATTGCTGGAGTCGGATAGAAGCCGAAGGCTTGAGTTCCGGTTTGATTCCATCTACCGCCATATTCATTTTGTGCCATTGGATGAGAGAGGCATTCGCCAGCTGCATCTTCTGTCTGTCCCAGACTGGAAAGAAAAACTGCTTGATTTGTTGTTCGAGCCGGAAGACAGATCTTTTGATAAAGGGCTTTTTGAATATGATGCCTGTGTAGGCGGTGTCTATATTTTGTCTCATCTGGATGGTGACATTGCAAGACTCATTCGTTTCCGGGAAGGAATCCAGAACCAGGATGGGAGTTTTGAAATCCTGTGCTATCCTCACCAGACACATTTTCTGCAGGAATATATGGATCAGCTGGCAGGAATCAAGACGATAGACATGGATGTAGTGGAAGCAGAACTTGGTTCGGAAAGGAGGAATTTATTTGGGGGATAAAAAAAGAAAGGCAGCCATTGCCGCAGCTGTCATACTGGGATGCGCAGCGTTTTTTTATCTTGGAGGGATGTTTGGCCAGTTGTTTAAAAACTATGCAGCATGGATGCAGGCGGATGGGCTTGCCGGCAGTATGGCCATGAAGCCGGTCAGCTGGAATCCCATCGTCTGTTACCCGATGGCTTTTACCCCGGACGGGCTGAAAGGGCTGCTTGGTCTGTTGGCTATTGGCGGAGGGGTCTTTGCTTATGTGAAGCTTCACGATAAGTTTGATGGAAAGACTTATGATCCCAGAGGGTTCACCAAAAGCAAGACCGGGATTTATGGGACTGCTTCCTGGATGGAGGAAAAAGAAATGCGGGAGGTGCTGGAGGTGTCTTCCGTAGAGAAGGCCGAAGGGACGATCCTGGGTGAGTATAAGGGGAAAGCGGTCTGTATGCCGAGAGACACCAGACTCAATCGGCATATCGCCATCTTCGGTGCGTCCGGTACCATGAAATCCCGCGCTGTTATCCGGAATGCGCTGTTCCAGGCGTTGAAGCGTGGTGAGTCTGTGATTATTACCGACAGTAAGGCGGAGCTGTATGCGGATACGTCCGAGATGTACCGTAAAGCAGGCTATGAGGTGAAGATCTTTAACCTGGTCACGCCGGAGCATGGGGATTCCTGGAACTGCATGTCAGACTTGAACGGGGATACCCTGATGGCGCAGGTGCTGACCAATGTTATCATCGGCAATACCAGCTCCGGCAAGGGCGACCATTTCTGGGATAACGGCGAAGGGAATCTGTTAAAAGCTTTGATTCTGCTGGTAGACCAGGACAGGACCCGCAGCCAGGACATGAAGCACCTTACGGCAGTGTACCAGCTCCTGACCCAGAACAGCGAGCGGCAGCTCGTGGCAATGTTCGACAAGCTTCCGTTTGACCATCCGGCGAGGGCGCCGTTTAATTTATTTGCTCAGTCCAGCGACACCGTGAAATCCGGAATCATATTAGGACTCGGCACGAGGCTGCAGGTGCTGCAGAACCAGGCGGTGCAGCGGATCACAAGTCAGTCTGACATCGACCTGACTTCCCCTGCCAGACGCAGGTGCGCTTATTATATTGTGCTGAGCGACCAGGATGCCACCATGGCGTTCCTGTCGTCGCTCTTTTTTTCGTTCATGTTCATCCGGCTTATCCGGTATGCAGACAGCCAGCCAGGCGGCCGCTGCGACGTGCCGGTAAACTTAATCCTGGATGAGTTTAACAATGTGGGCAGGATTGGCGGGGCGGAAGACGGCTCGGATTTTGCAAGATCCCTTTCGGTCGTCCGTTCACGGGACATCCGGGTCATGCTGGCGGTGCAGAGCCTGGGCCAGCTTCAGAACCGGTATCCAAACAACCTTTGGGCCGAGATTATCGGCAACTGCGACATCCAGCTGATGCTTGGGTGTACGGATGAGGTGACGGCGGAGTATATCTCGGCCAGGTCGGGCGACATGTCCGTGCAGGTGGACTCCACCATGACGGTGCGCCAGACCATAGCGGTTGCGCAGGTCATCCCCCAGTACCGCCAGACCCAGGGGCAGGGGAAACGGCGGCTGCTGACACCGGATGAGGTGCTGCGGCTCCCGAATGAGGAGATGCTCTGTGTCATACGGGGCTGTAACCTCTTAAAGCTTGGGAAACTGGATTTTACGAAACACCCGATGTCAAGGGAGATTGACCGGACATCCATCATGGAATACAGTCCTGCGGCAGTGTTTGCTATGCCGGTCATACCGGAACCTGCCCCAGTACCGGAAACGGAGCCGGAAAAGGCTCCAGAGAAAAAGCCGGCACGCCGGAAAAGCCTTTACAGTTCGGCAAAGCCGCCGGATGGATTTTAAGAATCATTAAATGTTTTACATGGAAATTTTACTGGATTAAGAAAAACTTTTCAGCAAAGCGATTGCGTGTCAAAAGAGCATCTCTGTGACAGGAGATGTTTTTTATACTCATATTTAAACAAGGAGGTACGAAATTATGGCAGCTAAGAAAAAAGAACTGCTCCCTGAAGAGGAAAACTTACAGGGAGCGATACCACAGACTGGGGTGAACCCGGAGCTTGAGGAGATGCCCGGACCCGAAGGCGATCCGCCGGATACAGAACTGCCTCAGACTGACACAGAGATTTCTGTATTTCAGGATACAGAGTCTGGAGATGAGCCTGTATCACAGACTGAAGCGGAATGGGCCGATGGCCGGCCGCTTTCGGAGCCTGAAGACGCGGAACTGTCCCAGACTGATACAGAAACAGCCGGAGAGGGCACATCTTCAGAGAATTCATTAAGCGGAGAGTCAGGAAAAGAGGAGTCTCCCCAGACTGAACCGGAAAAACCGAAAAGAACCCGCGGAAGCAGGAAGACCGACGGGAAACAGAACCAGTCTGACACAGAGGCAGGTTCCGGTGAAAAAGAGACGCCTAAGCCAAGGAGAAAACGTGCCTCTCCCAGACCGACTTCGCCAGTGTTGACCATTGACGGCCAGCTCAGCGTCGAAACGGATGCGGAAAAAGCGAAAAACGATCTGCTGGATTTACTGGAATCCCAGAAAACCGGTCGTATCCTGACTGGGACCATCCAGGGTGTGGAGCGCTCCGAGGACAACCAATCCTGTTCTTTCGCAGTCATTTACCACGGTGAGTTCAAAGTCATCATTCCTGCAGAGGAAGCAGTGGAGCCACCTGCGGATTATCGCGGAAGGCTTCCGGAGGACGTGCTGCATTATATGCTTACCAAGCGTCTGGGTGCAGAGGTGGATTATATCGTCAAGGGAACTGACCCGGCATCCGGTATTGCGGCAGCGAGCCGCATGGAGGCGATGAAGGCAAAGAGGAAGGCTTATTATCTCAGTACTGACCGGGAGGGGAACAACTTTCTGTATTCCGGCGTGTGCGCAGAAGCACGCATCGTATCGGTGATCCGTGCCGGCATTTTCGTGGATCTGTTCGGTCTGGAGGTTTACATCCCCCTGCGGGAACTGAGTTACCAGAGATGGATGGATGCGGCGGCATATTTCCAGCCGGGGCAGCGCATCCTGGTGAAAGTGCTGGAAGTGGACAGGACTGACCGAAGCCAGATAAAGGTAAAGGCTTCCGTGAAGCAGGCGGGAGAGAATCCCTATGAGAAGGCACTGCGCAGATATTCTGTGGGCAACCGTTATGTGGGTACGGTCAGTATGGTGGACACCAACGGCGTGTTCGTGGCTCTGGACGGGGGCATCGACTGCCTCTGCAGTTATCCGAAGCGCGGCAGGCCGCCAAGGGGATCCCGCGTGACCGTCCGTATCCTGGGGATCAACAACGACTCCAACCGGATATGGGGAGCGATTACCCATATTGCCACGGCCAGGTAACGGCTTTTCATGAGATTCATTAAGAAAGGAGGTGAGGGCGATGACCCATTGCGACCTGAGCGCTGCCAAACAGCAGCGCCGCAGGGAGGTTGCTGTACATACCCGTAATATGGTTCTGGCACAGCTTGGCGCTGTGGATGAGGATGGTGCTTCCCTTATAGCAGATTACCGCGGCTACTTTCTGCAGGTTTCTTTTTCGGAGCTGCATCCACTGATGGTGTTCTGTCTGGCTAAGTCACTTACGAAGCCAGGAACGGAAAAACAGTGGCAGGCGGCCAATGAACTGAATCTGAGGAGTATCCTCGGAAGCCATGCCATCAACGATGAAGTTGGGTGCTATTCCTACCGTGCAACACACTGGCTGGATACGGAGATGGTTCCGCAGCGTTTTTACGAAATCCTCGACCGGTGTGTCGATGAGGCGGATCGTGGTTTTTATAAGATTGCGGGATAATCGTTGTATTTCTCCAGTCCATATCGTGTAATATAAGTAAAACAATGACTGGAGGAATGCATTATGAAAAAACTTCGTGTATTTATTTTATTACTGGGAACATTGCTTCTTGGCGCATGCGCCGCATCAGACTCATCGGAAACCCCTGTGTCTTCAGAAATTAAAGGTACCCGGCTCCTGGAATTTGCGGATATCCTCAAAATTGATTCCCAAAGCCAGGCAGAAGGTCAAAAGCTGGACGATAGCCCGGGCAAGGATGAAAAGGAAACGGGAAAAGGAAACGGGACTCCGGTTCCTCATCAGGAACAAGCTGAAAATGCTCCTGTGAAGCATCAGTCAGGAGGAGATTCCCAGACGCCGGTCGCGGCATCGGGGCAAAACCAGGATGAGTCTGCCAAAAAGACAGAAGAACCAGAAACACCCGCAGAAGAGCCTGCGGCACAGCCAGCCGAGGAGCCTGCAGTAACACAGCCGCCGGAGCCGGAACCAGAACCGGTTGTTCCGGAAGAACCGGCTGTTCCAGAGCCAGAACCGGAACAGCCGCCCGCCGTACAGGAAGTCCAGAAAACCATCTATGACTATGCGTTTGATACGAATGCCATTCGGGCAGAGCTGATTGCCATTGGGCAGTCCATGGGGCTTACGCATATTACGGAGGATGACGGCATCCCCTGCACACCGGACACCTGTTCCTGGGCAGCCCCAGTCACAGCGTCCGAATCCTTTCAAGGGGAAAGCCTGAAACGGGCGCTGAAAGATTATGTGGCTTCTATGCCCTCTGTGATTACCTCTTACGGAGGAGCACAGTTAACCAGCTTTACGATTTATGTGCAGGATAATGGCGGGGGAAGCTATACATTTTATTTCTTATATTAGTACCAGTATGAAAACCAAATAGGCCAAAACCAGGCTCCCTATATATGTGGGGAGCTTTTTTTTGTGCCCAAAATGAAAGGAAGGTTTACTATATGAAAAATTTATTCAGGAAAAAAGGAAAGCGTCTGCTGGCGCTGTTCCTTTCTATTTTGACCGTTATTGGCGCTGTGCCGACAACGGTTTTTGCTTTTACACCGTCTGAGGGGCAGACGGTTTCTTCCCATTACGGGGATTACTTTGTAGGTTCTGACGGGGGTTACTATTACTCGGCCGACAGTTACAGTTACCTGGTGTATGACAGCAATGGGAATACGACGGTCAGGACCAGTTCAGGCGGGAATCCCCGGAAGAAATATATGATTTCGGACGGTTCAGAGGAACGGCAGGTGTACTGTGTGGAGTCAGGCATTGCTTATGGAACCTCCACCAATGGATATACCTCCCAGAGCGGGAAAAACAATGCATATTTCCAGAACCTGCCCTATGCTGCCCAGTATGGCATCATGCTTACCAGCGTCTATGGCTGGCAGCCGGGCAAGGCTTCGCCGGTTCCCGGAACCAATGAGGATGATTATGCCATTGCGACACAGATCCTGATGTGGGAATACCAGCAGCAGCTACGGACCAGCCCGCAGGATCTGCATGCCAGCCCGGCAGGGATTCGTGCGGACAACTATCTGCGCACGATTGACGGGCGACCGGCAAGGCAGTGTTATGACTGGATCCTGGCCCAGATGGCACAGCATGCCACCATACCCAGTTTTGCTTCTGACAGGAGCAGCTCCGCACAGGTCCACACCATGAAGTATGATTCGGAAACAAAAAAGTATTCCATTACCTTAAAGGATACCAATAAGACCAAGGCAGATCTTAAGTTTTCCGGTGGCAGCGGCATCAAAGTGAGCCGCAGCGGGAACAAGTATACCTTTACCAGTAATAAGAAGATTACCAGCCCTGTAGCGCTCACCGTGCAGAAGAAGATTCCGGGAGTCAACAATGATATGCTGATTTGGGGGCGTGTCGGTTTCCAGACGATGCTGTGCGGCGCGGACGACCCGGTTATATTTTATATGAAGCTGGATACGGAAACTTATGGCACTGGCCGTATCAAGAAGACATCGGAGGACGGCGTGGTATCCAATATCAGTTTCCATATCACCGGCAACGGCGTGGATAAGACGGTCAAGACAAAGGCGGATGGCACAGTGGATGTCGAACTTATGCCGGGTACTTATACGGTAACGGAGAAGGACATTGACAGATATGAGCCACAGAAATCCCAGAAAGTCACGATTGTCAGCGGGAAGACATCCACTGTCACTTTTAATAATAAGCTCAGGCGCGGCTCGCTGGAGGTGGTCAAGACATCGGAGGATAAGTTTGTGAAAGACATGACATTCCATCTGTATGGCACGTCCCTGTCCGGTATGACGGTGGATGAATATGCAGTGACGGATGCATCCGGCGTGGCACGGTTTGAGAATGTTCTGGTTAGTGGAAACACGCCTTATACATTGGAAGAGGTCAACACTCCTGTCCGGTATGTGGTTCCGGCTTCCCAGACGGCGCCTGTCCAGTGGAATGTTGTTACCAAGCGCAGCTTCACTAATATCCTGAAGAAATTCCGTGTGGAAGTGACCAAGACTGACCGTAAGACCGGGTATGCCCAGGGCGATGCCAGCCTGGCAGGAGCCGTATACGGACTTTACCAAGGCGATGAGCTGGTGGCATCTTATACTACGGATGCAACGGGTTCCTTTACCAGTGATTACTTTGCCTGTGGTTCCAACTGGACATTGCGTGAAATCAGTCCTTCTGAGGGATACCTTTTGGATGAAACAATTTACCCAATCCCGGCGGATCCTGGCAATTATACCGTGGAACTCAACCAGATACCCATAGGTGTTACGGAAGAGGTCATCATGGGGCGCATCCGTCTGGTGAAGCATATTGATGCGGAACTGGAGGATGTGGAAAAGGTGGAAACCCCGACAGAAGTTCAGATGGAGAATCCGTCTGACAGTGATTCAGAACTGACGGATGCAGAAAATGCGGAAGCCGTCCAGGATGTTTTTATGGGAAGCGGTGGAGAGGCCCTGTCCAGGATGGAACTGGAAACAGACAAATCGTTGACCCGGGAAACGGAAGAGGATAACGAAGCAGAGGAAGATGCAGATGATGGGGATTCCCAGACGGACATGGATGAAGAGCAGGATGAGCAGCAGTCCCCGGAAGAGGAAGAACCGGCAGAAGATACGGAACTGGAAACAGAGCCGGAGGAGGATCCGTATACACCTGTCCCTGTCCCGATAGAAGATATTGAAGCTTCCAAGACGGGAGGGATCATTGAGCAGCCGGAGGAGGGAGCAAAATTCCAGATTTACCTTGCCAGTGCAGGCAGCTATGATGCGGCGAGGGAAGAGGAGCGGGATATCCTGACCACGGATGCAGACGGGTTTGCGGTTTCCAAGGATCTTCCTTATGGGCGTTATGTCGTACATCAGACGGAAGGCATGGAAGGGCAGGCATTCATTCCGGATTTCATCGTATATATCCGCACCAATGACCAGACCTATTCCTATATCCTGAACAATACGACCCAGTCCAGCTTTATCCGTGTGGAGAAACATGATGCGGAGACGGGGAAGATCATCCCAGCAGCCGGTGTCGGGTTCCAGATCCGTGACCTGTCCACAGGCGACCTGATTGAAGAGACGATTTATTATCCGACGCCTGTAACCATTAACACATTCTTTACCAATGAGGAAGGATGGATGATGCTTCCTTATGAACTGCCTCATGGCCAGTATGAGCTGATTGAGGTGGAAACCTGCTATGGCTATGTACTGGACAGCGAGCCGGTTCCCTTCACAGTGGACGGGACACAGGATGTGGTTGTGGTGGAAAAGCACAATATGCCACAGAAAGGCAGAATTGTCGTTTCCAAGACCGGAGAAGTGTTTGCTTCTGTCACGACATCCGACGGAGCTGATAAGGACGGGGTGGAAACCGTTTACCAGCCGGTTTATGAAATCCGCAGTATGGAAGGGGCAGAATATGAAATCCGTGCAGCGGAAGACATCTATACGCCGGATGGGACACTGCGTACTGCCAAAGGTGAAGTGGTGGATACTGTTACGACTGGCTCTGAGGGAACTGTTTCCAGTAAGGAGCTGTATCTGGGCAAATACGAAGTCATTGAAATAAAGGCACCCTGCGGCATGGTATTGAACAAAGAACCCCATCAGGTAGAACTGGTCTATGCAGGCCAGGAGATCGACCTGACGGAAACGGAAGCCGGGGTGTATAATGAACGCCAGAAAGTTGAGCTGGGTCTGGAAAAAACGATGGAACTGAACGAAGAATTTGGCATCGGCAGCAACAATGAGCTGGCCAATGTCACCTTTGGACTGTATGCAGCAGAAGACCTTACTGCGGAAGACGGTTCCGTCATCCCGGTAGGCGGGCTGCTTGAAGTTGTGAGCGTGGATGCGGAGGGCAGAGGAATTGCCCAGACCGACCTGCCGTTTGGCAGCTATTACCTGAAGGAACACAGTACGGATGCCCATTATATTTTGAGCGGGGATGAGTACCCGGTGGAATTTGAATATGGGGATCCGGAAACTGCAGTTGTCACGATTGCTGCCAATGATGGCGAGCCTGTCGTCAATGAGCTGATTTACGGTTCTATATCCGGCAAGAAGCTGGATGAGGACGGAGAGGGCTTAGGCGGCGCCAAGATTGGCCTGTTCGCACCGTCCGTCGAGGAGTTTACGGAAGAAAACGCAGTCCTGGTGACGACATCTGAAGAGGATGGCTCATTCCAGTTTGAGGATGTCCCGTATGGGTTATGGATTATCCGTGAGATTTCACAGCCGGAGGGCTTTGTGCTTTGTACCGAACTGTTTTCTGTCGCAGTCAATGAGGATGAACAGGTCATTGAAGTGGAGATCACAAATGAATTTATCCGTGGGAACCTCCACTTGACGAAGTTTGATAAGGATTATCCGGAAAACAAGCTGAGCGGGGCTGTATTTGAAGTGTACCGTGACACCAATGGGAACAAAAAGCTTGATAAAAAAGATGAACTTTTGGGAACCATGGAAGAAACCAAGAAGGGCCAGTATGAGATGCGTGACCTGCTTTACGGCGGCGTGCTCGTCAAAGAGAAGGTTGCCCCGGACGGATTCTATCTGGATGAGAATGTCTATTATGCCATGATTGATACCGATGGGAAAACATATGAGATTGAGAACGAGGCTGGCAAGGGATTTTATAACCAGGCCCACAAAGGAAATCTCAAGATTGTTAAGACCTCCTCTGACGGTCGCGTGGAGGGCTTCTCCTTCCGCGTGGTTGGGGATAATTATGACAAGACCTTCCGGACAGATGCCAGGGGCGAAATCTTTATCGAAGGCCTGCGTGTCGGAAAGTATACGGTGACTGAGGTGGAAGACAGTGTCAGCGCCGGGTACAGGTGCCCAGACCCGGTAACAGTAGAGCTGGTAGTGGATGAAACCCTGACGGTCAATGTGCATAATGATAAAATCACTGTAGACGTGCCGAAGACTGGGGATACATTCAATTTATGGCTGTGGCTCGGCCTGATGGCAGCCGGAGGCGGCGGTGCCGGTGTTTGTGCCTATAGACTCAGAAAGCACAGAAAAGGCCGGAGATCTCAGGGCAGGAGATAAGATTTCTGGATAATTTGTAACTAAGAAACCGGGGAGCTGGCGGGCCAATCCCAGGCCGGCTCCCCTTAATGAAGAAATTGGAGGTATAGCCATGAAAACGAAACAGAAGAAAAGTATTTTTCTGGTTCTGACTACGATATATATCCTTTGTTTCTCTGTGATGCCAGTATGTGCGCAGCCGCAGGGGACAGATGGTTCGGAACTGCAGGTTGCACAACCGGAACAGCTGGAGATTCAGCTTGGCGCAGAATGGGCCGGCGTGGAATTCCAGTTAAAGACGGATGCCGGCTTATATCCGGATACAATACCAGTAGGACAGGATGGGGTGCTCCGTCTGGAAATTGGCGGAAGCAAATCATATATTTTAACATGTATGAATTCATCTGAAAAAGCCCCTTCTCCTGCGCAGGTCCCTGCCGCTACAGAAAGCCAGCCGAAAGAAGAGCCGGAAAAGGACATAGAAGAAAAAACAGCTACAGTTGCAGGCATTCCGATTCCGCATCTTTGTCTTTTTATCGGAGGCATGGTCTTGGCAGTCGGCAGCCTGGTTACAATGCACATCATTAAAAAGCGGAAAGAAGACAGGGGCGACTATGACTACGATGAGGAAGAACTGGAAGATGAATAGTCCCATACTGGATTCAAAATGCGGACAAAAACCAAATAGGAATATTTTTTTTGGAAAAATAAAAAAATATTCCTATAAGGATTGACAAAAAGGGATGGGTTTGCTATACTATAACCGTGGCAGGGACTTGCGTTCAGGCTTTCGGTACGTTTGGTATAGCGTCAGACTTATCCATAGAGGGTAAGGAACCGTTACGGATTTTGCGCACAGAGCAAATCCACAACAACGCAAGTCACAACTGAATATGTAAGCCGGAAGGCTGCTTAAATACTTACAGAGTCAAATTTTGGGATGAATCTTAGTGCCGATTTTTGGCTCTGTATGCTTTTTGCAGACTTCCGGCTTTTCTTTTATAAAATGGAGGAAATATTGATGAAGAACAAAAAGAAAAAGAGAAAGGGATTCCATATAAGCAAAATGCGCTGTCCTTATTGTGGCAGTCCAGTAATATTCCGAAGTGCGGATGGTATTTACTATGACAACAGCAGGGGGATGATGCTGTATGTATGCAGCCACTATCCCCAGTGTGATGCGTATGTACGTGTCCACGCTGGAACCAAGATTCCGGTAGGCAGCCTTGCCAACCATGAACTGCGCACGCTCAGGAGAACGGCGCACCAGTATTTTGACCAGTTGCACAAGTCTGGGTACATGAGCAAACAGGACGCATACCAGTGGCTCGCAGACCTGATTTCCGCCCCGCTGTCGGAGGCACACATCGGATATCTTGGGGAATATTATTGTGAACAGGTCATTGAGGAAAGCCGCAGGCTGCTGGAACGGTACAGGGTGGGAAACAATAAAAAGCAGTTCCGCATGGTGAGGGGAGGTGCAACATCATGAGGTTAACAGATATACAGCAAAAGAAAGTGGAGGAGAACATGGGGCTGGTGCATCAGGTCATCCATGATAAAGTGCATGGTTATAGTCAGTGGGGGTTCCATACCTATGATGATTTGTTCCAGATTGGCTGTGTCGGTTTATGCAAAGCGGCGGCGACGGATAAAGGCGGGACGTTTTCGACATATGCGTACCGATTGATATGGCATGAAATATGTGATGCGTTAATCCAGTCTACGAAACGGTATGCGGATGAAGTAATAGCGGATGTGACACCGTACATGAACACAGAACCTGCGAATGAGGAAATTCTCAGCGGGCTTCGCATGGATCTTTCCCATACATTCAGTTCTGCCAGGAAAGAAGCGCCGCCGTCTACGGCAAAAGGCATAGATGCGATGATTTTAATGTCTCAGGGATATACCAGCAGTGAGATTGGGGCGCGTATGGGAGCTTCAGCCAGGCTGGTCTGTGCATGGGTGTCAAAAGCGCGTAAATTCCTGAAGGACAGGCCAGAAGCAAAGTCGATTGCCATGTATCATTTATAATTAGGTGAAGGGATGCCGGAGTCACGGAGATTGCCGGCATCCCGTTTATTATTACGAAGCATAAAGGAGAATGTGCCAGTATCGGATTCCCAAAAAGAATGGGCCGGCTGGCTCTGCCTGCAGCGGAAAAATTCAGTTTGGAGGAAAAGGATGAAGAAACGATCGAAAATATCGGGAAAGTGGATATTCCCAATGATGGTAATGACCCTCACGTTTATGCTGTTAAAATGCGTGCTCCTGGTAGGCTATGTGCCAACCGGGTCTATGGAGCCGACGCTGGAAAGAGGGAGTTGTATTATTGGATGCCGGATGTATTTCAACCTGGAGGCGGGGGATATTATTATATTCCGGCATCATGGAGAACTGCTTATAAAAAGGATTGCGGCAACATGGGGAAACACTGTGGAGCGGGACGGTGTAAATATGACAGTTCCGGAAGGCAGCTATTATGTCCTCGGGGACAATGCTGCCAATTCCTATGATTCACGGTATTGGGCAGAGCCATTTGTGGAAGAAAAAGATATAGTGGCAAAGCTGCTCTTTTATTAATGAAAGGATCAGGGCGTAAATTTTACGGCATCTTGCCAGATAAGCATAGGGCGGAGCCGATATGCCGAGTGAGTCACAGAGCGCAGACAGGCTTTGACAGGTAAGGCGTCAAAAAGGCGGTACATCCCTTGGTGGCCTGGGTCATACCGCCTTAATTGAAAATAGTTCCCTATTATAAAAAACATAAGGTTTTTTGCTGGGGACTGTCACACAAGCGGAAAGCATAGAAGATATGGCATATGATTTTTTAAATCCGCTATCCTATTGAAATCAATAGTCATATTCTAAATCGCCCAGAAGAAGAATTGCCAGTTTTGCGCCAATTTTCATGCCCAGTGAAAACTGGATTTCTTCTTTTTCCATGGCATAATCTACAGCTGCATTGTATACTGCTTTTTCGGTTTTCTCATCCAGCAGTTCCTTTAATGTGCTGTCCAGTGCCTTGTCCGCGTCCCTGTTCCGTTGCGAAAGGCTGCCATAATTGATTCTATTGCTGGTGCTTTTTTCTTTGATAAAGTATCCATTGCCTGCAGGTTCATGCGTTTGGTAATGTCAGGGTATAAACTGTCGTCTTCCTGATGGGAGGAATTAGCGAATATTTCTTTTGCCCTGCATTGTACATCCTTCAATATGTCTGCAGCAGATTCTGCGTCCTTTTTTTCAAGGGCTTCCAATGCATCTGTGATTTTCTCAAAAAGAAACGTGTACTTTTTTTTGTCTGTTCTTGCAGATGGATGTTTCTCTGCTTTTTTGGATTCATTTTTCATTTTAATTCTCCTTAATTTTATATAATTGCTTATATCTATAAGCAATTATAAGCCTTTCAATTGATAAAATCAATAAGAAGCTTACAGATATAAGCAATTTGGAGGGTTATTATTTTGAAATTGTTGTGTAATGGCGTATTTGGAGGCAATTTGAAGAGGATACGCATTTCGCGTAATCTATCACAAGATCAGACAGTTGCAAGGTTGCAGTTGCTTGGTTCGCCTCTTAGCCGGAGTACATACTCTTTGATTGAATCAGGGCGTGGGAATATTTATATAAGTGATCTTGTCGGATTAAAACAGATTTTTAACGTGGATTATTCTGTTTTTTTCGAGGGCATAACGACAGCGAGGTAAATCTGTTTCATACAGAAAATGCTCCTGTAAGGTATAAAAAGTAGCCACATTGAAATACTATGTGTAAGGTGTGGTTTTGCTTATATGTATAAGCCTATCGGTTTTTATCATTTGCTATAGTACAAGTTGTTGCTTGTATCTATAAGCAGAATTATGGGTGAGATAAGGAGATTGCCTTGGGTAACCAATGCTGCGCAGGTATATGCGTTTCCCTTCTCGCTTTCTGCTGGACAGCAATTGATGATAGAAAGGCGATTTACAGCTATGAAAATGTTATGTAACGAGATATTTGCACAGAATCTAAAGCACATCCGTAATGCATGCAATTTAACGCAGGATCAGACGGTTGCCAGATTACAAGTGTTAGGCTCGCCGTTGAGCCGTAGCACTTATTCACTGATTGAACTTGGCAGGGGTAATATTTATGTCAGTGATTTAGTGGCTTTAAAGGAAATTTTTCGTGTGGACTATGAAGAGTTTTTTAGGGATATACCTACTGTAAGATAGGAAGAGAACATAAAAAATTCATAAAGATCTGTTGCATTAACTGCAATAAGGTAATAAAATATAGATAGGAAGTATGAACTGTTACAGAAAAGCAGAATGGAAAAAGGAGGTGTTTCTTATGGCAACTTCTAGCATTACGAAAAATTTTGTCATATCGGGCAAGGAACAGGTGGAGATGTTTGTTAATGCGATTGAAGAATCTGCCAAAAACCGTCCTAAGCGTATTCTGGTAGCTGCAAGTGAAATAACAGACGAAGCAGAGCTGCTTGAATTTATGAGAATGAGGAAAGAGGCGAATGGCAGAAAAAAACAAATATAGGATAATTAATATCCGAAGGTATATTGGAAACGAGAATCTTGAGCTTGGGGAGGATGAGCTTCTCCAAATCCTCTCTGAGTTCTCTTGTCCGATGAACCCGGATGTGGAACGTTTTTTGAAATACAGTTCCATTGAATTTACGAAAAAGAACCAGTCCGTCACATATCTTGTATTTTCTGTTGCTGACGGAAAATTGTTGGGGTATTTTACTCTTGCCTTAAAGCCATTGACAATAAGGGGTGAAACTGTAAGCAATACGGTAAAGAAAAAATTGTTACGGATAAGTGAATTGGATAAAGATTCAGATACATATACCATGTCAGCCTATTTGATTGCACAATTAGGTAAAAATTATTCCGAAGATGATGGAAAACTGATTACTGGTGCAGAACTTCTTGAACTGGCATGGGATAAAATTAAAGCAACACAATATGTATTTGGTGGTATGGTAACATTTTTGGAAGCAGAAAATGAGGAGAAGCTGTTGTCATTTTATCATAACAATTGTTTTTTGCAGTTTGATACCAGACAGACCACATCAAATCCAGATGAGCCTCATGAGTTGGTACAACTTTTAAGACTGCTTTAACATAATATAACACATTTGGAAAAAATACAGCATAGTAGGTAGGTCAAAACCCGTTTTATGGTTTTGACCTATTTATTTAGGCGACTGGATTTATAAATGACTATAAACAGAGGAAGGTGTTGTGCCGAATATATAGATATATTTTGGAAGAAACTGGATAATTAAGCATACATACTTGGCTTATTTATCCGATAAAGAAAACAGTTCTGACAGAAGCGGGGGGTGTAGATGAGCAATAACTTTAATTTTGCATAAAAATTAATAGTTCCATTTTTGGCAGAAAAGAATAATATCATGATGTGTCATATTTTATGACCAGGAATTGTTACTATAATTATAGATATGGCACAATATGCCAAACTGTAATAATTCATAATGAGGTGACATAATTATGCAGAAAATGGAAGAAGTGTTAAGGAATGTATTTGAGGAACTGACAAAAGAGGAATATGAGAACCGGTCAAGAGATATGCTTGACCATCGGTTTTCATTGAGGTTTAAGATAAAAATGGCCTTGATGATGCTCATGCACCGCACAAAGTTGGGAAAAAGTATACTGAAATGCAGGTAAAATAAAATTGGGTAACAGAGTATAGGCATGATATGGGTGCCCTTCTATAATATATAAATTTTTTGCGAAATAGCAGAAGGTATATTTTAGGGGTATGGACCAGGGGATTGTCTTGAAAATGTAGAAAAGTGGAAATGGAGGGATGCATATAGTTGACAGTGTTTTCTCCTTATAACATAGCTGGACATACCAAATATGTTTATTGCTGTAACTGAATATTTGGCAGCCTGTTCAGTAAGCATAAATAATCAAAAACTCCGAAGTCTGTTTGTCACAGAACATCGGAGTATATTTATGCTTTGGATTCCGAGGGGAATGCCAGCCATTTAGCTCCATAGGTGTCTAAATAGAAGCGGTTGCCATACTCATTTTCAACATAGCGCGCTTTTACCTGGTACCATCCTTGCAGTTCCTCCCGCAAGCCTGAGTCTGGAGAAATCGGCTCCAGCCAGATTTCTTTTTGGCCGCTGACTTCAAAACGGGACAGAGGTTGCCCTTTGGGTGGCTCTGTTTCTGAAAATGGGGGAGCCAGGCTAAATAAGTCCCCAGTCATATCTGTAAATGGCAGTGCATGTCCATCTGGAAAAGTCAGGAGCCTATCAGCAGCATTTACCAGCAGCCATCCATAAGCGGCGGACCATACCGGCCTGCCATGAAAAGCCGGCAACGCCTGTAATGGGATGGGTCTTTTGGAATCCGGTGTATGGGTTGCGGAGCGCCCGAGCAGGAAATCTGTTGTGACTCCATAAAGGTTTGCCATATTCTCCAGACTGTCTATGGATGGGGACTTCCGTTCGCTTTCCCAGGCACTGAGCGTCGGCTGGGATATGCCAAGTTTTTCGGCTGCTTTGACTGCCTTTAATTTATTGATTTGTCTGGCAGCTTTGAATTGTTTTGGCATTCGTTTACCGCCTTTCCTTTAAGATGATGAATGCTGAAGATACGGTTCTCCTTGCACAGTATTGCAGCCTGCCCCCTGAAAAGGATTCGTTTTTTGGCAGCTCTGTTTGTGGAGGTACAGTTCACAGCATTTTTTCCTTATTCACAATACCTATTATATTTACAACGGAGAATAATATCAAGAGGATTATAAAAAATCAGGATGATATGAGTATGGGCTTTAAAAATCAAATCCCTGAGAACCTAAACATAATGTTAATTGTGTTTAACTCGCAGGGGTCAGTCTTATATTTTTGTGTGCTGAGTTAAACATAATCAGCATACTTTGCGGATGAAATGAGTTAGACATAATCAATAGCAAAGGGGAATTTGGCGGATTGTGTTGTAATAACGTCTTCCTTATCGTGTAATAGACAGTATAAGGAAGGAGTGTGAGAAGATGACAGATCAATTTATTTTGTATTTACAGAAGATGGGAAAGTCGCAGAACACAACAGAAACCTATACCCGGAATGTCCGTCAGTATTTGAAATGGTGTGACGCAAGCTTTGGGAATGCGCCGCCGCAGCTGTATCGTGCAAATGTGCTGGAGTATATTTCCTATATGCGGAACATAAAAGGCTATGCCCCCAAATCGGTAAATAATCATTTGTCTGCATTACGATGCCTGAATGAGTTTCTGGTAAGCAGGGGAGTGCAGACAGAGGTGGTTATCTTGAAGGCGGATTTCATGAAGGTGCAGATGCAATATGCGAATCCATGCACTGTCACGAAGCAGGAGGTAGATGCATTCCGGCAGAGGCTTCTGGAAGGAGGGAGCAAGCGGGATTATGCGCTTGTTACTTTGTACGCCTATTCTGGGCTACGGAGAAGTGAATGCGTCAATCTATTGCTGGAGCAGGTGGATCTGGTGTCGAAAGAAATCCGCGTCATTGGAAAGGGGGATAAACAGAGGCTGGTCTATCTCAATGATAAAATTGTCCATGCAATCCGGGAATACCTGAAGGAACGCAGAACAGAAAGCCCATATCTTTTTGTCAGCAGACAGAGTGGGAAAATGGCTCCATCCAGGGTCAATCAGATATTCAACCAGTATTCGGATGTTATTACACCCAAAACGCTGCGGCACTATTTTTGCTCACATGCGCTGGAGAGCGGATATTCCATCCACGAAATTGCCAACCAGGCTGGGCACAGTAACATACAGACTACTTTGATTTACAGCAACCCTACTGCAAAGGAGATGAAAAATAAGGCCAACAGGCTGTAAAGGATTATGAAAAAGAAAATATTATATACCATACTGATTTTAATTTTTACAGGGATATTCCTGGTAGGCGTCTTTCAGGTATACTGGAAGCTGAAAGAATATGGGGAAGGCGAATCCTCCTATACTGAGATAGAACAGTATGTCTGGGTTGATGAGGCTCCAGAAGACAACGAGGATGGGAGTCAGTCTGGAGAAAGCGGGCCGGATATCAGATGGCCGGTCGTGGATTTTGAGGCATTGGCCGAAATCAATCCGGATATTGTGGCTTGGATTTATATTGAAGACACGCCAATTAATTACCCGGTGGTGCAGGGGGCGGATAACCAGTATTATCTGAATCATTTGTTCGATGGAAAATGGAACAGCGCAGGCTGTATTTTCCTGGACAGCCGGAACAGGCCGGATTTCTCAGACTGGAACAGCATTATCTATGGGCATCACATGAAAAACGGCACTATGTTTACCGGACTTACGGCATATAAGAAGCAGGAGTATTATAATGACCATTCCATTGCCCTTTTATTGACACCCGATAAAAACTATGAGATAGAAATTTTTGCGGGATATGTGGCAAGCGTCCAGGATGAAATATGGAAAATTGGTTTTCCATCAGATCAGGATTTTACAGAGTGGATGGATAAGACCAAAGAACGCTCGTGCTTCCGCAGTGAAATTATCCCGGCAGTCACGGACAGGATTCTGGTCTTATCTACATGCAGCTACGAATTTAATGATGCCAGGTTTGTATTGCTGGGTGTGGTTAAACCGTAGGAGAAGCCAACATGAAAGGCGAGGAGATCGTTTGTAAGATGTCCATTTGGTTTACATGAAAAAAATAACATAAAAAAATTATCGGAAGAGAAATAATTCTCCTACGATAATTTTTTTATGTTATGAAAGTTTGCCGTTTTTAGAGCAACTTAATGATACAGTTTTTGTGATGGTTTGGCTGAACAAAGAGTTTTTGTTTAATGTGCCAGTAGCAGTAGCAGTGGCAGTTTTTCCTGATTTGCTGCTGCTTTTATTGGAAATTGTCCAATTTTTGTCGTAAGAAGCTGCTGATACAGATGCAGAGGTGCAACGAGAACTGCTTCCGTTATATGAAAAATCCCCAGATACTTTTACATACCATAATGTTGTTCCGTTGCTGTTTTGATATTTGACTGTTTTACTTCCTGATTTTGTTTTAGAGGAACGTGTGGCGGCAGTACTTTTATCCGAACTGCCATTTATTGTTGTTTCAATGGTTGTAATACAATATAAATCATCTGTGATTTTTTCTATAGTTACATCTTGAGATGATACAGATGTGTCGGCTGCGTAAACTGTTTTTGAATGATTCCCTGTGACAAGCATAAAGGTAATTGCTAATATTGTTACAGCATAAAAGAGTTTCTTTACATTACATTGGGTCATTTGTTGTTTTCCTCCTCTATTGTAGTTATTTCTCTAGATATGTAGGATGTGCGCGCATGATAGTAGAAGAGATATTGCAACAATATAACAATAGTAAGAGATACGATAAGCATACCTGCCGAAAATATTGAAATCAGCTTAATGTGGTGTGAATAGCGTATTTCTTTGCTTAAATATTGTGCATCTGCTTCTAATAAATAGTTTGCAACTAAATCCTTTGGCGAACCAAAGCGGTTAAGTAATTCATTGTATGTAAATTCTTTGGTTTCATTTGAAAAATCCATAATGGCATTTTCTAAGTCGTCAACAAATTTTTTTTCCTGTGCTTTGTAGACTGGAAAATGACATTTTACTTCTTTTATATAAGAACGGATAATTTGTTCATTGTCAGTCATCTGTCATTTCTCCATTTTGGGGTTTATAGTTCAGAACCTGATGTATAGCAGTAACAGTGGAGTTATAATCTTGAATCAGCGAACTGAAACGTTTTATACCGGAATCTTCAATATGGTAATATACCCGGGTTGATCGGCGTCCTACCTGTCTTTTATAATCAGAAATATAACCTGCGTCAATCAGCTTATATAGCGCTGGATATAGAGAACCAACAGGTATATTTAATACAGAATCGGACTGCTCCTTGATTGTTTGTGAAATTTCGTATCCATAATAATCTTTTTGGCTTAATAGATGGAGTACTAATAGTTCCACAGAGCCACGTCTAAAATTGCTTTTATTATCCATAAATAATTTCCTCTTTTATATTTATAACACATATATTTTGAAAAGTCAATATTTAGAAAAACTAAATTATAGTTGACAATATATATTGTTTTGCTTATAATCTGATTATAGAAATTGGTATTTTTGGCAGCAGCATTCTATCTCTGGAAATAATTGCTAGTTTCTAAGAAATTTTTGCCTTATGCTAATTGGGAAGGTGGTGGTGATTAATGAAGTGATTTTTTGGTAAAATATAGGAAAGATTTATTAAAAAACAACTAAAAAGTATAATTAAAGGAGAATGAATTATGAAATTAAAAAGAAAATTGTCAGGTTTTTTGTCGATGGTTGTATGCGTTTCATTATTAGGAACTACCCCGTCATATGCAGCTGGAAAAACAGTGGAGGCGTTTAAAAACAATAGCTTTGAAGGAAAGTCTGATTGCAAAAAATTTGTCGATGGCATAAAGGGGCAGGATTCGTCTTATAAAAGTACTTATAAAAAAACAGGGATAACATTAAATCATTTTAAAAGAAAGTCAAAAGCCATAAAATACTGGTCTAGCCATGGGAGTACAGCAGGGCGGTTATGGGGAACCGCAAGTGGCGTGGATTTTAATATTTACAAAATTGGAGATTTTAAATGGTCAGGAAGCAATCTGGAATTTGTTTTTCTGGCTGCATGTTATCAATTGTATGGCGATGAAAATCGCGGGCAATATGCAAATGCCATGATAGGCGATAAAGCTGTAAGGGTGATTTGCGGTTATCATGAGAAGGCTCCCGGAGCAGGACCAAAAAAAGATGGTGCAGTGGTAGATTATTTTATGTCATATGCGAAAACTGGTGAATCAGTTAAAAGTTCCTGGATTCTTGCAAATAAAAAATACGGAAATAATAATTATCTGGTTTTAACACACAAAGGGAATGCGCAGTATTCCAGGTTTGAAGGATTCCCGGGGAGTACATATTCTCGTCCTGGAGCCGGTTCAACAACAATTCTCCGTTTTTCATCCGCAAAACCAAATGGGGTGACACAGCCCAGAAATTTGGCGACAAATTTAAAGCTTGGCGGGGAAACGGATGGAATAGATATTGCAATTCCGAATTATACAATCAAAGCTACAGATATTGATGTCCGCGTGAAAGAAGATATGGATGTAACGGTCTTATCCGATAATGGTGGAACGACAACTTTAAATGGAGAGGTCAAGGATCAGGGCGTGGAAATGACTGCAGATGAAGCGGAAAACAAATCTGTTGAGTGGCTCAATGAGGCGTTTGAAGGTGTAAATACCACAGATTTTGACAATGGTAATTTAGAAATAAGGGAAATTGTGGCGGCAGAGGTAGATTTGGATGGAAATTCTCAAAATGAAATTGAAGAAACGGTGGCATATGATGTAACATATAATTATACGTTTGATGGCATTCCGGTAAAAGGCGATTTTTATAGTGCAATTGTAGATGATACTGGTGTTGTTTCAAGTCTGGTGAACCATAACGAATATGAAATGATTCCGTCCCAAAGAACTGCGCAGTTGTCTTTAAAAGATGCCTTAAAAGTGCTGGAAAATGAGGTGAAGGGCAGTGAAGTATTGAGGACAGCTGTACAAGATGAATCAGTGGAGGCAGAAATACCAGAGGCTTCAAATGTTGATGTTGCATTTTGTGATAATGATAATGATGGAATATATGAACCATCCTATGTTTTTGGATTAACAGATGGAAGCTCCTATCAGGTGAATAGCCTGACAGGCGAATGCTTGAGCAATGATTAGGGTATTTATGGAGGGTAGATATGAAGGTGCAAAAAAAGGCTTTTGTTCTGGCGGCTTTTTTTAGTCTGAGTCTTTTTCTGTGTGCATGTAAGGGGGATGATTCGTCTTTTCTGCAGGAAGAGTTAAAAACGGTAAGTCCTGAGAATGAAGAGGGGGAAAGCGAGCAGGAAGATTTCACAGAAAAAGAGGAAGACAGCCAGAAACAGCTTGAAGGAGGTATTCCGGAATTTCTGGAGAATTGCTTTGAATTTGGGACCTATTCAGAAAAAATAAGGATTCCGAATGCAGACAATATGGAATTTGTCTTAATCAATGAAGAAAACAGGATAGAGCTACCAGAATGTAATGTACTTTCAATCCTTTTATATACTCTTTATAATGAAACTGTTTTGTATGAAGGCAGCCCCGAAGAAATTAAGGATTTCTTCGGGGAAATCTCAAAATTAGAGTTGCAGAAGGAAGAAGAGCATACAGATACTTTGCCGTTAGATGCAGATTGCGTATTTGAAGCGTACAGTATCATGGTAAATGGGCATGGCAATTATATTGGAATAAACATAAGAAGTTTTAGCGACGGCATGCATTATTTTGATATTCAGCAGGAAAATCAGGAAGAGATTTATGCATCTGCAAAATCAGAGTCCCTTTTAGAAGTGGTAAAGGGGATGGCAGAACTGAAAACTGTGGATATAAGCAAGTTGGAAAATATAAAAAAATTAGAAGCGTTTATTGATGGTTCATGGCAGCCGCTTGATGAAGAAAAAAAAGAACTGTTTCAAATTATTATGAAAGAAAAGGTGAAAAAGGCAAAGAATTATTTTGGCGGATGTCCGTTTGATTACAGGTTAAAAGCAACATTACATGATGGTGAGATAGTAGAGGCTTATTATGCATCGGATAGCTGTGGCACATTGGTAATTGGAGATTCAACTTATGAAGTGGATTTGGCGCCAGAAGAAGGGGAAGAAAAACAATTCAAATACAGGGAGCAATTATCAAGTTTTTTTAATAAGCACTAACCTATTGAAAAAGCAGATTAAATATGCTATACTGCTTATATCAGTATCAGTAATTGCTTCTAAGCAGTTAAAGTTTATCCGGTTACACAGTGTCTGAGAGTATAAGCTTTCAGGCACTTTTTTGTTTCTTCTGCTTCTTTGTCAAGAAGCACAGAATGGGGAAACGGAGGCGCAGGCCCTCCGCTGTTCTGTTACAATTCATGACAATAGAAAGTTCGCGGGACGTGCTTTCTGTTGTTTCATATCAGGCCCTCGGGCAACAAAGGCACTCAGAGAATGTTACCGTTCTTTGGGTGCTTTTTTTATATAGATTCGGAAGCTTATAAGGCTTCCCCCAATCTTTGTTCCGGGGAGCCTTTCGGCATACCCGTATAGATAGAAAAACTACGCAGGAATGCAGAAAGGAAATGCCTATGATTCTTTATTTAAGTGCCCGTACCGGTTTGCCGGACCTGACGGTCGATTTCATTGAGGTGAGGCTGGCTGCGGGTGAAATTGTATCCCTGACCTGGGACGAAAGTGAGTATGGCCAGGATGAAGACGTCTTTACCGCAAAGTACAAAGGGGTTTATTTCGGTGAAAACTATGCGAACGGCAGGATGGAAGAACTGCATGGGATGGAGATTGCCCAGATTGGTGTCAATACCGAATATGGGGAGGCAGACAAAGCAGAAATCGAAATCATGGAAATGGAGTTTGAGGACAACGGTATCTGTTATAAACCGGAGTGTCTGCCATTTACCATTGCTGTAAAGGAGTGTGAACGTACATGAAAAATGATTTTGTGGATGCGATCCTCCCTTATTACGCAGAAATTATAGCCGGCGACATCCCGGACCGGATCCGGGAACTTCGGTTTCTGGGAATCCGGAGACTCCAGAGCTATCTTGGCCATTATCAGAAGTTAGGATATGCAGAGAAACTTTTATATGCGATTGCAGAAAAGAAAGGCAGGCTTATCTGCTCTGTCTCAAGCAGGACGGAGATGGAAAAGCTGCTGAAACCAAGATGCCCGCATTATGACGGGAATAAATTTATCTCGGATGAGTTCTGTATCCCTGAGGAGGAGCTGATCTGCTGGAGTGAGACATCCCTGCAGGCTCCGTTGAACGAGGCAGGATTTCGCCGGTATATGGAACTGTTCTCGCAGGTATTTCCCACAGAGTATGGGCAGATATTTGGAAAGGCGGAATGATGGAGAATAACTTGCCAATCACATTTGAAACGCTGAGAGTCCGCTACGGAACCGGGCGGTCTTACCTGATCCGCACGGAGGGCAGGCATAAAGTACATGGCTACCGCAAGGGAGTCATGACAGGACTTGGCGATCTGGAGCTGAAAGAATGGAAACGGCTGGCCATGGAGCTGGTGCAGACCAGCCAGGAGCAGCAGCTGTACCAGAACCTGCTGGAGTGGAGGCTGGAGCATAACTGTAGGCGGTCTGATTCGGAACCGGAAATTGATGCGCTGGAACTCCATATGAGCAGGATTTTCGATGATCCCCTTTGGGTCGGTTATATCCCGTTCAACCGCAGATACCGGCCGGAGATACTGGATTCGTCCAGACTGGTCTGGGTTAAGACAGAATGCTGCGGGGAACCGGGCGAGGTTACAAAGGAGCGGCTGGAATACGAGGATGGGCGCATTCCGTGCCCAGTCTGCGGCCGCTGGTCGGCATTCGAGCCTGCCCAAATGACAAAAAACAAACAGAAAGAGGTGATGTGGATGGATAAGCTGGCTGTTGTCGTGGAAGACGGCATGGTCCGTGAGGTTTACGAGCCATATCCGGGTCAATTTGATGTTGAAGTCCTTGACCTGGATACCACAGACCCGGAGGAAGAACGGGTCATTCAGGAACGCCTGCAGATAATTCAGCAGCATCTTATGAGAATTTATTGATGGAAGGAGGATGCACATGAGTGCAAAATACAAAACAGACCATGAGCGTATGCTCGAACTGATCGGGCAGCTCACAAAGGCAGACATTGCCTATTACAGGGATGACAGCCCAATTATGCCGGACCGGGATTACGATATCCTGATGGACGAGCTGAAGGAGATTGAAACAAGGACGGGGCTGGTACTTTCCGGTTCCCCGACCCAGAAGGTGTCCGGGGAAATCCTGGAAAGTCTGGCGCAGGTGCGCCACAGCAAGCCCATGCTCTCTGCAGACAAAACGAAGTCCGTGGAGGACATTGTGCAGTTTTCGGCAAGACGGCCGGTGCTGCTGAGCTGGAAGATGGACGGGCTGACGCTGGTGCTCCGTTATGAGGACGGGAAACTGGTTCAGGCGATCACCCGCGGCCGTGAAGGGATCATCGGCGAGGATGTGACGCATACGGTGCGGACGTTCCTCAATGTCCCCATGACGATACCGGAAAAGGAATCATTTGAAGTCCGGGGAGAGGGCGTCATTTCATGGGAGAACTTTGAAAAAATCAATTCCGGTCTGGAGGAGCCCTATACCCATCCCAGGAACTTGGCATCCGGCAGCGTGCGCAAGCTCGATGCCGGCGAGGCGAAGAAACGCCTGCTTGAGTTCTGGGGATTTGAGCTGGTAAGCGATTATCTGGAGTCGGAAAGCAAGCTTGCGCAGCAGGAGTTTCTGGAGAAAAACGGCTTTTCTGTTGTGCCTTATATCTTTCTGGATGGGGGCCACGATGAGAAAATGGTCCGCGACGCCATTGCGTCCATGGATCCGAAGAAGTTCCCTTATCCGGTGGACGGGCTTATCGCGGAATATGATGATATTGCCTACGGAAAGAGCCTGGGTGCGACCGGGCATCATGAAAACCGTCTGGTTGCGCTGAAGTGGGAAGACGAGCTGTATGAGACGGAATTCCTTGGCCTGGATGTGGCAGTCACACGCACCGGCATGGTGAGCCTGACAGGCGTTTTCAAGCCGGTGACGATTGACGGAACCAAGGTCAGCCGGGCGTATCTGCATAACTATGAGAATTACATGAACCTTGCCCTGGGGCGCGGCGATAAGATCCTCGTCTATAAAGCGAACATGATTATTCCGCAGATTGCAGAGAACCTGGATAAGACATGGACGTGCTGTGTCCCTATATACTGCCCGTGCTGCGGCAGGATGCTGAGCATACGGAGAAGCAGCGGCGGTGTCCGCCAGATGTTCTGCGAGAACCCGCACTGCTCTGCCAGACTGGTACGGAAGTTCGTACATTTCTGTGAAAAAACGCGGATGGGCATCGAGGGGCTGTCAGAAAAAACGCTGGAGCGGTTCGTAAGCCATGGCTGGATCCGGACATTTGCAGATTTATATACGCTGGAACAGCACCATGACGAGATTGTCAAGACCGAAGGCTTCGGGGAGAAATCCTTTGAACGCCTGCAGGCATCCATTGAAAAGAGCCGCCACTGCACTTTGGCGAAGTTCATTGCCGGTATGGGGATTCCTATGGTCGGCAGACATGCCGGGCGCGATCTGGACAGGTATTTCCACGGCTCTTGGGAAGCGTTTGAGCAGGCTGTCCAGGACGGCTTTGACTTTACACAGCTCCCGGATTTCGGGGAGACCATGCACAATAACATTTATATCTGGTATGCGGATCCGGAGGAAGAGAAGCTCTGGCGTCCGCTGCTTGAAAAAATCGAATTTGAAAAGGAGAATATTGATATGAATACAAACACAACAAACCCATTTTATGGAAAGACAGTAGTGGCAACCGGCAAACTGGAAAATTACACCCGTGACGGCATCCAGATGAAGCTGATGCAGCTTGGGGCAAAACCGGCAGGCTCGGTAACGAAAAAGACGGATTACCTGATCGTTGGCGAAAAGGCCGGCAGCAAGCTTACGAAAGCACAGCAGCTTGGCATCCGGACGCTGACGGAGGAGGAGTTTGAGGCAATGCTGGCATAAATTTGCCGGAACAACAGTGGCGGGGCAGGCAATCTGCTCCGCTGATTTCATTTTAGCGGATGCGAGGTGATGACAATGGCAAAATACCGCTGTCCGAAGTGCGGCGTAGAATGTTTTGAGGTAACGGCACATGTCACGCAGGACTGGAAGATTGACGGTAACGGCACTTTTCTGGAATCCCTGAACGATTGTGTGGAAGTCACGCATGATCCGGATGAGGAGGATATCTGGAGCTGTGCGAACTGTGATTTTTCCGCTGCAGGGCGTGAGTTTCGGAATCTGGAGGCAGAAAGGAAAGGGGCGGGAGCATGAGGCGCAAAAAAATCGGAGTCATGGATTTCCATGGCAGCGTGGACATTACGGATCCCTGCTACAACAGGGGTGTCTGGTGCCGGATGAGCGATGTCAGGGTCAGGGAAGGCAAATATGCCTGCATGGTCTGGCGTCAGACTGAAAAAGGTGAGTATGGCGGGAAACCGTACTGCTACAAGGTGGTCGGGATGATCGGCATCTATCTGGACGGCGTGGTTCCGCCGCAGAAATCAATGAAAGAAATCGGCAGCATAGGCGTTGATGCAGGGCTTGCCGGTTTTTTCCATGAGAAACCGGATTACAGTGATGAGGAATGGGGAGCTGTCTGCGACAGGAGCGCCCATGGGGATGCATGGCTTACGGAGGATGGCTTTTACAGCTCATCCGGGTATGGCGATGGCTTCTATGGTGTATTTGCAGCTGAGCATGACGGCGAAATCACTG
Source organism: Lachnospiraceae bacterium (assembly GCA_009911505.1). Classification (GTDB taxonomy): domain Bacteria; phylum Bacillota; class Clostridia; order Lachnospirales; family Lachnospiraceae; genus Roseburia_B. Next base: position 51,179 of record QXXL01000008.1, on the reverse strand, counting down.
CATTAGAAATCAGATTTTTATAAAGAAGGAGCATGGATATGAATACACAGAAAAAGAACCTTGAGATTACCGGGAGGCCACTCAGTCCAATGGCAGGCGGCGATTCCGCTTATATTTTCGGGACAGACGTGGGAAGCAGGATGGACCGGGTGCTGAGTACGGAGGATATCTCCCTAAACGGGATTCGCTTTGGGATGCCCAATGCCAGTTACCGCCTGCACCTGACAGGACAGGAGGTGACAGCATGAGCAGTGAGATTTTCTATGACAAGGCATTCATCCTTGTAGGGGACAAATATATCCCTGTTGTAAACCATGGGTCGTCAAACTGTTTTGATTTTGACCGAAGGGGGCGGGAGATACCGGAAAAATACTGGTCAGTCTTAAACTACCCCCATACCGGGAGGGTATTGTTTACTGCAGAAGAAGTGCGTGAGATCGCGGCCGCCCATGAGGAATCCAACAGGAACAACCGGGGCGGGACACGCAAAAGCCGGAACCGCTCTTTTGAAGAGGGTGAGTTCGGACGCTGGATCCTGGCGGGGATGAAATCGGCACATGCCGTGGAGGATTACAGGAAACATGGGAATACTGTGACAGTGGTTGATTACAGCCATGAGTACTGGCAGAGGCACTGCGTTTCCACAACAGAGGAACTGCTGGATAAGCTCCAGGAGCTTTCCGGCCATAGGATTACGGTAACTTTTGGGGATGACCGCCATGTGACCCATCCGCCCATGCGGCGAAAGGGGACGCCGACGGATTATGCCGCGCTGCCGGAATACTATGTGCTGCAGTCTGAGTATGGGTATTTTGCCAAACGCAGCTGCAGGCGGATCTGGTTCGCCAGATGCCAGCCGCCGTCTGCTTCCATGGTGCGCAAATTTAAGAAAGAGAAGGATGCCCAGAAATATCTGGACGATAACCATGACATTTTAAAAAAATACGCATTCCAAATCGAATGTGTGCAGAACGGAGGTGACGCATCTTGAGGGAGCCAAAACAAAACCGCTTCCGCCGTGTGGCAGAAGCCCGGGTCAACAAGATTATCAAAATGGTAAGGCTGCTTGGAAACTGTTCCAATTCTGCCGTCTATGCCTATACGCAGGAGCAGGTGCAGCAGATTTTTGCCACGCTGCAGGATGAGCTGGACAGGGCACGGAAACGGTATGCCCAGTCTTACAAAAGGCAGTTTACGCTGACAGATGGAGAATCGGTTTCCCTGCCGGAATACCCGACGATCGTGCAGCTCCTGCCAGACGGAACCCGTCTGAGGGCAGTTGCATATGACGATGAAAGCTATCCGGCTATCAACATTTACTGGGATACGGACCGTCCGGAAAATAACGGGCCGATCTGTTTTGCGGAATACGATCCTGAACGCAGTCCCTGCCACGAGGTCTGCATTGGCGCATATCAGTCTGACAAAACTGATACAATTTATTATAAGCCGTATATGGCAGAAAGGGAATCACATGAGTAATTATACATACTGCCGCACGCTCCGATTGGACTGGGACGAGGTGTCCAGGCTGATTGGGAAATGTGCAGGCGCAATCTTAAACCGGCCGGTTCGGGGAACGGCGGGCAGTGACGACGGCGATTACTGGGGCTTCCAGGCAGCCGATGCTTCGTTTACCATTGCTGAGATTGACAGCCTGATCGGGTTTGTCAAAGGTGACAGGGAGATGCAGGCAGAGTCAGTGCCTGTGGATTCAGAGGAATCCCGTTTCATGGGGGAAAGGCTTTCACGCGCCCTGCTGGAAAAAGAGCTGAGACAGTCCTGGTGCCATGAGAGCGCCACGGAATCAGCGCTCTGGCTGATCAATGTCAGGGAAAAGCGGCCTATGGCTTATAAGAGGATGATTGCGGTTGGGCCGTATGACATTGATCTGGATACACTCAGGAGTAAAAGCGAGGTAATCGCCTATCTCCATGAAAACGGTGCCACACATACTGCATTGATGGATTTCTGTGCGGATTACATGGAACAGTACCACAACGAACTCTGCTGGAACTATCCGATTTCTGACGGTCTGCATCTTGGCACATTTCTTATTCTGGTAAGGGAGGGCGTACTGTCCCTTCCTTATGACGATGCCGACAAGGTGGATTATGAGCTGTTTTGTCTGGACGATGCCAGGATGTGCGACAGGGAATCCATTGAGGAGTTCTTAAACGACTGGGAGGACTTTGCTTTGGATTTGTGGTCTGTTTTGCGGAGCATGAAAGCATACTACCGCTGTTTGGATTAGCAGCACAGTATTTGGAAACGCTGGCAGAAGAAGAATCGGAATCAATGCTGGCATAAAATTGGTCGGAACAACATGGCGGGGCAGTGCTCTGTTCCGCCTATTGTTTTGAAAGGAGGGCAGCTTATGGATTATGGCGATGTAGAAAGATTTCATCTTTTGGGCATTATTCCCAAAAAGAAACGGTATGGGACCCCTAAGGATGTTGAGCGGTGCAGGAACAGCATTTTGAAAAATCAGGAGTTCATTCAGTTTGCTTTAAAAGAAGAGCGGACGGAGTGCCTTGAAGAAATACTGCCTGAGCTTGTGGAATGGGTAATCGTATGTAACGCCGCCTATTATTGGAATATGGAAAGAACACATAACGGAGGGAAACAGTCATGAGAATCATACTATACCAAATCATTGCAGAACCGGAAAACAGATATCTGATATTCTGTGACCTGCACAGCATCAAAGAGGCAAACGGCGGCCGTGTGCCGGCTGAGATTTACAAAGCCGTATTCAGCGGGGAGCTGGATATCAAAGTGCCTCAAAACAGCAAAAACAATATGGATCAGGAGCTTGCCGGACTGGAGAGGGCCTATGAGATTTTTAACGTGTCACACCCAGCGGGGTTCCAGGGACGTTCCATGTCTACTTCGGATGTAGTTGAAATCATCCGGCCCGGGGAGGAAAGCGGGTTTTTCTTCTGTGACCGATTCGGGTTTGAGGAGATTTCGTTTGACAAAGAAAAAGCAAAGGGAAGCGCTTATGGGACGCAGAAAGGATAAAGATTATGGAGAAACTGACATTGAACCATAAAGGACGCGACAGCTGGGACAGGCCGGTTTATGAGGCAGGAGGAAGGCTTTATGTGGATGTTGACCCGCGTAAAGGCCGGGAACCGAAAATCTGCACAAAGTACAACAATGAGTTTGACGGCGAACCGGACATGCCCATTGCAGAGGGGACCGAAGTGGAATTTGTTCCCGGCAGGGATATCTGGTAAGCGGGGGCGTGCGTATGAAAGATTTCATGACGAAAATGGTCCCGCTCACCCCGTCAGACCGGTTCCCATTCAAATGCAGGATGTGCGGCGCCTGTTGCCGGCATGTCCGTGAGAGCGTGCCGCTGGAGAGCCTGGATGTGTTCCGGCTGGCAAAATACCTGCGGGACAAAGGCGAAGATGCGGGCGGCATGGAAGATGTGCTTGCAGCTTATGCGCTTCCAGTCTTGCTGAGCGAAAACGGGTATACGGCATTCATGCTGAAAACGGTTGGAGCTGATGACGCCTGTATCTTCTTGAAAGATAACAGGTGTACGGTGCATCCGGCGAAGCCAAGGGCGTGCCGCACCTATCCCGTTGCCGTCGGGCCGTATGAGCTTGGCGGATACGAGCAGTATCTCAGTATGGAGCAGCCCCATCACTACAAGGGACCGCAGATGTCTGTGAAAAAATGGGTCCAGAGGTACTGCAGCAGGCAGGATTTTGAGTTCCTGAATGTGGACATCGGTTCGGCGCAGGAGATTGAAAGGCTCCTTCAGAAGATTCCGGAGGAAGCACGAAAGAGGGCTATGGTGATGTTCCTTTTTTATAAGTATTCCGCTTTTGATCTGGATAAGCCTTTTATGGAGCAGTTTACAGAAAACAACCAGAAGCTTTTAGAAGCTTTGAGGAAACTGGCGCAGAGAGGAGATACGGAATGAGTCTCAGACAGTTAAAAATGGAAGCACTGCAGGCAGAAGGGGATTTAAACCTGTCTTTGTTTGCATATTATACGGCTGGACATGGCAGCTATTGGCCGACGGAGGGAGCGCAGGATTTGAATGATTCCAACCGTCAGGTAATACTGGCAATGCAGACCGCTTTTGGCAAGGTATATTTAGGGACATTTTCTGATGCGGAGCCGCTGGTTCTGTATACCGGGCAGAAACTCACGAATTTCATCTGTGATTTTTGTGTCCCTTGCGATAGCGGCGAGCTGGAGGCATCCATTCATGATTGGCGTGAAAACGGCAGTATCAAAAGCCTGAACCACGCCATGAAACTGGTGGAACGGCTGCAGGGGAAAATCCTCTGCTGGTCATAAGAACAGGAGTGAAATATGGATAAAAATAAGGAGCCTGTCACGATTAGGCAATTAGAAGAAATTATGATATCCCATGGAGCAGTCATCTGGGCAATTCCGAAAGAAATCATACATATACTGGAGAAAAACCATGCAGACAGGTATCCAAATGGTGAAATCCGTTATTTGGACAAATATAAACGGGAAATGCTGGTTGTGAAAGAAACACCAGAATATGCCGGGAAGTTTATTGTCCAGGAAGAACGGCATACCTGCAGTATCGTAAAGTTCCGGAAGCCTGTTTTCTTTGATTCGATTGAAGAGGCAGCCAGATATCTGATGGAAAAGGATGCATTGCTATAAAAAATGAGGTCAGTATGACACAACTAATGAGGCGCCAAATCCGGCGCCTCTGTTATGACAATAGAAAGAATGGTTTTTGTTTAAATGGAGGAAAAATTATGGACGCAAGATTAAAAGAAATCGTAGATAATTTTGATGCAATGAAGATCGGAGCCGACGAGCCGTTCCGGTTCCACTGTACCATGTGCGGCAAATGCTGTATTAACCGGGAGGATATCCTTCTGACACCAAGGGACATCTACAATATGTCCAAAGAGCTTGGGATAACAACGAAAGAATTGTTTGAAACCTATTGCGAAGCATACATCGGCGGAGATTCCCGGATGCCGATTGTCAGGCTGAGGCCCAGAGGCTCCATAAAGAGGTGCCCTCTGTTAAAGGACAGGAAATGCTCCGTCCATAAGGCAAAACCGACAGTGTGCGCCATGTTCCCGATTGGGAGATGCCTGATGTCTGAACAGGACGGCGGTTCCTTCCAGAAGATGTCGGCAGGTCAGACACAGTATATTTTCACGAATCCGGGATGCGGCGACCATACCGAGACTCATACGGTGCGGGAATGGCTTGGAGAGTTCGGGATACCTCTGGAAGACGAGTTTTTCGCCAAATGGCAGAATACAGTCGTGGAATTGGGGCAGTTTTTCCGTGAAGCGGAAAAGACGACAAGCGGACATATCATGGAACTTGCATGGATGGCAGCACTTGCAGGAATCTACCTGAATTATGAGACTGGGAAAGATTTTATGCCGCAGTTTGAGGAAAATACGAAAGAGATTTGCGCATTGTTGGAACTGGCTTCGGTTAGCGGAGGGGTGGTGAAAGCAAATGGGTGATGAACGTAACCAGAACCAGATTATCCGTAAAGATGCGAAGAACTGTTTTGTGGAAAGCTTAAACGATGCCTTTGAAATCGGTAAGGTGCATCTGGCCTTTGCAACTTATGACCTGAGCCGCCCAGCAGGGCAGCGCCAGACCAACAATATCCATATATACATAGCGGTGGATGAGTTCCTGGAGCTGTGCCGAAAAGTGGAATGCGGGGAACTCCGCTATCTGCTGCAGAACAAGAAGAAAAACAGCGATAACACGCCGCTGTACCAGTGCCTTGGCGGCACCTCTGCAGAGAGGCTGGCAAAATATGGGCGGAGCCGGCCGGATGGGAAGAGCCTTTCCCGGACGGCACAGCTTGTGGCAGGGAAGAAATCGGATTTCCTGTTTGTGGCGGACAGCGGACCGGGGGAAACTGACAGTAAAGGCTTGATTGTCCCGCGTTTTGGGAATCGGCCGGAGAATCATGTGGCAGTCAGTATGACATTTGAAGTTTTTAGTGAACTGATGTTGTTTACAAGAGTGCATTTTGAAGCATGGTTATCCGCATGGTATATGCAAAAGATTCGGTCTGGGAAATCTGTGCAAAGTCAGCCGCAGGTAAATTCTCAGTGTCAAAAGAATAGTTATGAAACGAGGCGTACTCCAGAGCAAATGTTTTAGTGAAATAACTTTATGAGTTAGGTGGCGTGTTTCTTTACAGGAGAACACCACCTAACTTTATTTTCAGAAATAGTATTTTATAACGGTTAATCATTTGTTTTTCCTTATATCATATTCGTATATTTATATGTTTGTTTGCTGTTTTAGGCAGATGTATGGATGTCTTCATATTGTAGGTTGCCTTTTATATAAATTATTGAATTTTTCTGCATTCAATTTCAAACAAACTACCATCACTTATCTCGACTGTAAAGAGATTGTGTAAATCATTTGTTTCGATATCTGCAATTTCTAAACTGCTACTTTCATCTAACATTTCAAAAAGTTTGTCCTTAAAAATACTTAATCTCATATGGTTTGCCTCCTTTCTATGAAATTTAGTAGGTTTCTCAAAATTATTGTCAAAATAATCTCTGATTTTGGGAACTACCAGTAATCTCTATTATAGGAGTATATTAAAGAATATACAAGATATATTCAGGAGAAAAAAATCGCAAATTATGATAAAATTTGACAAACTATTCAAAACCTTAAAAGCAAATAAAATAAGCCAGTACAATCTTTATACTTACCAGGGTGTGAGCAGGTCACAGATTCAAAGATTGAAAAAAAATAAGTCTGTCACAACCCATACATTGAACAGAATATTGAATATCTTAGGCGAGGGGTTTACGCTCAATGACATTGCTGAATTTGTGCCTGATAAAAAAGAAGATGAAAAATAACCTGTTTCCATCCGGTTATTTTTCATCTTCTTTTTTATCCGTTTATAATTTCATCTCTATTTTTAGGAACTATCAATCATCTCTAATATAAGAGCATAATAGAATAGATTAAAAAAGGAGAAAATAAGAAATGAAGTATGATAAAATTTGACAAACTTTTTAAAACCCTAAAATCAAATGGGATAAGTCAGTATAAGTTATATACTCGTTATGGCATCAGCAGGTCGCAGATTCAAAGGCTGAAAAATAATGAATCTGTCACGACCCATACACTAAATATAATATTGAATATTTTGGGTGAGGGTTTTACGCTTAACGATATTGCGGAATTCACACCTGATGAAAAGAAAGATGGGGAATAAACAGATCAGAATGTTGATATGATACTTTTTATAACATTTATTAATGGTTATATTCTATTTTCAAAATGTCCACAAGCACTTGAAAACAATATATTTAATGCAAGTGAGCTTGCTAATAGATTTTCCCTTGTGTTACGAACCCTCATAAGGGCAAAAATAAGGGAAAGAAAAACCTGTAACAAATTATAACATGAAATGAAAAGGACAGGAAAACTGACTGAAATGTTTTCTTTAGTCCCAATTCGTTTTATTGTGTCTGATGAAATACGTGTATAAATATATCAGATGTGATTTGGAAAGGTGGCAAAAATGAAAAAAATCGAACAATACGGTCAGCGAAAAGACGATGAATGGGAATGGTTTCCATGGTTTCCATGGCAGCCTCCTGAAACTCGCCCACCATTTGAAATACGAACTAAGCCAGAAGATATTGTACCGTTCTTTTTTGTGGAACACCACCCCTATGCCATATCGCTTCTGCTGAAAATTAGTGACGGATTTAAGGTCGATACATTTCAAAAGATGGGACTAAAGGGCAGCAGTAAAGACTGGGAAACTCTTGTAACGGGGTTTATTGAAGAATGGGAAGAGAACAATAGCGGCATAGATATGTTCCATTTTGATTCGGATGAAGATGTTTTTTGTGTATATTCCCAATATATAGACGACATCAGCGCATTTTCTAGATTGCTCAGAATGTCATGTAATGATGAAAAGCTGATGCATGATTATTTTGAACGTGGGCTTAAAAGATTAAATAAGCAGAATTGATTACTTTATTTATGATGTGAAACACTATGGGCAATTCTGGTTTGTCAAATTTATACAATGAATAAGTATAAGCAGTATTTAGGAAAATTAGTCAGTAGGTACAAATAAGCGAATTGGGAGTTTCTTTATTTAAATGAAATATGTGAACATAATTATGTGTTTCTTAGAAAAAATCATTATACATTCAAGAAAAATGGGGTTATGTTTGCTGATTGGCAGAATAAATATCTGTTTGAGATTTTGCTCAAGCTCAGAACTGCCTTGATATGGCAGGGATATAATATTGCCACAATGTTACGGTTATTGGATTGCAATGAGACACAGTTTAAAGAAATATGCTCTGTATTTCCTGAATTGTCGGAAACTATAAAGACATTATTGCCAAGCATCCAATCATAAGTATTTTTACAATATATTTAATTGTCAATTTTGGGGGCGATAACATCCCCTATTTTATTTGCTTAAAATTACAGTATTCAATATCACATCAAACATTTGTTGTCGGTAAATAATCCTTGAATTGTTGTCGGTAATCAATTATAATAAGAGTGCCGGCAAGGAAAGGGGGTGGATATGCCGACCAAAAAGCGAGGGCGACCTGTTGAGGAAAATCCTAAAAATATCCGTTTGGATATTCGGGTAACAAAAGAGGAATTACAAATCCTTGATGATTATTGCAAACGTAAGAACGTAAAACGCCCACAGGGATTGCGTGATGGGATAAAAGCCCTTGAAAACTTATAGAGGAAGTGGTGCCACCGGCAAAGGTATTTGCACCACTTCACAGTATGCCACACGCGCAAGGCGAGCCGCACAAATATTATACACTGTCCGGTTCTGTCTTGCAAGCGGCTTGTGGACAAAACAGAAAGGACAGATGAAAAGGGTGGGAAAAATTTTAGAGGCATTTTTGACCGACCGACTTCGTGTAGACAGCGGGACGGAAAGGCGTAACTCCGAACATAAAATTTCAATGTGGTTTTTGTCTGGGTGCTCTTATGATGGCAGAAATTTTAGCAGAACAGGACATATTTCTTTAAGACGGATGTATGCTTTGAAACAGAACACCATCAAGTAGTCCGTTAAAGGAGATAGCCATGCATAAAAAGCAAACATACATCACTGACGAGGAGATAATAAACTGCCAAAAAGTAGCAGACGTATTTGCAGAACTTTACGAAAGTGAGGACTTGTTGGTTCTCAATGCAGGAAGATACGGATTTGTAAAATTGCAGTATTTCAATGTCCAGTTTGGTTTTGATACGGCATACGTTTTTGTAGACAGTCGAAGTCTGTTTGATGATCTTTGGCGCGAATGGTTATATACGCAGCTTCTTAACTTAGCGGAAGGAACACCAATGCAAGATATGGATTATGAAGATATATTTAATTGCCTGCCAAAAGATAAGCAGAAAGAACTTTCGGACAAGCGGAGCTATTATGCAGAAAAGACAGGCATTGAAAATCTGCTTTTGGAAAAAACAGAAAAACCGTAAGAGCCATTGGAAGATTTACATTGACAGAATATATTTGACAAAATTGTCAAGGTTAGGACACTCAAATGTTTAGGTAAAGCATGGTTTACCAAGATATGCTGGAACGGCAGGACAGAGCCTATGGTAGTCCGTATTAGGCAGGATTAAAAAAGAACAGTGTGCAGTTGGTTGACAAAGTGATTTCCGTCATCAGCGATTGTGGCACAGTATATGGTGCAGTCGCTTACAGATTGGGATTTTAGGACGGAATGGAGCTTGCATCTGAAATAAGAGAATTTGAATAATTGCATATGTCCCCAAGGACAATTTCAAAGAATGAAAGTGTCCTTGGAGGCTGTTCTTCTTGCTAATGCGTAATAGAATTTATCTATGTGGTATGTATTCATAGTTTTTTCTTCTAAGTCTAATAGAATGCCAGATTGTTATGTTGGATTTATATCAACACAGGTTGAATGCCAAATAGTAAGAATCTTTGTCGAAAAATTAAAAATATTTCGGGAAAGTCCGATATTTATAAGAAAGAAAAAGAGAACCACAAGGGTTCTTTTTCTATTGTTAGAAATAAACATCATCTTCTGCCAAAACACGGACTGCATTTAAAAATCTCCTTTGATAATTTGGCGGGAGATTTTTGATTCGTTCTGATAACTCAGTAGCTGTAATCTGCAGGGAATTATCGAGCACATCCAAAAGAAGCGAATCAGAAGTTACATCCAACGTATTTACTATTCCTATGAAGGTTTCCAGTTTTGGCGCTTTCACTTTACGTTCAATTACACTGACATGTGTAGGGCTTAGTCCGATTATTTCTGCCAATTGTTCCTGTGTGAAGCCTTTGGCTTCTCGTGCTTTTTTATTCTGGCACCGATTGCTTTCAAATCCATAGCGATATCTCCTATAGAACGATTCCTAATTCTAAAGTATATTCTTTTTGAATTTTCTTATACAGAAACCTATAGAACTAATACTCGCTCCAAAAGATGTATGGATGACGGATTAAGTTCTATTTCATTCCAGCTTGATTTCATCGCTATCGCCGACCAGCCATTCCATGGAAACATTCAGCGCTTTAGCAATCATGCGAAGTTCGCCATCACACACATGCCGCTGGTTTTTCTCTATCCTGGAAATAATCAACGGGGTCATGTCCTCCATACCCATAAATTGAAGCTTCTTGGCCAGTCCTTCCTGTGTGATGGGTGGTTTTTGAAGAGCCCTTCCTAATCGCACTCTCTCGGAGCAGATATTGCCTTTTATTGTAAACATACTTTTGCCCATGCTAAGATCCTCTAATGTGATATTTTTTATCTACTTTATTGATTTTATACAGAAACAAGGTATAATATTGAATAGAGTAGATATAAAATATCTAGTTAAGATATATGCATAAAGTTTTCATGTGGAGAAGAGATGGAAGCAGAGGCAGTATGAGAGATGTGCTTTTATGGCAAAGGTTTTAAAACGAGATAACATGAGGATGATTCACAACATCATATCGAAATATTTAGGTGTTCCACAATGGATTGCATGGCAGAAAAATGGCACAAATATGGCAGAGTGTTGCCGATGACTTGAAAAAAGGAATCTGCTATACTGGTATCGTCTACAAGTGGGTTCGGGAGGATCTGCTTGTTTTTTAGTCCAAGTTAAGAAAAAGGAGCGTGATGTAGTGTGAAATATTGTCCTTATTGTGGCGCCGGTTTGCCGGATGGTGTATTGTCGTTTTGTCCGGAATGCGGGAATGTTCTCCCTGGCTCAAAGAAAGATGACAAACAGCCAGATACAGGGAAACAAAAAACAGTTATGAAGAAAGCAGCTTCAAAGAAGAGCAGGCTAAAAGCTTCTAAAATAGCCAGGAAAGCTTCCGCAAATGAGGGGCAGGCAGCAGATGACGATTATGACGGGTATTATAATGATATCCTTCCGATGGACGAAGGGCGGCAGTGGGAAGGGATTGACCGCTCAATCATAAAAAAAATTGCGCTTCTGATAGCCTGCCTTGTGGTGGTTATAGAGATGTGCATTGCTTTGATGTATCTGCTGTAATTCTTTTGTTGTAATTGTCTTTGGAGTATCGTGTAATGTAAGTAAAAGAACAAGAGGTGACAGAGATGATTTACATATCAAAAGGAATTGCTAGGAGATCTTCGACAACGGAACTTGTGCAAGTGGTAAGGGGTAGCGGTAAAGTATATCTTTCGGGTCAAGAAGCGGAATTATGGCTGAAAGGCAGGTTTTCTTTTTCCGTTATCAGGACGCCTGAAGAGGAGCGCATATTGTGCCGCCTAATCCAGATGGGTCTGGCAGAAGCGGAATCGGAAGAAAGTACAGATGCAAAGTATTGGATCCTGACAAGGTGTATCTGCTGCCCGTCAAAGACGGCGAAAAGAATTTTTGGTTTATCACATGAAGAAAAAAAGATACTGGTTTGGATGGTCAGTGCAGGGCTTAGGCTCACCACAGCGGAGCTGGTTTATTTGATGGAACATGAGGTGGAGGCGAAGCCGGAACTTCTTCATTCGGGTAACCGCCAAGCGTTGGTAGAAACGATTTATATGGCTGATACCATAGCGGATAATCTTCTGGAAAACAGGATGGCATCTGCGGGATGTAGGGACAAGGTTGTAGAGGATATTCTTTCCTTATTAAAAAAAAAGAAAATTCTGATTTTGTGAGGTAATAGGAATGAAGGATAAATTCAGATATCTTCCAAAGGCTTTGCAGTGGCAGGCTATGCTTCGTATATCAATCGGCATGGGATTTTTGGTTCTGTTTTTTGCAGTACAGTTTGGTTTAAGGGATGTTTGCCTTTCGTTTCCATGCATATTGGCTGGAAGCACAATGATTGTAAATGGAAGCCTGCTGTTTTATAATGGGTTCAAGGGCAATTTTATCTGTATCCAGGGTGTGTGCAGGCAGATGGAGACTGTCGGGATATGGAAACAGCTCAGGAATATTTACATAAGTACAGAACTATATACGTTAAAAATCCCAGTGCGCCACAGAATAAGAAACTTAAACAAAGGTGATACTGTAATTATATATTTGTCAGAAAAGACTCCTGCGTATGAGCAGGATAACGGCTATATGGTCTGCGGCTATTATGCATTAGAAATAGGGAAAGAGGTGTAGTGTATGGAAACAACAGAACGGGAAAAAATATATGATCTGTTGGATGAGATCAGGACACTGATCGAAGAAAATGAAAAGGAAGACGGGTCATTTCAGTTTGATCCTGTACGGGCATTGATTGCTCTGGATTTTGCAAAGACGGAGATAACAAAGGCAATCGCCAAGGCAAATCTGACATAATATTTGGAGTAAGTTCCTGGGGCAGATTGACGAATGAAACGGATTGTGTTATAATGCATATATCAGTTTCAAGGTTTCCAAATGGAATCCACAGTTAGCAGAGTTTTCACAGTGTCAATTAACACATCCGTGTTGATTGGCACTTTTTTGTTTCTTTAGGTTTCTGCCCATAAAGCGGGTTGAAATAAATAAATGATACAGCAGGAAAAACCCTGCAAGAAACACCCAAGGGTGTGCCACTATGTCCTAAAGTAAAGGGACAGAACCAAAGAAAGGAGAATTAGGATGTTGGATGTAATCGTAACCAGTGCCGTTGTTTCCAAAGGTTATGACGGTGCAGAAGCACTCAAATTTTCAGAGAAAGGAGATGCCGTAAGGTTCCGTATTGGAAAGAAAGTCTATGATTCCCGTGCTGAAAACAATACCCGTTGGATCAACCTCTCGGTCAAAGCGTTTGGAGATGTCTGTGATAGGATTAAGAAAATGCAGCTGAAAGAAAGCTCATTTATTAATTTCCGCGGCAGGCTGGACGAGGATGTATGGACAGATCAGAAGACAGGCGAATCCAAAAGCGTAATGGTTGTTATTTTGGATGATATTGAGTATGCCGGGGGCAAACCCAAAGAGAACCAGAAAGCCAACCAGCAGCAGAATGGCGCAACGCCTAAGACGGGAGCGGCAGCAGCACCGGCGCAGCCTGCGGCACAGTCTGCAGGAGGTCAGGTGATGGATGGCTTTACAGGCTATGAACCGTTTGGCGGTGGCTCGTTCTTTGATGAGAACTGACAGGAGAAAAAATTGAATCATGCGTATAAAGGCGCACATGGGTTACGTTAGGTAATTTCATGTGCGTTTTTTGCGTCTGACATTCCAGAAAGGGAAACTATGGATAACAAAGAAAAACAGGCCAGGTTTGTTTATGAGGCGCTTATGATCATGGGGGTATTGGCACTGTTATGCTTTATCTGCAGGCTGTGGCCGGTTCTTCTCCTTGTCATATTGGGCGTCCTTATTGTGGCAGTCCGAATGGTTTTTTTAACGGCAAAAAAGGTGGAAACAGTAGAACCTATGCCGGTGCCGCAGTTTCAGCAGGTTCCAGTGCCAACAGAAACAGATGTGAAGGCGCTTGCCTATTCTGTCGTACTCAGACGGGTTACGGAACTTATTGCAGCTGATTATCCGGAGGCAAGATGGGTCTGGGAAGTGCCGAATGCAAAAACACTGTTTGATACAGGAGCCGATTTGTTCGTGTTGCTGAACCGTGCAGGCGGATACCGCCGTGCAAAAGTCAATATCCAGAACCTTCTGGTTGTGGGAATTGTATATGAAAAATCTACGGAGCAGGACAATCCAGGGGCAGCCCCAGAGGAATCTGAGCTGCATGAGGAAAATGAAAAAGAAAGCTTCCAGCTTATTGCGTTTGAATGGGCGGAGGCGCATATTTTTGAACTAAACACACGGTGCAACGAGGCGATTGGACAGAACCTGTCAGAACTTCTTGTCTATGCGGATGAGCTTCCGGCAAAAGAAAGCTGGGAGGATATCTGCGGCGAGTTGTGCAGGGCCGGTCTGGAGGATGTCTGTTGTGTGCCGGAAGGAATCAAAATCAATCTTACGCAATGAAATGCAGAAAGGAAATGAATTATGAGTGTATCCATAAATAATATTTTTAACTATAGCCGCCCCCTTCCAGCGCCTTTTGATAAGGTTACGAACAAGAAAGTGAAAGTTTCTTCCAAATATGGGGACGGGAGTACAGCATCAACGCTTTGTGCCACGGTCATCAAAGCAGTACATGCCATATGCCGTTGCATGAATGGCAGCGGGGCAGGTGCAGTTGGTACGATTGACCACCGGATGGTGGCAGAATATAAGTCAACCATGGGAGCGGATGCTTACCACCTTGTTGTTTATGACAGTAATTCAGGGGCGGTGATGGCAAGCGTTTATGATAAGAATACAGAGGTGTTTGAAAGTTATACATTGAATTCCTCTGGCCGTGACGGGGCAGCCGTTATGATGGCGCTGATGCCGGTTTTACAGACTGACGATGAATTTCAAGAGAACCTGGAGCAGTATTATGACCAGCTTAACAGCGGATACCCGGATATGGCGAAGGCAACCGAATCTATGGCTATGCTGTGTGATAATGCTTACCGGCGCATAAAGGATGATTCCTGCCCTGCACATGTTAAAGTGGGTGTGGACAAGTCGGGCAATCTGATGCGGGTTTCACAGGCACAGCTGGATTCCGGTGCTTTTGCACCAACAAGCGTAACTGCAGGCGAGTTTACGATATTTGCCAAGACCGGGCCGGCAACAATTAAGAAAGCGGTTTCCCTTGTGGAGCATGAGGACTTCGTTGGCAAGTATGAACTTCATAAAAGGACATTGGATGCAGTAGAGGAAAGCCTTGTGCCAAAGCTTCCTGCATGGTATATCATACCGCAGGAGGTGGTGGATATTTGCAGGCATGCGCAGGCAACAACAGGCAGGGCCATGCAGATGCGGAATTTCCTGCTGCGCGGGCCGGCAGGCACAGGAAAGACAATGGGGGCCAAAGCGATTGCTTCCGGTCTTCATCTGCCTTATATGAAATATACCTGCTCCGCCGGTACGGAAATCTTTGATTTTGTCGGCATGATTTTTCCGGATTCGGATTCAGCGTCAACTGGTGATGCACAGCTTGATAAGGAGAAAGAAATCCTTAAAAGCATGGGAGGCATAAATTACGCTAATGTGTCCAAGCTGATGGGATTGCCTGATTTGGATGATATGGATTATGATCCGGCAGGCGTTTACCAGATGCTTACCGGAACTGAAAACGCCGCTGCCACATCACAGGATTGTATGCGGATTGTTCTGGATAAGGTGACGGAAAAAGTGCGTGCCCTTTCTAAGCGCGATGAGACTTCTAAGAGCAGCGGGCAGACTTACAGTTATGTGGAGACAGATTTTATCAAGGCCCTGAAGAATGGATATGTTATTGAGATCCAGGAGCCTTCCACAATTGTGCAGCCAGGCGTTCTGGTTGGTCTGAATTCCCTTTTGGAACAGTCTGGCACGATTACCCTGCCTACAGGCGAGATGATTGAACGTCATCCGGATGCAGTGGTCGTTGTGACAACAAATATCAGTTACGAAGGGTGCCGCGGCATGAACCAGTCTGTTATTGACAGGATGAGCCTGGTGCGGGATGTGGAGCTTCCGGAACTGGAAGTGATGGTACAGCGTGCCATGTCCGTTACGGGGGCAACCGATGAATACCAGGTATCGCAGATGGTGCAGGTGGTCAATGATTTGGCGGAATATTGCCGCAGGAACAGCATCACGGACGGCTCTTATGGAATGCGGAGCCTGATTGACTGGATTATCAGTACGGAAATCACTGGGGATGTTTATCTTTCGGCACTTTATACCATTATCAGCAAAGCTACTGCAGATGAAATGGACCGTGAGGCATTGATCAGCACCGTGCTGGAACCGATTTTTGCACCATCCAGGACACGGGCAGCAGTATAAACCGAAAAGAAAGGAGGATTACCCTATTATGGCAAGGGTGAATCATAAACTTGTGAAGCAGCGCCTCAATGAAAAGCGCAGTAAAATTACAGACCGTCAGTTCTTTTCTTCCCGTATTTTAGGGGGACATTTTGAAGACCTGGCGGCGGCTCAGACACGGCGGTATCACTATAACCGCCGCGTCCATGTTAACTTATATTGGAAACCAAAGGATCCGTTCCTGGCGGCGACAGACAATATGTTCATCCGTATCAATTCGGGGAACCCTATGGTCACGAAAGTGAGGGGGCGGGAGAACCGTTATCAGATTGTGTGCGGGATATTCGCGCATGAACTGGGGCATGTCCTTTATACTGATTTTCTCGCATTCCAGACCCATTCCAATTTCCTTGAAAGGTATAAATGGTATCCTTATCCACCGGATTTAAGAACATCTGTGGATGCCGGGAACGAAAGGGCGTTTTGGAGCTATGTCAAAGCGGATGTCAAAAACCTGGAGGTGGTGCAGTTCATTGCCCACCAAATTGCAAATGTCATTGAAGATGGTTATGTTGAAAATCGTATCCTGATGGATTTTCCCGGCACCCTTGGGTTCGGGCTGGAAAAACTCCGGGAAAGGCATTTTGAGTCGATTCCTACAGTGACACAGCTGATGGAACAGGAGGACAGCAACAGGCATATATTTGAGAGCATTCTGCAAGTGCTGCTGTCCTATGCAAAATTTGGTGAGATCAAATATGGCGACGAGACATTTGGCAATGAGCGGATTCAGGTTGTATTCAAGCTGATTCCGGATATCGACAATGCCTTGACGAATAAGGCAGGGAAAGAAAGACTGAATGTTGTCAATCTGATACTGGTGCGCTGCTGGGAATATATAGAGGAATTTTGTGAAATCTGCAAGAAGCATCAGGAAGATGCAACGGCAGCTGGAACCACGGCAAGTATCGGTGAAACGGTGGCGGAAGTCCTAAAGTCAATTGCGGGAGGCTCTGAAATCGGTGAAGGAAGCATTCCGGTGGCAGAGGCTGCAGGAGATTGTGAAACTTCAGCAACGGCAGACGCACGGGCAAGGACACAGGAAGATGCAGCGGAAAACAGTGAAACGGATGAGTCGGAAAAGGGAGATGGAACCGCTCTCCAGACTGAAACGGATGAGGAAGAAAATTCATCTGAGTCTGGAGGAACCGATTCGGGTTCTTCGGAAGAATCGGCAGGCAGTTTTGACGGCGGAGGATTGAACTCCGGGAAACAGGAAACTACAGAGAAGGAAAGCGGAAGGATTTCATCCCGGCAATCAGAGTCCCTCTCAGAACCTTTGGGTGGGACAATTGAAAAAAATGAGGAGTATGAGCGGGAACATGATGAGCGTGCGGCAGCCGATATTGAACGCATTCTGGACCGGATGGCGGAAAAGGCAGCCTGTGAGCAGCTGGAAAACGAAAGGATTCAGGAGCTGAACGATGTGGCGCAGAACATTTCCTACGGCAATATCCATGCGGGCGTCAATATCCGGGTGAACCGGATTGCCTCCGTGGATGAGGAGCTGGTGGAACAGTATGACGCCATAGCAGGGCCTCTGATCAATATTTCACGTCAGCTGCAGAAGAGCCTGATCAAGCAGCTCAAGGAAGACCGCAGGGGCGGCAAGCAGACCGGGCTTATCATGGGCCGCCGTCTGGATGCGCACGCACTGTGCAGGAATGACGGCAAGGTGTTTTATAAGAACAGCCTGCCCAATGAGATCCCGGAGCTGGCAGTCGGCCTGCTTCTGGATGAGTCTGGTTCCATGAGTTCCTGTGACCGATGCACTTATGCAAGGGCAGCGGCGATCATCCTGTATGATTTCTGCCAGAGCCTGGACATCCCGGTCGTGGTTTACGGGCATTCCACCGGTTATACAAGTTCCGGGAATACCGTGGAGCTGTATTCCTATGCGGAGTTCGATGGCTATGACCATGATGACAAGTACCGCATGATGGATATCGCGGCCAGGGGGAGCAACCGTGACGGCGCTGCGCTCCGGTTTGTGGCGGAGCAGCTGTCCAGACGGTCGGAAGCCGTGAAGATCCTCATCTGGTTTCAGACGGACAGCCTGCAGACAGCGGGTATGGCGGTTCTGCGGCTGAGGAGGATCTGCGGGGCATCAAGCAGGAATACCAGCGCAAAAAAATATTGTTCGTCGCTGCGGCAATCGGCGATGACAAACAGAACATCGAGAGGATCTACGAGGACTCGTTTCTGGATATTTCGGACCTGAACCAGTTGCCCACGAAACTGACCGCTGTTGTCAAGCGGCATATACGGGTATAAAGCAGGGCAGGCAGAATATATGTCTTGTCCCAGAGAAATCAAAAAGAACATGTTATAAAAAAATAAATAAAAGAAAGGGAATGAAAATTATGAAAGCAATCAGTATCGGAAAAAGATATGAAATTTATGACGACTCGCTCAAGGCTTATGACAGGCTGCCGGCCAAAACCTATACGGTCCGGTTTGAAAAAATGTCCGGGTTCTTTCTGGAGGTGCGCTCAGACCTTGCAGTGAAGGAAAAGGTTTACGGCATCCATCCGGAAAAGGCCGGCAAGGTGTTCCAGGCATTCACGAGGTTTGAACGGAACCTGGGCGTCATTTTAAGCGGCGACAAGGGGATTGGGAAATCCCTGTTTGCCCGGCTCCTGTCTTCTAAGGCTGTGGAGGAAGGGTATCCCGTTATCATTATTGACCAGTTTATCCCCGGTATTGCCTCTTACATTGAGTCTATTGAGCAGGAGGCGGTTTTCCTGTTTGATGAGTTTGACAAAACCTTTGGCAGCTCCAATCCGAAAGATAATTCCGGGGATCCGCAGTCCGGGCTTTTGAGCCTGTTTGACGGGACATCGCAGGGGAAAAAGCTCTTTATCATTACCTGCAACAGCCTGCGCAGGCTGAACGATTTTCTGGTAAACCGCCCCGGGCGGTTCCATTACCATTTCCGTTTTGAGTATCCCTCCTCAGAGGAGATCATGGAATACCTTACGGATAAGCTTGGGCCGCAGTATATCGGCGAGATTCAGAAAGTGATCCTGTTCTCCCGGAAAGTGGCGCTGAACTTTGACTGCCTCCGGGCAATTGCGTTTGAACTTAGTATGGGCGGTTCCTTTGAAACGGCGATCCAGGATCTGAATATCATCAACACCAGGGAAACGGTCTATGACATCTCGCTTCATTTTAATGATGGGACAGTTCTGAGGGCGAGGAACTGCCAGTTGGATATGTTTGATGAAGAGGACAAGGAAATCGTGGAATTATATGATGAGAAGGGGCGCAATCTGGTTACAGTTGAATTCAAGATGTCTGCATGTGTCTATGATCCGGCGAAACAAGCGACGGTTCTTCCGGCAGACAGCATCACACTGGATTATAACGAATACTATGGGGAAGCAGTGTGGGAAGAAACGAAGAAACTGATACCGGAGTATTTGTCGATTGTCCGTGCCGCAGAGAGAAAGATCCATTACCTGACGGTATGACAGAATACAGGGATTCCCTGCTTGGTACCGGATGCCCATATGCTGTGCGGCAAGGCTGGCGGCATATATGGGTATGATGCACAAAAACATGACATATAAGATAGGATGGGCAGCTTGGTTTCTACGGCTGCCTGTCTGTTTTCAGAAAGGAAGGAACTATGCATTATTTAACATTAGCAGCGATAGAAATCCACGAAGTAGTGGAAGACAGGGAAACGGATATCTGGATCGCGGAAATTCTGGAAGAATTAAAAACCCAGAAACAGACGGATACAAAAAATATTATGCTGGATATTGAGAGCGGGAAGTGGGAAAATCTCCAGTCGGCTTTTTCGCGGGCTGTGGATTCGGGCATTTCCGATGTGATGTATCCCTATTATGCTTCCACCGAAGACCCGGAATATCTGGAGTTTGATAACCGCACGGAAAAACTGCGCGAAGAATATGAGGGCGTGGCCGACTGCATAAAGCTGCCGCAGGGCACGATTGTGGAGCAGCACGGCGCTCCGCTCTGGAGTCGCTTCATTGTCCGGGACGGAAAGGTGTTCCAGAAGGATGCAGGTCCGCTCCACCATGAGAAGCGGACAAAAAAGGCAAAACGGATGGCAGCCCTGCCGGATTACCCCCGCAGGAAGCTCTATAAGAGTTTTGCGGAATATGCGGAAGACCGGTGCGGATTTTCTTTTGATGAGGAGCATCAGGGATATGGGTATTACTATAATCCAAACGCCATATGGGACTGGTATTCCGTCGGAGGGCGCTGGCCGGAGCTGTTCCTGGTGAAAGATAGCTGTACAGAGTATTCCGTTGGCGAGCGAGGCAGGGGCAATGCGGACAGAATGGCAAAGGCCCCGGAAGGATACCGATGGGTATGTGCGGCCAGAAAGAAAGATATTGCATGGGAGGCCATGCGGGACTGGAGAAACCGGGAAACGGCGGAGCATTTCCATAAGCTTGAGCAGATGTTCCTGGCAGGAAAGACCAATCCTGGTTTTCCGGGAGAAATTGTCCCTGAAGGAATCATGCGCTTTGACAGACTGGTTTACCGCAAAGATTCTTCGCTGGAAGAATACCTTGAGGAATATGGGATCCCTGGCAGCTGGAAGTATCCGGTAGGCTCGCACGATATCGTGGATTCGGACCGGTGGATGAGTATGGAAGACAGCGTGCCGGATCCGGAATCCGGAAACTATGTCCCGGTAGACTGGCGCAGCTGCATAGACGGATACATTGACAACCTGGATGAAGATACGGTGCTTGCTGCCGTAGACTATCACATTTAAGTAGGAGGATTCTATGAATACATATGTCGTCTGCATGGATTCCGTGTGGGTCCGCAATGCAGAAATGTTTGATATTGCCGGTCTGGCAGATGAAGAACTGACGGGCATTGATATGTGCGGCACGGATAACGACAGAAGATGGCACGATATGGAGCCAGTTCCGTTCACCGCAGTCATGAAAGCGGAAGTCGAAGAGGAAGCCTGCAAAAAGGCGGCAGCTGAAATGCGCTATGATTCCCATAGTCTGTTCGCAATAAAAGTTTCAGAATAAAGGAGGCATCAAAAATGATAATCAATCGAATCGGTGACAAATTTGAATATGAAGGCACAACTTATGTAATTGGCGCCCCCATTGTGGGAACGCCGGAAAGTGAGTATGAGGGTCTTTACGGTGCGGTTACGGAAATCCGTGACGGGGAAGACAAGGAAACGGAAAATGAAACGCCGGATCTTTACTGCTCTTTTGAGCTTCCGGTACTTCCCTGCGAAATCAGGGAACTGGGGGAGCGGTTTTCTTCCTTATATCAGGACTTGAGAACAGAGAAGGATATTATTCTGGATTGTGTCATAATGGCGCCTGAAATGATTCATCCGCTTGACAATCTGAAAGAGTGCCGCCACTATCCGACAGTATGCCTATTGTTGGAGGATTGGGCGGTTGATGGAGAACCAGGAGGTTCGTTTGAGGTTTATACGGACTTTGATGATGCGAAACGGATGTTGGCCCAAAAGCTGGGAGAGGAGCAGGAAACAGGCTGTATCCTGAATTGGGGTACGCACAAAAAATTTGTTGAGTTTTCTTCTTCAAGTTCCTATGAATGTTATATTGATGGAGAATACAGTGAAAACCATTATTCAATTTCCATTGTCACTAGGAAACTTTGTGCATCTGAGAGGTTTATAAGGGAGTCTGCGGATTTGCATAAAGCATCCTGCCAGCTTGAGGATTTCATGTCGCAGGTGGCAGACTGGGAAGAGATGGATAAGCTGACTGAGGAGCAGTATAACCGTATGGTCCGGGATCCACGCTTTCCGGAGCGGCTCCATAGTGCATTAGGGAAGAACGATTCCTACTGGGAAGCCTATTGGCAGACTGTTTCGGAGGTTGCCCATGAGTTTGTGGATGAGTATCTGAAAGAGAACACGCATCCGGACTGTTATACGCCGGAGCAGGACAATCCCTATCCGCTGTGTATTGGAAATGGAAGCGTGGCATGTGGGGAGTGCTGTCTGTATGCAGAAATGGAGGCCGAGCCATGGAAACCTTAAATACGCGGATCAACTATCTTTACCGGGATGCTGACAACTATAAAATGCATAATTCCTGTGTAGTATCCGGGGAAATAACCGAGGCACAGGCTATAGAAATCATGTCCTGTCTGGACAGCGGGGAGTATTTCATTCCCCGCCAGGTAGGGCTTCCTGAAAAACGCTTTGACAGACTGGATGAGGAAACAGACCATTGCTGGTTTGAATTAGATGCAGATGGGTTTGAGGTTACAGGATATCCAGCTAATGTGGATGTGACGGCGGTGGAGCTTTTGGAGAGGTTCCGCAGAGCCAAAAATAACTGGCATGATGACGTGCCATTGGGAGGTGCAGTATGAGTTATGTATCATGGCTTACTTACGGCTATGGGATTTGCGTTTCCGATATTACGGATGTATCCATGGAACGTCTGAAAAAGCTGATTTCCATGGCGCCCAATTACCAGAAAAAGCTTCAGGGGTGGCTGGATGATCGTGGGATATCTGAGCCGTCCTATGAGGATTATTTGGAATCTGACCAGGACTATATGCTTGGACTGGCAACGGTTCTGAAGGAAGTAATTCTTGAGACGGAGGACATTGACCTTGAGGCATGCGACAGCCATGACGGCACGGAGTACCTGCTTTATGTGCCGGACTACCCGTGGAACCAGGGAAAACACAGGCAGCTTATGACGGAGGAGTCTGTTGTAGAACTTTTTCAAAAATATGTTTCCATATTGACGGACGAGGTAATAGGAATAGATTACCAGTCGGTTGGAAATGGAAATTAGGAGGAGGCGAAAGTGTCATATAACCGAATAAATGCGGAAGATGGGCCAAAGAATATTATTTTGGAAAATCTTAGTATTACGAAGGACGAAGCATCTGCCGTCTTAGAGAGAAGATGGCTGGTCTGCTATATGTTATACGACTGGAATTACCATCGTGCAGAGTATGCTTTTGCTGCAAATGAAATGGAGCGATTCCAAAAAACGATTAAGGCTCTTAACGGACATACATATGCGGTTTCTGAATTGGATCAAAAACTGACCAAAGCCTATAACAGAGCTTTAATGGAGGATATAGAAGCTTTTATCAAACAGCACATGAAAGTCTGGCCTGCGGATCGGACTGTGGTAGAGCTAGAACTTGCAAAAGCGGAAGCAGAAATGTTTCAGTGTTAGACAGGGGGTGCATTATGCCTTATAAAAGCGAATCAAAACCGCTGACCAGCCTTGTCTCCTATCCGGAGCGCGGGGAAGGCGGAGATAACCGGTACTGGGGAAACTGCTCTCCCAGACTGGTTGAGGATCTTTTGGGATTCTTCAGGCCAAAAGAAATCTGTGACTATATGTGCGGAAGCGGGACAACCGGGGCGGCGGCGGATAAGCTGGGAGTCTGCAGCCATCTTTACGACCTGCACAGCGGCTTTGACATCATGAGCTGCGAGATTCCGGAGCGGCCGGAATTTATATTCTGGCATCCTCCATACTGGGATATCGTCACTTATTCAGATGTTATGTATAAAGCTGCAGAGGTACAGAAGAACTATGGATATGACCCGAGACAGTATGACCTGTCGCGCATACCGGACTGGGAAGGCTTTGTCGGGAAAATGAACTATGCCATGATGAAGCAGTTCACTGCCCTTGAAAAAGGCGGCAGGATGGCAGTCCTGATGGGCGACATCAAGAAGAAAGGCGTGCTTTACAGTATGCTTTCTGAAATCATCAAACCGGGGACACTGGAAAATATCATCATCAAAGCCCAGCATAACTGCTTTTCAGACAAAATCCAGTATAGCGGGAAATTCATTCCGATTCTGCATGAGTATGTAATGATTGTAAGGAAGGACTCACCGCTGCTGGTTCCGGTTATTATGGCAAAGAAAGCAGAGGCCGATATCCGGGACATGCCGGGTGCGACATGGCGCGATGTGGTGGCGGCTGTTTTGGAACAATGTGATGAGGCGGTTACACTTGCTTATTTATATGAGAAGATTGAACCGTATCAGAGGGTGAAAGGGCATAAGTGGTGGAAAGAGAAAATCCGACAGACACTGCAGTGCCATCCAGAACATTTCCAGCATATAGGAAAGGGGCTGTGGGGTCTGAAAAAAAATAAATGAAAGAGAGAAGATGAGTATGGAAGTACAGCGCGTTTACTATAACTATGAAGGCATTCTTGTTCCAGGACACCTCGTCAAGCGTAGATTCAGAAAACTGCTGTTTTATCCGTTTGAACGGAAACATGGCTTTGATTATCAAATCATAGAGGATAAGGAACGGATTGTTGCGTACAGCAAAGAAGCGTACCGAAAATTTTACAAGGACACATATCCTGAAGGAACACGGATTATGTTGATTGAGATGAAAGATGATCCGCATCCCATTCCAGCACAAATGGAAGGCACGGTGGAATCTGTTGATGATGCTCCGACAATCCATTGTAAATTTGATAACGGGAGGTTTCTTGGCATGATTCCTGATGTGGATATTTTTCGCAAAATTACAGAGGATGTTTGATTGCCATAGTTTTTAATGAGGAGGGATGCCGTTTTGGGCGGCATCCTTTTTTGCGTATGGAAACAGGGCTTATAATGGAATGCCTGGTTGATATTGTCTGAATAAAATTTGAGGTTCATTTTTTAAAATGGCATAGATGCATTTGCTTTGTGGGTTGGGGAAGGATACCGCAGTCTGTAATTTGGCGGAGGCATCTTTAATATATTACTGGAGGAAAATAGGATGAATGTTATTTGTTTTTTAGCGGGAATTTTTATAGGGAGCATGATAGGGGTGGTATTTATGTGCCTGTTACAGATAAACCGATGCAATCAAGATGATGTTCGGAAGGAAAATAAAAAGCAGAAACAAAACCATATAATATAATGCTTTCGTTTTTGGGCGGATTGACTATTGTGATGGATTCTGTTATAATACAAATATCAGTATCAAGTTTGGTTTTAGCCAAAAACAGTTTAGCAGAAGTTTCACAGTGTCATTTGCGTCTTGCAAATGGCATTTTTTTGTTTCCGGCCTAATTTGGGCATAAGCCGACAGTCCTTCGGGGGTGTCGGCTTTTGTTATATATCAAGGCGGCAGACCCGCCGAAAACGAAAGGAGCATACACTATGCAAAATTGTCAGGACAATTACTCAACAACATTTTATTCCTACAATGCAATGTATGATTATCATGATGAGCAGACGAAGAAAAGCCAGTGGCTTACATGCAGAGTAGATGAACTGCAGATTGAGCCGTTGGACACATCGTCCCCTCTTTATGGAAATCTGTCTGCATTTGCAGCAGGAACCAGTATGGATGCCGTGGAAGATACAGCATCTAACCTTGGGCTTGCCATGCGTGTTGGCGGGAATCTTTACCCATTGCGCATAACGGCCTACAAAAGCCTGCTTGACCGGGCAAAAATCGGAGGCACAGCGCTCCCAAAACTCAGCCGCAGCGTGCTGGCGGAGGTTCTGAATGCCTGTTTGAAACTTTATTCATCCTCTGCCCTGCTTTTGATCCGCGACGAAAAAATATCGGCAGTACATTCTGGTGATCCGACAGATTATTCGGTTCTCCCGATTAATGAGCTGTTGGGTGCATTAAAGGCAAAGTTGGATATCCGTTTCCCTGGAAATGAGTATGCGTGTGGTTATTGTGATCATTCAATGGTCAGCGCCTCATGGAAAATGCCGGGGCAGAAAGAAGACTTGCTGGGAGCCTATACAAAGCTTTTGGCATCCCAGGGCAAAACAGCAATGGCGGATAAACTGATGCCGGGTGTACGGTTTATCACATCAGATACCGGGATCGCTTCAGCGAAAGTATCGGCATTGCTGGTAGGCGGACAGCATCCAATCCATATCGGGGGCTGTATTGCAGTGGACCATAGGCACCAGAAAAAAGTCGGTGACTTCGATGCTGCCCTTGACCAGCTTTTTGCCCAGTTTGGAGACTCAATTGCCAAGCTGCAGAGGCTTCTGGAAGTTTATCTGGATTATCCGGTTAATGCTATGACGCGCATATGCAAGAAACTGAGCCTGCCAAAGAAAGCTGCGGTGGAGGCTATTGCTATGTTTGAGATGGCTTATGGCGGCGGGACGGCAACAGCACATGACGTATTTCTTGCCATGCAGGAGATTCCATTTATCCTCAAGACTTGGAATACGCCGGAAAGCAAGATGTTGGCCGTTGAGGAAAATATGGCTCGGGCGCTTAGCTTTAAGTGGAGCGATTACGATCTTGCAAAGGCGGTGAGTTACTGATGGGAAAACCGATTATTTTATGTGATACTGCGGGCATGACAAATGAACATTGGCTGGAATGCCGTATGCATGGACCCAAAGGGGATATTCCCTACACGGTAGGGGGAAGCGATGTTGCGGCTATATTCGGGGTTTCGCCATGGATGACGCCCATGGAGTTATGGCTGGTGAAGAAAGGCCGTATGAAGCCGGCAGCCAAAAGCAATACCAATCAGTTGATGATGGGGCATCTGCTGGAGCCAGTCGCCGCATATTGGTATGGGCAGAAAACGGGAAATACCGTGACAGAGGACACATATCTGTACCAGCATGCAGACCATCCGTATGCACTTGCTAATTTCGACCGCAGGTTTACCAGAAAGGCAGACGGTGAGCCGGGGATTCTGGAATGCAAAAGCTGCACCTACCATAAGGCGGATGATTGGGCAGATAATGCAATCCCGCTGTACTATGAATTCCAGCTCCGTTTTTATCTCGCAGTGGCGGATGTCAATATTGGCGCTTTTTCTGCAGTCTGGGGCAATAACCCTGACAATGATTTGGCGATGCCGGAGATTGTCCGCGATAAGGCGAAGGAGGATATGATTTTTGAACGCCTGGAGGAATGGATCTGGAGCCTGGAAAACGATAAGCCGCCTACTATGGCAGAGGTTGCGCCCAAGCTTGCACTGCAGTCGCTTGCAAGGATTTATGGTTCCAGTCAGAAGGGACTGGTAACATTGGAGTTCTCAAGCAAGTATGAACCGGCACTTCGTAAGATAGCGCAGCTTCAGGAAAAAATTACAGACTGCAACCGGGAAATTAAAACTTATGAAAAGGAGATTGAGGCACATAGCGTGCGAATTGCTGAGGTTATGAAGGAGCATGAACATGGGGTTCTGGAAACCACCACGGATAAGTTCCTGATTGATTTCATCACAAAGACTACCCGCCGACCGGATTCAAAGGCCTTGAAGGAAAAATATCCGGCTGTTTATGCGGATGTCCTGAAGGCTTCGGAAAGCAGGAAAGTCAAAGTATCGGTACAGCCGATTTAATGGAGGACACATCCTGCAGGTATACCTGTATGGCCAAAATGCAGGACAAAAGGAGGAAATGCTTATGGATACTATGTTTATTGAGGGATGGGAGCAGCATTTGGAAATGCAGTTCCTGGAAAATGACAGATGTAAAAAGCGGGCCTATATCTGCTCGCCTTTAAATGCAGAAGATAATGCTGAGTTTCTTCACAACATGCACATGGCAAGGGCATATATGTTTTATGCATCTGAGAGGATGGGAATGTATGCCCGGGCACCACATGCCTATCTGCCGATGTTGCTTTGTGACAGCCTCCCTTCAGAGCGAGCCTTGGCTCTTAGCTTTGGTTTGTCCCTTTTGGAAAACAGTGAGGTTATTCTTATCTGCGGGAACCGTCTTAGCAGCGGAATGAAGGGGGAAATCGTACATGCGGCTCTGCTCCGGAAACCGATGGTGGTTTTTGAGGAAGGTCTGTATCGTGAAGTGCAGAAAGAGATTAAAAAACGTGGAAGCAATAAATGCTGTGTGCAGCTTGACTGTGAAAATCATATCATGGGATTGTCTTCTTTGGGATTTGATGCGCAATGGCGGTGAATCCCCTGTACTGACCTGAAGGATGGGTTTGAGAAGAACACCAAATACGAGTGGCAGACGGGCCGTGAACGGATGGATAAAACACCGTTCCGGCCTGGCTCTGTCAGAAAGGAGAAAAAGATTGTTATGTCAATTTGAAAAAATGATTTATCCGCCAAATCCGGCGCAGATAGAACCAGGAAGCTATATGGTTGCGCTATACCGGCCTTGTGAGAAAATCAAGGACTTATCCGGGCAGCTTTTAACACAGGTGAAAGCAGTTGGATATTGCCTTCCCATTACGCGTCATATGCGTTATGAGATGCGGGGGCATTGGAGCAAACACCAGAACCACGGACTTCAGTTTGAGGTGGAAAGCTATGATGAGGTGCTTGTCCCAACCAGGGAAGGGATAATTGCATATCTGTCATCCGGGAAAATCAGGGGCATTGGCTCGAAGATCGCTGAACGGATTTATGCAGCTTTCGGTGTGCGCACGCTGGATGTCTTGGACAAAGAGCCGGAAAGGCTGCTGTCCATACCCGGAATCGGTGAGGAGAAACTGAAAAAAATATGTGATTCATACTTGGAAAACAGGGGAGCACGCGATGTAGTTGCGTTTCTGGCACCTCATGGCATTACGCCAAACAGGTCGGTGAAGCTGTATAAAGAATATGGAAACCAGACAATGGAAATTGTAAGAAAACACCCATACCAGCTCTGTGAAATGGCAGGAATCGGTTTTAAGGTGGCTGATAAGATTGCTATGAGTATGGGATTCGATATGCTGTCTACGGAACGTGTGGATGAAGCATTGCTGTTCACGTTGACGGATGCAGAAAATAAAGGCCACCTGTGTATGGAAAAGCATACATTCATTAAGAACTGCATGAAAATCTTGAATACGCCGCGGCTTACAGAAGAAATGGCTGCGAACCGAGCCGCAAGGCTTGTATACAGCGGGCAGCTGGTGTCATACCAGGGGAATGTATATCGGGCAAAAACTGCATATGCGGAAACAAGGCTTGCAGAACAGATTTGTCAGAAAGTAAGGACTGGAAAAGTAAATATCTGTACCAATCTGGATAATGAGCTGGATGAGGAGGAACGTCTGATGGATCTGAAACTGGCGCCGGAACAGCGTAATGCTGTAAAAATGGCGCTGACACAGGGCCTGTCAGTGATTACCGGAGGTCCCGGCACGGGCAAGACTTTGATTCAGAAAGCGATCCTGGACATTTACAGACGCCAGTACCCAAAGGCGGGCATCTGCTGTGGCGCCCCTACGGGACGCGCAGCCAGAAGAATGGAGCAGTCTACAGGCTGTACTGCATCAACGGTTCATAAAGCATTAGGGCTGGTTGCAGATGAAGACGGCAATTATGGGGATACAGAAACTATGGAAGCCGATTTGATTTTGATTGATGAAGTTTCCATGCTGGATATTTATCTGGCCGGTTACTTGTTTGAAGCAGTGAAGCCTGGGGCAAGGATGGTATTGATTGGCGATGCGGATCAGCTTCCTTCCGTTGGCCCAGGAGCGGTACTCAGTGAAATCATTGCGAGTGGCCGGATACCAACTGTCAGACTGGATAAAGTATTCCGCCAGAAATCCGGCAGCCATATTGCAATAAATGCAAAACGGATCCGTCATGGAAATGCTGCATTGGAGTATGGAAATGACTTTCAGTTTATTCCTTCTGTGGAAATGCAGATGTCGGCAGAGAAAATTGCGGAACTTTATTTGCAGGAAACAAAAAGGTATGGCATTGATAATGTGGCTTTGCTCACGCCATACCGCCAGAAAACAGAAACGGGGGCGAATGCACTGAATGAGAGGCTGCGGGAGCTGGTAAACCCAAAAGATATAGGGAAACCAGAAGTTATCCGTGGAAAACGTGCTTTCCGCTGCGGGGACAAGGTCATGCAGATAAAAAACCGGGATGATGTCAACAACGGAGATATTGGGTATATCCGAAATATCTCCGGAAGCGGGGAAGATAAAACCGTACAGGTGGATTTCGGGGATGGCAGGCTTAAAGAGTATGAACCTGCGGAACTGGATATGCTGGATTTTGGATATGCCTTTACGGTGCATAAGTCCCAAGGGTCTGAATATAAGTCCGTTATTATCAATTTGCAATGCGCACATTCCATCATGCTGACAAGGCCGCTTATTTATACGGCAATCACGAGAGGCAAAGAGCGGGTGATAATTGTTGGGGAGAAGCGGGCGCTTTGCATTGCAGTCAAAAGAACCGACACAGAAAAACGCGGCACCTGCCTTGCCAGACGGCTGCAGGAGCTGCTTTAACCAATATGCCCTTAATATGGGCGGGGATAAAGAAAGGAGCTTACTATGGCTACAATTTTAGACAAGTACCGAGAGAGACGGTCAGTAATCCGTTCACAGATTTCAGAGAACAGTCTTCCGCCAGAGGGGCTGCTGGAGATGCAGGAACTGAATTACCGTATCTGTGTCTTGGAAACTTTTCAGGGATTTTGTAAAGCGGCACCGATTACTATGGATACCCAAGTGATGGGATATCATTTCCAGTTAGTGGACGCTTATGTGCGTTTTATACTGACAGAAAGGAAATTCGGCCCGAAGACTGATGCAGAAGGGAAGAAAAAGCAGGAAACAGCATTGACATCTTTTGAGGGCATAGTCCGGGATGGCAGGAAACGTTTTTCCAGCTTTGCAGCCAGTACGCAGGAGCAGTATAAATCCTGCATCAGCCAGTACATAAATACGATTCTGCCCATTTGGATACAGTATCGAAACACTTACAACAATATTAAATTTTAAGGAGGCTATGTTATGAGTCAGAATAACTCGAATGATAAGGCGGCTATGCTCGCCATGATCGAAAAAATCAATGAGGTGTCAGGTTTCGATCCTACGCCGTTTGCCGTTGACTATACGGATCTGTCTACGGGAGAAGTGCGCAAGCGTCTCCCTGTCATGATGCAGATGGCATGGTTCCGCATGAAATATCCGGAAGGGAAAATAGCGGTTCAGGTCACGCCGGCAAAGGACTGTTTTGTGGCTACTGCAAGGGTGTATCCCAAGTATAGCGATCCGGTGGAGGCGTATCTTGCGGAAGCAACAGCATCCAGAGGTTATCTGAAAGACAAACCTTCGGTGTCGCCAAGAGAGTGGGCACAGACAGCTGCAGTCGGGATTGCGCTCCGTAATGCTGGCTTTGGCTTGCAGTTTGCCATGGCAGGTGAAGATTTTGAGGAAAATGCACCTAATGAACTGGGTATGCCGGGAAATGAAGCGGCAGACAAGATGCCGCAGACCCCTATATCTGATCAGAGCCAGCAGCTGCAGCAGGAAGAAGATGCATACACGGCACTGCCTGTGGCTCCAAAAGAATTGACGCAGGAGGAAAAACTGCAGCAGGCAATGGCAAAGCCCTGCCCGATTACAAAATTCAGCGGGAAAACGTTGGGAGAGGTATTGCCTTTGGATCCCGGCGCAATCACATGGGTTGCCAACAAGTTTAAGGGCGATGAAGAGCTGAGTGAGGCGGCACGGTTTATCTGCGAATATGCAGCACAACAGGCCACTGCATAACCCAATACCACAATATGGGGATGGCTTCTCGCCATCCCCGGAAAGGAGGCTGTATGGAGATATTTCACATGTGGGATATCGTTTCACTGCTTGGATTGCCTATGCCGAAATCAGGCAAAAGCTCATATTATGTACAATGCCCGTGTTGTGATGAAAGCCCGAAGAAAAAGCATTTGAATATCAACCTGAAAAAAGAAGTGTTTCGCTGTCCGAGATGTGGAATATCTGGCGGTATCTTTGATTTATATGCACTTTATACGGGGATTCCAAGGGATAAAGTCAGGAGGGAGCTGGTTGAAAGGCTTGGCCCGCCTGAGATTGTTACACGGCAGAAAAAGAAAATCATTACACAGCAGAAAGAGGAATGCCAGCTTGCCAGTATTGAATTACGAAACAATGCCTATACGGCGTTGCTTTCAAAGCTGTCCTTAGCGGCAGATCATAGAGAGAATCTCCTTAAAAGAGGGCTTACAGAAGCTGATATTGGACGTCTGGGTTATCGGACAACGCCAGTAGTTGGAATGTCGGCGATTGCAAGGCAGCTGCAGTCAGAGGGAATATGCCCTGCCGGTGTTCCAGGATTTTATAGAGATAAGAATGGAGAATGGACCTTCGTTCATGAAAAGCGAGGCATACTGGTTCCGGTAAGGGATCGGTTAGGGAGAATCCAGGGGATGCAGATACGCAGAGATGATGTCAGCAAAAGGAAGTTCCGCTGGGTATCCAGTACAGAAATGGAGGAAGGCTGCCATGCAGAAGGCTGGACACATCTTGCCGGAACCGTACAGTCAGTCATATTGCTGACAGAGGGACCAATGAAGGCGGATGTAATCCATGCGTTGACAGGTCTGACAGTTTTGGCGGTTCCCGGCGTAAATTCACTCACGCAGCTTCAGATAGCGTTGGAGGAATTGAGGAACGAGGGGCTGTCTGAAATCAAAACAGCTTTTGATATGGATTTTGCCACAAACCACCATGTGCAGAATGGGTACAATAGCTTATTACAGCTTCTTGGTAGCATGGGGTTTACGTTTGGAACATATGTGTGGGATCCGCGCTATAAAGGCCTAGATGATTATATCTGGGAATATTGCCTCCAAAGGCAGTCACAGTAAGGTAAAGGAGAACGGGACTTCGGTTTCGTTCTTTTTTACGTTTTCTTTTTTGTAATGCGTATTTCGGTTGTAAATGCGTATATTAAATCGTGTAATGATTATATAGCCTGTCTGATTGTGGAAAATAGTGTTTATCTTCCATAATATAGAAAATAATTTAGAAATGAGGAGGTTTCGTTATGTTAGTATCAATCGATCATGGCAATTATGCCATAAAAACACCGAATGACTCATTTGTGTCCGGGCTTTCTGAACATACGACCAAGCCGCCTATGGCAGAAGAGATATTGGAGTATGACGGGAAATTTTGGACTTTGAGTGGGCAGAGGTTAATTTATATGAGGGACAAAACCTATGATGACCGATATTTTATCCTATCTCTGTTTGCGATAGCGAAGGAAATGGAAAGAGTCAGGAATTGTTCGACGCTGGAACAGATCCAGTTGGCGGTCGGGCTTCCGCCGGAACATTATGGCATACTGAAAGATAAGTTTGCCAATTATTTCAAACGAGGGTTCGTTCAATTTGTGTATAAGGACAGGCCTCATACAGTAATGATCAACCATGTCATGGTATTTCCACAGGCATATGCTGCCGTAGTGCCAAAGAGCAGCCTGGTGGTGCATACTCTCCGCATTTTTATTATTGATGTAGGCGGTTACACAACGGATGTGCTACTCCTTCAGAATGGGAAGCCAGACCTTCAGTTTTGCCGTTCGCTTGAAATAGGGATTATTACAATGAATAATGAAATTATCCGTAAAGTGGGCGCCCTGCATGATATGCTGATCAGCGATGAACATATCACAGCCGTGCTGCAGGGAGAAGACGGTATTATACTTCCAGATGATGTGAAAATGGCAGTCTATGAGGCGGCGAAACAACATGCAAATGATATCCTGAACCGTCTGCGTGAACTTCAGGTAGATCTGCGTGCGAACCCTGCTGTGTTTATCGGAGGGGGGAGTATCCTGCTTCGTCCATTTTTTGAAGCTTCGCGCCTGGTGGCAAAGGCAGATTTTGTGGAATCTCCCAATGCGAATGCCCTTGGGTATGAGATGCTGGCAAAAAAACAGCTTTCCCTTCGTCCAACAGAGTAATGGGCGGGGGGATGTGTTGTGAAAAGAGATGGAAAATATCGTTTTACGCTTCAGTTTGGGACTGATTCAGAGGAACAGATACGGGTAGGGGAATTTCTGGAAAGCTTGGGGAATAAAAAAAGTGCCGTTATGGTAGATGTGCTGAATAAGTATCTGTTATCCCATCCGGAAATACAGAATACGCATTGTAAAATAGAAGTGAAAGTAGCTTCCGGTTATAATCAGGAAAGGATGGAACAGTTCATACGGCAGATCATAGAAGAACGGATGGCAAAGATGCAGTTAAACGAAATCCCTGCAGATGCCTCAAAGGATGAAAATCCAGAAACAATGGAAGACGATATTGCAAAGATGTTAGATAATCTCGATTTATTTCAGTAATGATGAAAGTGGACCTGCTAAAGCTGTGGCAGGTCCATATACTTTGTTAATTAAAAGTCCACAAAAAAACTATAAAATCAACTTATAGTGCGTGTATTGGAATAACGGATTCTTCAATTTCAGTATGGGGTGCTGTAAAATAATAAAGTAAGGAGAAAATAAAACAGTGGACTACATAATCTTAGGAAAAAATATCAGGAAGTATCGTTTGATGCATGGATTCACTCAGGAGAAACTGGCAGATAAGTGTGGCTGCAGTAACAGCCATATCGGACAGATAGAGA
Organism: Lachnospiraceae bacterium; assembly: GCA_009911505.1. Lineage (GTDB taxonomy): Bacteria > Bacillota > Clostridia > Lachnospirales > Lachnospiraceae > Roseburia_B. Next base: position 16,461 of record QXXL01000008.1, on the reverse strand, counting down.
ATGCCCGTGGCATTCCGAGTCTGGATATGGTGGTGAGGATTGCAAACGCGTTGTCTGTAACGCTGGATCATCTGTTAAAGGAATCTTACTCGAATCCAGAAGTAGTATATTTGCGTGAAATCGCAGAACGCATTGAGAAATATCCGGTTGCACGGCGGATTCGGGCCTGTGAGGGGTTAATGTCTTATCTTGATTCACTCGAAAAATTTAGCCAGTAGTTGAATACAGACATTTGAGTCTTGGAAAGGCAGATAGGATATGTTTCATTTATGCGAATAGGAGCGAAAGAGTCGCTCGGTTGGTTATTTATGCTTAATGAACGGCTATGCCGCACGAAAGTGTGGTATGGTCGTTTTTTTGCCTAAATCAGACTTTTTAAAGAAAACCTTGTAGATTTCGGGCAGAAGAACACAACACATAAATCAGGCATGCCATCATGGTATGTCTGGTTCTCTGCTATGGTGGTGTGCCTCAACAAAAAGGAGGTACGACAATGAACCATCAGCAGGATAATGAAGATATTTTAAGAGGGTGTTTTACGAAATGGCTGGATATTGTGATTTATCGCGCCAGACTCAAATATCTGCGGGAAACAGAAGAAAAGCTTGAAATAGTTTCGATTGAGGTGCTGCCAGAGGGCAATCAGCCGGTTTATGAAGATGACTTGCGCAAGGTTGAATCAATGACGGACTTTGATTTTGTAGAGGAACGGCTTGCCGATGCTTTTGCGAAACTTCCGATAAAGCGGCAGGAGATTCTTACGATGCTGTTTGTGGAAGGGAAAAAGCCGGAAGAAATAGCGGAAAAGCTAAATTGTTCTGCCCAGCATGTATATGACCAGAAGTATCAGGCGCTGAAAAAGCTGCGTGTAGAACTGAAAAAGGGAGGTGACATCAAATGAAGCCAGAAGAATTTCGCAGAATATTAGAAGATGCAATCATGGGCAGTCATGAGGCATTGGAAAAGATTTTTGAATTATATGAGCCGCTTATCAATAAGTACAGCCGGATAGGCGGTAAACTTGACGAAGATCTGCGGCAGTATATTTTGATACATATTGCACTCAATATTTCAAAGTTTACGATTCCCATTCGCTGAAAATGAGTACAGTATAAGTTTAATCATGGCAGGAAAGACGGCTTCAGGAAATTTTCCTAGAGCTACTAAAAAATTTTTAAATTTTATTCGAGATTTGTGGAAATGGAAGGCTTTTTATGAGTAAAGGCATCCCTATGCTATAGTTCCTTGACAATTTCATAGTCTAGTCCGATACGTTCCCTGTTATTTAGCGGCTATCCATCTGTCTGGCACACAGATCCATGAGCACTTATATATAAGTGGCGCTTATATAACGCGTTGAAATAGCAGGTAGATAATGATACTTCCGTAATTCGCGGTCCGGCCATGATGAAGGCGGGAAGATGAAAATTCTATGGAGCTGTTCGCTGCAGCCATCGGAACGACGTTAAATATATTTTTGAATAGTTATAAAAAAAATGGAAACAATTACTAAAAGGACAGAAAGGAGAGCCTAAGAAATGGATTTACAGACAATGCAATTGATGAAACAGGTTGATATCCGCAATGTTGATAAAAATGCCTTGGTTGATTTGAGTACCGTCCATATAGATGATACAGCCCCGGTGACGGAAAGAATCGAAAAATTTATTCAGCAAATCCGTAACCCATATTGTTTTCGCATTGGCGATGTGGCAGTTAAAGTGAATTATAAGGAAAACGGCCCATCGTTTCAACAGAATATTGAAGATCTTCTGCGCATCATGTAAATTATGGTAATTACGAAAATCCAGTGGATTTTTACTATCGTTTGTGCTACAATACAAGCGGACTGAATCAAATACTCACCCGGAGATTGCGGTGTCGGCTTGTCTGATAATCCATCAAAGGAGTGAGAAAATGGAAGAAAAAGTTTATAACGCTGCTATTTATGTACGCCTTTCCAAAGAGGATGCTTTGGCTGCCCAGGGGAAGAAGGTTGAAAGTAACAGCATTTCTAATCAAAAGCAGTTGATTCTTGATTTTGTACAGGATAAGACTGACATTAATATTGTTTCCATTCGAGAAGACGATGGATATACAGGGACAGATTATGACCGTCCCGATTTTCAGCGGATGATGGATGACATCAAAGCTGGAATCGTGAACTGTGTCATTGTAAAAGATCTGTCCCGTTTTGGCCGAGAATATATCAACGCCGGAAAGTATATCGACCGTCTTTTTCCTTATTATGGGGTTCGTTTGATTGCTATTAATGATGGGATTGATACAGTTACGAGAAGCAGTGGGGATGATTTTAGCATTATGGTTAAAAATCTGATGAATGATAACTACTGCAGGGATATTTCCATTAAAATACGCAGTCAGCTTCAGGTTAAGAGAAAAAATGGGGAATTTATCGGTGCCTTTGCTCCATATGGGTATCAGAAATCAGAGGATGACAAAAACCTTTTGATTGTTGATCCTTATCCTGCAGAAGTTGTTCAGGATATATTCCGTTGGAAGCTGGACGGAATGAACCAGTATGCCATTGCAAAAAAACTGACGGAGGAAGGCATTCTGTCCCCTATGGAGTACAAACGGAGTCAGGGCATTTCGTATAAGACGAAATTCAAAAAGAACAGTCAGGCACAGTGGTCTGCAATGGCAGTTCGCCGAATACTGACCAACCCAGTATATGTTGGAACCTTAGTCCAGGGAATCCGCACAAGGCCGAATTATAAGATTAAAACGGTTGTAACAAGAGAAGAGGAAGATTGGGTCATTGTTGAGAATGCGCATGAGGCGATTATAGAACCAAATCTTTTTTTATTGGTACAGCGGCTTTTGGAATTGGATACAAGAACTTCACCAACCTCAAGTAAAGTGTTTCCGTTGGCCGGATTGCTATACTGCGGAGACTGCAAAGGGGCTATGGTAAGAAAAACAACAACTTCCGGCGGGAAAAAATTTGCTTATTATATATGTGGCACACATAAAAAGGAGCATTCCTGCAGTAATCACCAAATATCGGAGAAATTGTTAGAGGATACTGTGCTGGCTTTATTACAGGAGCATATCCGAATGATAATGGAACTGGATGCTTGTCTGCAGATGGTTCGGGATGCTCCATTGAAACGTATCAGTATGAAGAAAATAGAAGACCGCATGGTTGCTGTGGAATCTGATATTGAGAGATACCGGCGTTTAAAAACCTCAGCTTATGAGGATTTGAAAGAAGGTATCTTGACGAAGGAAGATTATACAGATATTCGCAATCAGTATGATGAACGAATTGCAGATGCGGTACTTGCAAAAGAGCAGTTAAAAAAGGAATTCTCCTTATATTTAGATGAAAATTCTCCGGTTCATTATTGGATTAGTGAGTTTATGGAACATAGGAACATTGAATCCCTGAGCAGGAATGTGGCGGTGAAATGCATTGATAAAATATGGGTATATGAAGGAAAACGCATAGAGGTGTACTTCACGCATATGCAGGATTATCAAACACTGTCAGAGCAGATTGGGGAGTATTACATGGAACAGAAAGGAGTTGGTTAAAGATGGCAAGAAAAAGCAGAAAAAAAATAGAAGAATCCACTGCCATTACTGAATATACTCCGGAAAAAGTGTTTAAGGCGGCGTTATATGCCAGGATATCAGTAGAAACAGAGCGAAAACGAGAGGCAGATACCATTGGGAATCAGCTTCAGCTATTAAAAGATTTTGCTTTTGAACATCCAGATATTAAAGTATTCGATATTTATAGCGACGATGATATTTCTGGGACGGATTTCATCCGCCCAGAGTTTTCCCGGATGATGAATGATATTCGGGACGGCAAAGTGGATTGTGTCATTGTGAAAGACTTATCCAGACTGGGGCGTAATTATTTGGAGTCCGGTGAATACATCGAAATGGTGTTTCCGTTTTTTGGCGTGAGGTTTATTGCTATTACGGATCGCTTTGATACCTTGAATCAGCAGGCAGATATTTCAGTACAGCTAAAAAATATTGCAAATGAGATGTATGCCAAAGATATATCAAAGAAGATCTGTTCTACGATGCGTTCGATACAGGAACAAGGAAAGTTTGCTGGCAGCAAGGCTCCTTACGGCTACTTGTTGGATCCGGATGATAAACATCACTTGATTGTGGATGAGGAAATATCACCGATTGTAAAAGAAATGTTTGAGATGCTTGCTGAAGGGAACACGTTGCATTATATTGCAACATTTCTTAATTCCAATGGGATTCATTCTCCTGGACGGTTGCTATATGACAGAGGGATATCGAAAGCGGATAAATTCAAGAATTCTAAGTGGTATATGCAGACAGTCAGAAGGATATTGCAAGACCCGGTATATCTTGGATGGATGGTTAGTGGTAAATACCGTTCGGATTTTCATGCCAGTGGCGACAAGGGCAGTAAACCTGTTCCAAAAGAAGAGTGGATTATTACAAAAGGGACACATGAACCAATTGTGACAGAATCTTTGTTCAATAAGGCGCAAATGTATTTTGAGGAAACGAAAAGGGCATATGGGATGACTGCTAAGTATAACAGCAAAAGCAAAAAAGCAAGTATATTCAAAGGGCATCTTCGTTGTGGCGAATGTGGCCAGGCTATGTTTCTTCGATGCAGGCATAACCATCAAAAAGAAAAATCGTGGTGGTACTACTGCGCATTGCATGAGAACTATAATTCTTCCTATTGCCCGAAAAAAGCGGTAAAGCAAGAAGCGGTGGAATCTGTTGCATTAAAATTGATTCAAACCCAAATTAAGCTATTTACAGATGCCAGAGATCTGATAGCATCATTAAATAGGAAAGAAAGCAGTAAGACTAAGTATAAAATATATTTGGAACAGATTGCTTCTGTGCGGAAGCAGATTGAGCGATACACGGGATTGAAAGCATCTTTGTATGAAGATTATGCAAATGGGATTTTGAATAAGGATGATTATATCAGTATGGGGCAAGAGTATGCCAAGAAAGCTGACGAACTTCGTATTTTTGTGTCAGAGCTTGAAAAGGAGGCGCAAAAGTACAGCCCCGCTTATGCGCTGAGCGGAGGATGGGCTAAACTTGTTGAGGAGTTTAAGGACATTGACAAGCTGGATGCCCGGCTGGTAGAAGCGTTTATTGATGAAATGATTCTGTTTAATGATGGACATATTGAAATCAAATTTAATTTTAGAGATGAATTGGACGAGGTGATACATTTATCTGCAATTCGGCAAAGAGAGGTAGGACGGTATGCAGTGTAAAAAGAAAATGGCCATGTATATCCGATTATCCATGGAAGATGAGGATATTAGAGCCTCAGACAGTAAAACCGAGAGCAACAGCGTTGGAAATCAAAGGAAGCTCCTACTGGATTATTACCATAGCCATCCACAAATCCAGAATTATGAGATTATTGAATTTTGTGACGATGGGTACAGTGGCACTAACTTCAAAAGGCCTCGGTTTATGGATATGATGGAACTTGTTCGGCAAAGAGAGATCCATTGCATTATGGTAAAAGATTTATCCAGATTTGGGCGGGAATATTTGGAAGTAGGGGCATATCTGGAATTGATACTCCCATTGTTTGGAACCAGATTTATCTCAGTAAATGATGGGTTTGACAGCAGCGATTATGTGGGAACTACTGGTGGATTGGAATTGGCTCTCCGTAATCTTATTAACGGTTTGTATAGCAAAGATTTGTCTATAAAGGTTCGGAGTGCAATAAAAACGAGGAATCGCCGTGGGCAATATTGGGGTGGAGGAGCCTTTTATGGATATTTAACAGATCCAAAGGATAAGCATAAACTCATAGTGGACGAGGATACCCGAAGTGTAGTGGAGGATATTTTTGAATATTGTATTGATGGATTTAGTACAACTGAGATTGCACAAAAACTGAATGAGAAAGGAATCGTTCCGCCAGTTACAAGAAAAAAGCAATTAGGATATGCCTATAATGGCAAAGTTATGGGTGATATTCCGGTCTGGCATGGAACGACAGTTTGCAGGATATTAAAAGATGAACGGTATACTGGAAAAATGATTTCAGGCACTCGTGAAACAGTTGGCGTCAGTACTGGAAAAATGCGAAAATTGCCCAAAGAAGAATGGGTGGTTGTAAATGGAACACACGAAGCCATTATTTCCCAAGAGATTTTTTATGCTGCTGGTGTTTCATTGAAAAAACGGGTAAAAGCCATTAATTCTAATACTGCAGGCCAGCGCAAGAATAATCTTTTTGTGTGTGGGTATTGTGGAAGAAAATTACAGAAGTCAAATGGCAAAATAACGCATTTGTTTTGTATGCAGTCAAGAGATATGCCTAATTCTGAATGTGCGTGCCTGCATGAAGATATCGAAAAAGTAAAAGCAAATACTCTCCATATTGTGCGTATGCTTGCTAAATTACTGATAGACCAACATGTGCAAAAAAAGGCGTCCGGTAATCAGGAAGTAGAAAAACTTGAAAAACAAATAGAATCAGCGAAATGGCAGATGGAACGTTTGCAGAGCGGCAAGCTTGATTTGTATGAAGATTACCGGGCTGGTAAAATTACGAAGGAGCAGTTTTTGAGTATACAAACAGTCAGACAAAGCGAGTCGGATAAATTTGCTTCGTTCGTGAAAGAGCAAAGCATGAAATTGGAAGAGCTGAAGAACAGAGTAGAGCAGATGAATTGTATTACAGGAAATGCGAAAGATATCTGGATACTATCTGAATACAGACCAGAAGTTATTCGTAAATTGGTGGAAAAGGTATCCGTGTTTTCTGGTGGGCGGATTGAACTAAATTTGATATGTAATGATTCTTTCGTTGTCGAGTTGATGAAACAAGCAGAAACCATGGCAAGTTAATCCAAAAATTGGAAAAAGCCCAATTTTCTTAAGAAATTCTTAAATTTTGTTGGTCTTTATTGCACACAAGCAGAGGGTCAGGTATTTGGAATCGGGTGTAAAATTTTTACGATTGCTGGGCCTGTGATTTTATATGGGGTGTTTAGTTCCTGGGTCCTGGGGCTATTGTATTGGGCCGGCAGGCTCCTGGGCTGGTTTTAACCCCGGCAGCATTAATATTGCACCGCGGCAAAGCGGCGGACAGTACTTGCGTGCGGCGGCAAAATATGGTAATGTCAGTGCAGGCTTTGGTTTTTTGGCCAGTAGCCAGGATATGTGGGATGTAAGGCCTAAGGTAAAAAGATCCTTTCTGTCACCACGTATTCTGGGTGCTGGCTGGGCCATTTTGTGGCGGGGCCATAACGGCATGCCCAATACTGGTTTGCACAAGGAGGGATTGGATGCGTCTGGATAAACTACTGGCAGATATGCAGGCAGGGACCAGGAGTGATGTAAAACGGCTGATAAAGCAGGGCGCTGTCACAGTAGATGGCAGCAATAAGGTAAGTCCAAAACAGCAGGTAGATCCGGCAGTGCAGAAGGTTTGCTGTTTGGGGGAAGAGGTACGGTACCAGGAATTTGTGTACTATATGTTTTATAAGCCGGGGGATTGTGTCACGGCACGGCATGATGCTTTACATAAAACGGTGATGGACTATATTCCGGATAAACGAAAAGGGCTCTCCCCGGTAGGCAGGCTGGATTTGGATACAGAAGGGCTGCTTTTGATTACAGATGACGGGATGCTCTCCCATAATTTGCTAAGCCCCGTAAAGCATGTGGAAAAGGTCTATGAAGCCAAGGTTTTGGGCAGGGTGACAGACAAAGAGGTAGAAGCTTTTAAAATGGGGCTTGATATCGGGGATGATTCCCTGACAAAGCCGTCAGGGCTTACGGTGTTGGCAAAAGGGGATGTTTCAAAGGTGCGCGTTGTGCTGACCGAGGGGCGTTTCCATCAGGTAAAGAGGATGTTTTCGGCGGTTGGCATGCAGGTGCTTTTTCTAAAACGCGTTGCAATGGGAGGGCTTTGGCTAGACGATGCGCTTGTACCGGGAGAATACAGGCAGCTTAAGGAAGAAGAAAGGAAACTGCTTGGGGTTCAAATAACCAGTGGAAGCAGGAGGGGGAATGGGTAATGGAATTTCGGCCATGTATTGATATACATAACGGTAAAGTAAAACAGATAGTTGGGGGCAGTTTAACCGACATAGATAATAAGGCGCAGGAAAATTTTGTGTCAAAGCAGGATGCGTCATTTTATGCGCAGTTTTATAAACAGGACGGCATAAAAGGGGGCCATGTTATCCTGTTAAACCATGCTGGCAGTATGTACTATGAAGCGACAAGGCAGCAGGCGTTTTCTGCCCTGGGCGCCTATCCGGGGGGGCTGCAGGTGGGCGGCGGCATTTGTGCGGAAAATGCCAAGGACTTTCTTGCGGCTGGCGCAAGCCATGTAATTGTGACTTCTTATGTATTTTCTGGAGGCAAGGTCAATTATGAAAATCTGCAAAAGCTGGTGCGCATAACAGGAAAGGGGCGTTTGGTACTGGATTTAAGCTGTAGGATGGGGGAGGACGGCGAGTATTATATTGTAACGGACCGCTGGCAGAAATTTACCAGTGAAAAAATTTCCCGGGAGCTTCTGGAGCGCTTAAGCGTATACGCGGATGAATTTCTCATCCACGCGGTTGATGTGGAGGGGAAGGCGCAAGGCATTGAGGTTCCGCTTGTACGGCTTTTGGGAAGCTGGGGCAAAATCCCAGTTACCTATGCGGGGGGGATCGGAAGCTTTGCAGATTTAGAGGAGCTGAAACAGGAAGGAAAAGGGCGGTTAAATGCAACCGTCGGGAGTGCGTTAGATTTGTTCGGAGGCACAATGGAGTATAGGAAGGTGCTGTCGTTTTGCATGGCGGGCTGATTGGAAATATAAAAGAAAGGGGCGGCGAATAATGAATACATATACGAGACAGGATATCATTCGGATTGTTGAAGAGGAGGGGGTGGAATTTATCCGCCTGCAGTTTACAGATATGTTCGGGACGTTAAAAAACATGGCGGTTACGTCTAGCCAGCTTGAAAAGGTATTAAATAACGAGTGTATGTTTGACGGTTCTTCTATAGAAGGCTTTGTACGCAGCGGGGAGTCGGATATGTACCTGCACCCGGATTTGGACACCTTTGTCACTTTTCCCTGGCGTCCGCAGCAGGGAAAAGTGGCGCGCATGATATGTGATATTTTCCGCCCGGATCATTTGCCGTTTCCGGGGGATCCCAGATATATTCTGAATAAAACTATTGCCGAAGCGAAAGATTTGGGGTATCGTTTTGATGTAGGGCCGGAATGTGAATTTTTCTTATTCCATACTGATGAGAACGGGCAGCCTACGACAATTAGCCATGAAAAAGCGGGCTATTTTGAACTAGGCCCAGTGGATTTGGGGGAAAATGCAAGGCGTGATATGGTGCTTGCATTGGAGGAAATGGGATTTGAAATCGAAGCGTCATACCATGAGTCTGCCCCGGCCCAGCATGAAATTGATTTTAAATACAGCGAGGCGCTTGAAGCGGCGGATAATATTATGACGTTTAAGCTGGCGGTAAAAACGATTGCCAAACGGCACGGCTTATTTGCCAGCTTTATGCCAAAGCCTAAATCCGGAATCAATGGATCGGGAATGCATGTTAATATGTCGCTTTTAAAGGATGGCAGGAATTTATTTGACGGCCCGTCCGGGCAGCTGGGCTTAAGTAAAGAAGCGTTTTATTTTATCGGCGGTATTTTAAGGCATATAAAAGGCATGTCCTTAATCACGAACCCCCTTGTTAATTCATATAAGCGCCTGGTACCGGGATATGAAGCCCCGGTTTATATTGACTGGCCGGCAGCAAAGGAAAGCCCGCTAATACGGATTCCCGCAGCGCGGGGCGAAGGCACGCGCATTGAGCTGCGCAGCCCCGATCCTTCGGCAAACCCGTATTTGGTACTAGCGCTATGCCTTGCCGCGGGCTTAGACGGCATACAAAACAAAATTATGCCTCCGGCAGCCATTTCGGAAAACGCGTTTCAGATGTGCCCTGAGGAAAAAGAAGCGCTTGGGGTGCAAGCCGTGCCTGCGGATTTGGGGGAAGCCATCCGGGAATTTGAAAAAGATACATGGATAAGGCAGGTGCTGGGATCACATATCAGTGAAAAATATTCAAGGGCAAAAAAAGCTGAATGGGTTCAGTACAATAAACAGGTGACGGAATGGGAAATCAATGAATATTTATATAAAATATAACGTGGTATACGGCCATGAAAATATTGATTGTATTTCCAAAGGAAGAAAACGGCATGTATATCAAGCGCATCCTGCAGCAAAATGGGTATGAGATCTGCGCAGTCTGCACAGCAGGCGCGCAGATACTGCAGCATGCACATGAGCTGCCCGGCGGGATTGTAGTCTGTGGGTACCGGTTTATGGATATGGCGTATTCAGAGCTGCGGGATGATCTGCCGCCCCAGTTTCAGATGCTTCTTTTGGCGTCCGCAGCTGTTTGTGAGGGTGTGGGCGAGCAGGATGTGGTATGCCTGCGCATGCCGCTTAAAGTACATGAGCTGCTGGATACGGTGCAGATGATGTCGGCCTGCCTGCCGCAAGGGAAAAGGGCAGGCAGGAAGCGGACAAAGGAAGAGGAACGGGTGCTTGGCCAGGCAAAAGGGATATTGATGGAGAGGAACCATATGACAGAGCAGGAGGCGCACCGCTATTTGCAGAAGCGGAGTATGCAAAGCGGGGTAGGGATTGTGGAAATGGCCCAGATGGTGCTTATGATGCGGTGATTGGCGCGGATGGCTGGTATTTTAGAAAGGATGGATCATGAAGTTTACAAAAATGCATGGAATTGGGAATGATTATGTGTACGTGGATTGCTTTAGGGAAACGGTGGAGCATCCTTCGGAGGTGGCAAAAAAGATCAGCGACCGCCATTTTGGGATCGGATCAGATGGGCTGATTTTGATTAAGCCATCGGAGCATGCGGATTTTAAAATGGATATGTATAATGCGGACGGCTCAAGTGGGGAGATGTGCGGCAACGGGATCCGCTGTGTGGCAAAGTTTGTATATGACAAGGGGCTTACAGATAAGGGGCGGATCAGCGTGGAAACGCCAAGCGGTGTTAAGATGCTGGATTTATCCGTAGAAGGCGGGAAGGTGGCATTTGTAAAGGTGGATATGGGCGCCCCCGGGCTTACGGCAAAGAAGATCCCGGTAGTTGCAGATACGGACGAAGTAGTAGGGCAGCCCCTTTGTGCCGGAGGGGAGGAATATATTGTCACCTGTGTATCTATGGGAAATCCGCACTGTGTGGCGATTTTGCAGGAGGATGTCAGAGGGCTGGATTTGGAGAAGGTTGGGCCTTTGTTTGAAAAGCATGAACGCTTTCCTAAACGTGTGAATACCGAATTTGTGAACGTACTGGACGAAGAAACAATCCGTATGCGCGTTTGGGAGCGCGGCTCGGGCGAGACACTGGCATGCGGGACAGGAGCCTGTGCGGCGGCTGTGGCGGCTGTGTTAAACGGGAGGACGAAAGATGAGGTTACGGTGAAGTTAGCTGGGGGGGATTTGCGGATCCAGTGGGATCGGAAGGAAAATGTGGTTTATATGACAGGGAGGGCGGAAACGGTGTTTGAGGGTGAGATTGAGCTGTAGGCAGAAGCCCCTTTCTTCCTGCCCGAAGGCCGTATAACTGGCAGAAAAAATTTTTAAAGATTAAATTACAGTAAAGGAGAAATCATATGTTTCAGATTAATACCAATTACCAGAAGTTACCAGGGAGTTATTTGTTTAGCACGATTGCGAAAAAAGTAAATGCCTACTCTTCCGCCCATCCGGAGACAAAAATAATCCGCCTTGGCATTGGGGATGTGACACAGCCGATTGCGCCGGCAATTATTGCCGCGATGCATAAGGCTGTAGATGAAATGGGCAATGCGGATACGTTTCATGGCTATGCGCCGGATCTTGGGTATGATTTTTTGAGGAAAGCGATTGCGCAGAATGACTACCGCGATAGGGGATGCGATATTTCGGAGGATGAGATTTTTGTATCGGACGGGGCCAAGAGCGATTCGGCGAATATCCAGGAGCTGTTTGCTGCGGATTCTAAGATTGCAGTGTGTGATCCGGTTTATCCGGTTTATGTGGATTCCAATGTGATGGCGGGGCGTACCGGGACATATGATCCGGATACGGAACGCTGGAGCAATGTGATTTATATGCCGTGTACAGCAACAAATCATTTTGTACCGGAATTTCCGCAGGAGACGCCAGATTTAATCTATTTGTGCCTGCCGAATAACCCGACTGGGACGACGCTTACGAAGGGGCAGCTTCAAGGATGGGTCGATTATGCGAACCGGGTGGGCGCTGTTATTATTTATGACGGGGCTTATGAAGCTTATATTTCGGAACCGGATGTGGCACACTCTATATATGAGTGTGACGGGGCCAAAACTTGCGCCATAGAACTTAAAAGCTTTTCAAAGAACGCAGGGTTTACCGGCGTACGTTTAGGATATGCAGTTGTGCCAAAAGAGCTAAAGTGCGGCGGCGTATCCCTGCGTGACATGTGGGCAAGGCGGCACGGGACCAAATTTAACGGCGCACCGTATATCGTGCAGCGTGCAGGGGAAGCCGTCTATTCTCCGGAAGGAAAAGCCCAGCTAAAGGGACAGGTTGCCTACTATATGAAGAATGCAGCGGCAATCAAGCAGGGCCTTAAGGAAGCCGGATATACTGTATTTGGCGGAACCAATGCCCCTTATATCTGGTTAAAGACGCCTGAAGGCATGACATCCTGGGACTTTTTTGATCATTTGCTTGAACATGCGAATGTCGTAGGGACACCAGGCTCTGGCTTTGGACCAAGCGGCGAAGGGTATTTTAGGCTGACTGCATTTGGGACATATGAAAATACGCTGGCGGCATTGGAGCGTATCCGTCAATTGTAAAACAGTAACAGGAGGACAATATGTTATATATAGGAAGCCATATATCAGCATCGAAGGGCTACGAGGCAATGGGCAGACAAGCCCTTAAGCTGGGCGCAAATACATTTGCGTTTTTCACACGTAACCCCCGTGGTGGCAAAGCCAAAGATATTGATGAAACAGATGTAGCTAAATTCCTTGCTATTGCAGACGGACATGACTTTGGAAAGCTGGTAGCCCATGCCCCGTATACACTAAACGCCTGCGCTGCAAAAGAGGATATCCGTGATTTTGCAAAAAGGACGATGAAAGACGATTTGCTCCGTATGGAATATATCCCTGGGAATTACTATAATTTCCATCCCGGCTCACATGTAGGGCAGGGCAGCGAAGAGGGCATCGCCTTAACGGCTTCTCTTTTGAACGAAGTGCTGTCCCCTGATCAGGCGACTACTGTGCTTTTAGAAACAATGGCAGGCAAGGGTACAGAGATCGGCAGGAATTTCGAAGAGCTGCGCGCTATTTTGGATCAGGTCAGGCTGGATGGGAAAATGGGCGTCTGCCTTGACACCTGCCACGTTTGGGACGCCGGGTATGATATTGTAAACGATTTGGACGGTGTATTAGATACGTTTGATCACATTATTGGGCTTGGGCGTTTAAAGGCAATCCATATGAATGACAGTATGAACCCCCTTTCGGCCCACAAAGACCGGCATGAAAAAATTGGCGAAGGCCATATTGGGTTAGAAACTATGAAACAGGTGATAAACCACCCTGCGCTTAAGGGCCTTCCCATTATACTGGAAACCCCAAACGACGAAGCAGGGTACGCAAAAGAAATAGCGCTGCTTAAAAGCCTGTACGAAGGATAATTTTTGGTTGAACTTTCCAAACATAAAAAAATGGATTTGCACCATACTATATCTAGGATAAACAAAACAGCGTTTATCCAAATACAAAAAACCGGCGCAGCCGGAGAAAAAACTATGGAGGTGCAATACCATGGCAAGTTCAAGTAGAGGAAACAGAGTAGAAGTTCCTGAAGCAAAAGAGGCATTAAACCGTTTTAAACAGGAAGTAGCGTCTGAAATCGGTGTACCGTTGAAGGAAGGATACAATGGGGACCTTACCTCTGCACAGGCAGGTTCTATCGGCGGTGAAATGGTCCGCAAGATGATCCGCAGCCAGGAAGAGAAAATGACATCTTCTAAATAAGCAGTAAAACGTTACAACAGATAAAAAGGAAAAGGAGAGGCGGAATGCGAAACCGTAGTGTTTGGCATTCCGCCTTTTCCAAATTCCTTTGAAGCTTTTTGTATAAAATGCATAAAAATAGCTGGAATAAATTGTAACATTTGTGAACACTTATGGCGTTGGCTGTGATAGTATAATAGCTGTAAAACCCCCCAATACCTTATATATATTTTTTGTTTTACTATACCCCATAGTAAAATACCTTCTCCTAAAAGAAGCAGCATTAAAAGCTGCTTTCTTTTTTTGGAAAAAAACAAACTTTTTAATGAAAACAGGTATAAATCCGGAATTTTCCCATAGAATTATATAATCGGGAGACAGTTGCATATAATAGATTATTAAGAATTCCGGAGGGGTCATATGCATCATAAAAAAAGGGTACAAAGGGCGCTTTTCTTATTATTGGTAACATCAGCCTGTTTTTCGGCACAGGTAAAGCTTTCGGCAGAAAATGCAGATACGTTTATTGCAGCGGAATATGCTTCGTATTGCGAGGAAATCGGCGGGGAGTACGGGATTTGCCCGGAGCTGCTAGAAGCAATCATGGAATCGGAGTCTTCCGGCAACCCCCAGGCACAGAACGGCAACTGCAAAGGGCTTATGCAGATTAATATGCTCTACCACAAGGACCGTATGCAAAAATTAGGCATAGAAGATATTTACGATGCAAAAGGGAATATTATGCTTGCGGCAGATTATCTGGCGGAGCTGTTCCGAAAGCACGGCGATATTGGGACAGTACTAATGGTTTACAACGGCAGCAGGGATGCCATAATGCGGGGGAAACAGGCCGATTACACTGAATATGCAGAAAAAATTATGAAGCGTTCCGAACAATTGGAGCGCCAGCACCGGAAATGATTGCGTTTCCGGTGTTTTTTTATTATAATACATTTAAAAAGAGCCTAAAAACTACAGAGAGTGAGAATACGGAGGGAGTATGGAAAAAATACCTTATGAGGCAGTGGGATTTGCCTTTCCGGATGAAAAGATGATGGAAAAGGCGCTCAAAGAAGCGGAGGGGATCCGCTATGTTAAAAATAGTGCGGATCTTACCGATCCTGAGGTGGTATTTCGGGTATACCGCCAAATGGTCAGCCAGCGCTTGTTTGAGACGCCAGTGGGATATGCGTTTTTGTATGAGCTGCAGGAATACTTATGGACAAACCCTTCTATCAACAATGACACAATTCCACCCATCCCTGTTGCCGCCCCGGCAGCAGCCCCGCCTGCCCGCCAAATGCCCCGCCGGCAGCTGCCGGAGGCACAACCTAGGGCCAGGACCGAAGTGAAAACTAAAATTGTCCATAAGACAGAGGTCAAAAACGTAGATTATAAGCTCAAATTTAAAACCTGCCTGTCGGTCTGCGTGGTGCTTCTTTTAATTGTAATCGGAATGTTTGCGGTAACTGCTACCAGCGGCAATATCAACATTATCAATTATGAGAATGCCTTGATTGAAAAATACGAACACTGGGAAGCCCAGCTGAAAGAGCGTGAGGACAAATTAAAGGAAAAGGAGGGTGTGTCTGGTATCTAAAACATATTTTTTTCATATTTGCCTGTTAAAATGGGCTTAAAAACGAGAAATGAGGAGCTGCGATGGAGAAAATAAAAGTATTAGTGGTAGACGATGAGAGCAGGATGCGCAAACTAATCCGGGATTTTTTGATCCGGGACAATTTTGAGGTTCTGGAAGCAAGCGATGGTGAGGAAGCGCTTGATTTGTTTTATAGGGATAAGGACATTGCATTAATTATTTTGGATATTATGATGCCCAAAATTAATGGCTGGGATGTCTGCCGGGAGATCCGGGAAACCTCCAAGGTTCCAATAATTATGCTGACGGCCAAGGGTGATGAAAACGATGAGCTACAGGGGTTTGATTTAGGTGTAGACGAATATATTTCCAAACCTTTTAGCCCTAAGATCCTGGTTGCCCGTGTCGGCGCAATTTTACGCCGGGCGAACCGGGTGGCGGAGGAAGACGCTATAGATATCGGCGGCATTATTATGGATAAGGTGGCGCACTTAGTGACTGTGGACGGGGAGCGTGTGGAGCTTAGCTTTAAGGAGTTTGAGCTGCTTGCCTATTTTATAGAAAACCGTGGAATTGCCCTTTCGCGGGAAAAGATTTTAAACCATGTCTGGAATTATGATTATTTTGGAGATGCCAGGACGATTGATACGCATGTGAAAAAGCTGAGGAACAAGCTGGGGCAGCGCGGGGAGTATATTAAGACGATTTGGGGGATGGGGTATAAGTTCGAGGTGAATGAGTACTAGTACTCCATCCGGCCAGAAATTGAAGTCTGAAA